>NZ_ASZV01000047.1:0-592110 GCF_000442475.1 Ralstonia sp. AU12-08 | reverse complement strand
GGCAGGTTTTCCGAACTGTGCAAGCCCTTTCTTTTTGTAGGGTCTTTCTGCACTTTTTGAGAGGCTAGACCGCTGGGTGTTCGCGTATCCAGCGCAATTGCCGAGCCGCACGCTTTCGGGCAACGCGGGCGCGCTTGTGAAACGCGCTCACGATGGAGGCTGGTGGCACATCCTTTACTACCCCGGCAGCACGCTCCAGAGAGATCGCCGCGTCATGCACCTCGCCAAGGGCGTCTTGCAGCTTGCGTAGATGTGCATGGCAGCGTTTGGGGGCTTGCGCGCCAAGCGCCAAGTAGAACGCCTCATAGAGATAGCGCCACTGCTTCGCGGTGATGCGGGCCCGGTGCAAGCGCGCGGGCGACGCCTGCTTCGGGCCGCGCCCCCGATCGATGAGCTTCTTTCTGAGTACCCGCGCCTGATCACGGGCGAACTCTGCGTGTGGGCCCGCCTCGACGGCTAACCGGAATGGCAGGACGGCCATTTCCAGATCAGCAAGCGTGTTCAACACATCAGGTGACGCTAAATCCGCTCGCAGCGATCGCCAAGATCGGCTGCGGGCGGCCTTGGCCTTGGTAATCGCCGCGGTAAGCCATGCGCGCCCAACCTCATCCTCCTCGGCCAGTGACTGCTGAACGGTCGGAAGCCAATCCGACAGAAGGACATCCCACTCGCGCACGGGGCCCGTGGATGCCGCCAGCGCCCGTAGGCGCGGTTTCCATTCGGCCGCGAAAGCCTCGGGCAGGACGGGGCCGAAGGTCACCCAGGCCGAACGCAGCCGGCGCAGGGTGACACGAAATTGATGGAGATCCTCGTCGCTGGGCCTGCGCGCCGCCAGTTTGACCAGGGCACCGCGCAAAGCTGCGACGTGCTCGACGACGATGCCCGCGAAGATCGAAAGGATTGCCGCTTGTGAGTGCTCGCTCACGACACCCCTCAAGGTGACTGTCATGTGGATGGCATTGGGCACACGAGGTGCGCGCCCTGTCATTTCACTGTAGTCGACGGGGACAAGACTGAGCGATACGTCAGATCAAGAACGCGCGAGACGCTCAGGCTTGCCCGGCCTCGCTGGCGACGACGACGTCGACCTCAGCGGCGCGGAAGACTTCCGCCATCGGCTCGGGCACCGGCACGTCGGTGAAGAACTTGTCGATCTGCGAAATGTGACCGAGGCGCACCACGGCGCGGCGACCGAACTTGGAGTGATCGGCGGCGAGCCAGACCTCGCGCGACTGCTCGATGATGGCCTGGGCGACGCGCACCTCACGGTAGTCGTAATCGAGCAGCGTGCCGTCTTCGTCGATGCTGGAGACGCCGATGATGCCGATGTCGACCCGGAACTGCTTCATGAAGTCGATCGTGGCCTCGCCGACGATGCCGCGGTCGCGGTTGCGCACGAGGCCCCCGGCGACGATGACTTCCGCATCCGGGCTGCCCGACAGGATGGAGGCGACGTTCAGGTTGTTGGTGATGACGCGCAAACCCCGCGGCCCGTTCTGGCCAACGAGCGCCTTGGAGATCTCTTCGGTGGTCGTTCCGATATTGATGATGAGCGAACGGCCAGGCTCGACATGGCGGGCGACGGCTTCGGCAATGCTGCGCTTGGCATCGATATGCAGAACCTGGCGCTGGTCGTAGTCGATGTTCTCGACCGACGACGGCAGACCGACGCCACCGTGATAGCGCGCGAGCAGGCGCTCGTCTTCGAGCTGGCGGATGTCGCGGCGGATGGTCTGGGTGGTGACGCCGAGCACGCGGGCAAGCGCATCGACGGAAGCATCGCCGTGCTGGCGGACGTACTCAAGGATCTGGCGGTGTCGGGGCAGCATCAATGCATCAAATGAACACAAACGAACATATGTGAGCGGATCAGGCGATTCCCTATGTTGCTTTATTTTCGCCTTTCACTACACTATCCGCGAACGCGTCACCATTCGCAAGAATTCGCAAACATTGGCGCGTAAATCAACAGATTCCAACCCATGCAACTCTCTGACGCTTCGCATCTGGACTGTGATCTGCTGGTGGTCGGAGGCGGCATCAACGGCGTGGGTATCGCGCGTGACGCTGTGGGCCGTGGCCTGTCGGTCGTCTTGTGTGAAAAGGACGATCTGGCCCAGCACACCTCTTCGGCCTCGACCAAGCTGATCCACGGCGGGCTGCGCTACCTCGAATATTACGAATTCAGCCTCGTGCGCAAGGCGCTGCAGGAGCGCGAGGTGCTGCTGCGCATGGCGCCGCACATCATGTGGCCGCTGCGCTTCGTGATGCCGCACGATGCAGCGCAGCGTCCGGCGTGGATGATCCGCGCGGGCCTCTTCTTATATGACCACCTGGCGCGCCGGCGCTTTCTGCCGGGTTCGGAATCGATCAAGCTTGGGCGACATCCGGCCGGCAAGCCGCTCAAGCCAGGCTACACGCGTGGCTTCGTCTACTCCGACGGCTGGGTGGACGACGCCCGCCTGGTGGTGCTCAACGCCCGCGATGCGGCCGACCGCGGCGCGCACATCCTCACCCGCACGCGCTGCCTGAACGCCGAGCGCCGCGCTGATGGCTGGCATGCCTCGCTGGCGGGCCCGAACGGTATCCGCTCGGTGCGCGCCAAGGCCATCGTCAATGCGGCCGGACCGTGGGCGGCGGACTTTGCCCGCTCCGCGCACGCGCTGCCGAGCACGCGTGGCCTGCGCCTGATCAAGGGCAGCCATATCGTGGTGCGGCGGATGTTCGACCACCCGTTCGCCTATATCTTCCAGAACCCGGACGGGCGGATCGTGTTTGCGATCCCGTACCAGAACGATTTCACGCTGATCGGCACGACCGACCTGGAATACAAGGGCTCGGTGGACCAGGTGGCCATCGACGCCAGAGAAATCCAGTACCTGTGCGAGATGGCGAGCCGTTATTTTGAGCAGCAGCTCACGCCGGCCGATGTGGTGTGGACGTACTCGGGCGTGCGCCCGCTGCTGGATGACAGCGCCGCCAACGCCTCGGCCATCACGCGCGACTATCTGGTCGAGTGCGAGACCGGCGCCGATGGCAACAGCGCCCCGCTCATCAACGTCTGGGGCGGCAAGATCACGACCTACCGCAAGCTGGCCGAAGAAGCGCTGGACCAGTTGGCTCCGCATCTGCCCGCAGCCGGCAAGCCGTCGTGGACGGCTACCGCATCCTTGCCCGGTGGGGACCTGGAGGCCCCGGGCCAACTCGTCGCCGAATACACCTTCGACGATTTTGTGACGCGCCTGCAAAAACGTTTGCCTTGGCTGCCGTCCACGCTGGCCACGCGCTATGCGCACCAGTACGGCACCCGCGTGAACACGCTGCTGGCCGGCGCCGCACGTCTGGAAGACCTGGGCACGGAGGTGACGCCCGGCCTGTATGAAGCGGAAATCCGCTACCTGGTTGAACACGAATGGGCCCGCACGGCGCAGGACATCCTGTGGCGGCGGACCAAGCTGGGGTTGCATGCGAGCGATGCCGATCGCAGCCGGCTGGAGGGCTGGCTGATGCGGCATCTGCCGGACAACGAAGCCGCCCCGGCCGCAGAGCAAGCCCCCTGATCCCCAGAGGTCGGCGACAAAGCAGCACACGGGCCGGGGGGCCCGAAAGATCAAGCTGTAGAGAAGTACAAAGACGGGAGACACAATTGATTCTGGAACTGGACCAGGTTACGGCCATGGTCGGGGCGCAGACACATCTGTACCCGACCAGCCTGCGGCTGGCGCCCGGCGCGATCAACGTGCTGCTCGGGCCGACGCAAGCCGGCAAGACCACGCTGATGCGCATCATGGCTGGGCTGGACCGGCCGACCACCGGCCGCGTGCTGGTCGATGGCAAGGACGTGACGGGCGTCGGTGTACGCGATCGCAATCTGGCGATGGTGTACCAGCAATTCATCAACTACCCGGCGATGACGGTGTTCGACAACATCGCGTCGCCGCTGCGCCTGCAGGGCACCAACAAGGGCGAGATCGATACGCGCGTGCGTGCTGTGGCCGCCAAGCTGTACATCGAACACCTGCTGCAGCGGCTGCCGGCCGAGCTGTCGGGCGGCCAGCAGCAGCGTTGCGCGCTGGCACGGGCGCTGGTCAAGCGTGCGCCGCTGGTGCTGCTGGACGAACCGCTGGTCAACCTCGACTACAAGCTGCGCGAAGAACTGCGCGCCGAACTGGCCTCGCTGTTTGCCGATGGCGGTACGACCGTGGTGTACGCCACCACCGAGCCGCAGGAAGCGCTGCTGCTGGGCGGTCACACCGTCGTCATGCATGAAGGCCGCGTGCTGCAGTCGGGCCCGACGCTCGACATGTATGAAGTGCCGGTGTCGGTCAACGCGGCGGCCATCTTCAACGACCCGCCGATGAATGTGCTGGATGCCACCGTGGCGGAAGGCAACCACATCCGCTTGCCGCAAGGTATCGACGTGCCCTGGACGCGCCCGTTGCCGATGGCGGCCGGCACGCGCTGCCGCATTGGCCTGCGCCCGAGCCACATCCGACTGGCGCCGCGCAACGGTGGCGCCGTCGCCCTGCCGGGCACGGTGGAACTGGCCGAGTTGTCGGGTTCCGAAACGTATCTGCACGTGCGCGCGCATGCCGCCGGCCAATCGAACAGCATCGGCCTGGTTGCCCAGCTGCCGGGCGTGCACGAGTTCGAGATGGGCTCGGCGCTGGATGTCTTCGTCGATCCGGCTGAACTGTTCCTGTTCGATGACGCGGGCAAGCTGGTGAGCGCGCCCAAGCAGGGAGGCGCACATGGCGCGCATTGAATTCCGCAACCTGGGGCACAGCTATCACCCCAACCCGCAAAGCCTGTCTGACTACGCGCTGCAGCCGATGAACATGACGTGGCGCGACGGCGGTGCGTATGCACTGCTGGGCCCGTCGGGCTGTGGCAAGTCCACGCTGCTGAACATCATCTCGGGGCTGCTGGTGCCGTCGGAAGGCCAAGTGCTGTTTGACGGCCAGGACGTCACGCACGCCAGCCCGCGCGAGCGCAACATCGCGCAGGTGTTCCAGTTCCCGGTCATCTACGACACGATGACCGTGTTCGACAATCTCGCCTTCCCGCTGCGCAACCGCAAGACGCCCGAAGCCGAGGTGAAGAAGCGCGTGGAGGAAGTGGCCGAGATCCTCGAGCTGCAGCACGCGCTCAAGCGCCGCGCCTCGGGCCTGGCGGCGGATGCCAAGCAGAAGATCTCGCTGGGCCGTGGCCTGGTGCGCAAGGACGTGGCGGCCATCCTGTTCGATGAGCCGCTCACCGTCATTGATCCGCACCTGAAGTGGCAACTGCGCCGCCAGCTCAAGAAGATTCACCAGCAACTGAAGCTCACGCTGATCTACGTGACACACGATCAGGTGGAAGCGCTGACCTTTGCCGACGAGGTGGTCGTCATGACCGAAGGCAAAGTGGTGCAGCAAGGCGGGCCGGAAGCGCTGTTCGAGCGGCCGGACCACACCTTCGTCGGCTACTTCATCGGCAGCCCGGGCATGAACCTCTATCCGGTAACGGTGGATGGTGACGTGATTGCGTTGGGCGGTCAGCGCCTGTCCGTGGGCCGAGACACGCTTTCCACGCTCAAGAACGCAAACGGTTCGCTCAAGCTCGGTATTCGTCCGGAGTTTGTGCAACTGGCCACGCCGGGCGAAGTTGGCACGGTGGCGGCGGATGTGCACCAGGTGCAGCAGCTGGGTACGCACCAGTTGTTGACGGCCAGTCTGGGCGGCAATGGCGACGGTACGGTCGGCCTGCCCATCAAGGCGAAGCTGCCCAACGAAGTGAGCGTGACCGAATCGCGCGTGTGGCTGCGCCTCGATGCGCCGCAGACGCTGTATTACTCCGATGACGAGAGGATCGGCCGATGAACAAGCCGCTCAACAACAAGGCGTGGTTCCTGATCCTGCCGGTGTTTCTGTGTGTGGCGTTCTCCGCCATCCTGCCGCTGATGACAGTGGTGAACTACTCGGTGCAGGACATCATCAGCCCCGAGCAGCACGTGTTCGTGGGCGTGGACTGGTTCCGCCAGATCCTGCGTGATGGCGACCTGCAGGACGCCCTCACCCGCCAGCTGATCTTCTCGCTGTGCGTGCTGGCGGTAGAGATTCCGCTGGGCATCGGCCTGGCGTTGGCGATGCCGTCCAAGGGCTGGAAAGCGTCGGCGGCGCTGGTGGTGCTGGCGATGCCGCTGCTGATTCCCTGGAACGTGGTCGGCACGATCTGGCAGATCTTCGGGCGCTCGGACATCGGTCTGGCCGGCTACTGGCTCAACCAGATGGGCATCGACTACAACTACACGTCGCACTCGTTCGACGCGTGGATCACCGTGCTTATCATGGACGTGTGGCACTGGACGCCGCTGGTGGCGCTGCTGGCGTATGCCGGCCTGCGCTCGATCCCGGATGCGTTCTACCAGGCCGCCGAGATTGACGGCGCGAGCCGCCTGGCCGTGTTCCGCTACATCCAGCTGCCGAAGATGCGCGGCGTGCTGATGATCGGCGTGCTGCTGCGCTTCATGGACAGCTTCATGATCTACACCGAGCCGTTCGTGCTCACCGGCGGCGGCCCTGGCAACGCCACGACCTTCCTGTCGCAGTACCTGACGCAGAAGGCAGTCGGCCAGTTCGATCTGGGCCCGGCGGCAGCGTTCTCGATCGTGTACTTCCTCATCATCCTGCTGTTCTGCTTCGTCCTCTACAACTGGATGCAGCGCATGGGCAGTGCCAGCACGGCAGTGGGAGACGACCATGCCTAGTCCGAAAAGCAAGAACAACGAGCAGCAGCGCAAGATCGCCCGCGCGATCACGCTCGTCATCTACGTGGCGTTTGCCGTGCTGCCGCTGTACTGGATGCTGAGCATGTCGCTCAAGACCAACGAGGAGACGCTGGCCGGCTTCTCGATCTGGCCGAAGCTCGTCACGTTCGACAACTACAAGATCATCTTCACTGATCCGTCTTGGTACTGGGGTTACATCAACTCCATCATCTACGTGACGATGAACACGGTGCTGTCGACCGTGGTGGCGCTGCCGGCGGCCTACGCCTTCTCGCGCTACCGCTTCCTCGGCGACAAGCACATGTTCTTCTGGCTGTTGACCAACCGGATGACGCCGCCCGCAGTGTTCCTGCTGCCGTTCTTCCAGCTGTATTCGACGGTCGGCCTGATGGATACGCACCTGGGCGTGGCGCTGGCGCACATGCTGTTCAACGTGCCGCTGGCGGTGTGGATTCTGGAAGGCTTCATGTCCGGCATCCCGCGCGAGATTGACGAGACGGCCTACATCGACGGCTACAGCTTCCCCGCGTTCTTCCTGAAGATCTTCCTGCCGCTGATCAAGGCGGGCGTGGGCGTGACAGCGTTCTTCTGCTTCATGTTCAGCTGGGTGGAGCTGCTGCTCGCGCGCACGCTCACCTCGGTCGATGCCAAACCCATCACGGCGGTGATGACGCGCACGGTATCGGCTTCGGGCATGGACTGGGGCGTGCTGGCCGCAGCCGGTGTGCTGACGATCATTCCCGGCGCGCTGGTGATCTGGTTTGTGCGGAACTACATCGCGAAGGGCTTCGCGATGGGCCGCGTCTAAAGAACGAGAAGAACAGGAGACACAGCCATGTTCAGCTGGATGGCCTGGACGCCCGAAGTGGCGACTTTCTTTGCCTGCATCGCGTTGATGCTGGCCAGCATGACGGTGTGGGAAGTGACCCGCCCGACCGTGGAGCGCAAGGGCTTCCTGCCGATTGCCACCACGCGCGGCGACCGCCTCTTCATCGGGTTGCTGACCGCCGCCTATATCAACCTGGCATGGGTCGGACTCACGTCAGAAGAGACCGGTGCCTGGGGCGGCTTCATCGCCTCGATGGTGGTGCTGGTCCTGATCATGTGGCGCGGTTGACGCGCAATCGGTTTCGTAGGTCCGGAGGCGTCAGTACGGGTTGACGCTTCCACGCCCAAATGACGTACGGGCACAGGCATTCCATCACGCTCCCCGCGTCGGAATGCCGGATGTTTTCGCTGCGGGGAGAACAACAAGCCAACAAGCACGAGGAGATACCAATGAAAACATCCTGGCGCATGACGCTTCAGTTCAGTGCCATTGCACTGGCAAGCGCCCTGGCGGTCGGCGCAGCACACGCCGGCGAAGCCGAAGCCAAGAAGTGGGTCAGCAGCGAATTCCAGCCCAGCACGCTGTCGCAAGACAAGCAGATGGCGGAAATGAAGTGGTTCATCGACGCCGCGGCCAAGCTCAAGGCCAAGGGCGTGACCGAGATCCACGTCGTGTCGGAAACGCTCGACGTGCACGCCTATGAATCGAAGACGCTGGCCAAGGCCTTCGAAGAGATCACCGGCATCAAGGTCAAGCACGACATCATGCAGGAAGGCGATGTCGTCGAAAAACTGCAGACCTCGATGCAATCCGGCAAGAGCATCTATGACGGCTGGATCTCCGACTCCGACCTGATCGGCACGCACTACCGCTACGGCGTCGTGATGCCGCTGTCGGACTACATGGCCGGTGAAGGCAAGGAGTTCACCAACCCGGGCCTGGACCTGAAAGATTTCATCGGCACGAGCTTCACCACGGCATCGGACGGCAAGTTGTATCAGCTGCCCGACCAGCAGTTCGCCAACCTGTACTGGTTCCGCGCCGACTGGTTCGCCCGCAAGGACTTGCAGGAGAAGTTCAAAGCCAAGTACGGCTACGACCTGGGCGTGCCCGTCAACTGGACGGCCTATGAAGACATCGCCAACTTCTTCACGAACGACGTGAAGGAACTGGACGGCAAGCGCGTCTACGGCCACATGGATTACGGCAAGAAGGATCCGTCGCTGGGCTGGCGCTTTACCGATGCGTGGCTGTCGATGGCCGGCTCCGCCGACAAGGGCATCCCGAACGGCCTGCCCGTCGACGAATGGGGCATCCGCGTGGAAGGCTGCGCACCGGTGGGCGCCTCGATGTCGCGTGGCGGTGCCACCAACAGCCCGGCTGCCGTGTACGCCCTCACCAAGTACATCGACTGGATGAAGAAGTACGCCCCGCCCGAGGCGACCGGCATGACCTTCAACGAAGCCGGTCCGGTGCCCGCACAAGGCCACATCGCCCAGCAGGTGTTCTGGTACAGCGCCTTCACCGCGCCGATGACCAAGCCGGGCCCGGTCGTGAACGCGGATGGCTCGCCCAAGTGGCGCATGGCGCCGTCGCCGCACGGCCCGTACTGGAAGGACGGCATGCAGAACGGCTACCAGGACGTCGGCTCGTGGACGTTCTTCAAGTCCACCCCGTTCGAGCGCCGCTCGGCTGCGTGGCTGTATGCCCAGTTCGTCACGTCGAAAACCGTGTCGCTCAAGAAGTCGATCACCGGCCTCACCTTCATTCGTGACTCCGACATCCACAGCGACTACTTCACCAAGAACGCAGCCAAGTACGGCGGCCTGATCGAGTTCTACCGCAGCCCGGCCCGCGTGGCCTGGACGCCGACCGGCAACAACGTGCCCGACTATCCGAAGCTGGCCCAGCTCTGGTGGAAGAACGTTGCCACGGCCGTGACCGCGGAGAAGACCCCGCAAGCCGCCATGGACAACCTGGCCAAGGAAATGGACCAGGTAATGGGTCGCCTGCAGCGCGCCGGCATGAAGAACTGCGCGCCCAAGCTGAACCCGGAAAGCGATCCGTCCAAGTGGCTGTCGACTGAGCACGCCCCGTGGAAGAAGCTCGACAACGAGCGTCCGAAGGGCGAGACGGTGGCCTACGACAAGCTGCTGGCCGCCTGGAAGGAAGGCAAGGTTCGTTAATTTAGGTCTCCGCCGGATCGACTCACCCTCGACCGGCGGGCTACCATGCCTGCTTCCGTTTCACCCACCGCCGGGCCAGTTCACGCTGCCCCGGCGGCTTACTGAATCTGTCTTATGGAATACCTCCTCGCGCTCGACCAGGGCACGTCCAGCTCACGTGCCATCGTCTTCAACCGTGCCGGCCAGATCGTGGCCAGCGCCCAGCAGGAGTTTCCGCAGCAATTTCCGCAGCCCGGCTGGGTTGAGCACGACCCGTTCGACATCTGGAACAGCCAGCTCGCCACCTGCCGCGCCGCACTCGAACAAGCCAAGCTGACGGCCGCCGACATGGCCGCGCTCGGCATCACCAACCAGCGCGAAACCACCGTGGTGTGGGAACGCGCGACCGGCAAACCCATCTTCAACGCGATCGTGTGGCAGGACCGCCGCACCGAGAGCATCTGCGAACGCCTGCGCGCCGAAGGCCTGGAAGACGAGGTGCGCAAGCGCACCGGCCTGGTCATCGACCCGTATTTCTCCGCCACCAAGCTGCGCTGGATTCTTGACCACGTCGATGGCGCCCGCGAGCGCGCCGCCCGTGGCGAACTCGCCTTCGGCACCGTCGACAGCTGGATCGTGTGGCAACTCACACGCGGCCGCCTGCACGTGACCGACGTGTCCAACGCCTCGCGCACGATGCTGTGGAACATCCACACCGGCGAGTGGGATGAAGACCTCATGCGTGCGCTCGACATCCATCCGAGCCTGCTGCCGGAGGTGCACCCGTCTGCGTACCAGTTCGGGCAGACCGATGCCGACTGGCTCGGCGCCTCGCTCACCATCGGCGGCATTGCGGGCGACCAGCAATCGGCCCTCTTCGGCCAGGCCTGCTTCAAGCCCGGCATGGCCAAGAACACCTACGGCACCGGCTGCTTCATGCTGCTCAACACGGGCGACAAAGCGGTGCAATCGCACAACGGCCTGATCAGCACGGCCGCCTGCCAGAGCAGCACCAAGCGCAGCTACGCGCTGGAAGGCAGTGTGTTTGTCGGCGGTGCGGTGGTGCAGTGGCTGCGCGACGGCCTGCGCGCCATCCAGCGCTCGGCCGATGTGGAAGGCCTGGCCGCCTCGGTGCCCGATTCTGGCGGCGTGGTGTTCGTGCCTTCGTTCACCGGCCTCGGTGCGCCGTACTGGGATCCGACCGCGCAAGGTGCCATCGTCGGCCTGTCGCGCGGCACGACCATCGGCCACATCGCCCGGGCCGCGCTGGAGTCGATCGCCTTCCAGAGCACCGCGCTGCTGCAAGCCATGACGCGCGATGCGGTCTCCACCATCTCGGAGCTGCGCGTGGACGGCGGTGCCTCGGCCAACAACCTGCTGCTGCAGTTCCAGGCCGATCTGCTGGGCATCCCGGTTGTGCGCCCCGAGATCATCGAGACCACAGCGCTTGGCGCCGCGTACCTCGCCGGCATCGCCACCGGCTTCTACCGTGATGAAGCGGAGGTCGCGCAGCAATGGCGCGCCTCGCGCACCTTCCACCCGGTCATCAGCCGGGATGAAGCGCTCAGCCGCATCGCACAGTGGGAAATGGCGGTCGCACAGGTACGCCTGCCCACGGCTTCGCGCGGGCACTGAGCGGCCCTCCATCCGGCACGAAAAAGGCGACTCTCGGGTCGCCTTTTTTATCGTGCAACCCGTACAACCGGTGCGCGCAGGTCATCGACTACACTGCGCGCTGGTTTCCCCTCCGCTTGCGCCGTGTCCGACTCCGCTCTCGATTTCATCCTGCTCGACCCGCCTGCCGACGCCCTGTCGCTCAGCAATGAGGCGGCCGCCGACCATGTAGCAAACGTACAGCGCTGGCTGGAAGACGCCGTGATCGGCCTGAACCTGTGCCCGTTCGCCAAGGCCGTGCACGTCAAGCGCCAGGTGCGGTACGTAGTCAGCCGCGCCACGATGGACGGCGACGTGCTCGACCACTTGCGCGCCGAAGCCGAGCTGCTGCACACCACGCCCGCCGCTGAAATCGACACCACATTGCTGCTCGTTCCCGCGCTGGCCGACTTCTTCGACTTCCACACCCTCACCGAACGCGCCGAAGCGCTGCTCGCCAAAGCCGGCTTCGAGGGCGAGCTGCAACTCGCCAGCTTCCACCCCGATTTCGTCTTCGCCGATGCCGACCCGGACGACATCGCCAACGCCACCAACCGCGCCCCCGCCCCGATCCTGCACCTGCTGCGCGAAGACAGCATCGCCCGCGCCGCCGCAGCCGTACCCGATGCAGCGGACATCTACGAGCGAAACATCGCGACGATGGAACGGCTGGGGCCGGAAGGTTGGGCGGAGATGGTGGCGAAGTTCAGCGAGAAGCCGCACCACGATTAAAGTCCAGCGACCGCGCTAATGCCCAGACGGTGTGGCCGTACCTTGCCCTAGATGGCGCCTTGGATTTTTGTTGCGGGGAGGATGAAGGAAGGAGCCTTGTCTGAGCGCAGCGAGTTTGGCTCCTTCCCCTCCCCGCGACACAAATCCAAGGCGGGGGTCGCCATCTCGGGCGCGCCTTCTTTTGCTTACTTTTCTTGGCAAGACAAGAAAAGTGAGTCGGCCCCGGCAGGGGACGAAACATCAGCAAACCACCAACAAAAAATCAAACAGCCCGATCCCCCGGCGGCGTCCACTGATACATCCACGTCTCAGAAAGCAACCGCTCCCCCGATTGCAATGTCAGCGAAAGATCAATCGGCGCATTGCTCGCATCCGGCACCACATCAAACATCGCCCGCACCCCATCGATACTGGCCAGCGGCCGCGCCGAAGCAATCTCCACCCGCCCCCGCGAGGCACGGATGACCGGCTCGACGGTCGACCCCGCCGTGCTGCGCCCCAACCGCGACAACTCCCCACCCGCAAAATCGACCACAAAGCGCCAGGAGAAATACTTACGCGGTTGCCCGACCACGCCGCCGATCCCCGTGCGCGTTGCCACCACCCGCGCCAACGGCGAAGCGGCGGCAGGCTGCGCGCCCCAGGTCAGCCGATAGCCGAAGGCCAATTCCTGCCCAGCCTGCGGCGCCACGGCCGGCCGCCAGAAGGCGACGATGTTGTCGAAGGTCTCGTCATTGGCCGACAGTTCGACCAGCTCGATCGCCCCTTCCCCCCAGCCATGCGTGGGCTCGACCCACACGCTCGGGCGCTTCTCATAGAACACGCCGTCGTCCTGATAGTGATCAGGGTTGCGATCGCGCTGCAGCAGGCCGAAACCGCGTGGGTTGTCGTCGGCAAAGCGCTGGCTGCGCAGGATGGGCGGGTTGGCCAGCGGCCGCCAGATCCATTCGCCCGAGCCACGCCAGATGGCCAGACCATCGGAATCGTGGATCTCGGGCCGCCAGTCCGAGGCACGCCAGCGGCGGGCAGCGCTGTGGCGATCCCCGGCGCGGTCGGTGCGGTCGTTTTCGCCGTAGAGGAACATGCTGGTGAGCGGCGCAATGCCCAGCCGCTCGATCGGCTTGCGGACGAAGAGCGAGGCCTGCACGTCCATCACCAGGGTGTCACCCGGGCGGATGTCGAAGCGGTAGACCCCGGCCACGCTGGGCGAATCCAGCAGCGCATAGACGCGCAACACCTCGGCATCGGCCGGCGGGCGCACCAGCCAGAACTCGGTGAAATCCGGAAACTCCTCGGCACGCGGCAGACCGGTATCGATCGCCAGCCCGCGCGCCGACATGCCGTATTGCCACTGCCCACCCACGGCGCGGAAATAGCTGGCGCCCAGGAAGGCCGCCACATCGCGCGTCGGGTCAGCCTTGGTGGTCAGCCGAAAGCCGGCAAAACCAAGGTCAGCCGGCAGCGACTGGTGATCCAGCCCGCTCCGGCCGTAGTCGAACATGGCCGGGTCATAGGCAATCAGGCGCGCCTGGCCATCCACCACCTCGTGCATGCGCACGGGTGACTTGAAGAACAGCCCCAGGTGGAAGAAACGCGCCTCGAACGGCAGGTGCTGCCCGGCCCAAAGGGCGTGGTCGGCGCGGTAGCCGATGGATTGGTAGCCGTCCCACCCGAGCGTGGCCAGCGGCGCGGGAAGCTGCGTGCTGCGCGGCCGATAGGGCCGGGCGGCCAGCGCACGAGCACGCGCCAGCAGGCGGGTTTCATCAAACGGTTCCGGAGCGCCGAGCGGGCTGCCGGCGGCTGCGCTACGGGACAAACCGGGGGCCAGGGCAAGCAGCCCGGCGGCCAACTGCTTGAGCAGGTCGCGACGATGCATGGATCAAGGCGAAGCCAGGGGTGAGCCATCTTCGCACAAACACCCGCCCAGGCAGCATCCCGCAAGAAACCTTTCATTGGACCCACAACCCTTCACCAAAACCGGGATTGGGGCCAATCCGCGTGGCGCCTATTCTTCAATTGGCGCACAATTCAGGCCCCGCCGAGCGTTGGCCCGGCTGTCCGGTGTTCCCGCCACGATCCTCACGGCGCACATGTTTCCAACGTTTTCCACGTCTTCGCTGCCTGACACGGCTCAATCGTCCGATGTGACGGTCGCGCTGGAGGCATTCGACCGTTTCTACGACGACGTCCTGCTGCCCATGTGGCTCGGGCCCGGCTGGAACGCGCAGGCGGGCCTCTGCTATGAGGCGCTGATCGTCGAGAACGGCACGCTGGTGCCGGCGTCGACGTCGCGCTACCGAGCGATGGCCTGCGCGCGGCAACTGTATACATTGGCGCGCGCCACGCGGCTCTCGACGCGGCATCAGGCGCTGTGCGCCGAACGCGCCGCCGCGCTGTGTCACGCACTCGACACCCGCTTTCGCGACACCATCAACGGCGGCTGGTTGTTCTCGATCGACAGCGCGCTCGCCCCGCAGGACACCACCAAGGATCTGTATACGCACGCCTTCGTGCTGTTCGCGGCCGCCCACTGGCTGGCCGTGAGCGATGACCCGCGCGCCGCCGCCCTGATGGACGACGCGCACGAGGTGATCGCACGCCGCTTTGCCCGTGCGGGCACGGAGACGAATACCGCCGCCCTGCCGGTGGCGGCCATGGATGCGGCATTTGCCGTACCCCAGGCGGGCGTTGCGCAAAACCCGGTGATGCACCTGACCGAGGCCTACCTGGCCGCCGCCGCACTGGACGAACCGCCTGCCTGGGCCGAAGCCGGCGTGCGCACGCTGGCCGAGGGCATCCTCGCGCGCTTCATTGATGCGCGCACGGGCAGCATCACTGAATTGCCGGTCGACGAGGCCAGCCCCGACAACCGCATCGAGCCCGGCCACCAGTTCGAATGGTTCTACCTCGTACGTGCACACGCCGACGTGTTCGCCCGTTCCGATGCCGGCCGACACCTGGCCGAAACGCTCGGCCGCGCCGTTGATGCCGCCTGCAACCTGGGGGTCGACCCCCGCACACAAGGCGTGTGCCTCGCACTCGGCCTGGACGGCACGATGCGCGACCCCAGCCAGCGCATCTGGGCACAGACCGAATACGGCCGCGCCCTCGCCCTGTGCACTGAAACCCACGGCGCGATGCTCGCGCACATGCTGCCGACATGGTCCGCACGCTTTCTGCACGCGCACGGCTGGCATGAGGTGATCGATGCGACTAGCCAGAGCCTGCGCGCCGACATGCCGTCGAGCACCCCGTACCACATCACCACCTTTTACGAGGCGGCCCGTACCACCCTGTCCGAGTCACCTTCACGTTGTACCCAAGCTGTCGAGTGAGGCACCCCATGCATACCCATAACCCCAACGAATCCAAGGCCCGCGCCATCTTCCGGGTGGTCAGCGGCAACTTCCTGGAAATGTACGACTTCATGGTCTACGGCTACTACGCCAAGGCCATTGCCGACACATTCTTCCCCGCCGGCAACGAGTTCCTGTCGCTGATGCTGTCGCTGGTGACGTTTGGCGCCGGCTTCCTGATGCGGCCGTTGGGGGCGATCTTCCTGGGCGCCTACATCGACCGCCACGGCCGACGCGTGGGCCTGATCGTGACGCTGGCGCTGATGGCGTGCGGCACCTTGCTGATCGCACTGGTGCCGGGCTACGCCACGATTGGCTTGGCGGCGCCGCTGCTGGTGCTGGTCGGGCGCCTGCTGCAGGGCTTCTCGGCCGGCGTGGAGCTGGGCGGTGTGTCGGTCTACCTGGCCGAAATCGCCACCCCGGGCAAGAAGGGCTTCTTCGTGAGCTGGCAATCGGCCAGCCAGCAGGTGGCGGTGATGTTTGCCGCGCTGCTGGGCGTGCTGATGTCGGTGCTGCTGCCGCCGTCTGAGATGAGCGCATGGGGCTGGCGCGTGCCGTTCATCATCGGCTGTCTGATCGTGCCGTTCCTGTTCATCATCCGCCGCTCGCTGCAAGAGACGGAAGAGTTCCAGAAGCGCAAGCACCGTCCGGACCTGGCCGCCGTGTTCCGCTCGATGGGCCAGAACTGGCGCCTGGTGGGTGCCGGCACGCTGATGGTGGTGATGACCACGGTGTCGTTCTACCTGATCACCGCCTACACGCCGACCTTCGGCAAGAGCGTGCTGCACCTGTCGGACATGGACAGCCTGATCGTCACGCTGTGCGTGGGTGCGTCCAACTTCTTCTGGCTGCCGGTGATGGGCGCGGTGTCTGACCGTGTCGGCCGCCGCCCGCTGCTGATCCTCTTCACCGTGCTGATGCTGGTGACCGCCTATCCGGCGATGGTGTGGCTGGTGAGCGAACCGTCGTTCGCCCGCATGCTGACGGTGCTGCTGTGGCTGTCCTTCCTGTACGGCAGCTACAACGGCGCGATGGTCGTCACGCTCACCGAGATCATGCCGCCGGAAGTGCGCACCACCGGCTTCTCGCTGGCGTACAGCCTGGCCACAGCCATCTTCGGCGGCTTCACCCCGGCGATTGTCACGTGGCTGATCCACGAGACGGGCAACAAGGCGATGCCGGGCGTGTGGGTGTCGTTTGCGGCGCTGTGCGGGCTGATCGCCACGCTGGCCATCGTCAAGCCGGCCGGCAAGCACGTGCACGGCGCAGGCACGGCCCCCGCTGCCTGATCGCCACGATGCAGAACCCGGGCGGCGTACATGGCAACCGGAGCGACATGGTCGCGATTGAGCACGCCGGCTTTGCCGCGCTGCCGCCCGAACACAGTATCGAAGACGGCCCCTGGGTGCTGCGCATGGCGGGGGGCCTGGCCAAACGGGCCAACTCCGCCAACCCGCGCGCACCGGGCGCCGCACTGGATGCGGATCGCCTGAACCGCATCGAAACGGTCTACCGCCACGCGGGCTTTCCGCCCATCGTGCGCGTCACGCCACTGGCCTCGCCCGAGGCCGATGCGCTGCTCGAAGCGCGCGGCTACCGCATCACCGACCGCAGCCTCGTCATGACCGCGCAGTTGGCGCCCGGAGGGCCGGCAGTGCTGCCCGACGGCATCACCGTCAGCATCGACACGACGATCCCCGAACCCTGGCATGACGCCTTCGCGCAGTTCGACGGGCTCGATGCGCGCGGACGCGCCACGCGCCGCGCCATGCTCGACGCGCTCGACCGCCCGCACGCGGCGATCACGTTGCGCGAAGCGGATGGCACCACGCTGGGAATCGGTTTGGCCGTGGCAGACGGCGCGTATGTCGGCCTGTTCGATGTGCGCGTGGCAAGCGCCGCGCGCGGCCGGGGGCTGGGGCGTGCCGTGACGGATGCGATGCTCGGCTGGGCGCGTACCCAGGGCACCGCTGGTACGCCGGTCACCGCTTATCTGCAGGTCAGCGCCGAGAACGTGCCGGCGCTCAGCCTGTATCGCTCGCTGGGCTTTGTCGAGGCCTACGCCTACCACTACCGCGTTGGGCCAGCGCAGCCGGCTTAACGCCGCTTACTGGATTACCAGTCCGTTCGGCCCGACCACGCCCAGCTCCACATAGTGCGAGCCCGGTCGCGTGCGATCGGAGAAATCCACCACAAACCCGCCGCCCACATCAAAGTTGCGCAGATTGGCCAGCTCGCGGCGCACCTGGTCGCGCGTCGGCTTGGGGCCGGCGCGGCGCACGGCTTCGGCCAGCACCTTGGCGGCCACAAAGCCCTCCACCGCGCGGAATGACAGGTCGACATCCTTGGCGCCCACCGCCGTGCGGGCGCGGTTGAACTCACGGATGACGGGGTTCACGCTCTTGCCCGGGTTGGGCATCACCAGCGCCAGCGAATAGCCGCGCACTGCCTCAATGCCCGCCACCTTGAGCAGGATGCCCGGATCGATGGACGACAGCCCCAGCAACTGCGCCCCACCGCCGCGCGCCCGGTACTGCTTGACGAACTGCGCGGCGGGCTCCGCCGTGGCGCCAAGAAAGATCGCCTGCACGTCCGTGCTCAGCAGCTTGTCCACCGCCGGGCCAACAGTGACCGTGTTGCGTTGGTACGAGGCCGTGGCGGCAATCGTCAGCTTGTACGGCTTGAGTGTGCGCTCCACGCCGGCCAGCGCCTCCTTGCCCAGCGCGTCATCCTGATACAGCACGCCGATGCGCGTCACGCCAATGGTGACAAGCGCGCTCACCATCTTGTCCATCTCTTGCTGGTAGCTGGCCTTGATGGGGAACACCAGCGGATCGCCGGTCATGCTGGATGCGCCCGTGGCAGGCCCAACCAGCGGCAGGTTGGCTTCAGCCAGCACGCCGTTGCGCATGAGCGCTTCCACATTGGCGGTGCCGACCACGGTAAGCGCGGCCACCGGCTTGTCGATCCTGGCCATGTCGCGCACGTTGCGCAGGGTCTGCTCGACCTTCTGCTCGTCGTCGCGGGCGACCAGGCGGATGGTTTCGCCGTTGATGCCGCCATCGAGATTGAGCCAGTCGAAGTAGAGCCGGGCGCCCGCATTGAGCGCGCGCCCCGTGGCGGCCTGTGAGCCCGATAGCGGCAAGGATTGGATGATGCTGATGTCAGCGCGGGCGGCAGACGCCGCGAGCACTGCGCACGCCGTCAGCGAGGCCGCAAGCGCGGCAGCCCACGGCCGGCCGCGCCAAGTCCTTCCGCGCGCCCCCCGGCTGCGCGTGTGATTTCCCGTTTGCATTGCTAGCACCCTTCACCGCCGCCTCGTGAGCAACGGCGTTATTGTCGAGGCCACCTGGGCGGCCCACTTTGTCGTTCTGGTTGCGCGAAACATAACTCGCGCGGGCGATAGCCTGCCATTGCGCAGGGGCTTCGACAAGTCCTGCCGGGGTCGTTTTAGACTCACTCGACCGCTTCTGTCGCAAACGCGCCCCACCTCCCATGCCGCAGCGCCTCCTGCCCACCGATATCGAAGGCCGTACCCCGCCCTCACCGGCGCATCCGGTGCGCCTGTACACGCGGCAGATGGAGGCCAACACGCGCTTCCCGCGCCATACGCATCCGTGGGCGCAGGTGGCGTACAGCCACAACAGTGTGCTGCGTGTGCAGGCCGGCGACACGGCCTGGGTGGTGCCGCCCTCGCGCGCCATCTGGATTCCGCCCGGTATCGAGCATGAGGTGTGGGTGGTCGAGGCGGCGTTCCTGCGCACCCTCTATGCCGACCCGTCCCTGGCGACGGGCACGCTGGCGCAGTGTCGTGTGATGGAGGTGTCGCCGTTGCTGCGCGAGCTGATCGCGGCGATGGACGTGCACCAACCGCTGCCGCCCGCGCGCGAGCAGGCGCTGGGCGCCCTCATCCTCGACGAAGTCCGCCACAGTGCCCCGCTGCCGCTGGATTTGCCCATGCCCACCGACAAGCGCCTGCGCGCGCTGTGTGAGCGCGTGATGGCCGACCCCGGCACGCCGCTGACCTTCGATGCCCTGGCCCGCGACGTGGGCGCCAGCGAGCGCACGCTGGCGCGGCGCTTTCGTGAGGAACTGGGGGTGAGCTTTTCGCAGTGGCGCCAGCAGGCGGTGCTCGCCAGCGCCATCCCGATGATGTCGAAGGGGGTGCCGCTCGCACGTGTGGCGCAGGCGCTGGGCTACAACAGCCAGAGTGCGTTCTCAGCTATGTTCCGGCGGGCGTTCGGACAGAGCCCGAGCGCGTTCCTGCACCGGCCGGGCTCGGAAGGCGACGCCTAGGGCCTGCCATCCAATCAAACGGGCTCGCGCGTTTGATTGGATGACCGGCCCTAGATCGGCGGCTCGCTCATCGCCGGCAGCAGCATCGCAAAGCGCGCGCCGCCGCCCTCTGCGGCATCGAGCCGGATTTCACCGCCGTGCACCAGCGCAATCCGGCGCACGATCGCCAAACCCAGGCCAAAGCCGCCAGTGTGGCGGTCGCGGCTGGCATCCAGGCGCAGGAACGGTTCGAACACGCGCGCACGATCGGGCGCGGGGATGCCCGGGCCGTCGTCTTCCACGGTCAGGCGCAGCGCACCGGCATGGCCGGTCTCCACCCGAACGGTGATGGTGTTGCGCGCATAGCGCGCGGCGTTGCGGATCAGGTTGAGCAGTGCGCGCGCCACCAGGCGCGGATCGCACACGTGGTGGGTGGGGGCGGCCTCGGTGTGCACGGCCAGCGTGAGCTGGCGGTCAGCCACGTCGTTGGCGACGCTGGCGACCACGCTGTCGAGCCACTCACCCACCGCCACGCGCATCAGCACGAGGTGCGTGGCGCCCTGCTCCAGACGGCTCAGGGCCAGCAGTTCGCTCACCAGTTCGTCCAGCTCGCGCACGTCACGGCGCAGGGCGTCCAGACGCAGGGTCCGCTGCGCCTCCGGCACCGGCGACTGTAGCAGCGCAATACCGAATTCCAGCCGCGCAATCGGCGTCTTCAGCTCGTGCGAGATGCCGTTCATCATCTCGCGCTGGTGCTGGATCGAACCCTGAATGCGCTCGGCCATGTCGTTGAACTGGCGGGCGAGGCCAAACACGTTGGAGCGCTTGTGCAGATGCGCGCGCGTCGACAGCTTGCCCGCGCCAAAACCGCGCGCCGCCGCTTCCAGCGCGCGCAGATCGCGCCAGTGCAGCCAGACCCAGGCCAGCAGCGGCAACAGCGCGGCAATGGCAATCAGCGAGTAGGCGATCAGCTGAATGCCGAGATACTCCATGTCCGCAGCGTAGGCGTGCAGCACCGTGCCGTCGCGCAATGGCAGGTAGTAGTCCTTGCCGTTGGTCATCAGGATCAGCTTGTGCTCGGCAAGATCGCGCCGCTGCTGGGCAGACAAGTCCGGCACGGTGTCCGGATCGACAAAATCGAATCGCTCCCACGCGTGCTCGTTCAGCCGCGCGAGCGCGGCGTCGCGGCCTGCCGGGCCGGCACGGTCCAGGTAGTCCTGCAGCGTAAAGGCGTAGCCCTTGCGCAATTCGCGCTCACCGTGTGTGAGGGTGTCGTGGAACATCCAGACGAACGACTTGTTGACGCCAATCAGCGCCAGCGCCGCCGCCAGCACCACCATGGCGTAGAGCTTCAATAAGGACTTGAGCATGCCTCAATCCTCCCAGGCCGACGGGCTGAACAGGTAGCCGCGTCCCCAGATCGTCTTGATCTTGTGCGGCTCGGGCGAGGCATCGCCAAAGCGGCGGCGCAGGCGCGAGATGCCGGAATCCACCGTGCGGTCCAGCCCGTCGAACTCGATGCCGCGCAGTTGCTTGAGGATGTCGTCGCGGCTGAGCACGGTGCCCGCGGCGCGCGCCAGGATCAGCAGCAGGTTGAACTCGGCCGTCTTCAGGTCGACCGCCTGGCCGCGCCAGGTGACGGCGCGATTGGGCGGCGAGATGGCCAGTTCGCCAAAGACGAGCGTGTCGTCGTGGGGCGCGAGCGGTTCCGAATTCGACATGGTCGGCAAGGCACGGCGCAGCAGCGCACGAGCCCGCGCCACCAGCAAGCGCGGCTCGATGGGCTTGAGCACGTAGTCGTCTGCACCAATCTCCAGGCCTGCCACCTGGTCGTAGGTATCCACACGCGCCGTCAGAATCAGCACCGGCACGCGTGAGAACCCACGAATGCGCCGGCACACTTCCATGCCATCCAGGTGCGGCAGCATCAGGTCAAGAATCACCAGCGCCGGCGCATGCTCGCGCACGGCAGCCACGGCGATGTCGCCACGGCGCACCACCTCAACCGCAAATTCGTAGTTGCCCAGGTATTCGCTGATGAGCTGCGCGAGACGGTCGTCATCTTCAATCAGCAGCACCTTGGTCTTGAGCGGTTCGTCGGTCATCGCCGTCATGGTCCGTTCGCCCCCGTTTTTCTTTTGATGGGGCGCAGTGTACGGCGACCGGCTTGCGAGTGGAGGGGGCGGCGAAACTTGCAAACACTCGCGCACAATTGCGCACAACTTCCCGGCAATTTCCAGACAGACGTGCGCGCGGCCTCTCGCCAGACTTCGGGCTCTCTCTCAAGAGATCCAACAAGAGGTCTATCGTGCTCAATCGTCTCTCCCTGCGTCTTGCTCCTCGCGTCTCCCTTCCATACCTGGTTCTGCTCTCGGGCATGTGGCTGCCGGCCGCCTCGGCGTATGCCGATGACGCGCCCAATGCGGCGTCGTACTCGCTGTCGCTCAACGCGGGCGTGGCACCGCGCTATCAGGGCGGCAAGCAGTACACCGTGACGGCCGGCCCCGGCTTCCAGGCGGATTTCGGCAACGGCTGGTTCATCGACCCGACCCAGGGCGGTGCGGGCTATGCCATCCGCTTCCTGAACGGCATGTTCGCGTCGGCCGCGCTGTCGTATGACCCGGGCCGCTCCGACACCAACCGCTTTGGCCGCCCCGGCTCGGACTACCTGAAGGGCATGGGCACAGTGAAGGGCTCGCTGCTGGGCGTGTTCACGGTGGGCGGCAAGATCGTCGGCGAGACCACCGCCACCGCTTCGCTGGAAGTGCCGATCACCAACCGCGAGCGCGGCTGGTCCGGCCATATCGACGTGGCAACGCCGCTGGCGAGCTGGGGGACCAGCAAGATCAGCGTGAGCCCGAGCCTGCACTTCGGCTCGCGCAAGTACATGCAGACGTACTTCGGGGTGACGCCGCAGCAGTCGGTCAACAGCGGCTTTGCGCAGTACGACGCGGGCAGCGGTCTGCAGGCCGCTTCGGTAACGGTGGCCTGGACGCACGCCTTCTCGCGCCACTGGGCCATGCAGACGGCGGTCGGCACCACGCGCCTGCTGGGCAACGCCGCCAAGAGCCCGATCGTGCAGAACAAGCAGAGCTACTTTGGCGGCACAGGCGTCGTCTACACGTTCTAAGGTCGCCCCAGCTCAGGCAAGCGCGTCGAGCCACGCCACCGTTTCGCGCCACCACGGCGCACCGGACGACGCGCGAAAAAAGCCCATGTGGCCGACGCCCTTGGCTGGCAGCGCGGCGCCGCCCACCTGCCGGCGCGTCACGCTGGCGGCGGGAAACTGCGCAACCAACGCATCGATGGCGCGGGCAGGCGCCATCGGGTCGTCATCGAAACCCCAAGCGAGCAGCGGCACCGCGAGCTTGGGGTAGCGAGAGGTATCCAGGCCCGTGCGCGGCGCGAACAGGTAACCGCGCTGCCGGGCAAAGCGCGCCCAATCGCCCAGAATGGCCGCCGGAATCGACATCGGCCCCATCCCGACGACAGACAGCGGCAGCGTGCCGCCGCGTACACGCGCCACCGCCAGGGGAATCCGCACGCGCAGCAGCCACGCCAGTTGCGGCCGGCTGAGCAGCCCACGCCAGGGCCACAGGCGCACATTGGCCAGCGATACCGCCACGTGTACCAGCGCATCGGCATGCACGATGTGCGGCGCCAACCCGGCCAACTGCCCGCCCGCGCTATGGCCGAGCACCACCAGCTTGCGCCCGCCACAGCCCTCGGGGACGAGCGTGTCGTGCACCCACTTGAGCACGGCGTCGATGTCGCGCCGGCCCCAGTCTGCAAAGCGCGGGGTGCCCGGGCCGGTAGCCAGCGCCTCCCCAATGCCGCGATAGTCGAACGTCACCACACGCCAGCCGGCCAGGCAGAGCCCGCGGGCAAACGCGCCATAGAACTGGTGCGGCACGCCCAGCGCCGAGCAGATCACCACCGTGCCATGTGCGCCCAGGCCGGGGCTCGTGACAGTCACGGGCAGCGTCCAGCCGTCGGCGGTGCGCACGTGGTCTTCGCGGGTGGGAAGCGCATCGGCGGGGTAATCGATCGGTTCGCGCTGCATGGGGCACTCCGCTCGGGGGTGTCGGGGATGCTGGCAGTATGGGCGGCAGGGGTGGCGGTCACAATTACGCGACAGGTAATCGCCGCACCTACCCGACTCTGCTTCAATAGGTGACATGAAACCCGCCCAGACCGCCCCCGCCGACAGTACCGCCGTGCTGGATGACGCCGACGCTGCCCAGACCGGCGCCGAGCCGCCCGAAGCCGCGCTGACCCGCTTCCCGCAGCTGCTGCGCTTCTGGCGCACCCGGCGCGGCTACAGCCAGCTGGCCCTGGCGCTGGCAGCAGGGGTGTCGCAACGGCACGTGAGTTTTCTGGAATCGGCGCGTGCGGCGCCCAGCCGCAACATGATCCTGCAACTGGCCGAAGAGCTGAATGTGCCGCTGCGCCATCGCAACCAGATGCTGCTGGCCGCCGGCTTTGCGCCCGCGTATCCGGAGCAAGGGCTGACGACGCCGCCTGACGAAAGCTCGCCGATGATGCAGGCGGTGCGCCACGCGGTGAAGCTGATCCTCGACAAGCAGGCGCCCTACCCGGCCATCGTGCTCGACCGTTTCTGGCACCTGCTCGACGCCAACGCCGCGCACCGGCGCCTGATGCGCTGGGCCATCGGCGACGACCGCTCGGAGGGCGGGACCGAACGCAACTCGGGCGCCGTCAACATGATGAAGCTGGTATTCGACCCGACCGGGCTGTGGCCGGCGATCGTGAACCGCGAAGAGGTCGGCCGCTACCTCGCCCGGCGCGTAAGGCAGGAACTGGCCCTGCACGCCATCGACCCGGCCACGCAGCGCCTGCTGCACGACATTCGTGCGCTGCAGCCCGCCCTGTTTGATGCAGCGGAAACACCGCCATCGCCCACGGCAACTGGCACCGGCGATCCGCTGCCCTTCCTGCCCGTGACCCTGCAGCGCGACGGCGTGACGCTCTCGCTGTTCACCACGCTCACCACGCTGGGCACACCGCGCGATGCGGGGCTGCAGGAAATGCGCATCGAGTGTTTCTATCCGGCGGATGAGGCATCACGCCGGGCGTTGGAGCGTATTACGTTGTAAACGCATACGCGTTGCAACGAGAATCATTCTCATTTATATTGACCGGTCGATTTGTCCCCCACCGGCAGCCACTGCGCTGCCATGTGCCTCATGACCGACCTGTCGCATCCCCCCCTTTCGGCCGAACCCGGCGTCAAGCCGGCGGCAAACGCCCGGCCGGCCAAAGCCCGCGCCGAACACCCCGCCAACCACCGCGCCACCCTGGTGCGCTGGCTGCGCAAGACACACGGCTGGTTCGGGCTGTGGGGGGCGGTGATCGGGCTGATCTTCGGCGTCTCCGGCATCTGGCTGAACCACCGCGCGGTGCTGAAACTGCCGGTGGCGCAACAGCGCACCAACACGCAGATCGCCTTGCCCGACCCGATGCCCGCCACGCCCGAGGCGATGGGAGCGTGGCTGCAACAAACACTGAACATTCAGGAACCCGCCAACCGCATCCGCGTGGAGAAGGCCAAGCCCGTGGCCTGGGCCGAGCGCCCGGCCAAGGGGGAGGGCCGCAAGGAAGGCAAGGAAGGTTCAGGGGACAGCGCTGCCAAGACCGAAGGCGACGCCTCGCGCGACACCGCCAAGCCGTTGATGCAGCCGGAGCAGTGGACCTTCAGCTTCGGCAATGCCACCACGCAAGTTCAGGCCGAGTACTGGGCCGGCAACCGCTCGGTATCGATCCGCCAGACCGACAACGGCTTCCTTGCCACGCTCAACAATCTGCACAAGGGCGTCGGCATGACGGTGCCGTGGATTCTGCTGGTCGATACGCTGGCCGGCTGCCTGATCTTCCTGTCGATCTCGGGCCTGTGGCTGTGGGTGCTGACCACCAAGCGGCGCACTGTCGGCTGGACGATCTTTGGGCTGGGCAGCCTGCTGACGCTTGGACTGGTGATCGCCCGGCTGTAACCCTCGCCCGCCTTACGGGCGGTCCACGCTCCGTTCTGTGAGCAACCGCTGGATCGCCCGCATGCGCGCCCGCACCATCTCGTCGCGGCGCTGCGCCACACAGGTCATCAGGATCTCGATGACCGTCAGATGCACGAGGTACGCCTCGGTGCCCACCCGCATCACCGCATCTTCCGGCACATCCACCGTCAGCGCGATCTGCGCGCACTCGGCCAGCGGCGTACCCGCCTGGGTAATGGCGATCACACAGGCGCCCTGCTCCGCCGCGTAGGCAATCGACTCCAGCAGGTACGGCATGCGCCCCACGTGCGAGAACGCCACCACCACATCCGACGCCCCTAGCGTTGCCGCCGACACCAACTGCAAGTGCGCATCAAAGTAAGCGTTGGACGCCAGCCCCAGCCGCATCAACCGTGACTGCATGTCGTTGGCCATGAATGACGAGGCTGCACCGGCGGCATAGCAATCGACGCGGCGCGCACGGGCGATGCGTTCTGCAGCAGCGTCGATGTGGGTGGCGGAGAGCGTGTCGCGCAGCCTTGCCAACGCCCGCGTGGCACCGTCGATGACCTTGCTGGCCACCAGCGCCGGCGGATCCGCCCGGCCGACGTGGCCCGGCAGCGTCGGCTGCGCGTGCGCCAGCTCGGCAGCCAGCGTGGCCTTGAACTCGCGCAGGCCCTCGAAGCCAAGCGCCTGGCACATCCGCACGATGGTCGGCATCGACACGCCCGCGCGCACGGCCAGTGTCTCCACCGATTGCTCCAGCGACAGCTCCGGCGCCTCCAGAATCAGCCGCGCCACCCCCTGCTGCGCCGGCGAGAGCGCGGGCAACTGGTCACGCAAAGCGTTGAGTACGGGCACGGAGAGCGAAGGCATGGCGGCGAGCGGTCACAGTCGGACAAGAGCGTCGCCAGTGTAGCGGCAGCCCCGTGCCGCACCGCTTGCCCGAGGGAAAACCCCCAAGAATCTGTAAATGCGCGGTTTACGCACGCTGCACAAAGACCGTGCGGGGCCCCAACCAGCGCGGCGTGCGCGGCGCTTTGCCGGTGCGCGCGTAACTTCAACCCTTACAGACACGACTTGCCCGAGAGTCGGCCCCCGAGCCAATCCGGAAACCCATTCCGGCCAACACAACAGTCGTTACGACAATAAGGGAGCCACATGACCACTTCGATCCGTTCCATTCCGCTGTCCGCGATCAGACTGACGGCACTGGCGGGCCTGCTTGCCTGCAGTACTGCGCACGCGCAATCCAACGTCACGCTATACGGCGTGATGGAAACCGGCCTGCGCTACAGCACCAACAACGACGCCGCCGGCCACGGCAAGGCAGAAGAGGTGGGCGGCTACTACAGCGGCAGCCGCTTCGGCATTCGCGGCTCGGAAGACCTGGGCAACGGTCTGAAGGCGGTGTTCCACCTGGTCAGCGGTTTCGCACCGGACACGGGCGTGGGCTCGACCAACGACATGGGCCTGGGCGGCTACAAACCCGTCACGCCGGCCACATCGCGCCTGTTCGGGCGTCAGGCCTACGTGGGCTTGGAGGGCGGTTTCGGCTCCCTCACGTTCGGTCGTCAGGAAAACCTGGTCTTCAACACGGCCGGCCAGTACGACGCGCTCTCCATCGGCAACCTGGGCGCGACCGCATGGCACGTCACCGCTACCGGCGTGCGCATCGACAACGCGGTCAAGTACGTGGGCGATTTCAACGGCTTGCGCCCGGGCGTGATGGTCGGCATGGGCGAACAGGCGGGTGCGTTCTCCGCCGGCAACTACAGCGCGCTGTCGCTCAACTACGCCAGCGGCCCGGTCACCGTGGGCGGCGCTTGGGAACAGCAGAAGGACCTGCTGTCCGTCGCCACCCGCACGTGGACGACGGGCGGCAGCGTGCAAGTCGGCCCCGCCAAGCTCATGCTCGGCTACATCAACTACCGCGACGGCACACCCACCAAGAACGACCTGATCCTGGGCGGCGTGAAGTACGACTTCAGCGGGCAATACAACCTGGTAGTGGGCGGCATGGCCACGCGCCAGCGTGACCCCGACGGCCTGCGCTACACCGCCTACGCGATCATGAATTACGTGGCCAGCAAGCGAACCTGGCTGTACGTCGGCCTGGACTACACCCACCAGAAAGATGCCGGCACCGTACTGGCCGCAGCGCTGCCGAAAGCGTCGCAGACCGGCGTCATGGTCGGCATGCGCCACGGGTTCTAAAACCAGGCAACGGCCACGCAAACCACCTCGGCGCCAACACCCGCGCCCAGACGGTGTGGCCGTACCCTGCCCTAGATGGCGCCTTGAATTTCTGTAAGCGGGCGGAAAAAAGACGGGGAACTGTCTGAGCGAAGCGAGTTTTCCCCGTCTCCGCCCGGTTACAGAAATTCAAGGGGAAGTCGCCATCTCGGGCGCGCCTCTCTTTGCTTACTTTCTCTGGCAAGACAGAGAAAGTAAGTCGGCCCCAGCAGGGGACGAAACAGCAGCAAACCACCAACGCCGTTAAGCAGGCGCCTCCGCAGGCGGCTCATTGGAAGCAGGCGCCACCTTCTCCCCACCCACCTGCGTCATCCACTGCTCAAACGCCGGCGACGTCCGCAACACCGTAGCCGGCGTCGCCAACGGCATCTTCGCCGCATCAAACGCATCCTTGAGCACAACGTTGAACGCGCGCAGCACCTCGGCCTGCTTCTGCGGCAGCGTCTTGAAGCGCCCCTTGACGACCATCGCACCGCCATTGCTGCTGTCAAAGCGGTCCAGCCCAAACACCTCGGCCCCACCCAGCAGCGTGTAGGCAAAGCGCGGCTCGCCGGCAATCTGGTCGGCGGCCGTGCGCACGAGGTCGATAGCCTTCTGCGGGTCGGCATCCATGGCAACACGCACCTCAAAGTCTGCAAACGAATAGTCACGCGAGAGGTTGCGCACGGTCTTGATCTGGCTGAACGGAATCGAATGGATCGCCCCCGTGCCATCGCGCAGTCGCACCGTGCGGATGGTCAGGCTGATGACCGTGCCGGTGGCCACACCCACATCCACCGTATCGCCCACGCTGATGGTGTCTTCCATCAGGATGAAGATGCCGGTAATCAGGTCCTGCGCCAGTGACTGCGCACCAAAGCCCACCGCCAGACCGATTACCCCGGCACCCGCCACCAGCGGCGTCACGTTCACGCCCAGGTTGGCCAGCACACCAATGGCGGCCGTCACGATCAGCGCGACTTTCAGGCCGTTGCGCAGCAGCGGCAGAATGGTGCGCGCACGTGTGCTGGGCTGCGCGCGCGACGTGGCCGGCGACAGCGCCCGCAGGATCGCCGTATCGAGCAGGATCCACGCAAGCCATGTGGCGAACACGGTGCTGATCAGCCCCGCCATCGCGTCAGCAATGCGCCGTCCGTTGACCGAGCTGTGCGTCACCTCCACCAGCGTGTGGCCCCACACACGCAGCACCAGTTCTGCAAAGACGATCCAGATGCCGAGCTGCACCAGCGCCGCGAAGAAATGCTTGAGCCGCTCCACATACGGCGACGTGCGCGTGAGCCGCAGGTGCGAGCGCCAACTCGCGCGCGGGCGCACCACCGCCGTCAGGAAGAACGCCGCCACCAGCAACAGCGAGGTCATCACCGCACGGCGCGAGATGGCATCCACGTTGTCGGGCATGGTGAGCGTGGCCGCCACCGTCACGCCCGCCAGCACCACCACCGGCACCGGCCACAGCGCGGCAATCAACCGACGGAGCTCATTGCCGGTGTGCTCGCCCTGACGCTGTTCCAGCGGCCGGTTGGTGATCAACTGACCGATCGGGCGCCGCACCCAAAGCGCGCCCACCGCCAGCATGATCGACGACACCGCATTGCAGACGGTCGACAGCAGCAGGCTGAGCGCACCGCCCAGCATCAGCGCCACGCGCGGGTCCAGCAGCGCATCGCCGCAGGCGCCCAGGCTGGCCGTCAGGAAGATCGGCCACATGCCGTGCTTGAGCAGGTACTCCACGGCCACACGCCGGTGCGCACTGCCGGCAAACAGCGAGAACAACATCGCCACGCCCGCCATGATGATCGCGCCCCACACGATGGCGTACGCCAGCACCACCGCCAGCACAAAGCCCGGCGTGGCCTCGTGCTCCCATCGCATCAGCACGGCAAACGACACGGCCCACGGGCCGATCTTGCGTAGCGCATCGACGAACAGTGCACGCGTGGTGGGGTGAGCGCCAAGCCCGGCCTTGATGCCGAGCAGGCGACGCAGCAACCAGCCCAAGCCGAGCAGTCCACCGGCAATGCCTGCCCACACTGCAACCGTGCCGGCAAAGTCAGTCACCACGCTCATGCGCCGCTCCGGTGCGGCGAGCAGGCTGGCGTTGCCGCTGGCGGCCTCGATACGGCGTAGCCAGTAGCGCGGCGCACCGGCTTCCACGTCGGCCTCAACCGAGCCGTTTTCGATAAGCGAGGCCACCGCGCCGAGCAGCCCCGGCGCCTGCTCGGCCTGCGCCTTCTGTTGCGCGGTCACACCGTCACGCAACTGCTTGAGTTCCCCCACCAGCGCGGCGCGCTGCTGATCGTTGTCGAGCAGCGTGATGACGGCATCGAGCGATTCGCGCGTCTGTGCAGGGGTGGCCGCCGGCGCGGAGGCGCTGCTCTCAGCAGCAGATAGCTTGGTCAGCTTGGAGAACGACACCGGCGCGGCATGCACCACATTTGGCGCAGCGCCCAGCGTCAGGAGAAACAGCCCGAGCAGCGGCAGCCGCCGCATCAACAACAGGAATTGGGTGCGCATGATGAGGAAAGCGATCGTGCAGACACAGAACACTGCACCATACCCGAATTCCCTCGCGCCTCACCCGTTGGCGCGGCGCGCGCCACCTCAGCGCTTGGCGCCGGGCGGCAGGGGCGCACGCCGCCACAGCCAGGTGGCCGTACCCAGCGCGCAGAGCATCAGCGCCGTCACCAGCGCCACCACACCGGGCCAACCCCACGGCGCATACAGCTTGCCGCCCTCCGTGCCGATCAAGCTGGACCCAAGGTAGTACGCCAGCAGATACAGCGCCGCCGCCTGCCCCTTGGCCCGCTGCGCACGGCGCCCCACCCAGCCGCTGGCCACCGCGTGCGCACCAAAGAAGCCGAAGGTCAGCAGCGCAATCCCGCCAATCACCAGCACCAGCGGTGCAGCCAGCGTCAGCAGAACGCCCGTTGACATCAACGCCGTGCCTGTCAGCAGCATGCGGCCGCGGCCGTGCCGATCGGCCATGCGCCCGAACCATGCAGACGCCACGATGCCCAGCAGGTACACCATGAAGATGCCCCCAAGCGCCGTCTGGCTCAGGGAATACGGCGCGTCGAGCAGGTGGAAGCTCGCGTAGTTGTAGATCGTGACGAAGCCGCCCATCAGCAGAAAGCCCATGGCGAACAGCGCGCGCAGGCCAGGTTCGCGCAAATGCGCGGCGAGCGTATCGAACAAGTCGCCAAGCGCCACGCCCTTGCGCGGCACAAAACGGCGCGACGGCGGCAGCAGCCAGATGAAGACCAGCGCCGCCACCAGGCACAGCGCGCCGGTCACACCCATGGCGATGCGCCAGCCCGTGTGGTCCGCCACCACGCCGGTCAACACGCGCCCGGCCATCCCGCCGAAAGCCGTGCCGCCCACATACAGGCCCATCGCCATGCCCAGGCCTTGCGGGTGCACCTCTTCGGCCAGGTACGCCATCGCCACGGCCGGCACACCGCCCAGCACGATACCCAGCAACGCACGCGTGACCAGCAGGTCATGCCAGCCTGGCAGCACCGCCGCCAACAAGGTGAGCCCGGAAGACAGCACCAGCGACCCGCCCATCAGCGTCTTGCGGTGGATCGACTCCGACAGCAGCCCCGCAAACAGAATCGCAAACGCCAGCAACAGCGTCGACACCGACAGCACGAGACTCGTCTGCGCGGGTGTGAGGCCAAAATCATGGGCCAGCAACGGCATCAGCGGCTGCACGCAATACAGCAGCGAGAAGGTCGAGAAGCCCGCGGCAAACAGCGCGAGATTGGCGCGCAGATAGCCGGGATGCCCCCGGACCAGCCAGCGGGATGGATCGGCGGGTTCGATGGCGGGCACCGCGGCGGGCGCGCTGGAAGACGGGGCGGTCACAGCAGGGGAATGGGGAACACGCGCAAAAGCAACCACCTATTATCGTTTGCAGCGACCTTTTCTGCTGCGATGCGTCACGCAGCGCCGCCTGCTCTCTTCTGCCCAACCATGGAAACCACGCTCTACTACTGGCCCGAGATCCAGGGCCGCGGTGAATTCATACGCCTCGCGCTCGAACAGGCGGCCGTGCCCTACACCGACCTCGGCCGCGAAGACGAAGCCGCTATCGAAACCTTCCTCGACGATGCCGGGATTACCACGCCACCGTTCGCGCCACCGTTTCTGGTGGTCGGCCCGCTGGTGATTCCGCAGACGGCCAACATCCTGCTCTACCTTGGCCAGCACTACGGCCTGGCCCCGCAGGACGAGGCCGGCGGCCTATGGACGCACAGCCTGCAACTCACCCTTGCCGACTTCGTGGTGGAGATTCACGACACGCACCACCCGATTGCCTCCTGCGAGTACTACGAAGACCAGCAGACCGAAGCGCTGCGCCGCGCACAGGATTTCCTGACCCACCGCGCGCCCAAGTTCCTGCATTACTTCGAGCGCGTGCTCGCTCGCAACCCCGCCGGCCCGACGTGGGCGGTGCGTGATGCGCTCACCTATGTGGATTTGTCGCTGTTCCAGATCGTGGCAGGGCTGCGCTATGCGTTTCCGCGTCACATGCAGCGCTATGAACGCACGCTACCGCATCTCGTGGCGCTGCATGATCGCGTGGCCGCGCAGCCGAACATCGCGGCCTATCTGCAATCGCCGCGGCGCATTCCCTTCAACACGATGGGCATCTTCCGCCACTACCCGGAACTCGATGCGCTGAAATGACAAACCCGGCGCCAGGCCGGGTTCTATCCAACACATGGTGCGCATCTGCGCACTCGCGCAGCACTTACACCCCGATGGGCTGATCCACGTGGCCGAGGCAGAAGCCGCGATGGTCGTGATGCGTACACATCGGCATGACCTCGTAGCCGGCGGCGCGCAGCAGCACCGCGCGAGCAGCCACCTCGACCGGGGGCAGGGGCTGCCCGGTTTCGGTGTCGCGCACCAGCCGGCCGAGTTGGGCAAACGGCTGGCGCAGCAGATGGTCCAGATCCAGCGAACCGCAGTACCGCATCACATCACCTACTAGAAAACGCCTGCGCAGGCCGGCACGACAAGGCCGGTGCGCACAGGTCACATCGATTCGTCCGCCAACTCGGTTTGCACGACCAGCGTCTCGCGCATGCGCGCATAGGCAGCGCGTTGCGCCCAGATGGCATCCGTCAACGCGGCGATCAATGCCTCGCGCGGCAAACTCTCGGGCGACACACCAAACTCCTGCCGTACGGTAGATAGCGCCTCCGTCACTTCACTGCGCCATCGGCGGCTCGACTCACTGCTGACTTGCTGGGTCATGTTGTTCTCGTTGGTCGGTTGTAGCGCGGAGGGCGGCGGGCTTAAGCCCACTCTGACCGTGCTGGAGAAGGGATTGGCGGAATGGGTTCCGCTCTTGCCCATGAGAACGGCAGGTGGGACTGAAACTTGATTGCCACGGCGAGGGGTTAGCACTCACCCTCCCCCGAGCGGGCTCCCCTATTCACGCAGCAACTTCGCCACCTTTGACCCCGTGAGCGGACGCGTGATCACAGAGAAAGGGCTGGCGCAGTTGCGCTTCGATCCAACCAAGGCGCAGCCGGCCAACGCGACCGACCCGTGCCTTTAGTCAGCGCTCAGCACACGCAGGCGTACGAGGCCATCCCAGCGGGCCTGCAGCGCCGCGGCGATGCGAGCGTGCTCTGCGGCCAGCGCGGGCGGCAGGATCAGGTCCATCTCGACCGCGCCATCCACGTAATGCAGCACGCAGTGGCGTGCATCGAGCAGCGTGCCGGCCGGCAGCAGTTGTGCCAGCGCGGCTTGCAGCGCGTCGCGGTCAGGCAACGGCAGTGGATCGGTGGAAACACGCTCACGCGGGTCAACGTGGATCTGCACGTCGAGCACAGCCATGGCGGTGTGTGCGGCCAGCACGCTGGCGCGGGCACGCACGGCGATGGCATGGCCTTCGCTGACCGACACACGCGGGTCCACTTCGATGTGCGCATCCACCAGAGCCTGGTCCCCCGTCACGCGCGTGCGCAGGTCGTGCACGCTGAGCACACCCGGCGTAGCTGCCAGGCTTGCGCGGATGTCCTGTACTTCTGAGGGCGGCAGCGCGCGGTCCATCAGATCGTTGAGCGCCTCCCACGCGAAGCGCAGGCCGACGCGGCCGATCATCAGCCCCACCACGACGGCGGCCAACGGATCCAACCAGTGGTAACCCATCAGGTTGCCCGCCACGCCCACCGCCGCCACCAGTGACGACACCGCATCGGAGCGCGCATGCCACGCATTGGCAATCAGCATGCGCGAGCCAATGCGCTTGGCCACGGCCAGCATGTAGCGAAACAGCCCTTCCTTGGCGGCCAGCGCAATCAGCGCCACCACCAGCGCCAAGCCGTGCACCGGCGCCGGCCCCTGCGGCGAGCGCAGGCTGTCCACGGCCGCCCAGATCATGCCCGCGCCGGCCGCCACCAAGAGCAGGCCCAACCCGAGCGACGCCGCGTTTTCGTAGCGCGCGTGACCGTACTGGTGGTCTTCGTCCGGCCCCTTGTGGCTGTTGCGGTTGGCGATGAAGACGATGCCGTCGGCAATCAGGTCGGACAGCGTGTGCAGACCGTCCGCCACCAGCCCCTGCGAGTGCGACCACAGCCCAGCCGCAATCTGCCCCGCCGAGAGCAGGCAATTGACCCCCGCGCTCACGAGTGTGGAACGTTCAGCGCTCTGCTGGCGCGTGGCAGCCGATGGAGTGGTGGGCAGGTTGGGCGTCATGGCAATCGACAGATTTGGAGCGCGTGCATTGTGCCATGTACAGCGGTACGTCTTCGAGTCAGACGCGCAACCACGTTTGTGACATGTCTTAACGAATTTGCACCAGAAGTGAGCAGATAGCGGCGCATTAATAAGACTTTTCCGATTTTCCCTCGTAGCTGCTTCAGCGATTCTCAGCAATGCGGCAAACAGGTTGCCGCACGTTACGCGCCCTGGAGACTTGTTGATATGCAGCCCCCCATCCAACTCGTGATTGCAGATGACCACCCTGGCGTGGTGGCTGCGGTGCGGCACCTCGTTTCGCGGGTCGACGGCTTCGAGGTGGTGGGAGAAGCCGGCAGCGCGGACGAACTGCTCGCGGTGCTCGGTCGCGTGCGCTGCGACATCGCCATCACCGACTACGCCATGCCTGGCAGCCGCTACGGCGACGGCATCGTCCTGCTCGAATTCCTCGCGCGCCGGCATCCGGACCTGCGCATCATGGTGCTGACCATGCTGGAGACGCGCGCCCTGATGAGCAACATCCTGCGCGCCGGCATCAAGGTCATCGTCAGCAAGGCTGACGAGCCGCGCCACATTCTCGAAGGCGTGCGCGCCGCACTGAGCGACCGCATCTATCTCTCGCCGCAACTCGACGCCCAGCTCATCCGCCGCACGGTCGCACCGGAGCCGGCCGAGAACGACCCAATCAACCTGCTCGGCAAGCGTGAGCTGGAAGTGCTGCGCATGTACGTGACCGGCATGACGGTCAGCGAGATTGCTGTGCGGCTGAACCGCAGCGTCAAGACCATCAGCGCGCAGAAGCAGGCCGGCATGCGCAAGCTCGCGCTGACCACCGAAGCCGCGCTGTTCGACTTTGCCGTGCGGCACGGCTTGCTTGGCACCGCCGAGGGTTAAGTCATGAGCTGGCGCGTGAGGTTCTCCCCCTTGTCGCCCCTGGCGCGGCTGCGCTTGGGCATCGGTGCAGGCCTGCTGGCCTGTGCGGTAGCGCTTGCCTGGCTGAGCAGCGCGGACGAAGCCCATGCGGAGGATGCAGCCCAGGCTGTCCAGCTCTTCCATCAGATGCCGTCCAAGCTCACCGTGGGTGTCATCGGTGAATCGATGATGCCGCTTGAAGGCGTGGCGGGTGACAAGCTCACCGGCTTTTCGGGCGACCTGCTGAGGCAACTGCTGCCGCACGACCGCGTGCGGATCGTGCCACGCGTGTTCAGCCGTCGCGACGAGCTGCTCAACGCCGCGTGCCGAGGCGAGGTCGACATCATCATGAGCGTGGTACCACGCTCGCAGTACGACCGCTGCCTGGAATATTCCGCCCCCTATCTGGAGCGCGCGACCGCCGTGGTTGCCCGCAACGACAGCACTCGGGTTGCACAGGACCCCTTCTTCACAGATGCACGGATCGCGGTCGAACAGGGGTCGCCTCTTGTGGAAGAACTGCCGCGTCAGTACCCGAAAATCCGCGTGCAGACCACGCCCACGGCCACCGATGCGCTCGACGCCGTGCTGCGTGGTGCGGCGGATGCTTACGTCGGCATCACCTACCCAACGCGTGAGTTGATGCTGCAACCGCGCTACCGGCCGTTGTCGATCGTGCAACTCGTCAATCAGCAAGTTGATGCGCTGCACTTTGCGGCACCTCGCGAGCGTGCTGTGCTCGTCCGCTACCTCGACCGCCACCTCGCGCAGTTGCCGGACGCGGCCATGAGTGACCTGCGCGCACGCTGGATCACGCAGGGCGGCGTTTCAACGACGACCCTGCCGCAGTCGGCCAAAGAACGCGCCATGCTGGCATCACTGCCACCGCTGCGCTACGCCGCCGATCCCGACTACATGCCCTACAGCTTCAACGATGCGCGCGGCGAGTTGCAGGGCATCCTGCCCGAGTACCTGAGCTTTCTGTCGCGTACGCTTGGCCTGCGCTTCGAGCGTGTACCGGTGCAGGATTGGTCCGACGCGCTCGCCAAGGCGCGCGCTGGCGAGGTCGATATTCTGCTCGGCCTGTCCGACCAGGATAGCCGCCCACCCGGCTTCATCCTCAGCCAGGCCATTGATGCAACACCCATGGTCGTCGTCGGGCGCAGCGACGCGCTGACGGTGGCCGCGTTGCCCGAGCTCGCAGGCAAGACGGTCGCCCTGCCGCGCAGCGATACGCTGGCCGAAGTGCTGCGCCAGAACATACCGAGAATCCGCGTCGTCACCGCCGCCTCGCCCAGCGACGCGCTCTCTCAGGTCGCCACGGGTCAGGCCGACTTCACCATCGCCAATCTGCCGGTGGTGGACGCGCTGATCCGTCACCACTTTCCGGGCGAGCTGAAGGTCACCGGCTCGGCCAACCTGACGGAGAGCATCGGCGTGGGTGTGTCGGCGCGCTATGCGGCACTCGCACCCCTCTTCAACCGTGCGCTGTTTGCCATGCCCGAGGGGGAGCAGGTCAGCATTCGCAACAAGTGGCTGTCCGTCAGCTATCAGCTGGGTCCATCAGCTTCCGCTGTGTTGTCCAAGTTCGGGCCGGCGGCGACGCTTGTGCTGCTCGCTGTGGTGGCGCTGGTCATCAAGCAATGGCAGTTGCGCCGGGAGAACCGGCAACGTCGATTGGCCGAAGAAACACTCGCCCGCCAGTTGAATTTCCAGCGGGCGCTGATGGAGTCCGTGCCCTTTCCACTGGCTGCCAAGGACGCTCAACATCACTACGTGGCCGTCAATGCCGCCTTCTGCAGCATGTTCGGCCACCCGCGCGAAGCGCTACTGGGGCGCACGCCCGGCGAACTCGGCATGTATTCGGCCAAGAATATGGCCCACCTGTCCGACATCAACCGGCGCGCCCTGGAGACAGACGAAAGCACGCGCGAAGAGATCATCATCACCACGCCCGACGGGCAATCGCGCAACGTGCTGTACTGGGTCGAGCCCTTCCATCTGCGCGAAGGCCAACCCGGCGGCATCATCACCTCGGTGGTCGACATCAGCGAGATTCGCGAGGCTCAGGCGCGCGCCGAGCGCCTGGAACGGCGCCTGCGCGAGGTAACGGAATCGCTGCCGGCGCTGGTCTATCAATTCGAACTGCAACCTGGGGAATCCCAGGGCCGCGGCACCTATGTGGCCGGCAAAGCGTACGAAACCCTGGGTGTGCGCACGGACAACGTGTTGGAGTACCTGTCCACGCCCGAACTTCTGATCCACGAGGATGACCGGGAACGCATGCTGGAGGCGGTACGCATTTCCGCGCAGCAGTTGACGCCGTTCGATCAGCAGTTCCGCCATGTCTGCGACGACGGCTCGATCCGTTGGCTGCATGCGCGCTCGAACCCGCGCCAGGAAGCGGACGGCCGCACAGTCTGGAATGGCTACATGAGCGATGTCACCGTCGAGCGCGAACAGGCCGATGCACTGCAAGCCGCCAAGAACGCGGCCGAATCTGCGTTGCTGGCCAAGGACCGTTTCCTGGCGATGATGAGCCACGAGATCCGCACGCCCATGAACGGCGTGCTGGGGCTGGTCGAGCTGTTGCAGCAGACCAAGCTGGAGGGCGAACAGAAGCAGATGGTGTCGCTGGTGCAGGATTCCGGCCGCGCGCTGCTGCATATCCTGGACGACATCCTCGATTACGCCAAGATCGAGGCCGGGCGCCTGGACATCCTGCCTGTGGACACGGATCTGCGCGAGCTGTTCGACGGTACGGTCGGCTTGCTGGCCAGCCGCGCGCATGAGAAATCGCTGGCGGTGCACGTGGACGTGGCGACCAACGTGCCGGCCACGGTGTCGGTCGACAGCGTGCGCGTGCGGCAGGTGCTGTTCAACCTGCTCTCCAACGCCATCAAGTTCACGGATCGGGGCAGCATCAGCCTCAGGGCCGAATGCACCCGCGTTGACGACGGTGCCGCGCAGATCGCCATCCACGTCACCGACACGGGCATCGGCATCACGCCCGAGGTGCAGGCCACGCTGTTCGCACCGTTCGTACAGGCCGAGCGCTCGACCACGCGCAACTACGGCGGCACCGGCCTGGGCCTGGCGATCTCGCGCCAGCTTGCCGGGCTGATGGGTGGCACGCTCGACATGAGCAGCGCCCCTGGGCGCGGCACGACCATCACGCTGCGGTTGCCGGTGCCGGTCGTGGCGGCCCGCTATGCGCTGCCGCAACTGGCAGGCCGCAGCGTCGCCATTGACGTGGACTCGACCATCGATCAACGCTGCCTCGCGCAATTTGCCGAGGCGGCTGGACTGCGCATCACGTCGGGTGCCCGTGCGGACATTGTCTTCACCACATCGCAGCAGGCACAGCCGGGGGCCATCCGCGTGACGCGCGAGGTGCGCTACGCCAAGCGCGGTGCCGTCCTGAGCGTCAATCCGTTGAGCTGGCTCGCGTTCCTGCACGCCTGCGAACGTGCCCTGCCCCAACCGGAGGCAGCCAAACCGGCCAGTACGCCAGCGGTACCCGCACCGCTCGCGATGCCCAACCAAGCGCTGGGCGCACACATCCTGGTGGCCGAAGACCACCCGATCAACCGCGAGCTGATCGCCAAGCAATTGCGGCTGCTGGGATACCGCGTCACGCTGGCTGAAGACGGCATCGCTGCACTCGAACGCCTGCGCGAAGGCCATTTCGACGCGCTGGTGACCGACTGCCACATGCCGCGCATGGACGGATTCGACTTGGCCGCGCACATCCGCAAGGCGGAACAGGAACGCGCGGATGGATCGCGCCTGCCCATCATCGCCATCACCGCCACCACACTGGCCGAAGAACATGCACGCTGCCGCGTCGTTGGCATGGATGGCAGCCTGCTCAAACCGACCACACTGGCCACCTTGCAGGAAGCGCTATCGGCACTCTGGCCGGCCGCGCCAGGCCCCGAGGACGCGCCCGACGCGGGCGCTGCAGCAGACGACGACGCCTTCGCCGTGTCGCTCGACGATTTGCAGCGCTCGCTGGGCGCAGGGCCGGCCACAGACGGGTTGGTCGAGATCTTCCTGACGTCGCTGGATGACGATGCGCAGCAGTTGCGTCCATTGCTGAAAACCGCCAACCGTAACGCCCTACGCCAATGGGTACACCGCACAGGAGGCGCCCTGGCCTTGCTGCGCAGCCCCTTCGTCGATGCCGAAATGCAGGCCTTTCGCCATGCCATCCACAGCGCAGCCGACGCCGACTTGCGCACGGCAGGCGAGCGTGTGAGGCGATTGCTTGCGCACCTTCAGCGGTTGATGGCAACACTCGAAACCGCCAACCAAGGCGTTGTGCACCGCACGCAAGTGACGGATTCATAAGGAAAATCCGTTTCAAGCGCCTGATGATCCACTTCTAGACGTTCCTTTCCAATCGGTCGATTGACTCGACCGGGGCCGCCTCCTACGATGACATCGATCAATGTCACATTAAGAGGCGCCCATGATGTCATGTGGTGCCCACGGAGACACCACGTGAACGCACGGTCCGATTTTCCTCGCGCCGATTCCTCTGCTACGGCCGCGCACCGCAGCGATGCCCCCGCGCTGGTCGACGTTGCCATCATCGGCACCGGCTTTGCCGGGCTGGGCATGGCGATCCAGCTCAAGCAGCATGGCATCGACAATTTCCTGGTCTTCGAGAAGGCCGGTTCGGTGGGGGGCACGTGGCGCGACAACCACTACCCGGGGTGCGCGTGCGATGTGCAATCGCACCTGTACTCGTTTTCGTTCGCGCCCAATCCGGACTGGTCGCGCATGTATTCGCCGCAGCCAGAAATCCGCGCCTACCTGGAGCGCTGCACCGACGAGTTTGGGGTGCGCCCGCATGTGCGCTTCCACCATGAACTGGCCCGCGCGGCCTTCAACGAAGCGGCCGGCGCGTGGGATCTGGACATGGCCGACGGCCGCCGCTACCGCGCCCGCGTGCTCATCTCGGGCATGGGTGGCCTGAGCCGCCCGTCGTGGCCGAATATTCCCGGCATCGAAACCTTCCAGGGCAAGGCCTTCCACTCGCAGTTGTGGGAACACGACTACGACCTGCGCGGCAAACGCGTCGCCGTGATCGGCACCGGCGCATCCGCCATCCAGTTCGTCCCGCAGATCGCCCCCAAGGCCGGCCGCGTCGATCTGTACCAGCGCACCCCGCCGTGGATCCTGCCCAAGCCCGATCGCAAGGTCTCGCGCGCCGAGCACTGGCTGTTCCGCCACCTGCCCTTCACGCAAAAGCTCATGCGCACCAGCATCTACTGGATGCTCGAATCGCGCGTACTCGGCTTTGTGGTGCACCCCAAGCTGATGAAGGCGGTCGAGCGCATGGCACGCGGCCACATCAAGCGCCGCATTGCGGACCCGGTGCTGCGCAAGAAGGTCACGCCCGACTACACCATCGGCTGCAAGCGCATCCTGATCTCGAACGACTACTACCCGGCACTCACGCGCAAGAACGTCGACGTGATCACCACCGGCATCGCGCGTGTCGAACCCAACGCCATCGTCACCACCGACGGCACGCGGCGCGAAGTCGATTGCCTGATCTTCGGCACGGGTTTCCACGCGACGGACCCGTTCCCGCGCGGCGTGCTGCTCGGCGCCCAAGGCGCGGACATCGTCGACGTGTGGGACAAGCAAGGTGCCGAGGCCTACCTGGGCACGGCGGTGGCGGGCTTCCCGAATTTCTTCATGGTGGTGGGCCCGAACACGGGGCTCGGCCACTCGTCGATGGTGTTCATGATCGAGTCGCAGGTGGCGTACATCGTCGACGCGCTCAAGTCGATGCGCGCACATAACGTCGCCACCATCGACGTGCGCCTCGACGTGCAGCGCCGCTTCAACGACAGCATCCAGAAGCGGCTGTCGAATGCGATCTGGTCGGCCGGCGGCTGCGTGAGCTGGTACCTCGATCCGAAAACCGGCAAGAACACCACGCTATGGCCGGGATTCACATGGCAGTTCCGCCGTGCGACCGCACATTTCCGCCTGGCCGATTACCGCACGCGCCCGATGGCGGTGCCCAAGGGCGTGCCGCTGCGCGTGCCTGCTCGCACGGTGCCCACGGCCGCCGAGAACACCGCCAATGAAGAAGCGCTCGACCGTGTTTAAGACTCCACGCCAACGCAGGCGCCCAGACGGTTTGGCCTTTGACGTTCCTGCCCTATGCGGCGCCTTGAATTTTTGTGAGCGGGCGGAAAAAGGAAGGAGGCTTGTCTGAGCGAAGCGAGTTTGCCTCCTTCCCCGCACGGTCACACAAATTCAAGGAGTGTTTCGCCGCATCGGGCGCGCCTTTCTTTGCTTACTTTCTTTGGCAAGACAAAGAAAGTGAGTCAGCCCCGGCAGGGGATGAAACAAGGGATGCACCACCAGCACGTCCAAGACAAGCAGAAAAAACAGGAGACCCCGTCATGAAGTCATTCAACAACAAGGTTGCCGCCATCACCGGCGCCGCATCGGGCATGGGCCGCACGCTGGCACTGCAGTTGGCACGCGAAGGCTGCCACCTCGCCCTGGCCGATCGCAACGAAGCCGCCCTCGCGCAGACGCTGCAACTGGTGCGCGCACATGAAGGCGACCGCATCCGCGTCACCACCCACGCCGTCGACGTGGCCGACCGCGCCGCCGTCTACCGCTGGGCCGAAGAAGCGGCCGCTGCGCACGGCAAGGTCAACCTGATCTTCAACAACGCGGGCGTGGCGCTGTCCAGCACGATCGAAGGCATGGACGACGACGAGCTGGCCTGGATCATGAACATCAACTTCTGGGGCGTCGTGCACGGTACCAAGGCGTTCCTGCCGCTGATCAAGGCGACGGGCGATGGGCACATCATCAATACGTCGAGCATCTTCGGCATCTTCGCGCAGCCGGGCATGGGCGCGTACAACGCCAGCAAGTACGCCGTGCGCGGCTACACCGAGGCGCTGCGCCAGGAACTGGACCTGATGAACTGCGGCGTCTCTGCCACGTGCGTGCACCCCGGTGGCATCAAGACCAACATCGCCAAGTCGAGCCGCGTGTCACCGAGCATGAACGGCTTCCTCGTCCGCGATGAGCAGCAAGGCAAGGAAGAGTTCGAGAAGTTCTTCATCACCAGCGCCGAAAAGGCTGCCGAAGTGATCCTCGATGGCGTGCGCAAGAACAAGCGCCGTGTGCTGATTGGCCCCGACGCCCACGCTGCTGATGTGATGGCCCGCGTACTGCCCGCCGCGTATCAGGCGCTGGTCGTTCGCGAAGCGCGCCGCACGCGCAAGAAAGCATTGAGCGAAGGCACCGCGCCTGCCACCGCACGCGCCAAGTAGGAGGCTGCCCATGAACACAGCCACCACCGTTGAACGTGAACAATTCGCCAGCCCGCCGCGCGCGAATCTGCTCAACGTTGCACGCGCGATGCTGCGCCCGGGCCGCATCGGCCTGCGCAGCATCGGGCGCGACGTGCTGATCGCTCGCTACGCCAAGCCGCAATCGCGCTACCTGCCGCTGATGGGCACGCGCGTGCATTACACCGATGAAGGCGCCGCCAACGCGGAAGGCACGCTGCTGCTGATCCACGGTTTCGGTGCATCGCTGCATACGTGGGATGGCGTACTGCCGCAACTCACGCGGCGCTATCGCGTGATCCGGCTGGACCTGCCGCCATTCGGCATCACCGGCCCGCTGCGCGACGCGCAAGGCCGCCCGCGTGCGATGGAGCTGCCGCTGTACCGCGACTTCATCGATGCGTTTGTCGACACGCTGGGCCTGTCGAAACTCACACTGATCGGCAACTCGCTCGGCGGCATGGTGTCGTGGGACTTTGCCGTGCGGCATCCAGGCCGCGTGGAGAAACTCGTGCTGATCGACTCAGCCGGCTTCCCGATGAAGCTGCCGATCTACATCGACCTGTTCAACCACCTCGGCGTGCGGCTGACGTCTCCGTGGATGCTGCCCGAGGGCATCATCCGCGCCGCCACGCGCGATGTGTATGGCGACCCGTCGCGCGTGTCCGAACCCACGCTGCGCCGCTATGCCGATTTCTTCTACGCCGAAGGCGCCCGCCAGGCCATCGGCAAGATGGTGCCGAAGTTCCGCTTTGACGATGTCGATACCAGCGGGCTGGCCTCGATCCGAGTGCCCACGCTCATTTTGTGGGGCCAGCGCGACCGGTGGATCCCGCCCGCGCATGCCGGTGAATTTGCCCGCCGCATTCCCGGCGCCACGCTGCGCATGTATCCGGCGCTCGGCCATATCCCGATGGAGGAAGACCCCGTGCGCGTGGGGACCGACCTCTGTGCATTTCTAGACCAAGGCAGAGCGGCAAGCCGCCTCGCAGAAACCACATTCCAGGAGAACCGCCCATGATGCCAGTCCGCCGCGACGTGCATCCTCACCTGCCCGCTGATCGCATCAGCAACTGGCACGAGCGAGGCACGCACGTCACCCACTTCCTGAACGCGCTGTCGATCTTCTTCCCGACCGGCGAGCGCTTCTTCATGGACAGCGTGCGCAACTACCGCCATCTGGTGACCGACCCCGAGCTCAAGCAGGCCGTGGCCGGCTTCATCGGCCAGGAAGCCATGCACACGCGCGAGCACGTGCTGTACAACGACCTGCTCGACCGCGCCGGCCTGCCCGCCAACCGCATCGACCGCTTTGTCGGCAAGTTCCTGAACGTGCTGCGCAAGTTCACGCCCAAGTCGCACCAACTGGCCGTGACGGTGGCGCTGGAACACTACACCGCCATGCTGGCCAACCAGGTGCTGAGCCATGAAGACGGCCTGGGCCGTAACTCCGAGCCCGGCTACCGCCAGGTCTGGTTGTGGCATGCCATGGAAGAGACCGAACACAAGGCCGTGAGCTACGACGTGTGGAACCTCGCCATCAAGCCGGGCCTGCGCCGCTACATCCTGCGCACCTCGGTCATGCTGACCACCACGGTGCTGTTCTGGTCGATGGTGTTCTACGTGCACCTGCGGCTGATCTTTGCGGATCGCACCTGCAAGAACAAGTTCTTCGGCCTGGGCAAAGCGTTCCACTTCCTGTGGATTCACCCCGCGCCGCTGCGCAAGATCATTCCGGAGTTCTTCGATTTCTTCCGGCCGTCCTTCCACCCGTGGGATGAAGACAATCGCGCAGCACTTGAGCGCCTGCCCAAGCTGATCTCGGAGATTGAAGCGTACGCCGCCGCCAATGGCGAGGCGCCGTCACCGTCGATCCGGCGCAAGCTGTCGACGGCGGGTGCAGCCGGGTCCTGAGCAGGCATTCAAAACACCTGCGGTACCAGCTGCATCGGGATCAAACTAGAAACAGAGAAAGCGCGCCCCACGCATGGGCGCGCCGGAGACACTAACCCTTGTCCGACGCGGGCGGCTGGCCCGGCGGCTCGTGCAGATGCTCGATGACCTGCGCCACGCGGTCGCCCAGGTACTTGTTGGCGGCGATCTCGAGCGCACGCATCAGCTCGGCCTCGACTGCCACCAGCGCCAGCGGGCGGATGCGCCAGATCACGTCAACCAGGCGCGGCACGTCCTCGACCGGCGGCAGTTGGCCTTCGCCGTACCGGTCGAGCTCGCGCACGACCATGGAGACGAGATCGTCGGCCACGGCCTGCGTATGCGGACGGGCCCGCTCGAGAATGTCGAGCACTTCAACCAACGGGAAACCGGCTTTCGCCATTTGCGCGCCGGCCAGCAATGCTTTGGGGCTGCGGGCCAGATAGCCCAGGCCATCGGGCTGCAGCATGCCAAGCGAGATGGCACGGGCCAGCGCCTGGCGCGACATGGAGCGGCCGAACAGCTTGGCCAGCGCCAGCAGCGAGAAATGCTTGGGCTGCTCATCCGACCACGGGCTACTGATGGCGGATTCGAGCCCAAGGATGGAGCGCAGGTCGTGGCCCTCGACGATGGCCTTGAGCAGTTCCTGGATGTTGGCGAGCGTGTAGCCGCGTGCCAGCAGGTGGTTGATGAGCTTGAGCCGCCCGAGATGCGCCTGCGTGTAGATGCCCACGCGCCCGCGCCGCTCAGGCGGATCGATCAGCCCACGGTCCTGGTACGAGCGGACGTTGCGGACAGTGGTCTCGGCCGCGCGCGCGAGTTCATCGATGGTGAATTCGCGGACGGGCGGAGTGGCGGGCGGACCGGCATCGCCGGTTGGTTTGCGGGCAGGCATGCAAAAAATTCTACACGAGCGCGGCAACATAGCCGCGCCAGGTTGCCGGACGGTTCCGGTGCTTTTCTCACGACGAGGAGACCGTCGATGTGGGACTTGATCTTGTATTGCGTGCGCGTCTGGCAGTCCGTTAGTGCTGAGGGTGCATCCCCCGTTTCGTCCCCTGCCGGGGCCGACTCCCTTTCTTTGTCTTGCCAAAGAAAGGAAGCAAAGAAAGGCGCGCCCGAGATGGCGACCCCTCCCTTGAATTTCTGTCGCAGGGAGGGGAAGGGAAAAACTCGCTTCGCTCAGACAGTTCCCCTTCCTTTTTCCTCCCTGCAACAGAAATTCAAGGCGCCATCTAGGGCAGGGTACGGCCAAACCCACTCAACGCACGCGTGGGCGCAAGCGCGAACATCCTGGGAACGTAAGCGGGCTCCATGGATGCTCCGGGCTGCGGGCATCGCTTGTACGGCACTGCTGTTACAAAGCTGCGCCAGCGCCGGTGACGGCCACGGCGGTATCGAAGCGGCCAAGGCCAAGCAACTGGAAGACGCCCGCCAGCAGGCGCGTGCCCCATTCCAGGCCGGCAATCTCGCCACGCGCGAAGTCCGCCCGACCACGCTGCGCGACTCCGGCCAGCCTGATGCCATCTCGTACCTGCGCCACGTGGATTTCCGCTTCGACGGCGGCGTCGGTTTCCTGGTTGACCAGCTCGCGCTGCGCATGGTGCCGCGCCAGCCGGGCGATCCGGTTTGGCTCGACGATGTGTCGTCGTACACGCTGCAGCCTGTGAGCGGCACGGTGCGCGTGAGCGCCGACAGCATGGCGGCGCTGTTCAACACGGTGGTGTTCGCGCGCGGGCAAGGCAGCGACCCACCGCTGCGGCGCTTCAGCTTCACCCTGGACGACGGCACGCTCGACATGCGCGCCGAGATGCGCCGCCGCGGCGCCTGGGTGCCGATCGAGCTGCGCGGCCCGCTCGTGCTGCGCGATCCGCAAACCATCGTGTTCCGCCCCAACGTGGTCAAGGTGCAGGGCCAGGATGCCGGCGCGCTGATGGGCGCCGCGCATATCGAACTGGCCGACCTGCTGCCGGTGTCCACGCCGGCCGTGCAGCTCACGGGCAGCGAGATCGTCATGCAGGTGCCCAAGCTGTTCCCGCCGCCCGCGCTGGACCTGAAGGTCTCCGCCATCCGCGTCACGCGCGATGGGCTCGTCATGCAGATCGGCGATGGCAACCCGCAGATGCCGCCACTGGCCAACGCAGCCGATGCGCAGCGTCCGTACATCCTCTTCCGCGGCGGCGACATCCGCTTCCTGCGCTCGATGCCGATGAACGCGCGCATCGACATCGTCGTTGCCGATCCGGCCAAACCCTTCGTGTTCAACCTGTACCGCTATCGGGATCAGCTCGTTGCCGGTTCGCTGCGCTTTTCGCCGGATGGCAGCATTCGCGTGCTGATGCCGTCATTCGACACGCTCGCCGTGGCCCGCGCAGGCAAACCGCCCGCCGGCTCCGCCAAACCCGTTATGCAACTCGCCAAGAGGACCGCGCCATGATCGCCCCCGCCATCGCTCTTGCCGTCCTCACGTTGCGCCTGGCGTTGCTGGCGCTGGGGCTCGCAGGTCTGCTGGCCAGCACGCTTGCGCGCGCGGCCGAGCCCCCCATGGCGAGCGCCCAGCGCAAGGAACTCAGCACGGTCCGCCAGCAGTGGGCCCAGCGCTGCCAGCCGACCTCTGGTGCAGCCAACGCCAACGGCGCCATTGCGGTGCGCGACTCCCGCTCCGCGCCCCCCGTCGTGCAGATGCGCGACGTCGATTTCCGCATCACCGGCGACATCGGCTTCCACGTGCATCAACTCACCGCGCAGCTCGTGCCGCACACGCCCGGCCAGCCCGTCGACATGGACGATCCGAGCCAGTTCGACATCCGCATCCTCGGCGGCGAGGTGACGGTGCCCAAGGCGTCGCTCGATGCGCTGTTCAACACGTACCTGCTGGACTACGCGCCGCGCTCGCTCAACGCGCTGTCGCTCACACCGGGCGACGGCGTGCTCGACGTGTCGGGTGGGCTCAAGTTGCGCAACCACTTTCCGGGCGTGTGGATGCCGTTTGGCATGCGTGGCACCCTCCAGCTCAAGGAATCGCGCTACCTCGTCTACACACCAAGCGAAGCGCGTGTCATGGGCGTCCAGACGCTGGCGATGCTCAAGGGGATGGGGCTAGAGTTGTCGCAGTTGGCACCGCTCGATCGTGGTGGCGCCAAGCTGGACGGCAACGCGATGGTGCTGGACCAGACCACGGTGTTCCCGCCGCCGCGCCTGCTCGGCCAGATGCAGACCGCACGCGTCACACCCGATGGCCTGGTGCTCGGCTTCGGCCCGGCGCCGTCCATGTGCGCGCCGGCCCCAACCGACGCCGGCAGCCGCATCTGGATCCAGTCGGGTGACCTGAAGATGTACAATGTGCTGGTGACCAACAGCCGCGTGCTCGTCACCGACACCTCAACGCGCGGGCCGCTGCGCTTTGACCTGTACCACTACCGCGAGGCCGCCGCGCGCGGCACCACCCGCATGGATGCGGACGGCACGCTGCGCGTCGACCTGGCGCCGGCAGCAACCGTGCAGTAACGCAACGCGCCTACTTCAGCAGGCAGACCGCGCGCAGCACGGCCTCACCTTCCGTGCTCGGTGCGACGGGCTCCCAGCGGGGGTTGTCGATGTTCTTGGAGAGGATGGTGCCGTGCTGGCTGTCCTGGATCAGTGCGCTGACCGGCAGGACGCGCTCGTTCGTGCAGTCGTAGACCGACGTGCGTGAATCGTATTGGTACGGTTCGCCATCGGCGAGTTTGCGCGGCGTGTCATAGGCATCGCGCGAAGTGGCACGCACGGTGCCGTCGTTGTTGCGCTCGATGGAATCTTTGTCGAGGTAGAGCGTGCCGGCGTTGTCGGCCAGCGGGGTCAGCTTGACCCAGTTGTCGGCCGCCATGGCAGTCGCGCTACAGAGCAACAGGGCGAACGCCGCCCAGTAGCAATCGGCCAATACCCTTCGATCCCTTCGCATGGCAACCTCCGTTTGCGTCAACCTGGGCGCGCGCGAAGCGATACCGCCTGGCGGCACCAGGCCCCGCACTTCCAGCATAGGTGAGCAATCGGCACGCCACGGGGCGCCTGCTTTGGCAGGCAACAAAAAAGCCCGCGTGTGGCGGGCTTCTTCGTGAAACGAGAGTGACGACTTACTTGGCTGCAGCGGCCATGTAGTCGACGGCGGCCTTCACGTCGTCGTCGGAGCCGGCGTAGGTGCCCTTGGGCGGCATCGCGCCCTTGCCGTGCAGCGCGATGTCGTACATCTTGGCCTTGCCTTCGGCAATGCGCGGGGCCCAGGCAGCCTTGTCGCCAAACTTGGGGGCGCCGGCCACACCTGCTGCGTGGCACATCTGGCAGGTCGAGTCGTAGACCTTCTTGCCGACGTCGCCCGTCGAAGCCTGCGGTGCAGCGGCGGCAGCCGGAGCGGCCGGCGCAGCAGCCGGTGCCGGTGCTGCTGCGGCAGCGGGTGTTGCTGCCGGTGCCGCGGCTTCCGGTGCCGGGGCAGCCGCCGTTGCAGCGGCGCCACCTGCCGGTGCAGCCGGCTCCTGCAGCTTGCCGCCGCCGGAGTTGGCCATGTAGACGATGGCGCGTTCGATTTCGTAGTCGCTCACGTCGTCAGGCGACGTGCCGCCGCGCGCGGGCATCCCGCCCTTGCCGGCTAGCGCAACCTTGGTCAGGCCGTCCAGGCCTTGCGACAGGCGCGGGCCCCAACTGGCCGCATCCCCAAATTTGGGTGCACCAGCCACGCCAGCGGCATGGCAGGTCGCGCAGACGTCCTTGTAGAGCTGCTCGCCCGTCTTGAAGACGCGCGGCGCGTTCGGGTCTTTCAGGTCGAGCTGCGCAACGGGCTTGATGCGGTCGTTGACGGCCTCTTCGGACATGCCCGAGCTGCCAGCGCCTTCCTTGACGCCCATGCCAACGTAATTGGCCAGCAGGATGATGATGAGGATGGGAACGGCAAAGGCGGCGATCACCGCGATGATCAACTGCTTGGGGGTCTTGATCAGGGGCTCGTGTTCGTCGTGCTGCGCGTCGCTCATGCTCAACTCTCAGGATGGTGGAACCGCTCTTGAAGCCTCAGAGCGCCACCGGCACGAGTCGTAAGCATCGCCGGCAGTGCGTGAGGCCCCGTGGGGCCGCAATGAGGGCAGGAAGACCTTGGGTCGTGCCCCATTGGCCCGAACAGACCTGTCCCCGCTTGTTTTTCTGGCAAATGACGGGCGATTATATCCGCAATGCCAAGCCGTTTGACACGCGGGAGAGCCCTAGGCAGCGCTTTTCGACCTGCGTCAAAAACCGCTGGAAACGGTATTGCGCGGGGCGTCGCGACCTGGCTGCGATGGACGCCTGAACGCAAATACGTTATCCTGCGGGGCTTATCTTTCGGCGCGTTCTGTGCCGATATGCGCCCGTAGCTCAATGGATAGAGTACTGCCCTCCGAAGGCAGGGGTTGCTGGTTCGATCCCAGCCGGGCGCGCCAAACACTCACCGAATTGCGCAAAATGTTGGGGCGGTCCTGCGCCCGAGTCACGTTTCTGCCGCAATCCATGGCGTCGCCGCCAAATACGGTGCAAGACAGGATCAAGCCCCGCCCCGCGCGCTTTCGCGATCCCCAATTCCGTCGATCGCAGATCAGGCACGCTGGGGAACATCACCCGTCAGGAGTCGAGCAGTGAGCCGTTACTGGAGCGATGTGGTTCAGCAACTTGTGCCGTATGTCCCGGGTGAACAACCCGCGCTGGCGCACCCGGTCAAGCTGAACACCAACGAGAACCCCTACCCACCGTCGCCGCGCGTGGTTGAGGCCATCGCCCGTGAACTGGGCGACACGGGCAACAGCCTGCGCCGCTATCCCGATCCGCTGTCGCGCCGGCTGCGCGAGACGGTCGCCGCGCATCACGGCTTGCAGCCCGAGCAGGTGTTTGCAGGCAACGGCTCGGACGAAGTGCTGGCGCACGTATTCCAAGCGCTGCTCAAGCACGACAAGCCGCTGCGTTTTCCCGACATCTCGTACAGCTTCTACCCGACCTACGCGCGGCTGTACGGCGTGCAGTGCAAGGTGATTCCGCTGGCCGACGATTTTTCGATCGATGCCGACGACTATCTGGGCGACGCGGGCGGTGTGCTGTTCCCGAACCCGAACGCGCCGACCGGCCATGCGTTGCCGCTGGCAGAGATCGAGCGGATCGTCGCGGCCAACCCGTCGTCGGTGGTGGTGATTGACGAAGCGTATGTGGATTTCGGTGCCCAGTCGGCGGTCTCGCTCGTCGACCGCTATCCGAATCTGCTGGTCGTGCATACGACGTCCAAGTCCCGCTCGCTCGCCGGCATGCGGGTCGGCTTTGCATTTGGCCATGCAACGCTCATCGAAGCGCTCAACCGCGTGAAGGACAGCTTCAACTCGTACCCACTGGACCGCCTCGCCCAAGTGGCAGCCCAGGCGGCTTACGAAGACGACGCCTACTTCCGCACCACCTGCGCGCGCGTGATCGCCAGCCGCGATCGGCTGACACAAGCCCTGCACGCCCTGGGGTTCGAGGTCGTGCCGTCGGCCGCGAACTTCGTCTTCGCACGGCATCCGGCACACGATGCCGCCACGCTGGCGGCGCACCTGAAAGCGCAGGAAATCTTTGTGCGTCATTTCAAGCTGCCGCGCATCGACCAGCATCTGCGCATCACCGTCGGCAGCGATAGCGAATGCGACACATTCATCGAGGCGCTGCGCGACCTGCTGGCCTGACCCCTGCGACAAATTGCCATCCCCGGCGGGCAAGCGTCGGCAGCCTCGATGGGACAGTCCGCCAGATGGGGGATAGCAAGCCCCATTGCCGCGCAATTCCTCAGCCACACGGCCTATCTGCACACTTTCGCTGACTGCATTACCAACCAGCGAAGTCAGTGATTACTGCACGCAGGTATGGGGAACATTGACCAGACGCAGGTGCCTCCCGCCGATTGCTGTGCCAGAATGCACGAGCGGGAAAATGGCGCGCCGACGCCGTCCGCTGTCCCCTAGGGCGAGCCGGTGCGTGAGCACCAGCGCGGCACGGGACGCCACACAACACACTCCCACAAAAGGAATCAGCATGTCCAATCGTCGTCAATTCCTGAAGAGCATCCCGATCGTGGCCGCCGCTGGCGCCGTCATGTCGATGTCGGATCTGGCTCTGGCAGCACCGATGGTGGCGGAGACCGACCCGCAAGCCGCCGCCCTCGGCTACAAGGCCGACACCACCAAGGTCGATAAGGCCAAGTTCCCGAAGCACGCAGCAGATCAACACTGCGGCAACTGCGCCCTGTACCAAGGCGGCACCGCAGCACAAGGCGGCTGCCCGCTGTTCGCCGGCAAGGACGTTGCCAACAAGGGCTGGTGCAGCGCCTGGGCGAAGAAGGCCTAAGCTACACAGGCTGGCCACTCGCCAACGCAACGGACCCCGCGGGGTCCGTTTTTGTTTTGCCGATGCCGCTCTACAATGCGTGCCATGCCGTTCACATTCACGCCCACCGTCCTCGTCATCGACGACGAACCCCACATCCGCCGCTTCGTCCGCGCTGCGCTGGAGGAAGAAGGCTGCGAAGTCCATGAAGCCGACCGCGTCGAACGCGGGCTGATCGAGGCCGGCACACGCCAGCCGGACGCCGTGATCCTCGACCTTGGCCTGCCCGATGGCGACGGTATGCAGTTGATCCGAGAGTTGCGCACCTGGACGGAGGTGCCGGTGCTGGTGCTCTCGGCCCGCGTAGATGAGCGCGACAAGATCGAGGCGCTCGATGCCGGTGCGGATGACTACCTCACCAAACCCTTTGGCGTGGGCGAGCTGATCGCCCGCCTGCGCGTGCTGCTGCGCCGACACGCCAAGCGTGGCGAAGACGGCGGCAGCGTCATCCGCTTCGGCGAGGTGGAGGTCGACCTGGCGCGCCGCCTGGTCACCCGCAACGGCGAGGCCGTGCACCTCACACCGATCGAATATCGTCTGCTGGCGGTGCTGCTCGGCCGGCGCGGCACCGTGATGACCCACCGCGAGCTGCTGCGCGAAGTCTGGGGCCCAGCGCACTCTGACAGCAGCCACTACCTGCGCATCTACATGGGCCACCTGCGCCACAAGCTTGAGCGCGATCCCGCGCGGCCCGAGTACCTGCTGACCGAGGTCGGCGTCGGGTACCGCTTTACGGCCTGAGCCTTACTGTTCCTTGATGCCCGCGGCGCGCACGATGCGGCCGTTGCTGTCGTATTCCGCGCGGATGGCGGCGGCAAACTGCTCGGGCGTACCACCTGCCGGTACCACGGCGGCCTGCGTAAGCCGATCGCGCAGGTCAGGCGCGGCCAGCGCCTTGTTGATCTCCGCATTCAACCGCGTGATGACGGCTGCAGGCGTCTTGGCCGGCGCAAACACACCGAACGTTGACGCCATGTTGGCCTTGGCATAACCAAGTTCGGCAAAGGTCGGCACGTTCGGCAGCGCATCGAGCCGGTGCGGCGCGCCCACCGCAAGGGGGCGCAGTTTGCCGCTGCCGATATGCTGCATCAGCGTTGGGCCGACGTTGGTCGACATCACTTCCACCTGCCCGCCCAGCGCGTCCGTCAGTTGCTGGCCACCGCCTTTGTACGGAATCAGCGTGATATCGACACGCGCCTGCGTCTTGATCTGCTCCAGCGCCAGATGCCCCACCGTGCCCAGGCCCGACGTCGACCAGCGGATCGAACCCGGCTTGGCACGCGACTGGCCCAGCATGTCGGCAAAGCTCTTGCCCGTGAACGACGGCGTGCCCAGCAGGATCATCGGCGCGTACATGACGTTGGCCACGGGGGCGATGTCCTTCTGCGGGTCATACGGCAGCTTGCCGAAATGCGGGTTGAGCGTCAGTGGGCTCACCGACGAAAAGCCCAGCGTATAGCCATCGGGCGCAGCCTTGGCCACCGCATCCATGCCGATACTGCCGCCCGCACCGGCGCGATTCTCCACCACCACCGGCTGACCAAGTTGTGCCGAGAGCTTCTCCCCCAGGGCACGGGCCACGTTGTCGGAAATCCCACCGGTCGGGTACGCCACGATGATGCGGATCGGCTTGGCCGGATAGTCCTGCGCCTGCACGGGCACCGTTGCGAGCAGCGAAACACCAGCACACAGCAGCGCAGCAGAAGCAATCAGACGACGACGGGCAGAACGTTCAGCAGTCATGGCGCGCAGGAGGGGCAATCAGAAAATGCCATTGTAGGCGGATGCCCCGGCAGTCTTGCCCCGCCATATCAAGACAACAAGGCAAAAGAAAAGGCGCCCGAAGGCGCCTTTCCGTTCCCAATCGAGTGACAGCGTCGATTAGAAGATGTGGCGGATACCCACGCCAGCGCTGGTCTGGTTCGACTTGCCAATGCCGGTTGCGTTGCCGCCACCCGACAGTTGCGGCAGTGCTGCGTCCTTGACCTTGTTGTAGTCGATCGTGCCGTAGACTTGCGTGCGCTTGGACAGAGCGTATTCGGCCAGCAGAACGCCGGTGTAGCGCTTGCCGTCGTTGCCGGCGGTCAGCTGTGCGTTGCTGATGCTGTCGTAGTAGAACGCGCCCGTCAGAGCCAGTGCCGGGGTGACGTTGTACGTCACGCCCAGGATGCCGACGTGGTCACGACGCTTCGTCGCGCCCGGGGTCAGGCCAGCGCCCGTGGTGGCGTTGCCGTAGATGTTCAGGCCGAAGGCGCTGCCACCAACGCAGTTCGACGAGCTGTTCACGCAACCGGTGGCATCGCTGCTGTCGATGTAGCCCACGTACAGCTTGGCCGGCCCAACGGTGTAGTTACCGCCGATACCCCACACGGTTTGCTTGTTGCCAGCGATGTCCTTGTGCTGCTGTGCGAAGCCGCCGATGTAGGCCGGGCCGAATTCATAGGCCACCGTGCCGCCAACGTACGAGTTCTGGCTAGCAGCGCCAGCCACTTCACCAAAGCCGTAGGCCAGGCCGACCGACAGGCCGTTCCACTTGCCTTCGTACTTCAGCATGTTCGACTCGCGCAGACCGGTCAGGCCGTAGTACATCCACGAGTTGCCGTCGTAGTTACCCACGCCCAGCGGGTCAAAGTTGCCGCCAGTCGTAAAGCCGAAGTTGTATTGACGGCCCAGCGTGATGGTGCCCAGGTCCTTGTTCTGCAGACCCACGAACGATTGACGGTTGAACAGCGTACCCTTGCTGCTCATCGTGCCCGAATCGGAATTGAAGCCGCTTTCCAGCACGAACAGTGCCTTGTTGCCACCACCCAGGTCTTCCGAGCCCTTCAGGCCCCAGCGGCTGTTGGACACAGCACCGCTTTCCATCTGGGTCACGCTGTTGCCAGCTTGGTTAGCGTTGTTGATGTAGTGAATGCTGGTATCGACAATACCGTACAGCGTCACGCTCGATTGGGCGTAGGCAGAACCTGCGAACAGGGCGCCAACTGCAACCAGAATGGCAGACTTTTTCATGTGGGCTCGTAATAAAAGAGTTGTCTCAAACCGCCCGCCCCCGTGTGCATGAGGTTGGGCTCCTCCGTTCCTTTGCTTCCGTGTCGGAAGTGCCGCGCAAATTTAACAAAAGCCCTTATGCGCGGCAAAGCAATTCACAGAATCGCGCCACCAAGTGTGGTAAGCACGCATCGCTCTTAATGCGCTGCACCAAAACAGCCTCCGACAAGGCTTGCCGGCTCGTCGCGCCCTGCTGTGGTGCACCAAGATTGGCTCGCGGGCTTCCAATACTCCCTGTTTAGGCAAAAAGGTGGTCCCCGCCCCCCCGACACTCCCGCCTTTGGTGGGTTTTGCGGCGCCATTCACGCTGACTCGCATCATTTCGGCGCTCACAACAAACCGTTCGTCGCACCACCGTGGATACGGCCATCCCTCTGACCTACGCTTCAGGCCGTGGCAGGACAGTCAAAAGACCACGCCTTAAAACAGCATCGAAAATCAGTTGAAGAAGGAGTTCGCCATGCGACTCAAGCAAATTGGAATGGCCGCGCTGTTGGCGGCAGGTGCCCTGGCGGCGGGCAGCGCTTGGGCGCAGGCCAGCCGCGTGGAGGTGTTCGGGCAGGCCGCCCGCGCCGAACGTTTTGACGTCTATAGCGATGGTGCCCGCACCGGGCGCTTCGACACCTACACAGAAGGCGCGCGCAGCGGCCGCTTTGACCCGTATTCGGACGGCATGCGCAGTGACCCGGCCGGCCGCACCCGCGACGGTGGCGGCTCAGTCTATGGTTATCCGGTACCGAGTTGATACGGAAAGCGCACGTTGTTCACGCGCTTTCTTCAGTTAAGGGCCGGTCTCCAGGCACCCTCCGTTTTCCGCCTTTGGCCCAATCCGGCCCCGTTGGTGTTGCATCAGCGGGGCTTTTTCGTGACAGCCGCGTGCTCAACAAAAAACGGGACGGCGCCGATTGGCAACCGTCCCGTCTTATATGGATGGCGAAGATCGTTACTTGGTCACGCCCACGCGGTCACGCGACACATCCATCACCATGCGCGTGAGCAGGTACAGGCGCGGCACGATGGAGTTCAGGTCGACGTACTCGGCGTCATTCGAGTGCGCCCCGAAGCTGGCCAGGCCGAAGCGCTCGATCACCGGCGCCTTGGTCTTGGAGGCGGCGAAGGCCGCATCCGTACCGCCACCCTCTGCCTTGTCATCAATCTCCAGCGTCTTGCCAAGCTCGCCGTAGATCTTCTGGGCATGCTCGGCCAGCGCGCGCGAAGCCGGCGTGGCCTCCAGAGGCGGGCGGCGGCGCTCGAACTTGGCCGTCACCTGCGTATCGGGGATCAGCTTGTTCTTGATGCGCTCGTTGACGGTCTCTTCCAGCTTGTCGGCATCGGCCGCGCGCAGCAGGCGCACGTCTGCCTGGGCACTGGCGACGGCCGGAATCACGTTGCGGTTGGTGCCGGCCTGCGACACCGTCCAGTTGACCTTGAGGCCGGTCTCGGGCTTGGACAGATCGCGCATCTGCAGCAGCTGGTGCGACAGTTCATACAGCGCATTGCGGCCCTGCTCCGGTGCACCGCCGGCATGCGAGGCCTTGCCCTTCACATCCAGCAGGATGGCGCCGATGCCGCTGGTGGCCAGCGACAGCTTGTCGGACGTCACACGCGTGCCCTCGCACGAGAACACGGCGTCTTGTTCAGCGCCCAGCTTGGCCTGCATGGCGCGCGCGCCCGGCGAGCTGATCTCTTCATCGCCGTTGATGAGCACGGTGAGCGTGCCGTATTTCTTGAAGCCAACCGCCTGCAGGATCGACACGGTGTGCAGGATGACGGCCACGCCGTTCTTGTCGTCGGCGATACCCAGGCCGTAGGCGCGGTCGCCGTCGATGCGGAACGGCTGCTGCGCGAGCATGCCCTTGAGGTACACGGTATCCATGTGCGCGATCAGCATGATGTTGCGCGTGCCCTCGCCCTTGAAGCGCGCGAGCACCATCTTGCCGATCTTCTCGGGCGTGTCGGCCATGCGGTACGCGTGGTCGCTCGGGTCGATCAACTTGACGTCGCCACCCAGCAGCCGCAGGCGGTCGGCAATCACGCCGGCAATCTTGTCCAGGCCTTCGATGTCCTTGCTGCCGGATTCAATCGACACCAGCGTCTTCATGGTGTCGATCAGTGCAGGCTTTTCCTGCTGGGCGCGCTTATAGATCTCGGCGGGTGGCACGGCGGCGGCCTGACCCGCCACCAATGCACCGCCCATCGCCAGCGCTGCCAGCATGACCGACCGCATTCCCCTCACCATCGACTTGGCTCTCATGGACGTTCCTCACCTATGTAGTTATGGTCTGCAACAAAATCAGACTGCGATTTTCGCACGCCCGCCTGATGGTTGCCTGGAGCCCTCCCCCTCGCTGAATAGGGCTTCTGACGCAACGCAATGGAATATCGGCAGTGCTGCCTAAAATCGCACCTGAAACGACAGCACACCGCTGACACTGTCGCTACAATTGCTGCCATGCAATACATCCATGTCGTCAACGGCGATGTTGCCGGCGCCACGCTCAAGCAGGCGCTCGCACAGGCAGGCCGCCCCGATTCCGTCGTAGTGCTGCGCGACGACCTCGCCGTCGGGCCGCTGGCCGACGTCGATAGTGTGGCCATGGCGCGCTCGGGCTTCTGGCAGCGCGTGGCGCCCACCAGCAGCATCGATTTCGCCACTGAAATGCGCGACGCACTTGCGTCACTGGCAGACCTGCGCGATGCCACCACGGAGGTGGCGATCTGGCACGGCCAGAGTGCGTCGGACCAACTCATGCTGCGCCGGGTGGCGTTCCATCTGCATCAATCGCCGCAGCGGATCAACGAAATCGGCATGGATGCGCGCGAACTGGAAACGCCCAACGGCCAGGGGCCACTCACGACCATCGGCATGTATTCCGGGGCGCGACTGGCGCGGCGGTTCTCGACCATCGCGCCGGTATCCGTGCTGCGCATCGGTCGCCTGGCGTACGAGTGGCAGCAGACCGTTCGCGAGAACGCCGACGTGCGCCTGTGGAAGGGCAACACGCTGGTACCGGTGTCATACGCCACGGTCGACGAAGTGATTCTGGAGCACGTGCCGACCGACTGGGCCAGCGCGCGCGACGTGGTCGGCAGCATCATGGGCGCCATCGATGGGTTGCTCGCCAGCGACTGGTTCGTTTTCTGGCGTTGCCGCGAACTGGTCGGCAACGGCCAGTTGCTGCTGCGTGGTGAAGCCGACTCGCTCTCCACATGCGAGCTACGCCGCAATGTGAGCGTGGCGATTTAAGTTCACCGCAGTCGGGCCGTTGATAGGCCTATCCAAAAGGAGCGCCGAGAGCGCTCCTTTTTTGTTCACCCCGTCTTCTCAGTGTGTGCCTACAGGCTGGCAGGCTTCGGTCGTCAATCCAGAAGCAGACCAACCATCCCATTCCGGGGGCACACGTGGACATCTCTTCCCTCAGCAGCAATGCATCGCTGTATGCGACGAGCAGCCTCTCGTCGACCAGCGCAACAACCGCAACAACGGCCACTTCCACCAGCGACACGTCCGGCACCACCGGCACGACGCCGGTACGCCACCATCGTCATCATGGCGGCGGCGGTGGCGGCGGTGATTTCATGCAAGCAATCGAGCAGGCACTCGCCCAAGCCGCCGTGTCGGATCCCTCGGCAATCTCGTCGACGTCATCGACATCATCGACTAGCGCAACCAGTGGCGTCAGCAGCACCGGCAGCACGGCCGCCGCCAACGCGACCGACGGCTCGACTCCACCACCTCCGCCCGCCATTGGCGACGACGCGTCGGTGGGCAAAGACATCCACAAGCTCAAGCACGACTTGTTTGCTGCGCTGAAGAGCGCGAGCGGCAGCGACAGCACGTCCAGTACAAGCGGCGCTTCGGGCAGCTACGGGTCGGACCTGTCGTCGGGCCTGCAGAACCTGATCTCGCAGCTCAACAGCGGGGATACCTCATCGAACAGCGCGTTGTCGGCACTGCAATCGGATTTCCAGCAGCTCGTGGGCAACGTGCAAGGCGGTTCGAGCAGCAGCTCCAGCGGCACGGGCGGCTCGTCGTCGTCCGGGAGCTCGGCATCGCTGCAAGATTTCCTGCAGCAACTGGCGCAGAACCTGGGCGGTCAGTCGACGGCGTCCGTGGCCGTGGGCAGCAGCATCAGCGTCTATAGCTGATCGACCGAGGCGTCAGGCGCGAGGCATCAATCCTCGCGCCGAATGCCGGCGCGTGCCGGGCAATCGATGGGCGTAGCGGGTTCACTGTCGTCGATCTCGTTGACGAGGTCGGCGTCGGGTTGGGACTCCGTCACATCGTCGTGTTCGTTGCCCTCGCCCCACGGCATGCCCGATTCACGCAGGCGTTTGCGCTGCATGCGGTCACGCTGGAACATCTCAGCCAGTTCATCGCGGCCCTGCTGGGCGAGCGACACGAGCTTCTTCTGATCGCGATAGACCGGGTAGACCTGATCCATGGAATTGAGCGTGTGACGGCGGAACGTCTGGGCAATGCGGTGCGCCTCGTACGGCTCCTTGCCCAGGCCCTCCAGCACGCGGCGACCGAGCATCAACGAGCCCTCAAACATCTCCCGCTCGATCACCTCCACACCGCGGTCACGCAACTGGTACACGTGCGACACGTTGCGCGCCCGGACGTACAGCGTCAGGTGCGGGAATCGCTCGCGCACGCGATCGACCACCTCCAGGCTGGTCTCCATGTCGTCGATGGCGACCACCATCATGCGGGCGCGGTCGGCACCGGCGGTTTCCAGCAAGTCCATGCGCGTGGCATCGCCGTAGAACACCTTGAAGCCGAAGCGACGCAGCATGTCGATCTGGTCCGGATCGTGGTCGAGCACCGTGGCGCTGTAGCCCTGGCTGTAGAGCAGGCGCCCGACGATCTGCCCGAAGCGCCCAAAGCCGGCGATGATGACTTGGTTGTCCTGCGGTTCGATGGCCTCCGGCACGCGCTTCTTTCCGCTGGTCAGGCGCGGCACGAGAATCTTGTCGTGGAAGAGCAGCAGCAGCGGCGTGGCCGCCATCGACAGGGCCACCACCAGATTCAGCGTGGCCGCCGTCTCTGCGCCCAGCACCTCGCCCGCCACACTGGGGCCGAACACCACAAAGGCAAATTCACCGCCCTGCGAGAGCAGGAACGCAAACAGCCACGCCTGCCCGCGCGCAATGCCGAAGCGCGTGGCCAGCAGGCGCAGTGCACCAATCTTCACCACCAGGAAGACCACCACCAGCACCACCACCGCCAGCGGCTGGCGCATCAGCACGCCAAAGTCGATCGACATGCCGACGGCCAGGAAGAACAGCCCGAGCAGCAGGCCCTTGAACGGCTCGATATCGGTTTCCAGCGCGTGGCGGTATTCGGAATCGGCCAGCAGCACACCGGCAATGAAGGCACCCAGCGCCATCGACAAGCCCACGCTGTGCATCAGCAGCGCAATGCCCACCACCAGCAGCAGCGAGAACGAGGTGAACATCTCGCGCATGTTGGTGCGGGCAATCGCACGCAGCACCGGCCGCAGCAGGGTGCGCCCGCCAAAGATGACCGCCGCCACCACGCCCACCGCCTTGGCCGCCGCCATCCAGTGGTGGCCCTCGCCCGACCCTGCTGAATCCACCGCCAGCAGCGGCAACAAGGCGATCATCGGGATGGCCGCAATGTCTTGGAACAGCAGAATGCCGAAGCTGGCCGTGCCAGCCGGCGTGCGCATCAAGTTGCGCTCGGAGAGCGTAGCCAGCGCGATGGCGGTGGACGACAACGCCAGCCCCAGCCCCGCCACCACCGCCGCGCGCCACGGGTGGCCGACCGCCATGACTGCCAGCCCGACCATCAGCGCGCACACCGCCAACTGCAGCCCGCCGTAACCGAAGATGCTGCGCCGGAGCGACCACAGCCGCGCCGGCTCCAGCTCCAGCCCGATCACGAACATCATCAGCACGACGCCGAACTCAGAGAAATCCAGGATCGACTGCACGTTGGTGATGAGCCGCAGCCCCCACGGCCCCACGATCACGCCGGCCAGTAGATAACCGAGCACCGAGCCCAGGCCCAGCCGCCGCGCCAGCGGCACCGCTGCCACGGCCGCAGCCAGGTAAATGACGAAGTTGACGAGCAGGTCGTGCGATTGCATGGGCTGGCAGGAAACGGAGAATCGGGAACGTCAGACCGGAAAGTCGCTATCGTCTGTGCTGTCCGGCAGCCACGGCTGCAGTGCGGCGCGCACCTGGGCGATATGGGCGTCAATAGCCTCTGGCGACGCGTCGTCGGCGTCGTGCAGCACATGTGGCGGCTCCCACTGCATGCCGCACAGCGCGGCAGTCCGCTGCAGCGGCAGCAGGAACATGTCGAACGTATACCCGTGGGTGCCGGTCTGGCTATAAGCGTGGGCGCGGCCGCCGGTGGTGGCCAGCACCATCAGATGCTTGCCGCGCAAGGCAGTGCCGCCCGGCCCATAGGCCCAGCCCATCTCCAGCACCACGTCCAGCCACTCCTTGAGCAGTGACGGCGTGGCGTACCACTGCACCGGAAACTGGAAGACGACCAGCTCAGCAGCTTCCACGGCTGCCTGCTCGATGCGCACATCGATGTCGAAATCGGGGTAGTGCCAGTAGAGATCGTGCATGGCCACGCCGGGCAGGCTGGCCAGTGCACGCGCAAGCGGCTTGTTGGCGCGTGAGCGGCGCGGCGCAGGATGCGCGTAGATCACAAGAATGCGCGACGGGGTCATGGAAAATCAGGAGGCGGGGGCGTCTTGAACGTGCATCTTCGCACGGCTATTGTTGAGCGGCGTTACAGCGTGCCCTCGCACGTCGCGGAAGCTGCGGGGCAAATTTGCGCAAATCAGGCGATTCCGGCGGCGCTTTTTGTGCATCACAACAATGCCCGTTGTGGATGCACCACACCCCCGGAAGCCGCGCTCGCCTGCGATAAATCAATGATTTGGCGGGAAATTCTGGCGAAAGCCTGACACGAGTCTTACGGGAAATCCCTGATTGCCCTACAATAGCATGGTGCGTTGCACAACACCCAGTTGCACCCGACTGCGTGCTCCGGAAGCGCCATTCGCGCCTCCAAACCATCACCCCGTTGCCCTTCCAATAAGGGCGTACACAGAATAGGAAACGTTGTCGTGAACCCGCTCGAACTGAGCAAGGCCATCGGCGTCGTCACCCAAGACGACATCGACAAGACGGAAGCCGCGCAAGGTGCGCCGCGTTCCACCGTGCTGGTACGCGAGCTTGCCGCGCACCATCGCTCGCGCCTGCTCAAACACCTGCTCGCCCTGGGCGAGGAAGACCGCCTGCTGCGTTTCGGCCAGGTGGTGCGGGATCACGTCATCGAAGCGTACGTCGACAGCATCGACTTCGACCACGACAAGGTCTTTGGCGTCTATAACGAGCGCCTGGAGCTGGTCGGCGTTGGCCACCTCGCCTACCTGCGCGACAACCCGCAAGGGCGCGTGGCGGAGTTTGGCGTGTCGGTGTCGGAATCTGCACGCGGCAAGGGCGTGGGCAGTGCGCTGTTCCAGCGCGCCGCCATGCACGGCCAGAACACCAAGGTACGCACGTTGTACATGCACTGCCTGTCGCGCAACGCGGCCATGATGCACATCGCCAAGAAGGCCGGCATGCGCGTGCAGTATGCGTACGGTGAAGCCGACGCCTACCTGGAATTGCCGCCCGCCGACACGATGAGCCTGCTGACCGAGGCCATCGACGAACAAGTGGCCGACCTGGACTACCTGCTCAAGCGCAACCTGCGCGATGCACGCCGCTTCGGCCAGCGCTTCTGGCGCTCGCTGGTGCCGCAAAAGCGCACGGTCTGATCGCACCGCCTACACAAAACGCCCGGCTCTGACCGGGCGTTTTTTCGTTCTGCTCCACAAGGGCCGCAGCCTAGAGCGATTGCGTGCTTGTCAGCCGCACGGGTGCCTCCCCTACGATGACTGCGAGGCACCACTCGCCCTTCAGGGGCGGCCCATCCCTCGTCGCCCGCGAGCCGATGCCGAGGCAAGAAGGAGACGAAGATGAACAAGCCACTTGCGCACTGGCCGCTGTTGAGCGCGATCGTGCTGCTGTGCCTGGGCGCCCTGCCCACCCACGCCCAGGACACCGCCGACAGCGAAATGATGATGATGAATCCTGCCGGCATGAAGTGGGTTGACGGCCCCCCGAGCATGCCCAAGGGCCTCAAGCTGGCCGTGCTCTACGGCGACCCAGGCAAGGATGGCCCGTACGTCATCCGCATTAAGGCACCGGGCGGCTACAAGGTGCCGCCGCACTGGCACACTCAAACCGAGAACATCACGGTGATCTCGGGCACGCTCTATCTGGGCGGCGGCGACACCATTGACATGGGCGCCGCGCACGCGCTCAAGGCGGGCGGCTTCCACAACCTGCCGGGCGGCGTGCACCACTACGCCTTCACCAAGACGGCAACGGTGGTGCAGATCCATGGCACGGGGCCGCTGGACATCAAGTACGTCAACCCGCAGGATGATCCGTCGCCCAAGCAATGACGCCCGCTGCGCCGATGGCTGCGTTATCGCGGCCACCGGCAACCGACATCAGCGGCCCTTAACACGCAGCCGCTCCGCGCTGGCTACCATGCTGGCTCCGCCTATGCCCGAAAGCCGGACTCCGTATTCGCGCTCACCTCAAGAAACGGAGCCACTGCCCGCGCCGCCATGCAACCGCTCCAACGCTTCGCTCTGGAAAAACACAGCGGCCCGTATGAGAAGTGGCCCGCGCGCACGCGCGTGATCGTTGACGGCGTACCGCACCCCACGCTCGCCATTCCCGGCTACGACTTGCTGCGGCAGTACGAAACCGATCTCGGCTTAGTGCTCATCACCGAGTACGACTGCCCGTTTGAAGAAGCCGTCTCCGTCACGCTCGTCGCGCACGACCTGTCACGCGTGATCGACACCGCCACCATCGGCGCACCCTACGCCACGTTCTGGCTGGCCGATGTGCAGTGGATCGATGCGGAGCACTTTCGCCTCACCTGCGAAGGTGCCGTCGGCGACTGGCTGGTCACGCTGCGTGCGCGGCACATTCCGGTGCTATCACCGGCCGTCTTCATCAAGCGCCGTGTGGCGCCACCGGTCGAACCCGCGGTGTAGAGTGAACGGCTCGCTCACCAACGCCCGCCCCGCCATGACCGACGACGAACGCGCCATCCGCAACGTGGTGGAGACTTGGCTCGCTGCCAGCAAAGCCGGCGATCTGCCCACCGTGCTCAGCCTGATGACCGACGACGTGCTGTTCCTCACGCCTGGTCAGGCGCCCTTCGGCAAAGAAGCCTTCGCGGCCATGTCGAACGGCATGAAGGATGTGCAGGTGGACGGCACGAGCGACATTCAGGAAGTGCAGGTGTTTGGCGATATCGCTTACCTGCGCAATGCGCTGCGCATTGTCATTACGATGCCGGATGGCAAGGTGGTGCTGCGCTCGGGGCAGACGCTCACTATCTTGTGCAAGGAGGCGGATGGGAAGTGGCGGTTGGTGCGGGATGCGAATTTGGTGGTGGCTGAGGCGGCCAACTGACGCGACATGGTCTTCTTAGCTATTACCCCTGAAGGTTTGCAGCGCGCGCTGCAACTCGCAAGCGATGCGAATTTGCCGATCTGGTGCGGATCGGATGCTGTGTCCGATGCCGAATACAGCAAGCTTGCTGGACGCAATGTCTCGCGGTTTGTCTATCCGCTGCACGGAGCATCTGCAGAGGTTTTGCAAGGCGCTGTCGATACGATTGCGGAGCACCATCCTGGTGAGCAGGTGTGGGTCGAACATGCCCCTCGGCCTAGCCATTGATCAACGCCGCGACATCGCCACACGGCGCTGTGCAAGAGCTATTGCGAGACCTTGCGATTAGCGATCCCGAAAGGAATGTGCACCATTGGGATATTCGCCACTGAGGACTTCAAATGACTTAGCTGATCATCGAAATACATGTGGGGTTTCAGAATGGAAAGTATTCTCGCTTTATCCATGCCACCAAGAAAGAAGGATTCATCGGGCGATACTCCCCATGATTTCAAAGTGGTGACCACACGCTCGTGTGCCGGCGCATTGCGTGCGGTCACGATGGCTGTACGCACCAGTTTCTGATAGCCCGGCTCTTCCTTCACTCGCTTTTCTTCGAGTTTCTGCAAGAAAGCAAGCTTCATAAAGAGGTCGGCCAGCAACCCCGGCTGATGGGGTGTCTCCCGATGAGCTGACTCGTGAGCCTGGAATTCGTCTAAGTCGTTATTGCGCTTATATACGGACTCCGCTTCATCGTCGGCGATGACCCCGTCAAAGTCGAAAGCAACCCTCAGTTCAGTGTCGAGTGCATCGTCATAGACCGTCGAAGGCAAGACCAAACCCGCCGGATAGTTCGCGTCGATCGACTGCTGAACGTCTGCCTCGTTCGCAGTCAGGAACAAGGATGCATTGAACGCGGGGACATACTCGTATGGAGAGCGCCCCGCCATGAACGCGGCGCGCGTGATATCAAGGCCGTAGTGCTTGATGGAGCGAAATACGCGTAACCCAGTCTCCGGCGAGTTGCGGGACAACAGCACAACTTCTACCGGAGATTGCCTGGGGAAAACCCGATTGATGTGAAGGAATCGCCTGATAAACGGAAAAGCCACCCCCTTCGGAAAGGGTACATCCAGGGTTTTTTCTTGGTGTAGCCGATATTGTTCGACGCCCTCAGTCCTATAAATCTCATCCGACTCTGCGAGATCAAACAACGCGCTGGACGCCACCCCAATCACTAGTTTTCGTTCTATTGGATAAGCCACTGTGTTGCCCCGCTAACCGCCCCTCAAACCACCACCGGCAACGCCGTCGTATCCTTAATCCGCTCCAGCGCAAAGCTGCTCTTCACATCAATCACCGCCGGGTGGGCGAGCAGTTGGTCGCGGATGAACCGCGCAAAGTGGTCCATGTCTTCCACGAACACCTTGAGCAGGTAGTCCATCTCGCCAGTCATGGCGTAGCACGTGACCACCTCAGGCCAGGTGGCAACAGCGGCGCGGAAGATATCGCCCGGCGCCTTGCCCTTGGGCGCCCCGCCCTGCTTCTCCAGCCGCACATTGATGTACGCCGACAGCCCCAGGCCGATCTTGCCCGGATCGAGCAGCGCGGCGTACTGCCGGATCACGCCGCTCTCCTCCAGGCGGCGGATGCGTCGCAAACACGGGCTGGGTGACAGGTTCACCCGCTCGGCGACTTCCAGATTGGTGAGGCGGCCGTTGTTCTGGAGGACCTCCAGGATCTTGCGGTCAATCTTGTCGAGTTCCACCTTGCTCATTTTGTTGCTCCGCACCAATTTATTCGGCAATTTTCTTGCGCAAATTTAGCAAGCCGGGCACAACTTCGCAATTTTTGCGTAGATGGACACTTCTACACTGCGAGGATCGTCAAAGCCCTGAGCGCCCTCCTCACCGCAGTGAGTGCGCCGCCCCCTGCAGGAGACATCGCCATGCAATTCACGCCTTGGGAAAACCCGATGGGCACCGCCGGTTTCGAGTTCATCGAATACGCCGCGCCGGACCCCGTTGCCATGGGCAAGCTGTTCGAGAACATGGGCTTTACCGCCATTGCGAAGCACCGCCACAAGAACGTGACGCTGTATCGCCAAGGCGACATCAACTTCATCATCAACGCCGAGCCGGATTCGTTCGCGCAGCGCTTTGCGCGCCTGCACGGCCCGTCGATCTGCGCGATTGCATTCCGCGTGCAAGACGCGGCCTTCGCTTACAAGCGCGCGCTGGAACTGGGCGCCTGGGGTTTCGACACCCATAGCGGCCCGATGGAACTGAACATTCCGGCCATCAAGGGCATCGGCGATTCGCTGATCTACCTGGTGGACCGCTGGACCGGCAAGAATGAAGCCAAGCCGGGCGACATCGGCAACATCAGCATCTACGACGTCGATTTCGTGCCCATTGCTGGCGCCAACCCGAACCCCACCGGGCACGGCCTGACCTACATCGACCACCTGACGCACAACGTCTACCGTGGCCGCATGAAGGAATGGGCCGAGTTTTACGAACGCTTCTTCAACTTCCGTGAAGTGCGCTACTTCGACATCGAAGGCCAGGTCACGGGTGTGAAGAGCAAGGCGATGACGAGCCCGTGCGGCAACATCCGCATCCCCATCAACGAGGAAGGGACGGAGAAGGCCGGTCAGATCCAAGAGTACCTGGACATGTACCACGGCGAGGGCATCCAACACATCGCACTGGGTTCGACCAACCTGTCGGCCACGGTGGACGCACTGCGCGGCAACGGCATCAAGCTGCTGGACACCATCGACACATACTACGAACTGGTCGACAAGCGCATCCCCGGCCATGGCGAAGACGTGGCGGAACTGAAGAAGCGCAAGATCCTGATCGACGGTGCCCCGGGCGACCTGCTGCTGCAGATTTTCTCGGAAAACCAGCTCGGCCCGATCTTCTTCGAGTTCATCCAGCGCAAGGGCAACCAAGGTTTTGGCGAGGGCAACTTCAAGGCGCTGTTCGAGTCGATTGAGCTCGACCAGATGCGCCGCGGCGTGCTCAAGGCCGACGATCAGCCAGCCTGAACATCCTCACGTCAGGCTTGCTTCCTCCACACCCCGCTGGTTCGCCACCGGGGTGTTTTTTCATGCGCGCAGCGTGGCGAAAGCGCATGCGCTGCTGACACCGCGCTGTCGCCAAGCCGCCTCCATTCAGTCGCGTGTCGATGGGATGATGTGAGTTCGCGCAGCCATGAAAAACGGCGCCCGAAGGCGCCGCCATTGGCTGCATCGAACGATGCGTTATTGCGTTTGCGTGGTAGCTGGCGTCGTTGCCGAGGCGGCCTTCTGCGCCTTGCGGGCATCGTGACGCGCCTGCATGTACGCGCGGATCTCGTCTTCCGTGACCTTGCCGTCGTGGTTGGCGTCGATCTGGTCGAAGTTCTTGGCCAGGCGCGGCATGCCGGCCTGCACTTCGTCCTTGGTCAGGGCGCCGTCGCCGTTCTTGTCGGCGGCCTTGAACTTGGCGTCGAAGCGCTCTTCCATCTTGGCGCGTGCTTCGCCCTTGTGGGCCTTGCGCCAGGCGGCCAGCTCTTCCTTGCTGAGTTGGCCGTCGTGGTTGGTGTCGATCTGGTCGAAGTTCTTTTCCAGCCAGGCGTGACCCTTGGCCTCGTCGCGCGAGATCTGGCCGTCGCCGTTGGTGTCGATGGCCTTGAAGCCGCCGTGGTGGGCCGGCTTGGCGGCGCGGGCGGTGGTGCTCGGCGCCTGGGCGGCTGCGGGTGCCTGCGCGGCGGGCGCGCTGGCGTCCTGGGCGCGGGCGTTCATGCCCGACATGGCCAGGAACAGGGCCGAAGTTGCGAGGAAGGCGTGGACAGCACGTTTGTTGGTCATGGTCAGCTCCTTTTCACATGGACTGTGTAACGGATTAGAACCCGACAATGCCATCACGTTGCCGGGTTTTACACGCTGTTACCCCGATCACACGCGCTGTAATATGCGCGCCCGGTCACGCCGGGCGTTGTTGTGCACTTACTGATCTGCGCCAGGTTGTGGCTGCTGCTGTGACGTATCGCCCTTGCGGGCAGCGGCTGCCGCGCGATGGCGCGGGCCCGTGATACCGCCGCCCTGGTTGGGCACATCCTCGCCCGTATTCATCTGTGCGGGCGCGATGGGCAGCATGGCGCCCGGCAAGGTGGTGTTGGCCGGGTTGTTGGGCACTGTCATTGGCGGCGTGGCGGGCGTGGCGGGCGTTGCCAGCGGAGCCGCGGCACCCGACGGCGGCAGCGGTTGCGCGTTACGGTTGCCCGGCGAGACCCCCGCCACCACGGCGCTGGCCGGCAGCGGAATCTCCTGGCGTGTGCCGTTGCGTTCGATCACCACGGAGCGCGCCTTGATTTCGACCAGCTTGAGGTTGGACGACAGCGACTTGCCGGCACGCACAGCCTGTGGCGGGCCGCCATCCACCGAGACGATGGCCGCGCCGGAGCCGTCGGCCAGATCGGCCACCACGCCGGCCACCTGCACGTCGCGCGGGCCGGTCTGCGGGCCGCCGCCGAAAAGCGTGACCGAGGCGCCGGTCTCCAGCGCGTCGGTCTGCGCCACGCGGGCCTCGCGCGGCACGGACAGCGCGCGCAGCGACGACAGTGTCAGAACCCAGTGCGTCAACAGCGCACACAGGGCAGCAAACAGTACAAGACTGAGCAGGCGGGACGACTGTTGAGCGTTCATGAAACGTGGTGGTGCACCGTGAGAGTTTGCTGATTCTATCCGCCCTTCATGCCGGTTCGATGAACAGCTTGGAGGGCCCGTTCTAAACGTAGGCGCGGCACGACCCCGCCGCACAATCTATGGTCATATCTCACGGATATACTGTGTTCCCACTCTTATTGCCAACTCTCTCGCCATGATGCAAGGCCAACTCCGCTCCTCTTTCCGCCAACGTGCAGGCGCCACCCTGGCCCGTCGTGCGGCGCGTGGCTTCACCCTGATCGAAATCATGGTGGTGGTGGTGATCCTCGGCATCCTTGCCGCGCTGGTGGTGCCGAAGATCATGAGCCGCCCCGACGAGGCACGCATCATTGCCGCCAAGCAGGACATTGCTTCCATCTCGCAGGCGCTCAAGCTCTACCGCCTGGACAACGGCCGCTACCCGACCACCGAGCAGGGGATTGGCGCGCTGGTCGCCAAGCCGACCACCGAGCCCATCCCCAACAACTGGAAGGCCGGCGGCTATCTGGAGCGCCTGCCGAAGGACCCGTGGGGCCACCCGTACCAGTACCTGAACCCGGGCGTGCGCGGCGAAGTGGACATCTTTAGCTTTGGCGCCGACGGCCAGCCAGGCGGCACGGGCAACGACGCCGACATCGGCAACTGGGACAACTGAGCACCCGCCCGCTCCGTCATCACCATGAACGGCCATCCGCTGCCCCGCCATCACGCTCGCGGCTTCACGCTGCTGGAGTTGCTGGTGGTGGTGGTCATCATCGGCATCGTGCTGGGCGTGGTGGCCGTGAATGCCACGCCCAACCCGCGCTCGCAATTGAACGACGACGCGCAGAAGATGGCCCGTCTAATCGAGCTTGGCCAGGAAGAAGCGCAACTGACCTCGCGCCCCGTGGCATGGGAAGGCGATGCGCAAGGCTGGCGTTTCTATGAATCGACGCCCAACGGCTGGCGCGTGCTCACACGTGATGTACTGGCGCCGGGCCACTGGCGCCAAGGCATGGACAGCGTACAGATCGTCAGCGGTGCCGCGACGGTGCCCGGTGCACCGCAGCGGCTGGTGTTCGGCCGCGAGGCGATCGGCCTGCCGTGGCGCGTGGCGCTGACCTCCCAGGGTGCGCGTGTGGACATCGTGTCCGACGGCGGCCCACGCGTACTGACCGAAACACCATGACGCCCGCAGTCAAACCCGCACGCCACCTCGGACGCGCGCGCGCGCGTCGTGGCTTTACCCTGCTGGAAGTGCTGGTGGCGCTGACCATCGTGGCCGTGGCGCTCACCGCCACCATGCGCGCCATGGGCAGCATGACGTCGGCCAGCGAGTCCTTGCAGACCCGCATGATCGCCACCTGGAGCGCCGAGAACGATCTCGCCAACCTCCGTCTGGCGCGCGCCTTCCCTGATCCGGGCTCGCGCGGCTTCTCGTGCCCGCAGGGCGATACCGAACTCTGGTGCGAAGAGACCGTCGCCACCACGCCCAACCCGGTGTTCCGCCGCGTGGAGGTGTCGGTGTATGCCGACGCCGCCAAGTCCGTGCGGCTGGCCTGGCTGGTCACCCTGCTGCCCAACGATGCGCGCAATGTCTTCTGAGCGCCGCGCACGCGGCTTCACCCTGCTTGAGCTGCTGGTGGCGATCACGCTGCTGGCGATCCTGGCCGTGTTGGCCTGGCGCGGGCTGGACAGCATGACGCGCACGCACGAGGCGCTGGCCCAACGCGACGAACGCATCGAAGCCCTCAAGACCGCCTACGCCCAGTTCGATGCCGACTGCACGCAACTGGCCGATCCGAACACCCTGTCGCGCTCACCGATCGAGGTGGATGCCAATCGCGTGCTGCTGGTGCGCGACCGCCGCGACGACAGCCAGCCGCCCGCGTGGCAGGTGGTGCTCTATCGCATCGTCGACAGCCGGCTCGAACGCCTGCAAAGCCAGCCCATCACCAACCGCGGCGACCTGCGCAGCGCGTTCGACAACCTGCGCCAGGGCGGCGGCAATGCGGCGCGCTACCAGCTCGCCAGCAATATCGACGGCATCAGCGCCCGCGCCTGGATCGAACCCGGCGGCTGGCTGGACAGCACCGGCGCGCTGTCGGCGGCGCTGTTTCCGGGCGGCAGCAATACGACCACGCTGACGGGCCTGCCGTCGGCCTCCACGCCCAGCGCATCGGCGCCGTCTGCCAACAACGGCGTGGTGGTGCCGGCGGCCTCCGTGCGCGCGGTGGAGTTGGCGCTGCTCGTGCGCATGACGCCGCAGGGCGCGCCGCAGCGCTTCACGCGCATCTGCATGACGGGGCTTTGACATGGCGCGATGCTCGTCCAGGCCCCTGCACCGTGGTGCGCGCCAGCGCGGCGCGGCTATCGTCACCGCGCTGCTGGTGGTCACGCTGGCCGTGGTGATCGTCTCGGGCATGCTGTGGCGCCAGCAGGTAGAGATTCGCGCGGTGGAAAACCAGCGCCTGAAGGCGCAAGCCACGTGGATCGCGCGGGCGGGCATCGACTGGGCCCGCCTGATCCTGCGCGACGACCTGCGCCGCACCGGCGCCGTCGACCACCTGGGCGAGATCTGGGCCGTGCCCATTCAGGAGACCAAGCTGTCGGACTTCCTCGGCAGCTCGCTGCGCACGGATACGGCGGGCGAGGAGTCATACCTCTCGGGCCGCATCTTCGATGCCCAGGCGCGCTTCAACCTGATGAACCTGCTGACGATGCAGACGCTGGGCACGCGCACCATCGTCACCGGCCGCGACAAGGACGGCATCAAGGCTTACGGCCAGCTGTTGCAGTCGCTGAATCTTGACCCGAGCCTGGCCAACCTCACGGCGACGACCCTGGCGCAGATGCTGGGCGGCTTCCAGTCGGTCGAGGGCGCTACCGGGGGGCAATCTGGTGGCGGTGATGACAGCGGCGGTGGCGGTAGCACTGGCAACGGCCCACGCCCGCTCGATGATGTGGATAGCCTGCTGTCCATCCCCGGCTATACGGCAGATGCGGTGCGCAAGCTGCGCCCGTACGTGATCGTGCTGCCCACGCGCACGCAGATCAACGCCAACACGGCCAGCGCCGAAGTGCTGGCTGCTGTCATCCCCAGCCTGAGCCTGGACCGCGCGCGGGCACTGGTGCAGGCGCGCGACCGCGCCTACTTCCGCAACATCGGCGACGTCACCAACCAGCTGCGCGGCTTGGCGCCTGGCGCGGACACCAGCAATATCAGCAACCTGCTGGACGTGCAGACGCACTACTTCCTGGTCTACGGCATGGCCCGCCACGAGCGCGCGCAGCTTGGCCAGGTGGCGCTTGTTTCACGTGGTGATCCGGTCAACAATAACGCGACCCGTATCGTCTGGGTCCGCCGCATCGACGGAATTCCGTCATGACGGCGCCGCAACACCCCTCTAACTGCGGACATTCCGTCAGTAGACAGACCCTAGCCTTCGCCGTATTGTCATCCGCATCGTTCAGCATCGCGGGTCTTGCGCAGTCCGGGGGCATTCCCGGTGATTCCGGTAGCTCGCATCAACACTCTCAATAGAGGAGCGGTTTGACGACCTCCCTGTACGTGCGCCTGCCGCACCGGCCCATTCAATCGCCCGAACGCTGGCAAGCGGGTGCGCTCGCGTCCGTGCCGTTTGCGCTGGTGCGCGAGGAAGGCACACAAGGCGCCCAGCGCATCCTGCGTGAAGGCACGTCGCGCCCGGACGAGCTGCCCGCGGCCGACCGCCTGATCCTGCTGCTGCCGGCCGCCGACGTCTTGCTGGTGCCCGCCAATGTGCCGCCGCTGGCATTGCCCAAGCTGCGCCTGGCCCTGCCCAACCTGGTAGAAGACCGCCTGGTGCAGGACGCACAGCAATGCCACATCGCCCTCGGCCCGCGCCTCGCCGCTGCCCCCATCCGTGGCTGGCGCGCCCCGCGTGAGCCGCAGTCGCGCACGCTGATGATTGCCGACCGCGCGTGGGTCCGCTTCATCCTCGACAGCTTTGGCGCGCACAAGCACCGCACGTGTCACTTGCTGCCTGCGCAGCTTTGCCTGCCGTTTGAAACGTCTGCGGCCATCGCCGCGCCGGTTGAGGCCGCCAACGACGCCGAGCGCGCCGAGCCGTCGCTCGAAGCCCCGGTTGAGCCCGTCGCCGCGGAAGCAGCAGACGCTGCCGCAGCGGTAGTCGCTCCGGCCACGATTGCACTGGATGCAGCACCGCCCTCCGATCCGGATGCGCCTGCGGCTGTCGACATCACCGTCCGCACCGGCCCCGCCGAGGGCTACGGCCTGCGCCTGCTGCCGGCCAACGTTGCCAACTGGCTGGCCATTGCACCCACGCCGGCCCGGCTGATGGTGTCGCCTGCCCTGCGCGAACTCGCACCTAGCCTGTCTACGGACCCGGCCGCCGCCACGCTGGACTGGGCAGCATGGGCATCGGGCGCGCGCAACGCACTCGCCACGGGCGAGGCCGACCTCTGCCAGTTCGACTTCGCCAACGGCGGCATGGCCGGCGTGGACTGGAGCCTGTGGCGCCTGCCGATCGCGCTGGCCGTGCTGCTCGTGGTTGTGCAGCTCATCGGCATGAACGCACGCTGGCTCACGCTGCGCGCCGAGCAGAAGCGCCTCGATGCCGCCATGCGCACGCAGCTGCAGACGGCCTTCCCGAATACGCCGGTGATCCTCGATCCGCCCGCGCAGATGCGCCGCCAAGTTGAGCAGCTGCGCCTGGCCGCCGGTAAATCCGCACCGGAAGATTTCCTGCCGCTGGCCGATCGCTTTGCCCAGGCTGCCACGGGCCTCGCGCCCGACGCGCTGCTCGCACTGGACTACCACGGCCGCGCGCTGACGGTCACGCTCAAGGACGGCACCGACACCAACGCGCTACGCACCGCCGCCCGCAACGTCGGCCTGAACATGGACACCGCCGAGGCCCCGCGCGGCGCCGAGGCCACCGTGCCGGGCTCGCGCTGGACGGTCTCCATCGCCCAATAACGATTCCTCCATGGCGACTTCCTCCCCTTCCTCCTCCGCTTCTGGCGCCCGCCGCCTGCCACGCATCGGCGTGCCGGACTCGGTGCGCGACACGGTCACCACCTTCTGGATGCAGCGCGAGCCGCGCGAGCGCCGCATCCTCGCTGGTGGTGGTGCGATCCTCGTGCTGGTCATCATCTATCTGGTGCTGTGGGACCCGGCCTTTGAAGGACAACGCCGCATCGAAAAAGCCCTGCCGCAGATGCGCAGCCAGTTGGCCGAGATGGAAACGCTCGGCCAGGAAGCTCGCGGGCTGTCGGCCATTGCCGCCGCACCGGTGCCGCATGGTGCAGAGCTGCAACAGGCACTCAACACCAGCCTCACCAACCATGGCCTGAAGGCCACGCGGATGGCGCTGTCGGGCGAGAGCGTGCAGGTGCAACTGGACAAGGTGCCCTTCGGCGCCGTCGCTGAATGGCTGCAGGAAGTGCGGCAAGCGCAGCGCATGAAGGTGATCGACACGAACATCAAGTACGTGGGCGCCACCGCCCTGGTCAACGTGACGGCAACGCTGCAAGGCCCCGCCGCCACGAGCCGCTGACGCAGCGCCGATGGCTATCGAATCGTTACCGCCGCTGCGCCTGCGCCGCCGCGACGCGTCTGAACGCACCAGCCTGGGCTGGCGCCTGCTGTGGTGCGGGGTTGCGCTGCTGGCTGTAGGGGCGACGGTCGTCTCGCAGTATCCGGCGGCGTGGGCCGCTGAACGGGTGGCATCGGCCACGGGGCAGCGTGTGCTGCTGGCCGATCCACAAGGCAGTATCTGGCATGGCAGCGCCACGCTGGCGCTCACGGCCGGCAACGGCGGCGCCGATGCAACCGTGCTGCCGGGGCGGTTGTCGTGGTCGGTCGACATGCTGCCGCTGCTGACCGGCACGCTGCGGGCGCATGTGGCGCACGACCGCGCGCTGGAGCAGCCCGTGGTGGTGTCGGTCTCGCCAGGTGGCTGGCAAGCCGAAGCCGGGGCGATGACGCTGCCGGCGTCGCTGCTGGAGGGTATTGGCGCACCGTTCAACACGCTCAAGCTGGACGGTCGGCTGCGTGCGAAATGGACGCCGCTGTCGGGCCAATTTGGCCGTGCGTCCGGACGAGAAAAGGGCCAGCCGGACACGGTCCAGGGCGCGCTGACGGTCACGGTTGAGCAGGTATCATCCAGCCTCAGCCGGGTACGGCCGCTGGGCAGCTACCAGGCCGTGCTGTCGTTCGGCGGCGCCGCCGGCGGGCCCATGCAACTGGCCCTGTCGACGCTGGCCGGACCGCTGTCGCTGCAGGGCCAGGGAACGCTCGGACAGGGCGCGCATTTTGACGGTGTGGCCAGTGCCACGCCGGAGTCGGAACCGCAATTGATTGGCTTGTTGAGCCTGCTGGGCCCGCGCGACGGGTCGCACTATCGACTACGCTTTTGATTCTTAAGCCGGCGCGCGAGCCAGTGTGCCGACAACCATGAACGAGACCATGCACAACGCCTCTTCCCGACTCACCGTCCGCGCCATCGTCCTGGCGTGCTGCGCAACGATGGTGGCCGGCTCGATGCCCGTCTTTGCGGCGCCGCCCTCCGGCGCGGCAGCCTCTCAAAATGGCAACACCGGCAATCCCGGTGATGAGGTCTCGCTGAACTTCGTCAACGCCGATCTGGAATCGGTGGTGAAGGCCGTGGGCCAGGCCACCGGCAAGAACTTCATCGTCGACCCGCGCGTGAAGGGCACGGTCAACCTCGTCACCGAAAAACCAGTGACGCGCTCGCAGGCGCTGGAATCGCTGGGCTCGATCCTGCGCATGCAGGGGTACGCGATTGTCGAGGGCAACGGCTTTACCAAGGTCGTGCCGGAAGCGGATGCCAAGCTGCAGGGCTCGCCCACCTCGGTGGGTGCCGCGGGTGCACGCGGCGGCGAGCAGGTCGTCACGCAGGTGTTCCGCCTGCAGCATGAATCGGCCAATAACCTGGTGCCGGTGTTGCGGCCGATGATCGCGCCCAACAACACCATCACCGCGTACCCGGCCAACAACACGCTGGTCATTACCGACTACGCAGATAACCTGCGCCGCATCGGCCGCATCATCGCGTCGATCGACACCCCTGCGGCGGGCGAGACCGAACTGATCCAGCTGAAGAACGCCGTGGCCATCGACGTGGCCGCCACGCTGCAGAAGCTGCTCGACCCGTCGGGCGGTGGTGGCGCCGCGGCCGGTGCCGGCGCATCGTTGTCGGACCCGAGCCTGCGCACCTCGGTGGTGGCCGAGCCGCGCTCGAACAGCGTGATGGTGCGTGCCTCCAGCGCCGCGCGGCTGGCACAGGCCAAACAGCTGATCGCCAAGCTCGACGTGCCCAGTGCACGCCCGGGCAACATCTGGGTGGTGCCGCTCAAGAATGCCAACGCGGTACAGCTGGCCACGACGCTGCGCGCCATTGTGGCGGCCGACTCCACGCTGTCGGCCTCCGCATCCACGGGCCCGGGTGGGCAGAGCGCGGCGCAGGGCGCGACCTCGCAGCCGACCGGCGGCGCCTCGGGCTCACAGTTCAACCAGAACACGCAGAACACCAACTACGGCAGCGGTTCCGGCTCGAGCAGCGGCGGCAGCGGCAATTCGTCGTTCCGTGCCTCGTTCGGGCAGAACAACACGCCGACCACCGGCGGCATCATCCAGGCAGATGCCGCCACCAACGCCCTTATCATCACCGCCAGCGAGCCGGTTTATCGCAACCTGCGCGCCGTGATTGATGACCTGGATGCGCGCCGCGCGCAGGTCTACATCGAATCGATGATCGTGGAAGTGACGGCCACCAAGGCGTCGCAGCTGGGCATTCAGTGGCTGGTTGGCGGCGGCGGGCCGGGCACGTATATCGGGGGCGGCACCAACTTCGGCACCGGCTCCGGTAACCTGCTCAATCTGGCCGGCACGATTGCCGCCATCAGTTCGGGCGGCATCGGCAGCACGGCGGCGCAAGCGGCACTGGGTAGCCTGAACGTCGGACAGCTCAACGGTGGCAACGTGGGGGTATTCAACCGGGGCAGCGGCCTGGGCGCGCTCCTCACCGCGCTGGGTTCGGACGGCTCGGTCAACGTGCTGTCCACGCCCAACCTGATCACGCTAGATAACGAAGAAGCCAAGATCCTGATCGGTCAGAACGTGCCGATCACCACTGGCTCGTACACGCAGCAGTCCGGCACGGCGTCGCAGCCGTTCCAGACCTACGACCGCAAGGACGTGGGTATCACGCTGCGCGTCAAGCCACAGATCACGGATGGCGGGCTGGTGAAGATGCAGATCTTCCAGGAATCGTCGTCGGTGGTGAACGGCACGCAGAACGCGACGCAGGGCCCGACCACCAACGTGCGCTCCATCGAGACCAACGTGCTGGCCAACGACGGCCAGGTCGTCGTGCTCGGTGGCCTGCTGGAAGACAACTATCAAGACGGCGAACAGAAGGTGCCGGGCCTGGGCGACATCCCCATCCTGGGCGCACTGTTCCGCTCCGAGAACAAGACGCGCGTGAAGACCAACCTGCTGGTGTTCCTGCGCCCGATCATTCTGCGCACGGCCGAAGCTACCGGCGCGCTGTCGGACAATCGCTATAACTACATGCGCGGGACGCAGCAAGGCTTTGTCTCGCCCAACATGCTGCCGACCACGTCCGACAAGGACACGCCGGTGCTGCCCACGCCCGAATCGATGCGCCCGGCCGACAATTACGGCGACGTGTCGATCGTGCCGAAGGGCCCCATCGGCACGCAGGTGCCGCCGGGCGCACCGCTGCCGATGCCGCAAGGCACCACGCGCAGCGAGCCGCGCCTGCAGAACTTCGCGGCACCCACCTCGGGCGGCTACGACGGCAACGCGCCGAGGAACGGCGGCTAACGGCGCCGAGGACAACACATCATGGCAACGACGCAAGCCCTGACCACCGACGTCCAGACGCTGGAGCCGCCCTCGCAATCGGCGGTGCGCCTGGTGCCGTACGCGTTCGCACGCGACGCCAAGTTGCTCGTCGCCCGGCAGGACGTCGACACGTTGGAAGTCTGGGTCTGCCCGGAAACCTCACGCACCGCGCTGGCCGAGCTGGCCCGCGTGTTCGGCGCGCTGCATCTGGTCACGCTCGACACCGCTGCACTCTCCACCGCCACGCAGACGGCCTACAACGCGCAAGATGGCAGCGCCGCCCAGGTGGTCGGCGAGGTGGAAGGCGAAGTCGACCTCTCGCGCCTGATGCAGGACATTCCCGCCGTGGAAGACCTGCTCGAATCCGAAGACGACGCGCCAATCATCCGCATGATCAACGCGCTGCTCACGCAGGCCGCGCGGGAAGGCGCATCCGACATCCACATCGAACCGTTCGAGAATGCCTCGGTGGTGCGCTTCCGTGTGGACGGCACGCTGCGTGACGTGGTGCGCCCGAAGAAGGCGCTGCACGGCGCGCTGATCTCGCGCATCAAGATCATGGCGCAGCTCGACATCGCCGAGAAACGCCTGCCGCAAGATGGCCGCATCACGCTGCGTGTGGGCGGTCGCCCGGTGGACGTGCGGGTGAGCACCCTGCCCACCGGCCACGGCGAACGCGCGGTGCTGCGTCTGCTCGACAAGGAAGCCGGGCGCCTGGACCTCGGCAAGCTCGGCATGGGCGCCGGCACGCTGGCGCGCTTCGACCACCTGATCAACCAGCCGCACGGCATCGTGCTCGTCACCGGCCCGACGGGTTCCGGCAAGACGACCACGCTGTACGCGGCGCTGTCCCGGCTCGATGCGGCGTCCACCAACATCATGACGGTGGAAGACCCGATCGAATACGACCTCGACGGCATCGGCCAGACGCAGGTCAACCCGAAGATCGACATGACCTTCGCCAAGGCCCTGCGCGCCATCCTGCGCCAGGACCCGGACGTGGTGATGATCGGGGAAATCCGCGATCTGGAAACCGCGCAGATTGCCGTGCAGGCGTCGCTGACCGGTCACCTGGTGCTGGCGACGCTGCACACGAACGATTCGGCCTCCGCCGTGACGCGCCTGATCGACATGGGGATCGAGCCGTTCCTGCTGTCGTCGTCGCTGCTCGGGGTGCTGGCGCAGCGGCTGGTGCGCCGCCTGTGCGTGCAGTGCCGCCGTGAAGAAGTGCTCGAGCTCACGCCCGCTGAATTGGAAGCCGTGGCCGGTACGCCGGTTGCGGACGGCGTGGCGCCGGCCACGCCCGCGCGCAAATCGGTGTGGCACCACGTCGGCTGCGAGCGCTGCGGCAATTCGGGCTACCAGGGCCGGACCGGTGTGTACGAACTGCTGACCGTTACGCCCGAAATCCAGACCATGATCCACCGCCAGGCCGCCGAATCCGAGATCAAGGCATTCGCGATCGGCCAGGGCCTGCAGACCATGCGCGCCGATGCGCAGCGCTTGATCGACACGGGCGCGACCTCGCTGGAAGAAGTGCTGCGCGTGACACGCGACTGAACGAATAACGCATGCCAGCCTTCCGCTACGAAGCCGCCGACGCCGCCGGCAAAACCGACAAGGGTGTCATCGAAGCCGACAGCGCGCGTCAGGCGCGTACGCTGCTGCGCGCCCGCGGCCTGACGCCGTTGCTGGTCGACGCGCTGGGCGCGCAAGCCACCAAGCGCAGCGGATCCAGCTTCGGCAAGCGGCTCTCCGCGCAGGAAAACGCGCTGGTCACACGCCAGCTCGCCAGTCTGCTGGTAGCCGGTCTGCCGCTGGACGAGGCACTGGCCGCGCTGGCCGATCAGGCGGAACGCGCATACGTAGGCGAATTGCTTGCCGCCATCCGCGCCGAGGTAGTGGGTGGCAGCTCGCTGTCGGTGGCGCTGGCGCAGCACCCAAAGGATTTTCCGGACATCTACCGCGCACTCGTTTCGGCGGGGGAGCACTCGGGCAACCTCGGTCTCGTGCTCACGCGGCTGGCCGACTACATCGAGAGCCGCAACGCGCTCACCTCGAAGATCAAGCTGGCGTTCACCTACCCGGCCATCGTCACGGTGGTGGCGTTTGCGATCGTGATCTTCCTGCTGTCGTACGTGGTGCCGCAGGTGGTGAGTGTGTTTGCCAACACCAAGCAGAAGCTGCCAACGCTCACGATCATCATGCTGTGGCTCTCCGACTTCGTGCGGAACTGGGGGGGGCTGGCGGCGATCGTGCTGGTGGTGCTTGGTCTGCTGATTCGCAACCTGCTCAAGCAACCGGCGCTGCGGTTGTCGTGGCACAAGTGGCTGCTGACAGCGCCGCTGTTCGGCAAGCTCGTGCGGGGCTACAACACGGCGCGGTTTGCCAGCACGTTGGCGATTCTCACCAGTGCGGGTGTGCCGATCTTGCGGGGGCTGCAGGCGGCGGGGGAGACGCTGAACAACGTGGCGCTCAAGACCAATGTGGAGGATGCGTCTACGCGTGTGCGGGAAGGGACATCGCTGGCGCGGGCGTTGGCGGCGCAGAATCAGTTTCCGCCTGTGCTGGTGCATTTGATTCGCTCTGGCGAGGCGACGGGGAACTTGCCTGCGATGTTGGAGCGGGCTGCGCAAGGTGAGGCTCAGGAGCTTGAGCGGCGTACGTTGTTCCTGACTGGGTTGCTGGAGCCTGCGCTGATTTTGACGATGGGCGTGGTTGTGCTGCTGATCGTTTTGGCTGTGTTGATGCCGATTATTGAGATCAACCAGCTGGTGCACTGATTCTTGGTTTGGGCCTGTGTGGTCCATCCCTTGTTTCATCCCCTGCCGGGGCTGACTCACTTTCTTTGTCTTGCCAAAGAAAAGTAAGTCGTGCCCGGCAGGGTACGAAACAGGGATGGACCACCAAGGCCAAAAATAAAGACAAAACCGCTACTTCCCCGGCCCCAAAGCCCCCACCAGTATCCCCCCAAGAATCAACCCCATCGCCCCCAGCAACGCAGCACTGACCACCTCCCCCAGTGCCACAGCAGAACAAACAATCCCAAACACCGGCACCCCCAGCAGCCCCAGCGACGTCGTCGTAGCCGGCAGTATCCGATTGACCGTGGTGACCGCCCAATACGCCAGCGCAATCCCAAACACGCCACCGTAAAGCAACAACCCGATCAGGGAAGGCTGCCAATCAATCGACGGCACACCATCGTGCAAAAGCGCCAGCGGCACCAACAACACGGTCGCCAGCAAGGCCTGCCAGAACACCAACTCAAACGGCGGCGTCACCCACTTGTGCGAGCGGACATACAGAATGCTCGCCGCCCAACACAGCGCCGCCAGCATCACCAGCCCATTGCCGAACACGGCACGCCCCGCATGCCAATCAAACGCCAGCGGATTGAAGATCAGCAGCAACCCCAACAGCCCCAGCCCGACACCGAACAGGCGGCGGCCGGTCAGCGGCTCACCCAGCAATAGCCACACGCCCGGCACCACCCACAGCGGCGTGGTGTACGCCAGCACCACCGAGCGCCCCGCCGGCACGAACTGCAGCCCCAGGCTGACCAGCGCCGAGAACGCCGTCATGTGCAGCACGCCAACACTCAGGATGACCGGGATGTCGCCACGCTTGGGCATCACCAACCGCCCACGCAGCAGACAGATCACCAGCAGCGCAAGCGTGCCGACCGCAGAGCGCAACGCCACCACCCAGATGGGCGGCAAGTAGGCGAGCATCGCCTTGCCGACCGGCCAGTTGATCCCCCAGGCCAGCGCGACCACGCCGAGCAGCAACCAGGCGGTGCGAGCCGCGCTTCCGACCGTTGCGGTGCCGACAGCGGTAGTCACGACGTCACTTCTTCCGCAGGGACACGGGCCGTGGCCTTCCACTCGCGCACATAGTCCGGCGTACCGGCCGGTGCGCCGTCCACCACCGGCGCGAGCGGCAGCAACGCCATGGGCAGCACGCCAGCCCATACGGGCAATGCGAGGTCTTCTGCATCATCCTTCGGGCCGCCCGTGCGGATCTTGCACGCGGCTTCGTCCAGCGGAATGCGCAACACGGTGGTGGCCGCCAATTCCTTGGCATTGCCGGGGCGTGCCTCTTTCGAGCGCCCGGGGGCCAGGGTCTCCATGAAGGCGTCGAGCGTGGCCGGCTTCTGTTCGTCGGGCACGACCTCGAACGCGCCGTAGATGACGGCCGACCGATAGTTCATCGAGTGGTTGAATGCCGAGCGCGCCAACACCAAGCCGTCGATATGCGTGACCGTCACGCACACCTGTGCGCCACTGGCAGCGACCTTGAGCATCCGGCTGCCGTTGGAACCATGCACGTAAAGGTGATTGCCTTCGCGCCAGCACGCGGTGGGGATGCAGTGCACGCCATGCTCATCGGCAAAGGCCATATGACAGACGTAGGCCGCATCCAAGATGGCGTGCAGCGTGGCGGCATCGTAGTGGCCGCGGCGGGCGACACGGTTTACGCGCGTGCGATCGGTGGGCGGGGTGACAGAGGTCATCGTCATGGCAAGGCTCCGGAAAGATCATCAATCCGTCGACGATAGAAAAACCGTGGCACCATGCGTAGACCCACAGAAACGCAGAACCTTGGAGCCAGGATGGACTACGGCGTCTTGCTGTCGAACTACGAAAGGACCGCCGCACGCGGCAAAGCCGAGGGCGGAGCGCGGCCCTCGCAGCAGCATCGGCTGTACGCCTGCCTGCGCACGGCCATCCTGAGTGGGCAGATTGAGGAAGGCACCCGGCTGGCGTCATCCCGCTCGCTGGCCGAAGAGCTGGGCATGGCGCGCAACTCGGTGCTGTATGCGTACGAACAACTGGCAGCGGAGGGCTTTGTGCTCAGCCGCCGACAAGGCACGGTGGTCGCACGCGTGGGCTTGCAGCAGACCCCGACGCAAGCGCCGGAAGCACCACCTGCGTTGTCGCGCCGCGTTGCCGGACTGGAGCGCCCGAGCGGCGAGATGAGCGATCTGCTGCCCTTCCTGCCGGGCACACCCGCGCTGGACGAGTTTCCGCTCGCGCAATGGCGGCGCTGCGTGGAGCGGGCCTGGCGCCGCATCGGTCCAGCGCAGATGGGCTACGGCCAGGTGGAAGGCAATGTGGCGCTGCGTCAGGCCGTGGCGGAGTATCTGCGCGTCTCGCGCGGCGTGCGCTGCGAAGCCGCGCAGGTGTTCATCACCGATGGCACGCAGAACAGCCTGGACCTGTGCGCCCGCGCGCTGGCCGATGCCGGCGACATCGCCTGGATCGAGAACCCCGGCTACTACGGTGCACGCGCCTCCATGCGGGCGGCAGACCTGCGGCTGGTGCCGATCGGCATCGATGCCGATGGCCTCGCCCCGCGCCCGGAAGACTGGCGCGACACGCCGCCCAAGCTGATCTACATCACGCCGTCGCACCAGTACCCGCTGGGCTCGGTGATGAGCCTGGAGCGTCGCCTCGCGCTGATCCAGCACGCACGTGCCGTGGGCGCGTGGATCATCGAAGACGACTACGACAGCGAGTTCCGCCACAGCGGTGCGCCGCTCTCTGCGGTGCAGGGCCTGACCGCCGATGCGCCCGTGGTCTACCTGGGCACCTTCAGCAAGATGCTGTTTCCGGCGCTGCGTCTCGGCTACATGGTCGTGCCGCCGGCATTGGCCACCGTGCTGCGTCCGACAGCCGGCGCGCTGATGCTGCGCGGACGCGTGGCCGATCAGCTGGCGCTGGCGGAGTTCATTGAGGCGGGCCACTTCACGCGGCATCTGCGGCGCATGCGGCGCCTGTACGGCGAGCGTCGCGATGCGTTGCAGGTGGCGCTTGAGCGGCACCTGCATGGCGTAGTAACGGTCTCGGGCGGCGCCGGTGGCATGCACCTGTCGACGCGGCTCGACGCGCCGGTACGCGACGTGGATGTGAGTATTGCCGCCCGCGCGCAGGGCATGGTGCTGCGGCCGCTGTCGCGCTTCTGCCTGCCGGGCACGCTGACTGCGCAGTACAACGGCCTCGTGCTCGGCTACGGCAATGTGCCCGCCGAAGCGATGGACGGGTTGGTCTTGCAGATGCAGCGCGTGATTGAGGCGGTCGCCGCATAGGGTCTGTTGCGCATCGGGCACGCAGTCAGACGACCATCCTTGTGGCAGCGGCGAGTTTGTCCAGGCTCCAACCCGCGCCCAGCAGCACGCGCCGCGTGTGCAAGTCCTCCAGCAGCACGACATCGTCTACCTGCTCACCCAGGTAGCGCAGGCGCTTGTCGCGCACCTCCACATACCCCGATGGGTAGCGCCTGGCGAGCGACTGCCATACCCCATGCACGCCGACGGACTGACGCGCGCCGCTCATCAAACACATCCCACTGTCGAGCGCACGCCGGAAGACGGTCGAGGCCAACCCACGCCGCTGGTACGCCAACGCGTACTTCGAGTGCGGCGCTCGCAGATGGGGATCCGCCCGCTTGTCCAGTTCAATCAAGCGGTTGAAGACCGTGTAGCCGGCCAGGCGCCGCGCCGCCACATCTTCGACATAGACATAGGTCTCGCCATCGGCCTCGCGCGTGTGAATGCGGAAGCCCGGCAACGTGCCGTCATCGAACGTCATGCCATGCAGCGGCGTGCCGGGCGTTTGCATGCGTTCATACAGCGCGTCGAGTTCGCGCTCGATGTCTGCGTTGTTGAAGTCGACGTCGGTGCGCAGGCCGAGGGGCGCAAGCCGCCGGTGCAGCGATTGCACCATGGATGCCAACGTCGGCAAGACCGGTGGCGGCATGGACAGGGTCAGTACGGTGCTCATGCGGCCTCCGCCCAATAGCCGCTGATGAGCCGCGACGGCTGCTGAGCCGCGCGAATGCAGGCACTGGCAGGCCAGTCGTCCATGCGCACGTTCAGGCCCGCGTGAATGCCATAGCCCGGCCCGGCCACGATCACGCCACCGGCCTCGACGCCCTCGCCCGAGCGGATCGCACCGCCCGCTTCGATATCACCCCAGGCCTTGATGCCCCAGCCTGCCTCTAGGTGCGTGCTCGCCCGCAGATCAGCACCCGCGAGAATGCCGTTCGCGCTGACGATGCCGGCCTCGCTGCTCACCTCGCCGCCAGCGCGCACGCCTTTGCCCACACGCACGTTGCCGCGTACGGCCAGCGCCTCGCCGATCAGCAGATCGTCCGCGACGTCGATATCGGCGTCGCAATGCAAGTCACGGTGCACACGCACCACGCCGCGACAGCGCAGCGCACCGGCAGCAGTCAAGCTCCAGCCGACGCGGAGGTCGCCGCCCACGTGCACGGTGCCATCGCAGTAGAGGCCAGCCTTGGCTTCAAGATCGCCGCCCGTGGTGATGGATTCACCGGCGCGCACACCGCCGCCCGCACGGATGGCCTGCCCCGCACGCAACACACCGTCGACGTGGATGCCGCCGCGCACCACGATCGTGCCGGCAAAGATGAGCGCGTCGGCTTCGATGTCGTCGGCTTCGAGCACGGCATCGGTCGGGCCGAAGTTGTCGAGCAACCAGATGGCATCGGCGATGCGGCCTTCGCGCACGAGGTTATCGAGCAGGTGTTGGTAGTCCGTGCCGTTGTGGCGGTTGCGGATGTACCAGCGGTAGCCCGCCGCGCAAGGCTGCTTGGCCTTGATGAAGTTCTGGGTGAGTTCCATGACACGTCCTGCGCCCACCGCGCCGGGTTGTGCCGGGCAATGGCAGGCGAGCCGGTGCCGGCGCGCATCAGCACCGGCACCGCGTTGAAGAGGGAGCGAAAGCGGAGGGGGCCGTGCGGAGCGGGTGCGCCAGCTAGGGCGGCGCCCCGCACGGCTCAGGAAAGCCGGGCGAGCAGGAAGTGCCGAAGGGCAGCGTGCGCGGGCGAGAGATCCTGCGCGGCACCGCAACGCACACGCGCGCAGACAGCCGGCAAAGCTTGCCGGCGCAGCGCGCGAATGGGTTGAGTGCGAGACATGGTCTGAAAAAAGGGAGGTCCGGAACGGAACCGCGCAGGATGGCCGCGGTGCCCTCGAATGTCCAGTGGCAAGGTGACGCACGCATGGCTTCTTGACGGAAGTTTGCCAATACGCCGCGCTTCAGACCGTTCTGCCTGGGCATTTCGCATGCACCGCAGCATCCGTGTCGCCAGCCCGATCCATGCGCCACATCTGTGCCGAAAACGCCGCAACCTCGGGAAAACCCCGCCCCATTCTTGCTGCGTTGCACGGTGTTGGGAATGTCACGCGGTGCTACGATGCCCCGACCCACGGCTGTCTGCCAGTTTCCACAAGAAGCGGCGCAGACGGCACCAAAAGAGACCTGCTGCTGGTGATCCCGGCACACCCACACGGAGCACGCATGAATGCCCCTCTGAACGACGCGCTACGCCGCGCGCTCGAAACCGTTTCCCTGGACGACAAGTACACGCTCGAGCGTGGCCGCATCTACATCAGCGGCACGCAGGCACTGGTGCGTCTGCCGATGCTGCAGCAGGAGCGCGACCGCGCCGCTGGGCTCAATACGGCGGGCTTCATCTCCGGCTACCGCGGCTCGCCGCTGGGCGCGCTGGACCAAGCCCTGTGGAAGGCCAAGAAGCATCTGGCCGGGCACAACATCGTCTTCCAGGCGGGGCTCAATGAAGACCTGGCCGCCACGGCGGTCTGGGGCTCGCAGCAGGTGAATCTGTATCCGAACGCCAAGTTCAGCGGTGTGTTCGGCATGTGGTATGGCAAGGGCCCGGGTGTGGACCGCACCATCGACGTGTTCAAGCACGCCAACTCGGCCGGCTCTTCTGCGCACGGCGGGGTGCTGGTGCTGGCGGGCGATGACCACGCCGCCAAGTCGTCCACGCTGGCGCACCAATCGGAGCACGTCTTCAAGGCGGCCGGCATTCCGGTGCTGTATCCGTCGAACGTGCAGGAATACCTCGACTACGGCCTGCACGGCTGGGCGATGAGCCGCTACTCCGGCCTGTGGGTGTCGATGAAGTGCGTGACGGACGTGGTGGAATCGTCGGCTTCGGTCGACGTCGATCCGCACCGCGCCGAGATCATCCTGCCGGAAGATTTCGCCATGCCGCAGGGCGGCCTGAACATCCGCTGGCCCGATCCGCCGCTGGTGCAGGAAGCGCGTCTGCTCGATTACAAGTGGTACGCCGGTCTGTCGTATGTGCGTGCCAACAAGCTCGACCGCGTGGTGATGGATTCGCCGCAGGCACGCTTCGGCATCATGACCGCCGGCAAGGCGTACCTGGACGTGCGCCAGGCGCTGGTCGATCTCGGCCTCGACGAGGAAACCTGCCGCCGCATCGGTATCCGCCTGTACAAGGTCGGCTGCGTGTGGCCGCTGGAAGCGCATGGTGCGCGCGCGTTTGCCGAAGGGCTGCAAGAGATTCTGGTGGTGGAAGAGAAACGCCAGATCCTCGAATACCAACTGAAGGAAGAGCTGTACAACTACCGCGACGACGTGCGCCCGCGCGTGTACGGCAAGTTCGACGAGCGCGACAACGCTGGCGGCGAATGGTCGGTGCCGATGGCCAACTGGCTGCTGCCGGCGCACTACGAGCTGTCGCCCGCGCTGATCGCCCGCGCCATCGCCACGCGGCTGGAGAAATTCGAGTTGCCGTCCGATGTGCGCGCACGCATCGCCTCGCGCATCGCCATCATCGACGCCAAAGAGAAGGCCCTCGCCAAGCCGCGCATCACCGCCGAGCGCAAGCCGTGGTTCTGCTCGGGCTGCCCGCACAACACGTCGACCAACGTGCCGGAAGGCTCGCGTGCGCTGGCCGGCATCGGCTGCCACTACATGACCGTGTGGATGGACCGCCGCACCGACACCTTCAGCCAGATGGGCGGCGAAGGCGTGGCGTGGATCGGCCAGATGCCGTTCTCGGGCGACCAGCACGTGTTCGCCAACCTGGGCGACGGCACGTACTACCACTCGGGCCTGCTGGCGATTCGCGCGTCCATCGCGGCCAAGGTGAACATCACCTACAAGCTGCTCTACAACGATGCCGTGGCGATGACCGGCGGCCAGCCGGTGGACGGCCCGCTGTCGGTGCCGCAGATTGCCGCACAGGTGCATGCCGAAGGTACGTCGCGCATCGTCATCGTCACGGACGAGCCCGAGAAGTACAACGCGGCCATCAAGCTGCCGGAAGGCGTGACCATCCATCACCGCGATCGCCTCGACGCCATCCAGCGCGAGCTGCGCGAAGTGCAAGGCACCAGCGTGCTGATCTACGACCAGACCTGCGCCACCGAGAAACGCCGCCGCCGCAAACGCGGCACGATGGCCGACCCGGCCCGCCGCGCGTTCATCAACGACGCGGTGTGCGAAGGCTGTGGCGATTGCTCGGTCAAGTCGAACTGCCTGTCGGTCGAGCCGCTGGAAACGGAGCTGGGCACCAAGCGCAAGATCAACCAGTCGTCGTGCAACAAGGATTTCTCGTGCGTGAACGGCTTCTGCCCGAGCTTTGTGACGGCCGAAGGCGCGCAAGTGCGCAAGCCGGAATCGCGTGGCGTGTCGATGGACGGCCTGCCGCTGCTGCCGCACCCTGAGCTGCCCGCCATCCAGCGCGCTTACGGCGTGCTGGTGACCGGCGTGGGCGGTACGGGCGTGGTGACGATCGGCGGCCTGCTCGGCATGGCCGCACACATCGAAGGCAAGGGCGTGACCGTGCTCGACATGGCGGGCCTGGCGCAGAAAGGCGGCGCGGTGCTCTCGCACGTGCAGATCGGTGAGCGTCCGGATTCGATCCACGCCACACGCATCGCCATGGGCGAAGCGGACCTGGTGATCGGCTGCGATGCGATCGTCTCGGCCTCGGACGAAGTGCTGTCGAAGGTGCAACACGGTCAGACGCGTGCCATCGTCAACAGCACTGCATCGCCCACGGCGGATTTCATCAAGAACCCGAACTGGCGCTTTCCGGGCAGCTCGGCGGAAGCCGACATCCGCGCGGCCATCGGCGATGCGTGCGCGTTTGAAGACGCCAGCACGCTGGCCGTGCGCCTGCTGGGCGACGCGATCTTCACCAACCCGCTGGTGCTGGGCTTTGCGTGGCAGAAGGGCTGGATTCCGCTGACGTACGACGCGCTCATCCGCGCGATCGAACTCAACGGCGTGGCGGTCGAGAAGAACAAGACCGCCTTCGAGTGGGGCCGCCATCTGGCGCAGGATCGTGATGCGGTGCTGAAGCTGGCTGACGAAGCTCCGCGTGTCAAAGCAGATGTCATCGCCCTGCCCTCGCTGGACACGCTGATTGCCCGCCGCGTTGATCTGCTGACCGCGTACCAGAACGCTGCCTACGCTGCCGAGTTCCGCTCGGTGGTGGAGCGTGTGCGTGCTGCCGAAACGGCGGTGGTGGGCGCTGGCCAGCCGCTGGCGCTCACCGAAGCCGTGGTACGCAACCTGTCGAAGCTGATGGCGTACAAGGACGAATACGAAGTCGCCCGCCTGTACACCGACCCGGCCTTCCTCGACAAGCTGCGCGCGCAGTTCGAAGGCGAACCCGGCCGCGACTACCAGCTCAACTTCTGGCTCGCGCCGCCCATGACGGCCAAGCACGACGAGAAGGGCCATCTGGTGAAGAAGCGCTTCGGCCCGAACACGATGCGCATCTTCAAGGTGCTCGCCAAGCTCAAGGGCCTGCGCGGCACGGCGTTCGATGTGTTCGGCAAGACCGAAGAGCGCCGCACCGAGCGCGCGCTGATCGGCGAATACCGTGCGCTGGTGGACGAAGTGGTGAAGGGGCTGACCGCACAGAAGCTGGCGCAGGCCGTGGAACTGGCGCGTCTGCCGGAAGACATCCGCGGCTTCGGCCATGTGAAGGAGGCCAATCTGGCGGCCGCACGCATCCGTTGGAACAAGCTGCTCGCGCAGTGGCGTGATCCGGCGGCGGCGCAGCGCGCAGCCTGATCGGCCGACGTATCAAAGAAAGGAACGCAGTACACCGCGTTCCACGAAGGCGGCTCTCGGAGCGTCGGCAGCGGGTCTTTAAGAGCCAACGCCGGGACTCAGAGAGCCGCCTTCGTGTCTTTGAGAGCCAGCGCTGGCTCTCCGCACACCCAGCGACGATGCTTTGAAAGCCAATGCCGGCTCTCCAGGCGCCGGCGCTGGGGCGTTGAGCGTCAGCTCCGGGGCGTTGAGCGTCGATGCCGGCGCTGTGAGAGCCACTGTTGGGACTCCACCCACCCGCCGGCGAGGCTTTCAGCGCCGGGGGCGAGTCTTTGAGAGCCGGCGGCGGGATTAACCCGGCACGATCTGCTGCGCGTAGTCGTACAGGTCTTGCAGGATGCCCTGTGCACGGTTGTCACCCTGCTCTGTAGCGTCGGCGGCCAGTTGCTGGAGCCGCTCACCGAACGCCTCAAACGTCAGATAACCACCGACGCCCTCGAACAGGCGCTCTGCACGCAACTGCTCCCACTGCTCGTACTCCTCTTCACTCAACGTGTCGGGGAAGTTGCGCGCGCGGTAGTGGAACAGCAGTTCGGGCAGACGTTCATCGGCGAAATCGGGGTGCAGCTGCGCGAGCTGTTCGCCGCTGAGCGTGCGCAGCTCGTTGAGCGTACGGCGGTCGTCATTGCTGACGAAGCCGCCGTAGAGGTTCTGGTCCACATCGTCGATCGGTTCCAGCTCGCGGGCGTAGACCTGGCGCCAGGTCTCACGCATGTCGGGCGCGCCCTGGGCGATGGCGGCGTGGCGCTCGATCGTTGCAAAGTCGATGCCCCAACGCTCGGCCTGCGCGGGCTGCAGCGTCTTCATGTTGCTGATGACGATGGGCGACTTGTTGATGTGGATCGACTTGACGGGCAGGCGCGTGGTGCCTTCGGCCAGATCGGCGGTGCGCGTGAACATGCGCTCGCGGATGGTGGCGACATCCATGTGGAGCAGCTCCGACGGATCGAACGCCAAGTCCCATACGATCAGCTCGTTCTTGTTGGTCGGGTGCCAGCCGAGCGGCCACACCACGGCCATGCAGCCGCGCTCCACGCCATACATGCCGGAGATGTGCAGCAGCGGGCGCGATGCGTCACCAATCTCCGCCAGCACGCGGTCCTTCTTGCGCAGCGCCAGGCAAAAGTCGAACAGTCGCGGCTGCGCATTGCGGATCAGGCGCGCCAGCGCAATCGTCGCGCGCACGTCAGACACGGCATCGTGCGCAGCCTCGTGCACCAGGCCGTTGGCCTTGGACAGATGCTCCAGCTTGAAGCTCGGCTTGCCGTCTTCGTGTTTCGGCCACTGGATGCCTTCGGGGCGCAACGCCCAGGTGGTGCGCACCACGTCGAGCAAGTCCCACCGCCCGCATTCGTTCTGCCACTCGCGCGCATACGGGTCGATCAGGTTGCGCCAGAACAGGTGGCGCGTGACCTCGTCGTCAAAGCGGATGGTGTTGTAGCCGACGCCGATGGTGCCGGGCGTGCCCAGTTCGCGTTCGATGGCCTGCGCGAAGCGGTATTCCGGAATGCCCTGCTTGGCGCACTGCTGCGGCGTGATGCCGGTGATGAGGCACGACACCGGGTCCGGCAGCCAGTCATTGGAGGGCTGGCAGAACAGCTCGACCGGCTCGCCGATCTCGTTGAGTTCGGCATCGGTGCGGATGCCCGCGAACTGCGCAGGGCGATCGCGGCGCGGCACGGCGCCGAAGGTTTCGTAGTCGTGCCAGAGGAAGGTCTGGGTGACGGGCAAGGCGGTGGCTCGCTGGAAAAGACAAAAGATGCCGGCATGCTAACAGCGTTGCCAGGTGGGCCACGCAAACCCGACATGGGGCGGGAGTAAGCTAGCGCGGTCGCCCAACTTGCCGAATCGCCGAGCCACGCCATGCGCATCCTCTTCTTCAGCAGCCACCGTTATGACGAAGACAGCTTCCGTGCCGCACAGGCGCGCGGCGGCCACGGCTTCGACCTCGTCTTCCAGCGCGCGCACCTAGACGCGCAGACGGCGCCGCTCGCTGCGGGTTTCGACGTGGTCTGCCCGTTCGTCAACGACTCGCTCGATGCCAACGTGCTGGCCGAACTGGCAGCAGGCGGCACGCGCCTGATCGCACTGCGCTCGGCGGGTTTCAATCATGTCGATCTGGCGGCGGCGCAGCGCCTGGGGCTGACGGTGGTGCGCGTGCCGGCGTATTCACCGCATGCGGTGGCCGAGCATGCGGTCGGCATGATCCTTACGCTCAACCGGCGGCTGCACCGCGCCTGCAATCGCACGCGCGAAGGGGATTTCTCACTGGACGGGCTGCTCGGCTTCGATCTGGCGGGCAAGACGGTGGGCGTGGTCGGCACCGGTCAGATCGGGCAGGTGTTCGCGCGCATCATGGCGGGCTTCGGGTGCCAGTTGCTGGCGTTCGATCCGTTTCCGCAGGCGTCGCTCGCGACAATAGGCGTGCGCTACGTGCCGCTGCCAGATTTGCTGGCGCAGTCCGACATCGTCAGCCTGCATTGCCCGCTCAATGCCGAGACGCACCACCTGATCGACACCAGCGCGCTGGCCAGCATGAAGACGGGCGCCATGCTCATCAACACCAGCCGCGGCGGCCTGGTCGACAGCCCTGCCCTGATCGACGCGCTCAAGACCGGCCAGCTCGGCCACCTCGGCCTGGACGTGTATGAGGAAGAAGCGGACCTCTTCTTCGAAGACCGCTCCGCCGATGTGCTGCAAGACGATGTATTCGCGCGGCTGCTGACGTTTCCCAACGTCATCGTCACCGCGCACCAGGCGTTTTTCACGCGCGAGGCGCTGGCGGGCATTGCCGACACCACACTCGCCAACGTGGCGGCGTGGAAGGCCGGTGCGCCCGTGAACGTGGTGAAGCCCTAGTTACGCCGCCTCGGCCTTCGGCTTGGACAGTTCGCGCTCACCTTCTTTCACGTAGATGGAGTTGCGCGGCTGCGCCAGCACGCGGCGCACCATCGGCTCGAAGAACGACAGCGGCAGGTTGTCGTAGTCAGCCATGAAGGCGGCGCCGTCGTACTTGGCGCAGAACTCGGCGGTGCGCTCGAACAGCTCGGGCTGGCTGCGGTATTGCTCGCGCAGGTTGCGGTCGAGCCCGAGGTGATGGAAGAAGTAGTAGCCCTGGAAGATGCCGTGCTTCTCGACCATCCACAGGTTCTCTGGGCTTACGAAGGGCTTGAGGATGGCGGCGGCGATGTCCGGGTGGTTGAAGCTGCCCAGCGTGTCGCCAATGTCGTGCAGCAGCGCGCAGACCACGTACTCCTCATCACGGCCATCGCGGTGGGCCAGCGTGGCGGTCTGCAGGGAATGCGCGAGGCGGTCGATCGGGAAGCCGCCGCAATCACCGTCCAGCAGCTTCAGGTGCGCGAGCACGCGGTCGGGCAGCGCACGGGCGAATGGCATGAACTCGGCCGAGATGGCGGCCCAGTCCTCGCGGGTGCCGTGCTCCATGTGGGAAAACGTCGCGCGCGGGGCAGTGTCGTGCGTCATGGGGTGTCTCCTTCGTCGCCTGAATCGGTCTGGTGTGCCGCGTCATGGGTGCGCAGCTTGTTGTGGATAACCACTGTGGATATCCGCTGTGGATAACTATTATGGATAACGTTGGGGCATTCTCTGCCCGGGGCTTGCGCGCAGACTGTCAAGCATTTGACAATGGTCCGCGCGCCCTTCGACGCATTCTGCCGACATGCCAGCCGAAGCCTCCCACACGATCCCCGCCCCCACCCCCGCGCAGCTCGCACACGGCTGGTTGCGTGGCGCGCCTGCCGACCTGCTGGCGGAGATCGCGCCCGCCGCACGCCTCATCACCTACCCCGACGGCGAATGCATCCACCCCCACGGCGGCCCCGCGCAGGGCATGTTCCTGATCGTGCGCGGCCGTGTGCGCATCAGCCGTACAACCGATGGCGGCAGCGAACTCGTCTACGGCGTGCTGCGGGCGGGCGAGTGGTTCGGGGAAATCGCCCTCATTGACGGCGGCGGCCGCACACACAGCGCGCATGCCCAGGGGCCGACCACGCTTATCCTGCTCGGCAGCGCGGCCTTTGCGCGCGTGGTGGCGGCCTATCCGGCCGGCATGTGGGCGCTGATGCAACAGCTCTGCCAGCGTATCCGCCTGATCTTCGACGAGTTCGAACACGCCAGCGAGATGCCCGCCGATGCGCGCCTCGCCCAGCGCCTGCTGCAGCTTGCGCGGGCGGGCGATGGCCGTACCGTGGCGGCCAGCAATGAAGAACTGGGCCGCATGCTGGCACGCTCGCGGCAGACCATCTCCAAATACCTGCAGGCGTGGCAGCGCGCGGGGTGGATCCGCTGCCACTATCGGGCGGTGGAGATCGTTGATGCGACAGCGCTGCGTGCACTCGCCGGCAGCCACTAGCTGAGTGCCCCCTTCGACCGGGGCACGCGCACCCAGGCCCGCGCCGCTAGAATGGCCCACACGCTGCACGCAGGCTCACCCGTGGCCTGCCACCCACCGCCTCAGTCTCCATGACACCCATGCTCTCGCCGGCCTCACCCGAAGGCCGGCGCCTTGTGTTGCTGCTTGGCCTCGCGCAAACGGTATCGTGGGGCACGCTCTACTTCACCTTCACCGTCTTCCTTGCGCCGATGCACGACACGCTCGGCTGGGCGCGGCCGTTCCTGGCGGGCGGGTTCTCGCTGGGGCTGCTGGTGTGGGCGCTGTGCTCGTTCTGGGTGGGCCGCGCGCTGGACCGCTGGCCCGCGCGGCGCGTGATGGGCATGGGCACGGTGCTGGCCGCGGGCAGCCTGCTGGGGTGGTCGCTCGTCTCCGGTGAAACCGCTTTCCTGCTGCTCTGGCTTCCGCTGGGCGCGGCGATGGCCACTACGCTCTACGACCCCGCCTTCGTCGTGCTGCGCCAGGCGTTTGGCGATGCCTACCAGCGCCCCATCATCGGCCTCACGCTGATTGCGGGGTTCTCCAGCACCATCTGTATTCCGCTGGCGCAGTGGGGCGTGGAGCACATCGGCTGGCGCCACACGCTGCAGTGCTTCGCGCTGGCGCATCTGCTGATCTGCTTGCCCATCCATGCGCGGCTGCGCGTACGGCCGCCGGTGCACGCGCCGGCAGAGGCCACCGGCCCGACGGCGCCTGCGCAGCCTTCCGTGTGGCGCATGGCGCTGCGCATGCCGGTGTTCTGGGCGGTGGTGCTGGCGTTCGTGGCCGTCGCCCTGACCAACACGGTGCTCGGTGCGCACCTGATTCCGCTGCTTTCCGAGAAAGGAGAGCCGACCAGCCGCCAGTTGCTGATTGCGGCGCTCATCGGCCCGGCCCAGGTGCTCGGCCGGCTGGCGATGATGCGCTTTCGCCTGGCGCACCCGGTGCGCATCGCCCCGGCAACGTATGTGGCGATGGCGCTCGCGCTTGTGGTACTGGCACTCTCCAGCGGCCCACTGCTGATCGTCTTTGCGCTGGTCTACGGCGCGGCCAACGGCATCAACACCATGCTGCGCGCGATCGCCATGCCGGAGCTGGTCTCGCGCAGCCAATACGCCACACTCAACGGCCTGATGATGACGCCCGTGCTGCTGGCCCAGGCCAGTGCGCCGTGGTTGGGCGCACTGCTATGGAAGGCCTCAGGCGGCTACGCGGCGGTCGAATGGGCGATGGTGGCCGCGGCACTGGTCGCGCTCGGCGCCTTCACCTACGGGTTGTGGCACGCCCAGGCCCGCCCGATGCGCAAAACACCCGAGTGACGCAATCGCCATAGCTCTGACACCACTTTGCACGCAGAAGATTGCTTATAGGAACCTTTATTGACGCAAAAGTGTCTTGAAACATGAGACGTGATGTTTCATTCTCATGCTATGGCAGCCGACTTCTTGCGGCACCGCCAACGGAGGACACACCGTGTCACAGGTTCATCTGGAAGCAGGGTCCGTCAGCGAACAACTCCCGTGGACAGTCCACGAGATCGCTTACGGCAGCATCGACGTTGCACGCGTGCGCGAGAACCGCACGCTGTTCTATCTCGTGGTCAGCGCCTCGTTTGTCGAGAGCGGCTCTGATCTCTATGCAGGCAATCTCGCCCAGTACTACGCAGATCGCCCTGAAACCGCCCACTGGCTGATCGCCCACTGGGAGCGCGAAGAGCTGCAGCACGGCCGCGCCCTGCGCTGCTACGTTGAAACCGTCTGGCCCGAGTTTGACTGGGAGCGCGGCTACGCCCGCTTTTTCGACGAGTACTCCCTCACCTGCTCGATCGACCAGTTCGAGCCGACGCAGGCACTGGAAATGGTGGCGCGCTGCGTGGTCGAGATGGGCACAGCCACGTTCTACCGCGCCATCGCCCAGGCCGCCGCCGAGGCCAACGAGCCCGTGCTGCGCGACCTCGCCAGCCGCATCTCGGCAGACGAAGTCCGTCACTACAAGCACTTCCTGCGCTTCTTCAACGAATGCAATGCCCGCGAAGGCGTCGGCCGTGCGCGCGTGCTCAAGGCGCTGGCCTCGCGCCTGCGCGAAATCAAGAACGAAGATTCGATGATCGCCCTGCGCAACGTGCTGCGCATCGAACGCGGTCAGGAAGACGTGCCCGAGGCCGATGTACGCGCGCTCAACTCGCGTGTGAGCGCGCTGGTGCGCTCGCACTTGCCGATCGACATGGCGGCCAAGATGCTGCTCAAACCGCTGCGTTTGCGGCCGGTGATCGAACGCTCGATCCGACCGCCGCTGGTGGCACTGGTGCGGCGCGTGGTCTTGCACTGACCTTCACGCGCTGCGCAGACCCAAAGAAAAACCCGGGCAGATGCCCGGGTTTTTCGTTCAAGCCATCAACGCGAGTCGATTAGAACTTGTGGCGCAGACCAACCATTGCACCCATTTGGTTGCTGCTGTCTGCCGGCGTCGTACCCACTGCAGGCGTGTGGTACACATCACCCATGCCCGCCACACCCAGGATCGAACCGCTGCTGTTCTTGGCATAAGCCAGGTTCAGGTAGGCATCCGTACGCTTGGACAGGGCGTAGTCGCTGCCCACCACGAACAGCCACGGGCTACCGACAGCGCTGCCCTTGTCCTGCTGGTAGTACGCTGCGCCCGTCAGGGACACCGCCGGCGTGGCTTGGTAGCCAGCACCCAGCCAGTACAGGTTCGAGCGCGTATTTGCCGTCGTGGCGACGATGTCGGCGCTCGCGTTGGACCAGCGGTAGCCCGCAAACAGCTTGGCCGGGCCAAACGCATAGGTGCCAGCCACCGTAGCGCGTTGCTGCTTGCTGTTCGCCGTCAGGAGGGTGTTGCTGTTCGTTTGGTCATACACGGCACCAATCGAGAACGGGCCCGCTGCGTAGTTCGCACCCGCGCTCCACTCACGGCCAACCTTGTTGTTGCCAGCGATTTCCTGGCCGTCATTGCGCGTCGAGTACAGCGCCGACGCGGTCAGGCCACCAAACGTACCGATGTACTTCACGGCGTTGTCGGCACGGCCACCCATCGCCGCATCTTGCGACAGGATCGAGTAGCGCGAGGTCAGCGCCATCGGGTCGTACTTGGTCGTGAAGTCGTACAGCAGGTTCGTCTGGCGACCCAGCGTCAGTTGACCCCACTGGCCTTGCAGACCGACATAGGCAGTACGGCCAAACAGACGACCATTGCCGTTCGTATCCAATTGGGCCGACTTGCCGTCGTCGAGCGTGAAGCCGCTTTCCAGGTTGAAGATGCCCTTCAGGCCGCCGCCCAGGTCTTCAACGCCACGCAGGCCCCAACGCGAACCCGTCATTTCGTTGCCCGATTGCAGGGCCGTGCGCGAGCCACCGTTGCCCGGGCCCTTGTTCACCCACTCGACGCCGGCATCAACCGTGCCGTACAGGGAGACGCTCGATTGCGCGAATGCACCAGCCGAAACCAGGGATGCGGCAGCCGCCGCAAACAGCTTGATCTTCATATCGTTTTCCTTGAAAAACACTATCGCGGGGAATTGCGATGCGGTAATTATGTATCCCCAAGGAATGCATTTAACAATTAACGGAATCAAGCTGTGGCGAATATGAAACCTAAGCCAAGAAAGAAAAATATCTTTGTATTTTCAATAGCTTACGCAACACAAACAATCGTTGTAAGCACGGCTTACGCCGGCGAAATCCCACAACTCACAAGTTCCAATCCATCAATTCCGAAAAATAATCCGATAGACGACAAAAAATAAACTATTGCAGATCACGTGTTTTCGATTATGATTCGCCAGAAGCTTGAATTACAGTTTCACAGCTTCATATCGACTTTAAAGGCCGCTTGAAAAAGCGGCCTTTTTTTTGCCCGCACGCATGCCCGTGCACCCGATGGCTTTACGGGTATTGCCGCGTACTGGTGGTATCGAAGAGATTGGGCGCCCGAGCCACCGCAAGAATGCGTGTCTGCCGGCGCGACGTCGTGGGACGCCGGTGGTCAGGCAGCGAGCCCGACCTTCTTGGAGATACGGTGCTTGAAGGTCGAGACCGTCTTCGGCGAGATGCCGAGGCGCTGGGCGATCTCCGTGTTCCCATAGCCTTGCGTGAGCAGTTGATTCACGCGCAGCTCCCGTTTGGTCAGCGTGGCCAGGCCCGCACCTTCCGTGGGGCCCATTGCTGCATGGGGAAACGACAGATACCCGCGCGCGGCCAGCAGCAGCGCCGCCGACAGGACAGCGGTGGCTTCCGATTTTTCGACGTAGGCATTCGCGCCGGCCAGGAAGGCCAGCCGCGCGTTGTCGTCTGCGCTTTCCGATGAGATCGTCACGATGCCGATGTCCTGGCGCTGTGCGCGAACCCGCCGCACCAGTTCAAGGCCGTCCAGACTGGGCAGATTGATGTCGATGATCGCCAGCTTGGGGCGCGCCGAGCGGATCAGTTGCAGCCCCTCCGCCCCATCGGCCGCAGTGGCGACAAGCTGCAGATACGGCGACCCGGCAAGCAGGGCTTGAATGGACTCGAGAACGAGGGGGTGGTCGTCGATCGCGACCACCGAATGAAAAGCTTGACCTACGGCGGACATGGACTGGGGCGCACAAGCTCCGGGAGCATCCCGTCACGTTGCGTTGCAAATGGCTGACAGATTCTGTGGTGCGAGTGCGCGGGCAGGAAGCAAGTTCCTCGCCGTACAGGTTTGCCAGAGATTTGCCGCGCCCCGACTACCAACTGCAACGTTGCGTCAATTTTCTGCGACGGTGCCGCGGTCACGCCAGCCGGAACACATCCACCGCGCCACGCAGTTCCTGGGCCTGTTGACGCAAGCTCTCGGCGGCGGCTGCGGCTTCTTCCACCAGCGCGGCGTTCTGCTGCGTCACCTCGTCCATCGACGTCACCGCCTGGTTGACCTCTTCAATGCCCTGCGATTGCTCGCGCGACGCATGACTGATCTCGCCCATGAAGCCGGCGATACGCTCCACACGCGTGACGATGTCCTGCATGGCGTCCCCCGCACCACGCGCGGCTTCGTTGCCGGCCTGCACCTCTTCCACCGAGCGGTTGATGAGTACCTTGATCTCCTTGGCGGCGGCGGCGCTACGTTGCGCGAGGCTGCGCACCTCGCCCGCCACCACGGCAAAACCACGGCCCTGCTCGCCGGCGCGGGCAGCTTCCACGGCGGCGTTCAGCGCCAGGATGTTGGTCTGGAAGGCGATGCCATCGATGATGCCGGTGATGTCGGCAATCTTCTGCGCCGTGGTGTGGATGCCCGACATCGTGCCGACCAGGCGCTCGACGGTCTGCCCGCCGGCGTTGGCCGCCTGGCTGGCGGACTGCACCATGTCGTGTGCATGCTGCGCGCTGTCAGCGTTCTGGCGCACGGTCGCGGCCAGCTCTTCGATGCTCGATGCAGTGCGCTCCAGACTGCCGGCCTGTGCCTCGGTACGCGCAGAGAGATCTGCATTGCCCGCAGCGATCTGGCCGGTGCTGGAGGCGATGGTGGAGGCGCTGGCGCGCACCTTGTCGACGATGCCCGAGAGACCATCGCCGACACCGTTGATGGCGCGCATCAACTGGCCGATCTCGTCACGGCGGGTGGCGGGCAGGCGGTGCGTCAGGTCACCGGCGGCCACGCGCTCTGCCACCATCACCACTTCGGCCAGCGGCGCGCTCACCGCACGGCGCAGCATCCACCAGAGGCCTGCGGCCAGCAGCGCGCCCAGCGCCAGACCGAGCAGCAGGAACCGGTTGCGGGCAGCGATCAGATCGGCTTCCAGTTCGTCCACATAGGCCGTGCCGGCAATCACCAGCTTCCAGTCCGGATACTGCGAGAAGACGGTGAAGCGCTCACGCGTGGCGCCGCCCTCGGTGTCGGCCAGCGTGTGGCGCAGGATGCCGTCCTTCTGCTCGATCATCTCGCGCACCCAGGCCTGGCCGGCGGCGTCTTTGGCGCCGAGCAGGTTCTTGCCTTCGCGTGCCGTGTTGCGGTCGATCAGCACCTTGCCCTGGTCGGCGCCGGGCTTGCCGTCAAAGACGAAGTAGCCACCCGTCTTGCCGACGGTGTGCGCGCGGATCTTGTCCTTGAGCAGCGCCAGTTCAGTACGCACGTCCACGCCCACGTAGAGCGCGCCGACAACCTTGCCGGAAGCATCGCGCACCGGCTCGTACTTGCTCATGTAGGGCACGCCAAACAGCCACGCCAGGCCGCGGAACGGCTCGCCCGCCATCAGCGCCTTGTAGCTGGGGTGGGCGCGATCGAGCAGCGTGCCGATGGCGCGTTCGCCGTTTTCCTTCTTGAGCGAGGTCGTCACGCGTACGAAGTCGTCGCCGGTGCGGGCAAACACGGTGGCGATGGTGCCGCCGGTGCGGGCGAAGAACTTGTCCGGCACGGTGTAGTTCAGATTCAGCACCATGTCGCCGCTCTTGAAGGTGGGCGTGGGCTTGCCGGCCACTTCCACGGTCTGCGCCGGGTCCACGCTGTAGGGGCCGGGGGCGGCATCGGCAAAGGCGGTGAGAAAGCGGTCCGCCTCGGTGCGCATGGCGCCGTCGAACAGCGCAATCATGTCGCGCATGGCGGCCTCCTGGTCACGCATGGCCGATTGCGCGTTGGCTTCCAGCGTGCGCAGGCTCGCTTGCGAGTTGGCCAGCGCAAAGGCACCGAACACCAGTACGAGGGCAATCAGGCCGATGGCAGCCAGCCGCGTGCCAAGGCTGGTGGCGGGTTCGGAGGCGGAGTGGCGAGGGGGCGTTCGCATGCTTTTTCCTGGTGATCGACAGTCGGGTTAACAACGGATCACCGGTGAAAAGCTTGAGCGCAAACGTTTAACAGTCGTCATTGTCCGGAAAACCAGACACCGTCCGACACACCGGACAACAGACAGCCACCCGCCTAGAATGCTCTGGCCGCCCAGCCTTCCGCCCAACACGAACCAGGACACGACATGCGCAGACTCCAGCCGCTATGCCACGGCATCACCTTCGCATTCACCGCCGCAGCCTTGCTGTGCGCGATGCCACCCGCCCAGGCCGCCTGCGTGGTGCCGCCGGCCGAGCACACCATCGACCCGCCCGGTTTCTACGACGATCCGGCCGGCTACCAACAAGCCGTCAAGCCGATGCGCGCCTACATCGACCGGCTCAACAAGGCCGCGGAGGCCGGCGACTGGGCCTGCACGATCGATCTGCTTGAGGGGTGGGCACGGGCCGACGCCTTGATGGGGCCGATCACCGGCTACCAGGGGTACTACGAGCGCTCGTGGGCAGGGACGGACTTCGCGCTGCTACTCCTGCGCGCGCAAAAGCTTGGGCGCCTTGATGCGCCGCGCGCTGCCACCATCGACAACTGGCTCACCCGCATCGCCATCGCCACCCGCGACGCGCAGGAGATCAACAGCCTGCACAACAACCTGACCTACTGGGCCGGACTTAACCTGGTAGCCATCGGCACGGTGGCGCGTCGGGGGGACCTGGTGGACGACGGCGTCGCCCGCGTGCGGGAAGGCATCCGCGATATCGGCCCGCATGGCGAGCTGCAGCGCGAACTCAAACGCGGGGACCGCGCTTTGCACTACCACACGTTCGCGCTGCTGCCGCTGGTGTTCACGGCTGAACTGGTCAGGCCGCGCAACATTGATCTGTATGCCGAAAACCAGCACGCGATCGGCCGGCTGGCCGATCTCGTCACGCGCGCGGTGCAGGACCCGGACAGCTTCCGCGCCGTGAGCCCCATCAAACAAAACCTGTTTCCGTGGACCTTCCAGGACGAGCTGTCGTGGATGGAGCCCTACTACGCCAGCCAGCACGATTCGCGTCTGCCGGCGCTGATTGCGGCACGGCGTGCCTTCCATGAATGGCGGCTGGGCGGCAACGTCACGCAGGCGTGGGGCGTGACGTTGCCTTAGCGCCGTGCTAAGCGCCGCAGGTCAGCGCTACGCGCTGCGGCACCAGCTTGTCCGGGTTGCCCGCACCCAGGTCGATGCGCCAGTCGGCGCCGTGCGTGCCGGTCACCTCGCGGCCATCCACGGTGGCGCGGCAGCGTGCGGCGTTGGCAAAGCGGATGAACGGGCGCGTATAGCCCGCCACGTCGACAGACAGCGAGCGGCCATCCGCACTGCGCTGCCAGTTCGACAGCCGACCACTGGCATCGCGCACGTAGGGTTGCGTTTGTTGGGCGCTGTCCAGCGTGAAGCGCGCTGAACCGCTGGTCAGGTGGATGTACGTGCCACCCGGGCCGGCCACGTAGCCCGCCACGTCACGTGCATCGGCCAGACGCGGTGCGCCGGTGCCGGCCCAGCGCACGGTGCGCAGATCCCCATTGCCGCGCACGACCCAGGCGTCGCCATCCCGCGCGACGGCAAAGCTGCGGAAATCGAGCACCTTGTGGATGTAGTCCGATGCGTAGATGGGCATGACGGGTTGCGTGAGCGCCCAGTCGTACACCTGCCGCAACGCGCTCAGCGAGGCGAGCTTGGTACCCGAATACATGTGGTAGTAGATGCCAATCGGCTTGAAGCGATAGGGCTTGTCGGTCAGTTCGAACGTTTCGATGGCCCGCGAAAAGCCGTAGTACGGGCCGTGCCAGAGGTTGGTGTAGATGTTCTCGTTCTGCTCGGGCGCGAACACCTGGAACAGGCCATTGCCCTTGTCCACACCCAATGGCGCGATAGCGGTCCAGCTCGGGTTGGAGCGTGTGATGTACGTGTCGCCGCCGTTCATGTTGAGCACGCCGGCCTCCACCGTCTTCTGCACGGCAATCTGCGGCACCTGACCGTTACCGCTCCACAGCAACACCTTCACACGCTTGTCTCGCGGCGCCAGCTTGGTGTTGATGTAGTCGATGGAGCCAGCGATCTCGCGGTCGAAGCTGAAACGGTAGTTGGGGATCTTCAGCCCGAAGGCGTCAGCGCCCTCCTCTTGCGCAGCCTGCGTTGACGTGGGCGCATCGGCCGTGCGCAGCCAGTTGAACGGGTGCGAGAACGTGTGGCTTGCCAGTTCCACATATGGCTGCGCGAAGATGCTGCGCGCGATGGGCTCGAGCTGCGGGGTGAGCTTGGGGTACATGCCGTCGGACGCCACCTCGCCCTCGATGATCGACACGGTGGTCGGCACCTTGTAGCGCTCGAAGATCTCTCGCAGCAGCGCCTGGCCGGAGAACTCGCCCGGCGGGAACTCGGTGCGCGAGGCAAAGCCGTCGCCGTCGATATGCACGGTCATCAGGCGGCGGCCGTTTTCGGTGGTGGTATCGGGCACCGGCATGGGGGGCAACGCCAGCGCGCGGCGCAGAAAATCCAGCGGCTGAATCACCCAGCGTGCCTGGTCCACGTCGGGCATGCGAAACACGCCAAACGGGCGCAGCACGTAGCCGCCCCACGGCGTGATGGCGGCCGCGTCGAACGTGTAGTCACCCGCAGACAGGCGCAGCAGCGACTGCGCACCCGGCGCTAGTGGGTCGACCTGCACACCCACGGCATCGCGCCGCTCAGGGTGCGGTTGCAGCTCGAAGCCGACCATCGGATCGCGCGAGACGATCGACAACGGCCCCGAAGGCGACCCCGGCACGGTCTTCAGGCCCAGCGTCTGCGCCATCGACGCATCCATGTTCAGGCCAAACTGGTTGAACATCGCCACGCGCACACCGGCATCGATGGTGCGCTTGAGCCATGACGCCCAGGCGCCAGGGCGCGGTGAACTGGCATCGAACCACGTGACCACGCCGGCGTAGCGATCGGGTGTGACGGTGGGCAACGGCTTGTACCCATCAGCAAACTCAACGCGATAGCCGAGGTAGTTGATGGGCATGGCCAGATACAGCACGACCGGCAGGGTATTCGTGCTGGTGCCGGGCTCTTGCGGCTCAATCAGCAGCACGCGACGCGGCATGACCTCCAGACGGCCGATGCCGATGAAGTCTGCGCCAGGCGTGGTGGCATAGCTGGTCACGCCCGCCGCACGCGCTACGTTGGCGGTCTCGCGCAGGCAGGTGCGGTTGTAGTTGGCGCAGTAGTCCAGCGCGACGGCGGGCAGGTGGTATTGCGCAGCGATGCTGCGCAGCGCGGCAACGCGGGCCGTGCGATCGGCATCGCTCACGTCTTGCAGGCTTTCGCCGCCAGCGCGCTCACGCACAAGGCCGAGCGTGACCACGCCGGACAGTTGCGGCGCCAGCGTATCGAGCCACGCGGTGCCGCCCGCCAGCAGCTTGGCCTGCGGCGCACGCGCATGCAGCGCCTGCACCAGTGCCGCCACCGCATTGGCGGCACCCGGGGTCTTGGCTGCCAGCGTGTCCAGCCCATCCAGCAGAAACCCCTGATAGCCCTGCGCCAGCAACGGTGCAAACACCGGATCGAGCACGTTGGCCGGCCATGTGCTGTCGCGCATCGCCTCCGCCTGCTGTGTCAGGTCAACACGCGCGAGCCATAACGTGGGCGATGGCTGTTTCGGGTCGAAGGTGCCGGCCGCCGCTGGATCGAGCACCACCCAGTCGAAGGCCTGCAACTCAGGGGCCGGGACATCGCGGCCGTAGTAGAAGGCGATCTGCGGATCAGGGGTGGCGGGCTGCGCATGTGCAGCAGCAGCCCCGCATGCCAACGCAACGGCACCCAGCCATGCTGACCAACGCCATTGCCGATTGCTGCTCACCGCCTGCCTGCCCTGCATCCCGATCCTCGAGAATTGATCCAACTTCCATTGTGTCGGGCTGGCGGCCGATTGCAACGTTCTTGTTTAGGCGATGGCCGCCGCAGTGCGTTGGCAACACACTGCGGGGCGCTTCCCCCTTAGAACGCCGACTTCACCACCCCGCCATCCACACGCAGCGCCGCCCCCGTGGTGGCGGCCGACAGCGGGCTGGCAACGTAGGCCACCAGGTTCGCCACCTCTTGCGGCGTGGCAAAGCGCTTGATGAGCGAAGTGGGCCGCGCGGTCTCGAAGAAAGTCTTCTCGAACGCCTCGAAGCTCTGGCCGCCCGAGAGTTTGCCCACGAATTCATCCACGCCTTCAGAACGCGTGGGCCCGGGCAGCACGGCATTCACGGTGACGGCGGTGCCCGCGGTCACTTCGGCCAGCCCGCGCGAGAGGCCTAGCAACGCCGTCTTGGTCACGCCGTAGTGGATCATCTCGGCCGGAATCTGCACGCCGCTCTCGCTGCTGATGAAGATGATGCGCCCCCAGTTCTGCGCCTTCATGGCACCCAGGTAGGCACGCGAGAGCCGCACGCCGCTCATCACGTTCACGTTGAAGAAGCGCAGCCATTCGGCGTCGTCGATCTCTTCAAACGGCTTGGGGTCGAAGATGCCGAGGTTGTTGACGAGCACATCGACCTTGGGAAAACGGGCGAGCAGCGCCGCGACCTGTTCGGATGCGGACAAATCCCCGGCAAAGGCCTCGACATGGGCGTCGGGCACCTCGGCACGCAGGCGGTTGATGGCATCGGCCACCGAGGCTTCGGTGCGGCCGTTGACGATGACGCGGGCGCCTTCGGCAGCCAGTGCTACAGCAATGGCATGTCCGATGCCCTTGGTGGAGCCGGTCACGAGAGCAAGCTTGTTCTGAAGGTGGAGGTTCATGGCAGTAAAAAATGGAATTTGGAGGAGGACGAGCACGTCGCGCCACTTGGTTCACACCCTTGGCAGTGCCGACGTTTCAACCATGATACGAACCACCCCACCCTTTGCCAGCCGCAATCGTTTTGCAGCGGTATCCAATGTGATTTGACGATCAGCCCTGGTGTCGATCCCGGCTTGACGGCCTGGGCAAGCGACGATTAGTGTGGAATGAAGCACGCTCCGCGTTACGGGAACGCACGGCGCGCAAGACAAGCCGGATCACCGGTAGAACGGGGAGCACCACCATGAGCACAGACGTACAAACTCCACCAGAGGCCACCGCCATGAGCGGCGGCACGGGCGAAGGCGCCTACCAGGTCGACACCATGGATCGCGACACCAACGTCGGCCGACTCGTGCATCGGGTCCGGCATGCGCTGGTGACGCATATCGACAGTGCGCTGGCGTCGATTGACCTGACCGCCGCGCAGTGGATGGTGGTCATCTATCTGGCCGAAGACCTGGCCACCACACCGGCCGAACTCTCGCGCCTGCTGCACTACGATCCGGGTGCAATGACGCGGCTGATCGATCGGCTGGAGAAGAAGAACATCGTGAAGCGCGCCCCGAGCGATGCCGACCGCCGCTCGGTGGTCGTCACGCTCACGGAGCAAGGCCGCGCGCTGTATCCGGAGATCCGGCCCTTAATCATCGATGTGCTGAACCAGTTGCTACGCGGGTTCTCGCAGACCGAGGTCAAGCAACTGGAAAACCTCCTGCTGCGCGTGCTGCACAACGCCTGAGCGCGCGGTGCACGGCAAACGGCAGGGCTAGTCAGCCGACGGTGCTGTCGGCGTGAAGCTGGTCGCGCTGGCTGCGCAGTTCGGCCAGCGCAGCGGGGGCATCGGCCGGGATCGCGCCGGCCTGCGCCAGCGCCGCCTCGAGCACGCGGGCCCGCTCGGCAATCGCGGCCTGCTCCACCGTCAGCGCCGCGCCCTTGATCCGGTGCGCCACGTAGCGCGCCGCGGTCGGGTCGCGCGCATCCAGCGCGTGGGCCAGGCTTTCCAGATCGTCATCCAACGAATCCAGATAGATCGACCAGAGATCGCGGCCTTCCCCGGCCAGGGCGGGTGTGGCCACGCGCGGCGTGTTCTGGCTGTCGTCACCGTAGGCGACATCGCACCACAGTTCGATCATCTCGCGCAGGGCATCCAGGCGGATGGGCTTGGTCAGCATGCCGTCCATGCCGCTTTCCATGACGCGCTGCTGGTGCTCTTCATCCACCGCAGCGGAGATGGCGAGGATGGGCGTATGGGTGCCGGCACCGGCCTCGCGCGCGCGAATGCGCGCCGTAACCGCATAGCCGTCGATATCCGGCAGGTAGCAGTCCATCAGGATCAGGTCGAACGCGTGCGCCGCGGCCTTCTCCAGCGCCTGCGCGCCATCAGCGGCGAGCTCGACATCGCAACCGAGTGTGTGCAGTTGGTCTTCGATCACCATCAGGTTGGTTGGCTGATCGTCGACCACGAGCACGCGCGGGCGCGGCTTGCTGGTTTGCGTAGCCACCGACACCGCCTGGGGCGGCGACGTTTGCAGCCCAGCACCGGGCAAGCCGATGGGCTCAGGCGCAATCGTGAGGGTACGCGCATCCGTGACGGGGCGTGCCGCCGCCTGCGCTTCCTCCACCGTCGCCACCTCGGCAGGCAGCGTGACGGTAAAGACCGTGCCCGCCCCCGGCGTGCTCTGCACCTCAATGTTGCCGCCCATCAGCCGCGCGAGCTCACGTGCGATGGACAACCCCAGCCCCGTACCGCCAAAGCGCCGCGTGGTACTGGAGTCGGCCTGCTGGAATGCCTTGAAGATGGTGCGCTGGTCTTTCTGCGCAATGCCGACCCCCGTATCGGCCACGTCGATGGTGAGCGTACCGGCCGCGCCCCGCTTGGCTGCCGGCACGTAGGACATGCGCACCGTCACCCCGCCGTGCTCGGTGAACTTGACCGCGTTGGACAACAGGTTCAGCAGAATCTGCCGCGTGCGTGTCGGATCGATCCGCAGACACAGCGACGGGTCGACACCGCTCATGAACGTGAGCGCCAGCCCTTTGCGCTCGGCACGCCAACGCACCACGTCCAGCGCATCGTTGATCCACGGCAGGATCGGCGTGGGCAACAGTTCAAGCGCGACGCGCTGGGCCTCCAGCTTGGAGATGTCGAGCACGTCATCCAGCAGCACCAGCAGCGTCTGCGAGGCGGTGGTCGCCACGTCGGTCAGGCGCTTTTGCTTGTCGTCGAGCGGTGTGTGCTGCAGCAGCTCAACCGATGACAGGATGGCGTTCATCGGCGTGCGGATCTCGTGGCTCATCACCGCCAGGAAGCGGGTCTTCTCGCGCTCGCTGCGTTCGGCGCGTTGGCGCTGTGCCCGCGCGCGCCATGCCAGGAAGAGGATGCCGGCAATCGCTGCGGCCACCAGGGCCAGCTCGCGCGCCCGATAGCGCAGGATCGATCCGTACGATGGGGCGCCATAGTCCACCACTTCAAGCCAATGCTGTTCGATGGCATCGGTTTCGGCGGCCGTGAGCGCATGCAATGACTTGTCCAAGATTGAGCGCAGCAGCGGCTGATCCGCATGCACGCCCATGTAGAGCGGCACCGGCAGGTCGCTGATAACGCCCGAGATATGCAGCGCGTCGACAAAACGGCGACGCAGCAGCGGCTCGGCAGCGTAGTTGGTGGCGGCAGCAACCTCCGCCGAGCCATCGGCCACCGCCTGCAGGGCAGCATCCGTCGACTCGAACAGCAACAGATGGCTGTGAGGCAGCCTCTCGCGCATGAGGATCTCGGTGGCGCCACCACCGATGAGCGCGACCGTCATGCCGTCCAGTTCGCTCAGGCGGAAGATCGGGTGCTGCGTGGCACGGCCCACGGCCAACGTGGCGCCCATGAAATAGGGGGCTGTCGGCAGCAACTGCTGCGTCAAATCATCCGATGGGGCGAGCGTGGACAGGCTCGGCAGCAGGTCGACCGCGCCCTTGAAAAACGCTTGACGGCTTTCGCCCCAGTTGTCGATGAATATCGGCTTGAATCGCAGGCCGCTCACACGGCTGATCGCATCCAGATAGCCGGACGCCAGCCCCTTGATCTGGCCTTTCTCGGCGTACTCAAAGGGTTTCCAGTTCTCCCGGTACGCAACCCGCACAACCGGATGCTGCGCAATCCAGGCGCGCTCTTCCGGGGTGAACTGGGGTGCTTGCTGCGCAGCAGCCGAGAGCGGCCAGCCGGCAACCACCAGAAGGCAAGCGATGAGGCAGCGTGCAAGGCGCTGCCGCAGGCTCACTGCCCCTCCAACTCGTGCTTGATCTTGAAGAGTTCGGTATCGGTGCGGATACCCAGCTTGCGATAGGCAGACTGCTTCTGCGAGCTGATGGTCTTGATGCTGCGCGCGAACTTCTCGGCAATATCGGAGACGGACATGCCGTCCAGACAGCAGCGCAGTACTTCGCGCTCACGCGGGCTCAGCTCGGGGCGCTCCACCAGTGCGGAGAGCTGGTTGCCATCACCTGTCGATGTCGGAGCTGGCGCATCGGCGGCCAGGGCATCGCGCTCCATCTCGGCAGCCAGCGTGGCATTCAGCCGCTTGCCGCCCGCCGCCACGGAGCGGATCGCCCGCACCAGTTCCGACAGTTCTTCTTCCTTGCCCACAAACCCGCGTGCACCGGCATGCATGACCAGCCCGACCGTCGCTTTGTTGTGGTGGGCAGACGCCACCAGAATCTTCAACTCCGGATAGCGCACGCGAATCAGGCGGATCAGGTTCAGCCCGTCGATCTCGGCCGGCCCGAGCGAGTAATCCATCAACAGGATGTCCACCTCGACGGTGTTGTCCTTGAGCGCCTGCACGACCTCCCGGCCCGACGCGAACATGCCGCTGACCTCGATATCGGCCTCCTGCTTCAGGCGCGCGGCCAGGCCGTGACGGACGACCGCATGGTCATCGAGCACGACCACGCGGATCGGTCGGGTCGCGGTCCAGTTCATGTTGGCAAATTCCTCTTCAACGTGTTTGGGATGGTTGCGCGGGGGCTGACTTTACTGCGCCGCAGCACTCAACGTTGCAGCACAGATTCCGGCCCCCGTGAACCGGTCTCCGATTGACACAATCCGGAGCCTCCATGCTTACAGACGACACAAACGGTCATAAATTTAATGTCTTATTGTCTGTGATAACCGCCGTGGACACCAGAAACCGCGCCAAGTGTCACTTTCCCTCGACCACGGTGTCGTCCCGGGCGTAGATGGCGCAGTTCTGATAGCGCTCCTTGCACCACGACACCGCGCGGAACTCCGCGTTCTGGCCCCATTGGTAGATGAACTCGCCGCCATCGGCCGCCACGAACACCTTCGGCCAGGGCTTGCGCAAATATTCAGCAAAGCCTGCCTGCGCTTTCGGGCCAAGTTCGCCAGGCTTGCGTGGGGCGGCGTCAGCCGGCATGGTGCCCGATGGGATCGCTGCCGCAGCCGCCTTGGCTGCAGACTGCGCGGCCGCCCGCTCGGCCAGCGCCTTTTGCGCACGCGCCGGCACGTCGTTGATCCAGTCGGCCGGGGCCGCAAAGTTCAGGTTTTGCCCATACGCAGCGGACACCATGCGCGAGGTGATGCCCACCAGCCGCGCATTGCTGTCGAACAGCCCACCGCCGCTCGAACCCTGCGAGATGGCGGCAGACGTCTGGATGGCCCGGAGTTGTCCGTTTTCGTCGTGCCGCAGTGACGAGATCAGCCCTTCGCTGATGGTGAGATCAAACCCCAGCGGGTTGCCGATCGCATAGACCTTCTGCCCGGTCACCAGCATGCTGCTGGGAGCGATGGTGACGGCCGGGTAGTGGAAATCGGCGATGCGCAGCTGGCACAGGTCACGCTCCACATCGGGATACAGCAGGCGGGCACCAAAGGTGGCGTTGCCGCGCTTGACGTTGACCTGCTTGCCGCCGCGCAGCACGTGGCAGTTGGTGATGGCCAGCCCATCGCCGATCACCACTGCGCTACCCAGTGCGGTCGGTCGGCCAGTGGCATCGGCCACGAGCACCTCCCAGATACTGGGCGCGACCTTGGCGAAGACATCGGCCGGCTCCAGCGCAGTGGCAGGCAGCGCGCTCAGCGCCGCAGCAGCGGCAAGGCACGCGCGAAGAATCAGGGCAGTACGGCTCATTGCGGGGTCAGCAGATCGGAAAGGTCGCTCAGCGTGGTGGAGCCGTCTTCGGAGCGGGTCTTGTCGCGCAGAAAGGCGACATCGGCATCGGTCAGGTCGGGGCAGCTTCCAGTACCCCAGGCTTGGTTGATCTGGTACATGCGGTAGCGCACGTTGAAAGCGTGCCACGATTTGCCATCGTCCGATTCCACCACGCCGGCACGGCAGACGTGGGCATTGGTCGGGTAGCTGGCCGTCATCTTGTACTGCTTGCCCGGCTGCGGCACGAACGTCGCCGACACACCGCAGCGATACTGCAGCATGCCCGAGGTACGGATGAACGTGGCCCCCAGCGCAGTCGGCACACCCGCCAGCACGCGGATCGGCCGGGTCACGTCATTGGGCTTGAGCGCGGTGCGCGGGTTGCCGCACGACTTGGCATCGTCAAAGGTGAGGATGGTGGCGTTAGTACTGGACAGTGGTCGAATGAAATCCACTGTTGCGGTCTTGGCGCCGGCTGGCGGCTCGGTGTACGGCATTGCGCAACCGACCAGCCACAGCGCACCCCCTGTTACCGCCACGATCGTTCGGATCGTCATGCGCCCCCCGGGCACTCTTTCGTTGCATTGTTCGATGTGATTGGCGAATGCAGCCCCGTGGGCCTGCAATGCCATGCATCGCTCAAGTGTAACCAAAGGTGGCGACGCGGGAACGGCGCGCCGCGTGGGCGTGGCATCCGCGCGTCGGACCGCGGCTGGGGGGCGCCGTACCTACGCGACAGCCGCGTCGATGCGCGCCCGCGTGCTATGCCGCGCGCGCTCGAACACCGCCATGTCCCCCATCAGGAAGGCGACATTGGCATTGGAGCGGAAGGATTCGATCTCAAAGACGAGCTGCTCGACGTCCAGGTCGGCGCGCAGTTCACCGGCAGCCTGACCGGCGACGATCACCTCGCGAAAGCGCGCGCGCACCGCCTCACGGTGGCCACGCACGTGATCCTGGATGGTGCCGGGGCGGGCGCGGTATTCGTAGCTGGCCGCGCAGACAAAGCACCCGCCAGGTGACTGCCCACCCGCAACGTAGTCGAACCAGCCTTCGGTCAACGCCCGCAGGCGGGCTAGCGGGCTTTCCAGCGCCAGCGCCGGCTCCACCACCCTGTTCCGGTAGTGCACGACGCCCGCATCCAGCGTGGCGAGCTGCAGCGTCTCCTTGTCGCCAAACAGCACCTGGATATTGCCCTTGCCCACGCCTGCATCGGTGGCGACGCGGCCAATGGTCAGACCCTCCAGCCCATCGGTGGAGGCGATGGCGGTGGCGTGCTCCAGCACCTGAGCGCGCGCACGCTCGCCGCGCGCGCGCCGGCCGTCGGTCTCGTTCATGGTGATGCCCTCTGTGTTCTCGAAGCCCTGTCTGTGAGTAAGGTCAACGCAATCAAACCTTGACGCAGGTAAATCGCTATTTAATATACGTACGACCGTATATTAATAACCGAGATCCCCTCATGTCAACGGAATCCCTCGCGGGCAGCCTGTCTGCCGCGCCCACCTCGCCGGCGCGACGCTGGCCCGCGCTGGCGGCGTTGCTGACCGGCAACTTTGTCACCATTCTCGACCTGTTCATCGTCAACGTGGCGATTCCGGACATCCGCACCGGCCTGCACGCCAGCTTTGCCGAGATCCAGCTCGTGATGGTGGGCTACAGCGCCGCCTATGCGGTGTTCCTGCTCAACGGTGCGCGCCTGGGCGACCTGTTCGGGCGCAAGCGCATGTTTCTGGTGGGCATGGCGCTGTTCACACTGGCGTCGGCCCTGTGCGGGCTGGCAACGAGTGCGTGGATGCTGATTGCCATGCGCGTGGCGCAGGGCCTGGGCGCCGCCATCCTGATGCCCCAGGTCATGGCCACTGCACGCGTGTTGTTTGATGGGGATGCGCGCCGGCGCGCGTTCGGGGTGATGGGCGCGGTGCAGGGCGTGGCCGCGTCGGTGTCGCAGATCATCGGTGGCTGGCTGATTGCGCACCCCCTGGCGGCCGACATTGCAGGCTGGCGCGCGGTGTTTCTGGTCAACGTACCGATTGGCATGGTGGCGCTGCTGGCCGCGCGCAGCTTCGTGACGGAATCGCGTGCGCCGGTTGCAGCCCACCTGGATGGGTACGGTGCAACGGTAGGCGCAGTGGCGCTTGCCATGCTGCTGGTGCCCATCATGCAGGGGCGCGAATACGGCTGGCCATGGTGGGCGTGGGCGGTGCCGCTGGCCTCACTCCTGGTGTTTCGGCATTTCGTGCGGTACGAGCAGGCGCTGTCGGCGGCGGGCCGTGTTCCCATCATTGAGATCGCGCTGTTCCGCAATCGGAGCTTTGTGCTGGGCGTGCTGGCGATCTTTCTGTTCTACACGGCCATCAGTTCGTACTTTCTGGCGCTGACCATCCTGCTGCAGTTTGGGCGCGGCCTGTCACCGCTCGCGGCGGGGATGGTCTTCACACCGGCGGCGGTTGCCTTCTTCTGCGGATCCCTCACGGCACCACGCCTGGCCGAACGCATTGGCCACCGCGCACTGCTGCTGGGCACGGCGATCTTTGGCGTCGGCCTCATCCTGTTGAGCACGATGGCGCAGGCTGGCACCGTCATTCCTCTGCTGATCGTGCCGCTGATGCTCAATGGCTTTGGTCAGGGGATGGTGATCCCGCTGTCGCTCAACACCATCCTGAGCAGCGTCGAGACGGCCCAAGCGGGCATGGGCGCGGGCACCGTCACCACCATGCAGGCGGTGGGCAATGCCGTGGGTGTGACGGTGGTGGGGGTGCTGCTGTTCTCGTTGCTTGGCCAGGTGGATGGCGGCAGCACGGCAGCAGATGCCGCACATCATGGTCACGCCTTCGCGCTGGCGATGCTGTACAACGTGGGCGCCACGGCGCTCGCCTTTGTGCTGTTCTGGCGTGCGTGGCGCCGGCACGCCTGAGCGCCCTTCGCCCTTATTTGCGCACCCAGCCGCGCCGCACGGCCGGCGCGAGTACCACGCCATGCACCGCCAACCCGAGGCGGTGCAGCGGCTCCGACAGCGTGTGCGCCACGCGCCCGCTGCACAGCCAGGCGCTCAATGCCGACACGGCAGCAGCGCCCAGCATGTCAAACGGATAGTGCACCCCCAGGTAGATGCGCGCCCAGGCCATCGGCAAGCCCAGCAGCGCCAACCACGTGCCCACACGGCGCAGACGCGCATGCCACATCAGGCTGAATGCGACCGTCCACCACACCGTCAGGTGGTCGCTCGGGAACGATGAATCCGCCACATGCGGCAGCAGATTGGTCCCCAGGCCGATCTCGAACGGCCGCGGGTGATACCAGAGCAGGCTGAACCCCGCGCTGATGAGCAGTGCCAGGGCGGTGGCCAACGCGGTCTGCAGGGCATGGCGGCGCGAGTCCGGTTCGCCCCACAGCCAGCAGGCCACGAGCGTGAGCGGCGCCAGCCAGATCATGTATTCCGCAAAGAACATTGCCAGCCCAAATGTGGTGGGGGCTGGGTCGGCCGGGGCATTGAGCCAGAGAAACAGGGTGTGATTGAGTGATTCCATACCGCATCGGCCCGCGGGCCAGGTTGATTCGACAGCACTGGTTTGTCCCGCGCACGGTACGGGGCGTTCCCTTCAATTCCCTTGGAGCGGGTCTGTCGACAAGGCTACGGCGCCAGACTTAGGCAAATCACAGGAATAGCCCGATCATTGCCCAGGCTTTTCGCCCCGTCGCCCCATGCCTATGATGGAGATTCACAGACCGCGCACACCCATCGCCGATCGCCACCCCGGCACTGCTGGCGCACACAGCGGGCAACGGACCGAACGGACACTGATAACCAAACCGGGGGTTGGATGGAAAGTTTCCTGATCCAGCGGGCCACGCGCCGGCAATCCGCCGTGGCCGGCGTGATCGCCTTGCTGATCCTCCTGACGCTGGCTGTGGCCGCGCCGCGGGCCAACCTGCCGTGGCCTGCCATCAGCCCGTTCATGCCGATGTGCGCATTGACGGTCTTCACCACCGCCTGTATCGCCGCCTTCCTGCTGGGCGCCCAGTTCACCGTGACGCGTCAGCCGATGCTGGGTGCGCTGGGCGGCGCCTACGCCTTCACCGCGCTGGCCGTGGCCCTGCAACTGCTGATGTTTCCGGGCGTGTTCTCCCCCACCGGCCTGTTCGGTGCCCGCCCGACCAGCGCGGTGTGGATGTGGGTGTTCTGGCACGGCGGCTTTCCGATGTTCGTGATCCTGGCGGTGCTCACGCGTGACCGGTTCTCCCGCGATGCGGTCTCCAAGCGGCACGTCGGCCTGTGGACGTGGTTACTGATCGGCGGGCCCGTGGTGGTGGGCGCGCTGCTGTGCGCCATCGCCCTGATGGCGGATCTGCCGCCGCCGTTGGTGTCGTCCACCGGAGGGGCCATTGCCAGCAACCCCGTCGCGGTGGTCCTGTGGGCCATCAACGCGATTGCCCTGCTGGCGGTGCTCGCAAGCGGCCGCCTGCGCGCCGTGCTGGACGTGTGGCTGGCAATTGCCGCGCTGGCGTGCTTTACGGATACGAGCCTGAACCTGCTGAGCTCCGACCGCTTTACCGTGGGCTGGTACGTGGCGCGGCTGTTCAGCATGTTCGCGCCCGGCGTGCTGGTGTGCGTGCTGGTGTGGGAAGTGACGGCGCTGTACCGGCGCCTGTTCGAGGCGCACGTGTCGTTGCGGCAGGCCTCCATGCATGACGCGCTCACCGGCTTGTACAACCGCAGCTACTTCAACGAGCAGATCGGCGTGCGCGTGGCCGCTGCCAAGCGCAACGGGCAACCCCTGTCGCTCATCATGGTGGATGTGGACCACTTCAAGCGCTACAACGACGCCTTCGGCCACCTCAAAGGCGATGCCTGCCTGGCGGCCGTGGCTGGAGCGCTCTCGGGCGTCGTGCGCCGCCCCGGAGACTTCATCGCGCGCTATGGCGGCGAAGAGTTTGTCATCGTGTTGCCCGACACCGGCCCGAACGATGCGCAGGCATTGGCCGAGCACGCGCGTGACGCGGTGATGCGCCTGCGTATCGAGGCCGCAGCGCCTTCACGCTACGTCACGGTCAGCGCCGGCTGCGCCACCGCCACGCCCAGCAGCCAGGCCTTCTCCATCGACATGCTGGTCGAGACGGCCGATGCCGCGCTGTACCAGGCCAAGGCTGCGGGACGCAATCTCGTCATCAGTGCGCAGGCCATGGCCGCTGCGGTGATGTGACACCAAAACTGCAAGCCACCAACGACACAGAACACCGCCTGTTCGATTTCCCCGATCACGCATTGCAGGTCAAACGTCCTTGCGTCAGTTGCCTGCAATCAAGGCACACACGCACCCGCATGCTTTCTGTTTCTGTTTACTTCTTTCTTTATATAAAGATAGTAGTAGTAGATAACGGTGGATAAGTCCTGTGGATAGCTGCAAAAAGCGCTTTGGCATCAATGCCTTGCGAAATGCACAACCGTTCGGACAGCGTGTGCCTTGGCGTGGATGAGTGCGGTAGATCGCATCGCACCCCATCCACACGCGCAGAAGTTATGCCCGCACTGTGGACAACCTAACCCCGGAGAGCCAACACGCTTTTCCCTTAAGTTTTCCACAGCGGGAGGGGGGAGTTATCCACATTGCAGTCCGACGGAAGGCCCTGCGTCGACCATGCACGACCCACAGCCTGTCGCTGACGTCATCCGCGCGGGCAATGCCTTAACGAGCGCATCGACGGCGACACGTTCCATGGTGTGCCGCGCTCTCTACTTGCCTGAAAACAATTGACCTTGTCATGGTGACAAGGCGTCCACTGTCGGGCGAGGAGGCGTTCATGACCCATCACACATTGACCAAAGCGCTGGAGCACCCGGACGCCTCGCTGCGCCTGACGGCGGCGCTGGGTGCCGGCATGGCGCCCCATCCGGGCAAGATTGCGCCGCTGGTGCAGCGCTGCCGCATCGAGCCGGATTTCTTTGTCCGCGACATGCTCACCTGGGCACTCACCCGGCACGCGCAGGACCTGACGGTGCCGTTGCTGCTGGACGAACTGCACTCGCCGTTGGCGCAAGCGCGTAGCCAGGCGCTGCATACGCTCTCAAAGATTGGCGACCCTGCAACGTGGCCGGCGATCACCAGCGGGCACCTGCATGACCCCAATCCGGAAGTCGCGCGTACGGCGTGGCGTACCGCGGCGGGGCTGGTGCCGACCGAGCAACGTGCCGCGCTGGCACACGAGCTGATTCACGAGCTGGGCCGCGGCGACAAGCACCTCCAGCGGAGTCTGAGCCGGGCGCTGCTCATGCTCGGGGACGATGCCGTGGCCCAGCTCGAAGCAGCAGCGGCCCGCCATACGGACCCAGCGGCTCGCATTCACGCCTGCGCAAGCCTCAGGCTGATCGCCGACCCGGAGGGGGCGTTTGTGCTGGATCCAACTGATGCGGAGCGCGCAGGTGCAACGTTGCCAGAAGCCGATGCATCAGCAAGTTGCCAACAATCGCTTTGATAGAATTTTTTCGACCCGATCAAAGCCCCCCCCCTGAGGCCGAGAAACGAGGCCACATACCCCAGACGACACCGGAGACCAGTGATGCGCATCAGCGAGTTGGCCAATCGCTCCGGCGTCAGCGCGCGCATGCTGCGGCACTACGACAGGATCGGGCTGATCAGCCCATCCGCACGGACTGAAGCGGGATACCGCGAGTACTCGCAAGCCGATGCCTGGCGCCTGTTCCAAGTGGAAAGCCTGCGCTCGCTGGGTCTTGGGCTTGCCGAGGTGCGCGAGGCGCTCAGCCAACAAGCCCCCCGCCCCGATGCGCTCATTGACACGCTGATGGCGCGCAGTCGCGAGCGGCTGGCCGCAGAACAAGCGCTGCTCTCCCGGCTGGCTGCCGTGTCCGCCGCCGCCCCCGAAGATTGGTCAGCCGTGCTCGAAGTCGTGCAGTTGCTGAAAGGACTGGACTCGACGCATGCGCCAGAGCGACAGCGTGCTGCGTTTGACGCCGCCTCCAGCGATGCCCCGCTGGCAGAACTCATCGCCCAGGCGCTGCTCCAGGAGCAAGAGCCGAATGTTGCGGGTGCACTGTCCTGGGCGTTGGAAAGAGCCGAAGGCAGCGGCGCCAGCGTACTCAGTGCGGCGCTTCAACAGGCGGACCCGGCGGTGCGCGAACGGGCCGTGCTCGCACTGGCGAAACTCGGCGGCGCCGATGCCGTGGAAGCGTTGCGCGTCGCGCTGCTCGACCCCGCGGAGCACGTGCGGTACCGCGCTGCACGGGTGCTTGGCGAATGGGGCGTACGCGAGGCGATTCCCCTGCTGATCGAGCAGGTTGTCGTCGGGGCGCACGATGTCGAGGCGGCCGACGCGTTAGCCGATCTGGCGGAAGACCCTGCGATCGCGAAGCACGTTGTGGAGCGATTTGAAGCAGCGATTTCGGATGGGTCGGCCGATGTACAGGCGCGTGTACGTATTTGTCAGGCGCTTGCGGAAATCAACGACGCGGCGTCAGCGCTGCTTGCGCGGCTGGCGGCTGATGCAGATCCGGCGGTGGTGCGCACTGCGGGTTATGTGATTGGCATGCGTAGCGGCGCGCTGACGTAGCTGCGTTTGGCTGTAGGGTTGCGGCCCCAAAGCACCCCGCTTCCTCCAACGTCATTGGCCGCAGTCGAGCCAAGCACGGCTTGATCTTTTCGGGACCGCCATCAACGCATCGCTTGGATTTGCGCCGCAAGAATCGGAGTGCTGCGCAGCACCCAGACGCCTACTCTGCCGCTCCGATCATCAAGATGGAGTGAACATGGCTCTTCTCGCTAACAAGACTGCAATCGTGACGGGCGCCAGCTCGGGTATCGGTCGTGAGGTGGCAAAGATGTTTGCGAAGGAAGGCGCGAGCGTCGTTCTGGTTGCGCGCCGCGCGGCGTTGCTCGACACGCTGGTTGACGAGATTGCCGACGTCGGTGGCAAGGCGGTGGCACTGGCGGGCGACGTGAGGGACGAGCGTTGCGCGAAGCAGGCTGTTGAGTTGGCCGTCGGCCGTTTCGGCGGGCTTGATGTGGCATTCAACAACGCCGCGACGATGGGAGCGCTCGGCAGCGTCACCGACATCACGCTGGACGGCTGGCGCGACACGCTCGAGACCAACCTGACAAGCGCGTTCCTCGGCGCGAAATATCAGATTCCAGCGCTGCTCGCGCGCCCGCATGGCTCGCTGATCTTCACGTCATCGTTCGTCGGCTATACGGTCGGCTTTCCAGGAATGGCTGCGTATTCCGCGAGCAAGGCTGCGCTCGTGGGCCTGACGCGCACGCTCGCCGCCGAGTACGGTCCGTCTGGCTTGCGCGTCAATGTGCTGATGCCGGGCGGCACCGACACCGAGATGGGGCGGGAGGCAGCCAGCACGCCGGAGCAGAAAGCGTTTGTCGAAAGCATCCACGCGCTCAAACGGATGGCCCATCCAGAAGAGATCGCCAAGTCGGCGCTGTATCTTGCGTCCGATCTGTCGAGCTTCGTGACGGGTACAACGTTGCTCGTCGAGGGCGGTGTCTCAATCACTCGCACTTGATGTGACACGATTCTTTGAGGGGGGCTTACGCCGAGGGCAACGTTAAACCTGGGCAATCCTGGCAATAAGAAACCCGCGAGGCTTTGCAGCTCACCGGTTTTTGGGCATGGCTTGAGACAGGGACGATCTCTTTGCCTCACCCTGAACCCCTATCTTTGCGCCTTGGCATGGTGGCACGAGGGCCTATGAGCACGAGATCAGCCGGCTCCTCGCTGACGAGGTACTGGCGCTACTGATCAAGCGACCAACCTGGGTTGGGCACGTTTTTCCCTTCGCGATAGGTCCAACTCGCGCCGCACGTGCCGCACGTGAACGTGCTCACCGTGACAGCCGCCGCCTTGGATACTTTGATGCGTTGTGTGTCGGTGATTCTTAGGAAAGCATGGCCTGATGCACCAAGTCGATGGACTTCAATGGCAAGGCAAGCGTGGCAGAGTGTCATGCCAATTCCTCTCTCGAATAACGTGGGCCCGATGTAGCGCACGGGCATTCGTCCGTTTCGTCTCTGGGTTAGACGCCAAAGACGGGAGCGCCATATTTCAACAGCAATTGCTCGATCTGGCTCATGTCATCGGTGCGCGGTGTTCTGTCTTCTGTCACGCGTGACGGGCCGCCATACACGGCAGCCACATGCCTGCGCACCGTCAGTACATCATTGGCCGGTGGCGCGACGATGACGGCATCGCCAGGCTCGTGCCGGTAGCTGCCATCTTTCCAGCCGTCGGGCGTGAGATGCAATTCTTCCCATTCATCGCTAACAGACATGGTGATTCTCTTCTCGTTGACTGTGGGTGGGTGCATGCCGTTGCAGCAAGCGGAAAAGCCGCCCGAGGCGGCTTGCATGGTTCAGTTCTTGTCGCGAGGCGCCAGACGTGCGATGGCTGCTCTTCCTGCAAGCCGGGCCGCATGTCTTGCGAGTGCCTCCGTACCATGTACGTTGTGGCGCATCGAGACGTTGGCGAGGATGCGTTCCACACCATCGCTGTACTCACTGATGAGATAGGTGGCAAACCAGATGCCGGGTTCTTGTTCAATTGGGTACACGGACACCGTGTAGGGGGAAAGGACTTGGTTCAATACACTGCTAGGTTTCGGGCGAAGGCAGATGGCAGGCATGGAGCGCCTGAGCAAGCCGCTTCCTGCAGATGAGCTACGCCACGATGGGTGGGGCCAATGCCTTTGGATCATGCACACAAATGCATGGCGCAAGCGATTGGCAACGAGTGACCGTACTTGCGTAGGCTGGCGCGCCTAGTACATGCGTGCCGCATACGGAGCGGATAAACCGCCGGTCAGGTAGGTGATGGGCTGCGTGGCCCAAGATGATCCGGGTGTACGCCCGAGGGTGGCCGGCGCTATGTTGTGTCGTATGGCCGGTATCCGAGCCCGATCGATTCGAAAAGCGGGCAGAGGTTGCGCATGGTAACAGCTTCCCGCAACCGCTGCCTCCATGCGAGCCTTCCTTGATTTACAACGGCTGCGGTGCATGAGCAACGTGGTGCGGCGGCAGAGCGCGGTCGCAACCACATTCATGCGCTATTTCGAGATTGATGGCTTTTTTGTTGACAATGACTTGCGATGCTGGTAGAACTTGCGCCGCAGGCTTTTCAAGCAGTTACTCCGATGTTTTGGGTTGTCACGCCAAGCGACACCTTTTTCTCTTTGTTCCTTCCTTGATCGTCATGCCTGGTAAGCATGGGCTTATCCAGAACGTTTAAGGAATCCAACATGGAAACCGGTATCGTAAAGTGGTTCAACGACTCCAAGGGCTTCGGCTTCATCACCCCTGACGCAGGCGGCAACGATCTGTTTGCTCATTTCTCTGAGGTTCAGGGTAATGGGTTCAAGTCGCTTCAAGAAGGTCAGAAAGTGAGCTTTGTGTCCGGTGCTGGCCAAAAAGGCCCGGCTGCGACCAAGATTCAAGTGATCTGAGCGATCTCGCCCGCCAAGAAAAAACCCCGCCACGCGGGGTTTTTTTTCGCCCTCCGCACATCACCGTGTTCACGTTCGACATACGGCACACGCTGACTGTCGGGTTGAAGCAGACTGCACCTTTGCCTGTTGCTTTGACTTGCGCCACGACTGCGCTCGAACGACACGTCGTGAGGTACTCCAAAAGATGATGACGCCGCAGTGCACATATGGGAGTACAGTGGAACACCGACCCACGGTGCGCCGGATCACGCATCCGTTGGTACGAAAGCATTTTTACCCGCACTTGTGATCACCGCGCGCGGTCGCGCCTCTCTCGCTGATCGCGCCCTGCCCCCTGTCATCCTCGCCAGTTCCGCACACGGAAGTTGCCTGCTAGTGCTCCTACTCGCGATGTAAGTCGTGGAGATCCGTGATGCTCGATCTTGTCGCATTTACCAAGCCGGTGTTGGATGAAATTACCGGGCAGGATGTGCGGACCTGGAACACCGATCCCAGTGTGCTCACGGCAAACTGGCAGGTACCTGAGTTCGACAGCCGCATCTGGCGTGTGAGAACGCTGACGATCGCATTCACGCACGATGTCATGCATCAGTTGATGCACGCAGATCGGCAAGACCTTTGTGAGCTGCAGCGCATGCTTGACCGTTTTCTGCGGGCGCACCTTGGCGTGCATGCTCAGGTAGACCCGGGAGATCGGGCGCTCGTGATCACCGTCGACCATCTGGGAATGGATGCATAGCCGCCCGGGCCAATCAACGGGATTGCCATTCAAAACCACTGCCGGCGCCCTGCCGGGGTGTCAGTCATGCCCACCATCGGCCGGAGTCATTCATGAATGCAAACCCGTCAGCCACGTACAAAGGTTTTGACCTGTATCCATTGGTGTACAGGACCGAGACGGTCCAGTCATGGCCGCGAAAGCGCCCCGATCGCACGTTCAACGCGTCTGTGATGATCTGCCGAGAGGGTCATCGACCTGGAACCGAGCACTCGCGCGTTTTTCGCGTGACGCTTGCCGTTTGGGAAAACGTTGGCACCGCGCGGCGGGGAGCGCTGAAGTTTGGCGAAGACGTCATCAATGGCCTGGTGGCGGGCGAGTCTGTAGCGCTGCTGTAAAGGGCGCAATGCATTTCCCCCGTTCGTGGCCACGCCGATTCTGATATTGCGTTAGAGAGGAGTATTGAGTGCATGACCCGTCCGGAAACAAGATGACGCACGCGTCTGACAAGACGAGCTTTCTCTGCACACTACCTGGAGGGGCAAAAGGCGTGGCGTATTCCATCACGGTTGGCTTTTGCACCGATGGACACCCGAACTGTGTGCAATTCACCAGTTTCGTGGGTGAAGGAAGACGGTCCTTCAGGCTGTTGGCAAGCACGCCCGATGTGCCACCCACAGTTGCGCACAGCGTTGAAGCCTTTTGCCGCCTGGCCATCGGGCAAGTCGTCCGAGAAAGTCTCCACGCAAAAACTGCGCAAGGTGACCATACCCTCGACATGCACGCACAGCCTTGGGAAGGAGATCTCAGACCGGCGGGATCACGTAGCGCACAAAGGCCGCTTCGTCCGCACTCGCTTGTTCGAGGATAGTTCAATCGAGCAAGCGGAAAGAGCGTACAGTGGGGCACGCCTTTCAACGGAGATTGCTGTGGACGCCTATCCGACTTGCAGCTACAAGGGGTTCGATGTTTATCCCCTGATCTACCTGTTTGATACGCCTCGTGAATGGCATGAGCGGCGCCCGGATCGGGCTTACAGCGCCTCCGTGTTGATCTGCCAGGAAGGTGAGCCACCAGATACCGAGCGTTCCCGAATCTTCCCGCTGCTGACGACCCAATGGGAGAGCATCGGGACGGCAAAACGTGCGGCTGCGAAGATGGCCGAAGGCATCATCGATGGATTTGTGCCTGGCCAATTCATGCGTTCCGCATAGGTGCATCAAGCAGGCTCAAAAGGTCAGTTCCTTCACGACAACATCAAGAATCCTGCCCATACGCTATCTTTTCGCTGTGCGGCGCCTCAGCAGTGCAACTCATTCATCCGCTTGCGGATGTAATTCAAGTTGTCCCGCCACGGAGACATCTGCTGCGTCGTAACAGACAGCCGCAAAATACCGTCTCGATCTGCCTTAAGGCGCGCGCACTCCGCATTGACGGCACTGACCTGCTGCTGAAGAGCGATCTGCTCGGCCGCTAGGTCTCGATCTCGCTGCGCCATGCGTTGATCCCACTGACGCGCAAGCTGCTCTTCGGTCCGCTTCGCTGCTGCCGCAGCCTCTTCCATCTCACGCTGGCGGGCATTGCCGATAGGTTGAGCAGGAGTGTTACCGGCAAGCGCACGCATTGCCTGTCCGCACGGCGCCTCCGTATAGACCGTCTGTCCGTTGACTACGCATTTGTTGACGCCAGCCGGGGGCGCGGCTGGTGGTGCCGTGGGCTGCTGCACCATGGGAACGGGTTGGCGCTGTGCCGGTGCTGCAAGGGGAGCTGACTGCGTTGAGACGGCCTGCTGGGCCGGCACCGCTGCGCCATTACAGGCAATGCGAATGACCACACTACATAGCGTTCCCGCCGCTCTTGGCTGATGCCGCAAAGGAGGCGGCCACGCCTACGCGGCAGAATCCTTGAATGGCAACACCTTAGCCCCCGCCTTCAGCTCATCCAGGTAGTCCGCCCAGCGCTGCATCATTTCCCGCCGTTCCTTAATGAACCGGGTGCGGTTGTAGGCCGTACCCAACGCGTCGGGCACCTTGTGGGCAAGCTGGTGCTCGATGACTTCGGGCTTGATGTGCAACTCTTCATGCAGGATCGTCCTTGCCATCGCGCGGAAGCCATGGCCGGTCATCTCGGTTTTGGTGTCGTAGCCCATGCGCCGTAGCGCGGCGTTGACTGCGGCTTCGCTCATCGACTTTTTCGGATCACGCCCGGGAAATACATAGCGGCCGCCTCCCGTTAGGTCGGCCAATTCCCGCAGAACGGCGACCGCTTGCGAAGCCAACGGGACAGCGTGCTCGGTCTTGGTTTTGGTAACGAAATAGCGCCACTCGGCCCGGTCCAGGTCAAACCCATCCCATTCCGCTTTCCGCAGTTCTCCCGGCCGCACAAACAACAATGGTGCCAACAGGAGAGCGCAGCGAACAACGAACGTGCCCTTGAACGCGTCGATGGCTCGCAGCAACTCACCCACCTTAGCCGGATCGGTAATGGCGGCGAAGTTCTCGTGTTTGGAAGGTTGCAACGCGCCGCGCAGATCGCCGGAGGGGTCGCGCTCAGCCCGCCCGGTCGCTACGGCGTAGCGGAAAATTTGCCCGCAATTCTGGTGCGCCCGATGTGCGGTGTCTAATGCCCCGCGCCCCTCGATCCGACGGAGCACCGTCAGCAGTTCGGGTGCAGTAATCTCGGCAATCGGGCGTCCGCCCAGCCAGGGGAAGACGTTCTTTTCGAGCCGCTGCATGATCTTGTCTGCATGACTCGCCGCCCAGGCCGGCGCCTGCTTGCAGAACCATTCACGGGCAACGGTTTCGAAACTGTTTGACGCACGTTCGACCGTTGCAGCCTTCTGAACCTTACGATGCGCGCTCGGGTCGATGCCGTCTGCCAGCAGCTTGCGGGCGGCGTCCCGGCGCACGCGCGCCTCTTTCAACCCAACCGCCGGATAGACGCCCAGGGCCAAGCGTTTCTCTTTGCCGCCGAACCGATACTTGAAACGCCAGTATTTCCCGCCAGCAGGTGAAACTTCCAAGTAGAGACCAGCGCTATCTGCAAGCCGGTATGGCTTGTCGCGCGGGACAGCATTCCGTACTGCGGCGTCGGTCAGCGGCATTTGTGCCTCCTGGGGGCATCAGGTCATCGGCGAACCCGATATGCCCCCAAAGATGCCCCCTTGTGCCCCCGGAAGTCAATGGGCTTCCCTGGAATCAATCGGCAACAAAAAACCCCGCAGACATTGAATCTACGGGGTTCGCCGGACTTCCTAAGGCTGCTTTGGAATTGTTCTTGGTGGACCGAAGGAGGATCGAACTCCCGACCTCCGCATTGCGAACGCGGCGCTCTCCCAGCTGAGCTATCGGCCCGTGAAAAATAAGTCTACCCGAAGTCCCGGCGCGCCTTCAATCGCGGGTCAACCCGGCCCTGCTTCCATGCCGGGGTTGTCCGCCATGCCGACAATGCGCGGCGTATTCAGCGGCCGCGCGGTCACTTCGCGCTGGTCGCGCAGCCAGTCGGCCAGCACGTCCCACACCGGGCGGCCGCCGGCCTTGCGGGCTTCGGGCGACACTGCGGCCCAGCCGGCCACCTTGTAGCGGCGGTCGGCGTCGAGTGGTTTGTCTCCCAGGCGCATGTCGGTGATGCGCTGGCCCATCGGCTTCATCGGGTCGATGGTGTAGCGCAGGCCGCCGGTGCGCACCATGTCGCCGCCCTGCTGGTAGTACGGGTCGGGGTTGAAGAGGTTGTCGGCCACGTCTTCGAGCACGGTCTTGATGGTGGTGCCCGTCATCTCGGTGAGCGTGGTGGCGGGGTACGTGATGGCGGTCTGGGCCATCAGCGCCTCCATCGTCAGCGCTTCGCCGGGCAGCAGCGTGGTGCCCCAGCGGAAGCCGGGCGAGAAGGCGATCTCCGCGCCCTGCGCGTGCATCAGGCCATCGACGATGAGCTGGTCGAACGTGCCGTTGAAGTTGCCGCGCCGGTACAACAGGCCACGGTTGACGGCCAGCGTTTCGCCGAGCTTGTCTTGGTAAGGCGCACGCACGCGCTCGATGAGCGCGGTCATGGCCGGGTCGGGCGGCAGCAGATCGGCGAACACGGGCAGCAGCGTGTAGCGGATGTCCTGCACCGTACCGCCGCGCACGTCCATATCGAGCACACCGACGAACTTGCCGTTGGCGCCTGCGTTGGTGACGAGCGTCACGCCGCCCGGGTTGCTGACCTTGACCGGCGCCGGCACCGCATCGTGCGTGTGGCCGCCGAGGATGGCATCCAACCCGCGCACGCGCGAGGCGAGCTTCAGGTCGACATCCATGCCGTTGTGCGACAGCAGGACGACCACCTTGGCGCCCTTGCCGCGCGCCTCGTCGATCATCTTCTGCAGCCGTTCCTCCTGGATGCCGAAGGTCCAGTCCGGCGTGAAATCGGCCGGATGCGCGATCGGCGTGTAGGGGAACGCCTGGCCGATGATGGCGACCGGTACGCCGTTCAGCTCGCGCAGCACGTACGGATCGAACACCGGGTCGCCAAAGTCGGCGGTCTGGATGTTCTGCGCGACGAAGGCGACCTTGTTCTTGAAATCGTGGTCGACGACATGGCGCACGCGGTCGGCGCCGTAGGTCATCTCCCAGTGCGGGGTCATGACGTCGACACCGAGTGCGAGGGCCGCGTCGACCATGTCCTGGCCATTCGTCCACAGCGCGGTAGCCGAGCCCTGCCACGTGTCGCCGCCATCGAGCAGCAGCGCGTTCGGGCGCGTGGCACGCAGGCGCTTGATGAGCGTGGCCAAATGCGCGAAGCCGCCCATGCGGCCGTAGCGGCGCGCAGCTTCGTTGAAATTAAGCGAAGTAAAGGCATGCGCGGCACGTGTACCGGGCGCGATGCCGTAACGCTTGAGCAGCGCGTGCCCAACCAGATGCGGCGGTTGCCCGGCCCATTGCGCTACGCCCAGGTTCATGTTGGGCTCGCGGTATTCGATGGGCAGCAACTGCGCGTGGCAGTCGGTGAAGTGCAGCAGGTGAACGTTGCCGAAGCGTGGTACGTCGTAGCTCAACGTATCGGCATGGGCATCGGTCAGGCGCAGGCCGGCGGCTGCGGCAATCGCCAGGGCTTGAACGAATTCGCGACGGTTCATTGCTTGTTGTTGTGCGCGTAGCGTGCGAGGTCGGCCACATCGTCTTCGAGCATCTCGCCGACTTCCTTGCGCACCACGCGCCCCTTGGCGTCGAGCACGAGCAGTTCCGGCAAACCCTTGCGCGGGCCGGTGGCGGCGCACAGCGCGTCAGTTTCCATCGTCACCGGGAAGGTGAAGCCGCGCTTGGCGACGTAATCCTTCGCGAGTTGCGGGTTGGCGTCGATGCTGATGGTGAGGATGCGCAGGTCGGTACCGCGCGTGGCGTCATACAGCTTCTGCAGACGCGGGTTCTGCAGCGCGCAGAACGGGCACCACGATGCCCACGTGGCGATGATGACCGGATGCCCGCGCCATGCATTGCCCGGCACGCGCGTGCCGTCGAGCAATTGCAGTTCGGGCATCGTCACCACGTCGCCCACTTCGACGGCCTGTGCATGATTAGCAAACTGCACGGCAGCAAACACCATCGCCGCTGCCGCCCACATCACGAACCGTCGAATGGCGTGCATGGCGTTATTGATTCACGGGCGAGGCCGGGTCAAACAACAGCGCCATCACATCGCGGATCTGCTGCTCAGTGAGGATGCCCTTGTGCCCGAAGCGCGGCATGTTGGAGCACGCGGCATACGCGTTGGAGTTGTAGATCTTGCCCCACGTGTAGCGCAGGATCGCCTCCGAATCTCCACGCAGCTTGCCGTACTGGTACAGCGACGGGCCGATGGTGCCGTACGACACCTCGTCTTTCGACAGGCGATGGCACGCATAGCAATTGGCACCGTTGGCCCCGCCAGCGGGGTCGGAGAACTGCATGCCGCGGCCGCTCTGCGCGGTCTTCTCGCCTTCCTTCCAGTCACCCAGCCACTTGTTGTCAGCGGGGTAGTGGATGGTCTTCGTCTGCGCGTCTTCGAGTTTCTTGGCGACGGCGGCGGGCACTGTGTTGCGATCGGCGTACTGGCTGCAGATTTTCTGCACGTCGTCGCGTTCGGTCACGCCTTCCACGGTGGCTGGGCCCTTGGAGACAAAGCTCTCGTGGATGATCTTGGTGAGCGCGGCGTCAGCCTTCGCGTCGGGCTTGGGCGGCGTGATGGCATCCGCCGCGTGCGCGGTGCCGGCAGCGAGTGCCAGCGCGGTCAGAACGATGGGGGTCAGTCGGAACATGCGTGGCCTCATCGTTTGATCGACGGCGCGTCCATCTTGCCGCCGTTGGCGTTGCGGGCGAGGAACAGCTCCAGCGCGGTGATCACCTCGCTGCCATAGAGCGGCTCCGGAAAGCGCTGCTGGCGCAGGCAGTCGTACAGGCGGTGCTGCATCGTGCGCACCTCGCCTTGCGAGACGCGGTAGCCGGGCCATGTCGAATACGCAAAGCGCGCGCCATCGGCGGTCAGCAAGTCGGGCAATTCCTGCAGGCGGATGCGCTGACCCGGCTGGGCATGGCACGTGGCGCAGGCAAAGTCATATGCGCCGCCGCGATAGAAGAACATGCGGCGGCCGAGTTCGTACGTGCGCTTTTCTTCGGGATGCGCGAGCGGAATATCAATGGCCGCGCCGCGCGATTCCGAGGTGATATATGCCATCAACCGTTCAATGTCCGACGGCTTGCCCGGCGACGAGAACGGGTTGGCCGACGCCTCTTCCTTCGTCAGCCCCTGCAGCGTCATGCGGCAATACATGAGGCGCTGTTCGGCGTCCATCACGCGGCCGGTGTCCTTGAAGAAGCGCGGCAGCTTGGCGTACGCGCCCTTCACGACGCCGGGGCCCAGGCCCAGGTCGCACGCTTCGAGCGAGGCCTGCTTCGGGCCGGCGGGCTTCTTCCAGAGTTCTTCGCCAGCGGCTTCCCAGAGTTCGGCCGGGTTGCCGTCGGCCAGCATCTCGCGGTACTGCGCGATGCCTGCGGCGACGCTGTCCTTCTGGTCTTTCTGGTCCTTGGCGTCCTGCGCATTGGCCACCAGGGCAATGCCGGCCGCCAGCGCCGCGGCCAGCGCGACGATTCGTTTGGTGCGTTTCATGGTCCCCTCCGTGGGTCGCCTACAGTCCATGGAGCGCCTACGGCTTGAGATAGGCGAAGCCTTCTTCCTGCTGCAAGCGGGTGATTTCCACCACGCCGGCGGGCACCACCTTGGCTTCGAGCAGCAGCTTGTCTTCCGGCACCTTGAAGGCCATCAGCGAGTTGTGGCACACGCGAAACTCCACGCCCATGCTGGCCAGCGCGGCGACGGGTGCATCGAACGGGCGGCCCTGTGCGTCCTTGGCCCCTTCGACCAGGAATTCGATGCCGTGCCCCAGCGCCACCACCACGATCTTCGTGCCGGGTGCGCCGTTGAGGTGGTTACGAAGGTTGCCGATCGCGCGCACGGCCTGGTCGATGCCTTCGCTCAGTTGGTACACCACCTTGTAGCGGGCACCAGCGCCGCCGGCACGGGGTGCGGTCTGCGCGGCGGCCTTGCCTGCCACGCCCAACGCTGCCAGCGCAGCGGTCACACGGAAGAAACTGCGTCGCATGGCAGCCTCCTGAAAAGCGTTATTGGATTGCAGTCTCGTCGGTGCGCTTGTCGCCGTGGTTGTCGACCCACGTGACCGTCACCTTGTCGCCCTTGGCGCCGCCCTTGAACTTGAAATTGAGGAACGGATCCTTCGACACGGCGGGGCCGAACTGCCCGTCCAGCACCGTCTTGCCGTTGTGCTGCACAGTCACGTTGGTGATGTGCCAGGCCGGCACGATCTTGCCGGATGCGTCCTTGCGCTGACCGGTTTCCATGTCGTGCTTCATCAGGATCTTCACGTCGGTCGTGCCGCCGTTTTCCATTGCGCGAATGCGCATCGGGTCTGCCATGGTGTGCTCCTTGTCCTGATTCTTAACCGCCGCAGCCACCAAGGGTGACCTTCACTTCCTTGCTCGCCAGCACCCACTTGCCGTTGGCACGCACGGCGGCGTAGACCATCGAGGTCTCCCCCATCTTCACACGCGTGCTCACGAACGGATCGGTGCCGGCCGGAATGGCAAACGTGGCGGCCAGCGTGTTCGGGTTCTTTTCCACCAGGATGGCGATCAGGTCCGTGCCTGGCAGCGTGCTGGTCACCACCAGCGGCACCACGGCGCCGTTTTCGGCGATGTCCGGCGCGGTGAGCTGGATACCAGCGCCGCCCTTGTCGACAGCGCCGCCGCCCAGTTGCTTGAGCACGTCGTTCACGCCCTTGATGGCGAAGGCAGTCTTGTTCCACTCGGCGGCCTGTGCCGGGGTGGCGAGGCCGGCGGACACCAGCAGCGCCATCATGGCACCTGCGCGCAGCACGTCTCGGCGGGAGAGGTTCACGGAATCGGTCATTACCCTGTCCTCGCTCACTTGGCTGGGGCGCCCGCGAGCACCCAGTCGATCACGGTCTTCAGATCCGCATCGGCGATCTTCGGGTTGGCCGGCATCGGAATCTGGCCCCAGTTGCCCATGCCGCCTTCGCGCACCTTCTTGATGAGCTTGGCTTCGGCCCCTGCATCGCCTTTGTACTTGGCGGCGACATCCTTGTAGGCCGGGCCGACGAGCTTGCGGTCCACTGCATGGCAGCCCATGCAGGCGTTCTGGTTGGCGATGGTCTGGGCGCGGGCAGCGTCGACGGCGGCCAGCGCAGGCGTGGCGGACAGCGCCAGGCCGGCCAGCACCGCAGCCGCGGCGAGCGTGGGGGCGAACTTCATGTGGTCTCCAGAGGATGGGCCTGCCCGCATGCGTGTGCGGGCCAATGGTCGCAATGATCGAAATCGGACCCGATATTGTGCCCGAAGTGGGCCAAATCCCGCGTCGCCCCAAAAGCAAAGCGCCCGGAACCTTACGGCCCGGGCGCCTGTTCGGCAGGGCGTCGACGCTCAGGCCATCGCCCGCCGTGCTGCCAGCCGGCCGCCGAATACGTTGAGCAGCAGGCCGGCCATCACCACCGCGCCGCCCAGCCACTGCGCCGGCACCAGCCGCTCGCCCAGCAGCACGGCGGCCGAGATCAGCCCGACCACCGGCACCAGCAGCGTGAGCGGCGCGACCTGGCTGGCCGCGTATCGGCCCAGCAGGCGGCTCCACAGGCTGTAGCCGAAGATGGTGGCGCCAAAGGCCAGGTAGACGATCGCGCCAATGCTGGACCAGCCGATGTTCGTCAGGCTATGGACAATCTGCTCCGGCCCCTCCATCCAGTACGACAGCAGCAGGAACGGAATGGGCGGAATCACCGCGCCCCAGATCACCAGGCTCACCACGTTCACTTTGCCGATCCGCTTGGTGACGATATTGCCGCTGGCCCACGAGAACGCTGCACACAGCGTCAGCAGGAAGCCGGCCGTGGTCATGCCGGTCGTCACGGCACCGCCGGCCATGCCGATGATCGCCAGCCCGCACGCGGCAACGGCCATGCCGGCCAGGTGGAACCAGCGGATCGGCTCGCGCAGCACCAGCGCGGCGATCGTCAGCGTAAAGAACGCCTGCGACTGCAGCACCAGCGAGGCCAGCCCCGCCGGCATGCCCACATACATGGCCGAGAACAGAAAGGCGAACTGCCCAAGGCTGATAGTGGCGCCATAGGCGAGCAGCCATTTGAGCGGAATCTTCGGGCGCGGCACGAACAGCACCGCCGGGAAGGCGACCAGCGCAAAGCGCAGCGCACCCAGCAGCATGGGCGGCACGCCGTGCAGGCCCACCTTGATGACGACGAAGTTGACGCCCCACACCAGCACAACGGTCAGGGCCAGCAGCAGATCCTTGGGAGACATGATGATCGGAATGCTCAGACGGTCAGCGGCCGCCCGCGCGGCCCTATGACGCACTGTAGGCGCGGGCCGCCTACGCGACTTGCACAATCTTGCGCATTGTTTGCGCCTAGCCGAGCATGTCCGACCAGATCGCCCGGCTCCAGCCCTGCGCCAGTTTGCCCTCCGCCACGGAGGGGCCATCCGACAGCCCGCCCGCGCCTTGCACCGTCACCATGGTGCGCTCGGCCGGGTCGTAGCGGTGCACGGTGGCCACGTGCATCGCTTCGTCGGGGGCGATGAAGCTGTAGCAGGTGTTGGCGTACAGCGGCGACGTGTCGGGCGCGTGGCCGGCCAGCATGGCCACCACGGCGGCGGCGGCCACCTTGCCGTGCTGGTTGGCCATGTGGCCGGATTTGGGCATCAGCGGCGCGGTCTGGATGGCATCGCCGATCACGTGTACGCCCGGCGCCACCTTTGACTCGAATGACAGGAAATCGACTTCGCACCAGCGCCCGTTGGCGGTCGCCAGCCCGGCATGCACGGCAATGGCCCCGGCGCGCTGCGGCGGGATGAGGTTGACCACATCCGCCTGCACATCGTCCTGTACATCGAACTTGAGCACACGGCCGGTGGCGTCGATGTCGACCGCGTTGTATTGCGGTCGATATTCGATGTGCTGTGGATAACGCTCCGCCCACACGCGCTTGAACAGCGCGCCCTTGGAGGTCACATCGTCGTTGGCATCAAGAATGAGTACACGCGAGTCCGGCTTGGCGCGCTGCAGCCAGTTGGCGATCAGGCAGGCGCGCTCGTACGGCGCGGGCGGGCAGCGGTACGGCGCCAGCGGAATGCTGATGGCCACCGTGCCGCCGTTGGGCATGGCTTCGAGCAGGTGGCGCAGCGCGAGCGTCTGTGTGCCGGCCTTCCACGCGTGCGGTGCCTGCGCAGCAGTGGCCGCGTTGGCCAGACCAGGAATCGCCCCCGGCACGAAATCGATGCCGGGCGAGAGGATCAGCCGGTCGTAGTCCAGCGTGCCGCCGCCGGCCAGGCGCACCTGCTTCGCGTCGATGTCGATGGCCGCGGCACGGTCGCGCACCCAGCGCACGCCATGGCGCTCGACCAGCGCGTCGTACGGTACGGTGATCGAGGCCAGATCACGGTCACCCGACAGCACGAGGTTCGACAACGGGCACGACACGAATGCGGCATTGGGCTCGACCAGCGTCACGTCGACATGGTTGCCGGAGAACACACGCACATACTTCGCTGCTGTCGCACCGCCGTAGCCGCCGCCAACCACGACGACGCGCGCATTGCGCGTGCCCGAGAGCGAAGCGCATGCGGCCAGCGGCCCGGCCAAGGCAGTCGCCCCAAGTGCGCGCAGTACGGTGCGCCGGTCTTTGCGCAGGGTCGGGTTCATGGCGCCTCCTGCGGTTGGCGCGACAGCCAGCCGGCAATCGCGGCGATCTGCGCGTCGTCATAACCACGCGCAAGCTGGCCCATGACCGTGGACGGGCGCGTGCCGTTGCGGAACGCCTGCAGCGTGTCGATCAATTCAGCCTGCGAGCGGCCGGCCAGCGAGGGCAGCGTCTGCGCAGCCGACTTGGTGCCGGGTGCCGTATCCGCGTGATGGCAGCTCGCGCACGATGCAGCCCAGGTACGGGCCTGCGCGTTGGTGGGCGGGCGATCGGCCGCTTGGACGGCGTGAGCCGAAGACAGCGCCGCAAGCAAAGCGGCGACAGCAAGTCGGTGAGCGACGGGCATGGGGGGCAGCGAAGTCACGGAAGCGTCATACGCTAACACGCCCGCCTTGCCATGTGCCGTGCGCGCGGACAACAAAAAAACGCAGCGCGGTGGCTGCGTTTTTTGTGATGCGCCGATGGGCCTCAGGGCAGTTGCTTGCCCGGCGGCAGTGCCGGCGAGGTGGTGGGCGACACCGTCACGCCCGGCGAGGCCGAGGTGACCGGTGCCGGTGCCTGCGTTGCCGTCGGCGTGCCCTGCTGCACCGGGGCCGGCGTACCCGGCGCGACCTGCGGATTGCTCGACGATGCGTTCGTATCCAGGCGTTTGCGCTCTTCCTCGGTCACGTAGTCGAACACCTTCACGACTTTTTTGACGCCGCCCACGGTGCGCACGGCTTCGGTGGCTTTGTTGCCCTCGGCCTCGGTCACCACGCCCAGCAGGAAGACGGTCTGGGCTTCGGTGGTCACCTTGATGGAATTCCAGGGCACACCTTCCGTGCCAGCCAGCACGCTCTTCACCTTGGTGGTGATGTACGTGTCGTTGGTGCGCGAGCCGAACGTGCTCGACTCCGGCGTCACCACGAGCTCGTTGACGACCTCACGCGCGTTCTCCAGCTTCTGCGCGTACTGGCCGATCTCCTGCTTGGTCGCCTCGGTACCGGCTTCACCGGTCAGCAGCACCTTGCGGTTGTAGACCGTCACGTTCACGTGGGCACGGCCGTCGTAGCGCGAGATCAGCGTGTTCTCGGCTTCCAACTGCAGGCCGCGGTCGATGGTCTGGGTAGCGGTCGGGCGACGGTCGGTGGCCATTGCAACGCCGCCGGCCACGGCACCGGCAAACAGCGGGAAGCAGGCGGTCAACTGCGTGGCGGTGATACCCGCCAGGGCGGCCAGCACGACGATGCGCTTGGCACGGGCAGACGTAGGCGACGAGAGTTTCATGCTGTCCTTGAATGAAGTCCGGAAAGAGGAAGAGCAAAGTTCATGCTTCAGCGCCAAAGGCATCGCGCATCCATTCGATACGCGCGCCGTCGATGGCGATGACGTCAAAACGGCAGGCGGGCACATCAGCCTGTCGCGCGAGAAAATCTTCGGCCGCGGCAATCAGGCGACGCTGTTTGGCGGGCGTGACACTCGCGGCCGCACCACCAAAGCGCTGCGTGGACCGCGCCACGCGGGCGCGCACCTCCACGAAGATCAACGCGCCAGCTGCATCGCGCATCACCAGATCAATCTCGCCGCCCTTGCAGCGATAATTGCGGGTGACCACCGACAAACCGCGCGCCTGCAAGTAACGCAGCGCGCGGTCTTCGCCGGCTTCGCCGGTGACTGCGGTGATGGGCTTTGCGGTTTGAACCAAGTGACTGAGAGAAGTTCTTGTGAGTGATCCTGACTGGACCCTGCTGGCGCACGACCAGCACTATCCCGCCGGCGCATTATATGTGGTGGCCACCCCCATCGGGAACGCCGCCGACGTGTCGCTGCGGGCGCGGTATGTGCTCGGCATGGTCGATGCGGTGGCCTGCGAGGACACGCGCAACACCGGGCAACTGCTCAATCGCCTGGGGCTGTCGCGGCCGATGCTGGCAGCCCACGAGCACAACGAGCGCGAGGCTGCAGCACGCATCGTCGCGCGTCTGGCGCAGGGCGAGCGCATCGCCTACGTGTCGGATGCGGGCACGCCGGGCGTCTCCGACCCCGGCTCACGCATCGTCGAGGCCGTGCGCGCAGCCGGGCAGCGCGTGATTCCGCTGCCGGGCGCGAGCGCGGTGGTGACGGCGCTGTCCGCCGCCGGCGAATTGCTCGACACGTCGGGCGGGCAATTCACCTTCGTTGGTTTCCTGCCGCCCAAGGCCGGGCAGCGCGATGCGGCCATCCGCCAATGGGCAGCGCACGAGCCGGCGTGGGTGCTGTATGAGGCGCCGCATCGCATTGACGCCACGCTCGCCGCGCTGGCCGAACATCTGCCGGCGCGGCGCCTGCTCATCGGTCGCGAGTTAACGAAGCTGTTCGAGCAGATCGTCGTGTTGCCTGCGGCCGAAGCACCGGCCTGGCTGGCTGCCGATGCCTCGCACAGCAAGGGCGAATTCGTTCTGGTGGTGGAAGGTGCAGGCGCGCAGGTCGCGGCCCCGACGGCCATGGCCGCAGATCAGGTGCTGCGCCTGCTGCTGGCCGAACTGCCCGCCAAGCGCGCTGCCAAGCTGGCGGGGGCGATCACGGGTGCGCCGGTCGACGCGCTGTATCAAAGCGCGCTGGCGTTGAAAAACGACGGGAAGGATTAACGACGCGCTTTCGCGCGGCGCTTGGTCGCCTTTTTCTTCGGCGGTGCCGGCTCGTCGGCGCCGACGTCGGCGTCGCCATCATTGCTGGCGAGATCGGTCTGCGTGAGTTCCGGGCGCAGTGCTTCGACTTCCGCGCGCGACAGGCGGCGGATCTCCACTTGCGTTGAACCACGCTTGACGAAATCCAGGCGCTTGGCCGCGGCGTACGACACGTCGAGGACGCGCCTGCCACGGTAGGGGCCACGGTCTGTCACCTTGGCCACGACTACGCGGTCGTTGGAGAGGTTGCGCACCAGCACCCAACTCTGCAGCGGCAGCGACGGGTGCGCCACCGTGAAGGCATTCATATCGAAGCGCTCACCACTGGCCGTGCGGCGACCGTGGAACCCGCGGCCATACCAGGATGCGACGCCGCGCTGCTCGAACGTGCCAAGGTCTGCGCGCAGACCCGGTTCGGTATTGGCGTTCTCGTCGAGCTTGAGGCTGCTGGAATCCGGCACGCTGCGGAACGACAACGCACCCCAGGCATCCGGGTTGTCACGCACGTCCGGCACCTTCAGCGCAGGCACTGCTGACTTGTCGGCATTGGCCGCATTGAGCTGATTCTGCGGGGGCTCCCCCGGCACGGCAGCACAACCCGCCAACACCAGCAAAGCGGTGCCGTGCGTCAGCCAGGCACGCAGCGTGCGGCCGGCCGGAAGGCTGGAGAACATGGGGGAAAGCTTGAGCATGGGCGCGAGTCTAACATGCACGCCCTCCTCGATTATTTACATTTCCTATTAAAACGGTCGCATCATGCAGGCATCTTGCATGAACTTTGTAATATTTTCCGCCGGATGTAACAGAGCGCCCCGCCAGCCCAATGCTGGCGCGGGCTTGGGCCGTTACAATTGCCTTGTTCCGTCTTCGCACGAAAGTGCGCAAAAAACCACATGAAAGTCGTTGTCGTCCCCGTTACGCCGTTTGAACAGAACTGCACGCTGCTGATTGGCGACGATGGTGCTGCTGCCGTCACCGACCCGGGCGGCGACATCGAACGCATCCTGGCCGCCGCCCAGCAGCACGGCGCGCGCATCGAAAAGATCCTGCTCACGCACGGTCACGTCGACCACTGCGCCGCTGCCGATGCCCTGCGCACGCAACTCGGCGTGCCCATCGAAGGCCCGCACAAGGACGAAGCCTTCTGGATCGACCAGCTCCCGATGCAGAGCCAGCGCTTCGGCTTTCCGCCGGCCAAGGCGTTCGTGCCGGACCGCTGGCTTGACGATGGCGACACCGTGGAAGCTGCCGGCCGCACGCTGCAGGTCTTCCATTGCCCGGGGCACACGCCCGGCCACGTGGTGTTCTTCAGCGCGGAAGACCGCATCGCCATCGTCGGCGATGTGCTGTTCGCGGGCTCGATCGGCCGCACGGATTTCCCGCGCGGCAACCATGCAGACCTGATCCACGCGATCCGCACCAAGCTCTGGCCGCTGGGCGATGACGTCACCTTTGTGCCGGGCCACGGGCCGGTCTCTACCTTTGGCGATGAGCGGGCAACCAACCCGTACGTTGCCGATCGCCTGTTTGCCAACGAAGGCACGTCATGAGCGACGACACCAGCGATACCAACGACACGTTCGCAGATACCGCGCCTGCGGCCCCAGCAGACAAACCCCGCCGCAAGCGCGGCAACCAGCCGCCTGACACACGGCCCGAGATCTACGTCAGCACCGACATCGAAGCCGATGGGCCCATCCCCGGGCCGCACTCGATGCTGAGCTTTGCGAGTGCCGCATACCTCGCCGACAAGACGCTCATCGGCACGTTCGAAGCGAATCTCGAAACGCTGCCCGGTGCACAGGGGCACCCAATCCAGATGCAATGGTGGCAAACGCAGCCCGAAGCCTGGGCTGCATGTCGCAAGAATCTCGAAGCGCCTGAAGTGGCTTTGCCGCGCTACGTGGAATGGGTCGAGAGCCTGCCCGGCAAGCCGGTGTTCGTGGCGTTTCCGGCGGGGTTCGATTTCACGTACATGTTCTGGTACATGATGCGGTTTGCCGGGCGCTCGCCGTTCGGCTGGGCGGCGCTCGACATCAAGACGCTGGCCTTTGCGCTTACGGGCTTGCCGTATCGGCGCAACGTCAAGGCGGCCTTTCCCGAGCACTGGCACGACCCGCTGCCGCACACGCATGTCGCGCTGGATGATGCGAAGGAGCAAGGCGCCCTCTTCTGCAACATGCTCGCTGAACTGCGTGTGCGAGAAGCCGAGCACGCGGCAATACAAACGGCCCTGCACAGCGCGCAAGACTGAGCGCCGCTCACATCACGCATTTCGCGAAGAGCCACAGTCCGTTTGCGTTTTGCCCGCGTGATGCACGCACCATGACGCAACGCAACTTGCGGCGCCGCAAACCCGCGTCTACGCTGGGCTTGTGCGAGGCGACCAGACGACTGCGCCACCCGGCGCCGACAAGCAAAGCCACTCGCATACGCCATTTGCTTGTCGTATCGTTTTCGGGCCGCGCGTACCCCCGACGCCGGTGCGTGCCGGCGTCGGCTATCAGCTAACGACGGGAGGTGCCGCGATGCGATTTTCCCGTGACGCGTTTGACACGCAACACTTGCGAGCGATGACGGAGCGCTTGCATTGGCATCGCAAAACAACCGCCAAGGCGATCCCGCTGAGCGCGCACACGCATCTGCATCGTGCCCGCGGCGACGAGAGCGACGACGCGGAAGTGATGAAGGTCACGGTGGTCTCGACCACTGTGGCGCTGGCAGTGGTGCTGGTTGCCCTGCTGGCAGTTGGATTCGGGTCAGAAATGGCCCGATGGATGGGCCTGGAATGATCCGGTGCCCTTGCGCGTCTTGACGGACGCAGCCCCGGCCCTCGCGCAAGGCGATACGGCCACCCCTGAACGGCCTGTCCGATGGAAATCGGCAGGCCGTTCAACTTTGGGGCGTGGGCGTTTGCGTCACTTCAGGAACGCGTCGAGCGCTTCCGGCGTCCGGCCGATGGTGGCCTTGCCATCGCGCACGAGCACGGGACGCTGCAGCAGCTTCGGGTGTTCTGCAATTGCCTTGAGCAGCGCATCGTCTGAGGCGGCGGCCAGGTTGAGTTGCGCGTATTCGTCTTCGTTTTCACGCACCAGGCTGCGCAACGGGGTGTCGAGCTGCTTGGCGAGGGTCTTCAACTCGGCCAGCGTGGGCGGCGTCTTCAGATACTCGATGACTTCGAGCGATTCGCCCTGCTTTTCGGCAAAGGCCTCAGCCTGTTCAAGCGCGGTGCGCGATTTGGAGCAGCGGGGGTTGTGATAGATCTGCATGGTCGAGATGGCTGACGGGTGCTTGGAGGTGCCATCTTAATGGCTTGGTGTGGTGGAGGACTTCGCCTCTCGCTAAGAGGGGGTTCGTCGAGTTTGACCCTGACGCCCCAAAGCAAAAAGGGCTGGCAAACGCCAGCCCTATCCAAGACGCAACGGTGATGATCAAGCGCCGCCGAGCAATTCCGCCACGGCACAACCCACCACCACCGTGGCACCACGCAAGTCATTGAGGCGCAGGTTCTCGTCGGTGTTGTGGCCGCGTGCTTCCATCAGCGTGCGCGGCCCAGCGCCATACAGCACCGTCGGCACACCATGCGCCGTGTAATGTCGCGCATCGGTGTACAGCGGCACACCATGCACCGGCACATCCCCACTAAATACCGTTAACGCATTGCGCCGCAGCGCACCGATCAGCGTTTCCACGCCCGGTAGTTCAGCCAGCGGCGCGGCCAGCAGAATGCGTTCAACCGACACCGCAATCCCCGGCCGCTCCGCCGCTGCACGCTCAATCACCGCACGCAGTTCGCCTTCGGCATCGCGCCCAGCCTCTTCGGGAATCATCCGGCGGTCGATCCGGAACGTCACCAGATCCGGCACCACGTTGGTGTTGATGCCACCCTGGATCAAACCGACATTCAGCGTCGCATGATCAATGCCCGAGACGCTCGATTTGCGTGTCGCCAGCTCCGCACGATACGCATACACGGCCTGCAAGATGTGTGTCGCGGCCTCGATGGCGTCGATGCCCGTGTGCGGCATGGCAGCGTGCGCCTGCTTGCCGCGCACCGTTACCTGCACGTGCAGGCAGCCGTTGTGCGCCGAGGTGATGCCATACGCAAACCCCGCCGAGATGGCGTAGTCGGGCTTGGAGAGGCCCTGGTCCAGCAACCACTTCGGGCCGATGTCGCCGCCGGTTTCCTCGTCGTACGTGAAGTGCAGTTCGACCGTGCCGTTGAGCTTGGCACCGCGCTTCTCCGCCTCAATCAGCGCGAGCAAGGCCCACGTGTAAGTCGCGAAATCCGACTTGGACACCGCCACGCCACGGCCAAACATGGTGGGGCCGTGTTCGGTCTCGACGATCTCGCCGCCGTACGGGTCGTGCGTCCAGCCCAGGCCCGGCGGAACCACATCGCCGTGCGCATTCATGGCGATGGTGGGGCCGCCGTTGCCGAACGTGTGCCGCACGATCAGATTGGTGGCGCTGACCATGCCGACAGCACGCACCTGCGCCTCCGGCACGGCATGTGCCTCGACGGTCAGGCCCAGTACCTCCAGCAGCGCCTTGGCGCGTGCTGCGTGCGGCGCGCAGTCGCCGGACGGGTTGTCCGACGGCACCTTCACCAGCTCGCGCAAGAACTCGGTTTGGCTGCCGTGTGCGGCCTCGACAAACGCACGGATATCCGTGCCGATGCCGGCGGTGGTGAGTTGAGCCTGAGTCATGTCGATGGTCTCCTTGTAGGTTCTAGAAGTGACTGAGCCCCCGTTGTGCGGGGGCCCAAAGTTGTCACCGATTCAGGGGAGGCTTACTGCGCGGCTTGCATCGCCTCGGCAGTCAACCACACCGATTCCGGCAAGTCCTGCTCGTCGCAGTTGTGGCCTTCGCCGCCGCGGTCGACGACGAGGAAATCGCTCACCTCGCCCAGTGCCAGCAGCGGGTGATGCCACACGCCGCGCGCATAGTTCACGCCCTGCCAGCCTTGCGAGACGAACGCGCGCAGCTTGGACGGATCCAGCTCACCGGCCGGCGCCACGACCACCAGGTAGGGCTTGTCGTTCTGCGGGATGAAGGCCTGGCTGCCACGCGGGTGGCGCTCCAGCATCTTCACCTCGAACGGCAGCGTGCGCGGCTGGCCACGGAACAGGCTGATCAGCGCCCGGCCACCCTCGCCCACATCCACGTTGGCGAGGTCATGAAAGCGGATGGTCGTGCCCTGGTTGATGGGGAACTGCTTACACCCCTCCAGCTCGATCACGTCGCCGAACGGCGCGAACGCTTCGCGCGTGAGCGGCTCGATGGTCAGTGCAATGCGAGGGTTGGCAACTGCAGCGGTGTCTTGGCTCATTCCAGTACCCCCCACAGACGCAGGCGCGACACGCCGCCGTCCGGGAACATGTTGAAACGCACGTGCGTGACGATACCCAGATCCGCGATTTCGGCTTCGTAGTAGTGCTGCAGGTCCATCTGCAGCTTTTGCTCGGGCAGCAGCGTCTGCCAGAACATCGCTTGCGTCTTCAGCGAGCTGTCGGTGCCGCCCACCACGCGTGCTGCCTGGATGGACACGCGGTCGGCAAAGTTGCCCTTGAAGTGCGCGGTGTCGACTTCGATCTTGCGGATGCGGCCCGGGTGGGCCAGGGCGATCACGCACCAGTCGTTGCCCGGCTCGCGGCGGCGGCGCGTTTCCCAGCCGTCGCCCATGTTCACGCCGCGGCCCGGCATCAGCATGCGCGAGGCCGGCCCAAAGTGTTCGTTGTTGGCTTCGACCACGTAGGCGCCGTTTTCCATGGCAGCCAGGTCGATCAGCTTGGTGCGGTCAGCGCCCTTCCAGTCGACTTGCGGCTGGCCGTACACGCGCAGGCGCGCAATGCCGCCGTCCGGGAAGATGTTCACGCGCAGGTGCGTGAAAGCGCCGGTGTTGGTCACGGCCACGTAGGCGTGGCTGTTGCCTTGCAGCGTGGTCGACGGAACGATTTCGGTCCACTGCGTGGCATCGGTCGGCTCGCCGTCCGGCAGGTAGGCAGCCTCAATGGACGCAGCCGGCGGGAAGTTGCCGGTGAAGTGGCTGGTGTCGATATCGACGCCCTTCACAACGCCCGGGCGGGCCAGCTTGACGATGCAGTGGTCGTAGCCACCGTTGCGGCGACGGCGCGTTTCCCAGCCGTCCATCCACTTGCCGTGGTCGTCGTACTTGCCGGGGATGAACACCGCCGGCTCCGGATTGAGCATGCGGTCTTTCGGCGCGAAGAATTCGTCGGTCGCGAACGTGGCCACGGCACCCAGGCGCGGATCGGCCAGGTTCGGATAGCGGCGGGTGAAATCAGGGGCGTTGGGATCGAGCGTAGGCAGCGCCATGAAGAAACTCCTTGGTGTTTGTCTCTGGATGTTATACGGCACGCCCATCGAACAAAAACGGCGAGTAAGAACACTCGAAACCATGGCGACGGGAACACCGGAAGTGCAGTGTAAATGGCGGAACCACAAGGGTTCGCGGGACTGCATGAACCGATGCTAGCATGTGAATTCAAAAATTGCATACAAAAATTGGATCGCCTATGATGCCGTCACCGCCCAACAATTCGCGACAACAATTTGTTGCGGTGCGATGAGCAAAAACAAAGCCGTGACGACAATCGCAATAGACCGAATTAGACGATTGGGCAGGGCTTGAGACACCTGAAATCCAAAGGAGGATTCACCATGCAACGCTTTACGCGCCCGTTGTTCGGGCAGGTTTTGATTGCCCTAGCAATCGGTATTGCGCTGGGCGTCTGGGCGCCTGAATTTGCACAGAAACTGCAGCCGCTCGGCGACGGCTTTCTGAAGCTCATCAAGATGCTGATCGCGCCGATCGTGTTCTCGGTGGTGGTGGTGGGCATCTGCGGCGCGGGCGAACTGAAGAAGGTCGGGCGCGTGGGCGGCAAGGCCGTCATCTACTTCGAAGTCGTCACGACGATTGCGCTGGCGCTGGGCATTGCGCTGGCTTATCTGTTCGGGCCGGGCCACGGCATGAATGTGGACCCGAAGACGCTCGACCCGGCGGCCATGGCCTCGTACATGACGACGGCCAAGCAGGTGGAGTCGACCGGCGTGGCGGCGTTCTTCCTCAAGCTGATCCCGGATACCTTCGTCAGCGGCTTTGTGAAGGGCGACATCCTGCAGGTGCTGCTGGTGTCGATCCTGTTCGGCTGCTCGCTGTCGCTGCTGGGTGAGCGCACCAAGCCGCTGGTTTCGTTCATCGACCAGCTCTCGCATGTGCTGTTCCGCATGATGGCGGTGATCATCCGCCTGGCGCCGCTGGGCGTGCTGGGTGCGGTGGCCTTTACCGTAGGCAAGTACGGCGCGGGCTCGCTCAAGCAGCTCGGCTTCCTGGTGCTGCTGTTCTATGCGGCCGTGGCGATCTTTGTGGTGGTGGTGCTGGGCACGATCCTGCGCGTGGCGGGTTTCAACATCTTCAAGCTGATCCGCTTCCTGCGTGCCGAACTGCTGGTGGTGCTGGGCACGGCGTCGTCCGATGCTGTGCTGCCGTCCATCATGAACAAGCTGGAAAAGATGGGCATCAAGCGCTCGGTGGTGGGTCTGGTGATCCCGACCGGCTACTCGTTCAACCTCGATGCGTTCTCGATCTACCTGACGCTGGCCGCGGTGTTCATCGCCCAGGCCACCAACACGCCGCTGGCCTTCCAGGATCTGCTGCTGATCCTGGGCGTGGCGCTGATCACCTCCAAGGGCGCGCACGGCATTCCGGGGTCGGCCATCGTGATTCTGGCGGCCACCCTGTCGGTCATCCCGGCCATTCCGGCCGTGGGCCTGGTGCTGGTGCTCTCTGTCGACTGGTTCATCGGGATCGCCCGCGCGCTGGGTAACCTGATCGGCAACTGCGTGGCCACGGTGGTGATTGCCGCGTGGGAGAAAGACATCGACCGCGTGCGTGCCAATGCGGTGCTGGACGGCAAGATCGACATCACCGAAGAAGGCGAGGCGATTGCGCATGGCCATGCCGCCCCGGCCGCCGCAGCGCACACCCTGCCACATGCCTGAAGCCGGCATCCTGTCGGACGGCGGTAAAATCGGCACCATGACCGAAACCACCGCCGCCGACATCTCCTCCGAAGGCATTGCCGACGACATCGCCCAGGCGATCGTCGCGCATCGGCTGCCTCCGGGCACCAAGCTGCGCGAAGAGGCGCTGGCGAAGGTCTACGGCGTCAGCCGCACCAAGATTCGCGCGGCGCTGCTGATGCTGGCCAAGGACAAGCTGATCCGCATGGAGCCCGACCGCGGCGCCTTCGTGGCCAAGCCGGACGAGACCGAGGCGCGCGAGGTGTTTGCCGTGCGCCGCGTGCTGGAGGTGGCGCTGGTGCGCGAGTTCATCGCGAAAGCCACGCCAGCCGATTACAAGCGCCTGGAAAAACACCTGGCCGAAGAACACCACGTGGCCGCCAGCGGCAACCTTGCCGACGTGCCGCGCCGCAACCGCCTGATGGCCGACTTCCACCTGCTGCTGGCCGACGTGGTCGGCAACAGCGTGCTCAAGGAAATGCTGCGCGAGCTGTCCGCCCGCAGCTCGGTCATCACAATGATGTACCAGTCCACCTACGACGCCGTGCGCTCGTCCGATGAGCACACCGCCTTCCTGGAAGCCGCCAAGCGCGGCGACGTCGAAGGCGCCATCGCCCTGATGGAAGAACACATGGCGCACACCGAGGCGTCACTCAAGTTCGAATCGCCGGGTGGTCGGGCAACAGACCTCGTTGCCGCCCTCCTCGCCTGACACGCGCGTGCCGACGTATACGCTGCGCGCGCCAGTCTCGGTCGAGCTGGAAATCAAGAAGAGCCGTTTCATTGGATGGGCCGTGCCGGTCGAGGACCGCGCCGCTGCCATGGAGGTCGTGGCACGCCTGCGCGCTGAGCATCCGGCGGCCACGCACGTTTGCTGGGCGCTGCTGGCGGGCGGGCAGTCCGGCATGTCGGATGATGGTGAGCCCTCCGGCACCGCAGGGCGCCCCATCCTCGAAGTGCTGCGCCATCACGACCTGGACAGCACGCTGGGCGCCGTGGTGCGTTACTTCGGCGGCGTGAAGCTCGGCGCGGGCGGGCTGGTGCGTGCCTATACCGATGCCATTGCCACCGCGCTCATGCAAGCCGAACGCGTGGAGCGCATCGCCCGCATCACTCTCACCCTGGTTACTGATTATGCCGATGAGGCGCGTATCCGGCGGTGGATCGATGATGGTGGCTATGCGTTGCTTGATGCTGCTTACGATGCGGGTGTCACGCTCACCGTGCGCCTGCCTGTGACGGGTGAAGCAGCGGCGCGCGTGGCGCTGCGGGATCTGACGCAGGGGCGCGTCATCATCGCGAGCTAGAAATCCAGTTGCTCCGGAAGAATGCCAAGTGCCCCTGCGATCTTTTCGCGGGATGACTTGCGCAACCTGTCGCTGTTCTCCTGCTGTGCGTAGGCAGGCTGCGAAATGCCCAGACGTTTTGCGATCTCGGCCTGCGTCAGGCCCAGGTGCTCACGCCAAGCACGGGCCGGCGAAGCGCCTTCGATTGTGCGTTCGATGACCCCATGCGGAATCAAGTCTCGGGCTTCGGCACGCTCCGCGAGGTAGTCGTCATAGGGAATGACGACGAACGCCGGCGAGCCGTCCGGACCGTTGATGATCTGGATGTTAGTAGGTGCGTTCATCACGTTTCCTCACCTCTTGGATGTCGACCACGCGGATGTCGCCATCCCAGTCGAAGAGCACGCGGTAGTTGCCGACACGCAGTCGGTAGCCGTACTGGTGTTCAACCAATGCCTTGACGTTCTGGCACGCCGGCATGGCGGCAAGCCCGCCCACCGCGCGCACGACCACTTGCTGTTGTGGCCGATCCAGCTTCCGAAGTTGCTTGGCAGCCCGTGTTGTCCATTGGATCGCATTCATGATGCGACCAGCGAACGATTTATAAGTTTATAGTATTTTTTATACGTTTTCATCGGCGGGGCTCACATAGCGTGCTAGCCCGCCATGATTCCCAGCGACCCGCGTCACGTCGATCAGACCGCGCCTTGACTTAACTGCCGCGCGACCAATACCCCGGCTGCGCATACACCGCCTTCAGGTGCTCAATAAAGAACCGAATCTTTGCCGGCACCGGCCGCTGCTGCGGGTACACGGCGAGGATGTCGTAGTCAGGCAGCGCGTAGTCATCCAGCACCGTCATCAGCGCGCCGGATTCCAGCTCGGGTTGGATCTCCCAGGTTGAGCGCCAGCCCAGGCCCAGGCCCTCGCCCATCCAGCGGTGCAGCAATTCACCATCGTTGCAGTCGAGGTTGCCGCTCACCTTGACGGTGACGGCCTTGCCGTTCTGCTGGAAGTACCAGCCGCGCTGTTGACCGCCCTGCAGGTTGAAGGCCAGGCAGTTGTGCCGCTCCAGATCGTCCAGCGTGCGCGGCACGCCGTGCTTGGCGAAGTACGCAGGCGTGCCGCACACCACGCGCTTGTTCGACGCCAGGCGGATCGCCACGAAGTTCGGGTCGATCGCCCCACCAATGCGGATGCCCACGTCGTAGCCCTCGCGCACCAGGTCGACCACGCGGTCGGTCAGGTTGAACGAGCAGCGCACATCGGGGTTGGCGCGCAGGAAGTCCGGCGCGTGCGGCGCGACGTGCTTGCGGCCGAACGCGGCCGGCGCGGACACGATCAGGTGCCCCGTCGCCTTGTGGCGGCCTTCGGCCACCAGCAGCTCGGCGCGGTCCAGCTCGCCCAGTGCCTTCTTGCACTGTTCCATGAACACCGCGCCCTGCTCTGTCACGGCAATGCGGCGCGTGGACCGGTGCAGCAGCTTCACGCCCAGTCGCGCCTCCAGCGCGTTGATGCGCCGGCCGATCATGACGGGCGTCACGTCCTGCGTGAGCGCGGCGGCGGCCATGCTGCCGTGTTCCACCACGGCGATGAACGCCTCGATCTGCTTGAGCTTGTCCATTCCATCATTCCAGTTCGCAATGTCTGACCATTTTATGGAGGATTCCATATGCGGATTGGTGCTATCCAACGCATATCACCTGTGACGAATGACTGAAATGACTGTCAGTGATGTGATCAATGGTTACGCGCGGCCTTGAGTTTTTGCGCCGCACAAAGTCGCGTGAATTTGGCTTGGTGACAGGCATCTCCGGCTGATTCCCTGGCCTCGGATTGCTGCGGTACGCAAAACCATTCGATACGAGAGGTTCGCAATCAACTGACGAAAGCTGCGTTTATCCATATCGGCATGCGGGAATAGGATCAGCTCAACCTTATTCCCACCTTCCCCTTCCTGGAGACACACCATGCCGAAGATGAGAGCGATTGACGCCGCAGTTGCGGTGATGGAAAAAGAAGGCATCACCACCGCCTTCGGCGTGCCTGGTGCCGCCATCAACCCGTTGTATTCCGCGCTGCGTAAGGCCGGCAACATCAGCCACGTGCTGGCCCGCCACGTTGAAGGCGCTTCGCACATGGCCGAGGGCTATACCCGTGCCGAACCCGGCAACATCGGCGTGTGTATCGGCACCTCGGGCCCGGCGGGCACCGACATGATCACCGGCCTGTACTCGGCCTGGGCCGATTCGATTCCCATCCTCTGCATTACTGGTCAAGCGCCGCGCGCCCGCCTGTACAAGGAAGACTTCCAGGCCGTCGACATCGAGTCGATCGCCAAGCCAGTCACCAAGTGGGCCGTCACCGTGCGCGAGCCGGCGCTGGTGCCGCGCGTGTTCCAGCAAGCGTTCCACCTGATGCGCTCGGGCCGCCCGGGTCCGGTGCTGATCGACCTGCCGTTCGACGTGCAAGTCGCCGAGATCGAATTCGACATCGACACCTACAGCCCGATGCCGGTCTACAAGCCCGCGGCCACGCGTGCCCAGGCTGAGCGCGCTATTGAGATGCTGTGCGCAGCCGAGCGCCCGCTGCTGGTGTGTGGCGGCGGCGTGATCAACGCGGATGCGGCCAAGCTGATGGTCGAGTTTGCCGAGCTGGTGAACGTGCCCGTGGTCCCGACTCTGATGGGCTGGGGCGTGCTGGCCGATGACCACCCGCTCAACGCCGGCATGGTCGGTCTGCAAACGTCGCACCGCTACGGCAACGCCACGCTGCTGGCGTCGGACTTCGTGTTCGGCATCGGCAACCGCTGGGCCAACCGTCACACCGGCAGCGTCGACGTCTACACCAAGGGCCGTAAGTTCATCCACGTCGATATCGAACCGACGCAGATCGGTCGCGTGTTCGGCCCGGACCTGGGCATCGTGTCGGATGCTGGTGCTGCGCTGGAGAAGTTCATTGAAGTGGCGCGCGAGCTGAAGGCTGCCGGCAAGCTGCCCTGCCGCAAGTCGTGGAACGCCGACGTGCAGAAGCGCAAGCGCACGATGCTGCGTCGCTCGGACTTCGACAACGTGCCGGTCAAGCCGCAGCGCGTGTACCGCGAGATGAACCAGTACTTCCCGCGCGACGTGCGTTACGTGTCGACGATCGGTCTGTCGCAGATTGCTGCTGCGCAGTTCCTGTCGGTCAACCAGCCGCGCCACTGGATCAACTGCGGCCAGGCAGGCCCGCTGGGCTGGACGATTCCCGCCGCGATCGGCGTGAAGGTGGCTTCGCCCAACAGCGACGTGGTCGCCATCTCGGGTGACTACGACTTCCAGTTCATGATCGAAGAAATGGCGGTGGCCGCGCAGTTCAAGGTGCCGTACATCCACGTGGTGGTGAACAACTCGTACCTGGGCTTGATCCGCCAGGCGCAGCGCAACTTCGACATGGACTACTGCGTCCAGCTCGCCTTCGACAACGTCAACGCGCCTGAGCTGAACGGCTACGGCGTCGACCACGTGAAGGTTGTCGAAGGCCTCGGTTGCAAGGCGATCCGCGTGTTCAAGCCGGAAGACATCGAACCGGCCTTCGCACAGGCTCGCAAGCTGATGGCTGAGTTCTCGGTGCCGGTGATGGTGGAAGTGATCCTCGAGCGCGTGACGAACATCGCGATGGGCACGGAGATCGACAACGTGGTCGAGTTTGAAGAGGTGCTCGACCTGGAAGACACCCTCACGGAAGCCGAAGGCGCCACCGCATAAAGACGGCGCGTCTTTCCCTCACCGTCCGATAAAGGAGAAAACATGACAAAGCTGGCAGCCAACCTGACCATGCTCTTCAACGAGCAGGCCTTCCTTGACCGCTTCGAAGCCGCCGCCCGTGCGGGCTTCCGTGGCGTGGAGTTCCTGTTCCCCTACGCGTTTCACGCAGACCAGATCGCCGACAAGCTGAACACCTACCAACTGGACCTGGTGCTGCACAACCTGCCGGCCGGTAACTGGGACGGCGGCGAGCGCGGCATTGCCGTGCTGCCGGATCGCGTGGGCGAGTTTCAGGAAGGCGTGGGCGAAGCCATCAAGTACGCCAAGGTGCTCGGCGTGAAGCAGCTCAACTGCCTGGTGGGGATTCGCCCGGAAGGCGTGAGCGAAGACGCTGCGCGCAAGACGCTGGTGGAGAACCTGAAGTTTGCAGCGAAGGCGCTGAAGGCCGAGAAGATTGATCTGCTGGTCGAGCCGATCAACACGTTCGACATTCCCGGCTTCTACCTGAGCCGCACGCAGCAGGCGCTGGACCTGATCAACGACGTGGATGCGTCCAACCTGTACGTGCAGTACGACATCTATCACATGCAGCGGATGGAAGGCGAAGTGGCGAATACGCTCAAGCGCCATCTGGACAAGATCAAGCATGTGCAACTGGCCGACAACCCGGGCCGCAACGAGCCGGGCACGGGCGAGATCAACTACCAGTTCCTGTTCCGCTGGCTGGATGAGATTGGCTACAAGGGCTGGGTCGGCTGCGAGTACAAGCCCAAGGCCGGGACCGTGGAAGGTCTGGGCTGGCGCGCCGCGCATCACGTCGCCTGATTTTCTGTTCGCCTTGACCCGGTGGGTGCGTTCATCGCTCCCCGGGGGCTAAAGAAGGTGGGCCACCGGCCCGCCTGTCAAACCACTCACATTTAAACCAAGGAGATCCCTCACCATGGCAAACGCACTCAACCTCGGTTTCATCGGTCTCGGCATCATGGGCGCGCCCATGGCAGGCCACCTGCGCGCCGCGGGCCACACGCTGTTCGTGCACGACGTCAACCCGGCACCGGCCGCATTGGTGGAAGCTGGCGTGACGGTCTGCACGAGCGCCGAGGAAGTCGCCAAGCGTGCCGACATCATCTTCGTGATGGTGCCGGACACCCCGCACGTTGAGGCCGTGCTGTTCAGCGAAAAGGGCGTCGCCAAGGCGCTGAAGGACGCAGGCAAGGATGCGGCTGCCAACAAGATCGTCGTCGACATGAGCTCGATCTCGCCGATCGCGACGAAGGACTTTGCTGCACGCATCAACAAGACCGGCGCGCAATACCTGGACGCTCCGGTGTCGGGTGGCGAAGTGGGTGCCAAGGCGGCCTCGCTGACGATCATGGTTGGTGGCGAGCAAGCTGCATTCGACCGCGCGCTGCCCCTGTTCCAACTGATGGGCAAGAACATCACGCTGGTGGGCGGCAACGGTGATGGCCAGACCACCAAGGTGGCCAACCAGATCATCGTGGCGCTGAACATTCAGGCCGTGTCGGAAGCGCTGCTGTTTGCATCGAAGGCTGGTGCAGACCCTGCAAAGGTGCGTCAGGCGCTGATGGGCGGCTTTGCCAACTCGCGCATTCTGGAAGTGCATGGCGAGCGCATGGTCAAGCGTACGTTTGATCCGGGTTTCCGCATCGAACTGCACCAGAAGGATCTGAACCTCGCGCTGCAAGGTGCCAAGGCGCTGGGCGTGGCACTGCCGAACACGGCGACGGCGCAGGAGCTGTTCAACACCTGTGCTGCCAACGGTCTGGGTAAGCAGGATCACTCGGCGCTGTGCCGGGCGATTGAGATCATGTCGAACCACGACATCGCCTGATATTGCTTTGTGGCGGGGATGGACTTTGGTTTCTGTGTTGTTGGTTCATCCCTTGTTTCATCCCCTGCCGGGGCTGACTCACTTTCTTTGTCTTGCCAAAGAAAGTAAGCAAAGAAAGGCGCGCCCGAGATGGCGAAAGACTCCTTGAATTTCTGTCGCAGAGAGGGAGTGCAGGCAACTCGCTTCGCTCAAACAGGCCTGCACTCTTTTCCTCTCTGCAACAGAAATTCAAGGCGCCATCAAGGGCAGGAACGTCAAAGGCCAAACCATCGAGGCACAACCGCAGTAGTAGTAAGCACACGCAGCAAGCAGCAGCAAATCGCAGCAAAAAACAAGAGCCACTAGGGCATGCAGACCAACGGTTTGCTTTTCCTCTGCCCTAGATGGCGCCTTGAATTTTTGTAAGCGGGCGGAAAAAAGACGGGGAACTGTTTGAGCGAAGCGAGTTTTCCCCGTCTCCGCCCGGTTACGAAAATTCAAGGAGGGTGTCGCCATCTTGGGCGCGCCTTTCTTTGCTTACTTTCTTTGGCAAGACAAAGAAAGTGAGTCAGCCCCGGCAGGGGATGAAATGAGGGATGGACCACCCAGGTCCAAACAACAACCCACCGGAGCCATCCAAAGTGCGCCGCTTCCGCAACACCAAAATCCTCGCCACCCTCGGCCCCGCCAGCAGCGACAAAGACACCATCCGCGCCCTCTTCGACGCCGGCGCAGACGTCTTCCGCCTGAACTTCAGCCACGGCTCGCACGAAGACCACCGCAAGCGCTACGACACCGTACGCGCGGTGGAAGCAGAGACCGGCCGCCCCATCGGCATCCTGGCCGACATGCAAGGCCCGAAGCTGCGCATCGGCACGTTTGCCGAAGGCCGCGTCGTGCTCAAGAACGGCGACCGCTTCGTGCTCGACCGCGACCCGACGCCGGGCGACGTTACCCGCGTGCACCTGCCACACCCCGAGCTGTACGCCGCCACCGCACCGGGCCAATCGCTGCTGCTCGATGACGGCAAAATCCGCCTGGCCGTGGAAGCCGTCGACCCAACTGCCATCGTCACGCGCGTGGTCGACGGCGGTCCGCTGTCGGACCGCAAGGGTGTGAACGTACCCGACGCGGTGATCCCCATCCCCGCACTCACCGAGAAAGACTTGCGCGACCTGGAGTTCGCCCTGTCGCTGGGTGTGGACTGGATTGCCCTGTCGTTTGTGCAGCGCGCCGAAGACGTGATCGCCGCACGCGAGATCATCGGCGACCGCGCCGGCCTGCTCTCCAAGATCGAGAAGCCCGCTGCGCTGCTGCACCTGGAAGACATCGTGCAGGCCTCCGACGCGCTGATGGTCGCGCGCGGCGACCTGGGCGTGGAACTGCCGCCCGAGCGTGTGCCCGGCGTGCAGAAGCGCATCCTGCGTATCGCGCGTCAGCACGGCAAGCCGGTGGTCGTGGCCACGCAGATGCTGGAATCGATGATCGAAGCACCGGTGCCCACGCGCGCCGAAGCTTCCGATGTGGCAACGGCTGTGTACGACGGCACCGATGCGGTGATGCTCTCGGCCGAATCGGCCAGCGGCAAGCACCCGGTGGCCGCGGTCAGCATCATGAACCGCATCATTGCCGAGACCGAGCGCGATCCGCTCTACCGCAACCTGATCGACGCACAACACCAGGCCCCGCTGCCGACGCGCCAGGATGCCATCTGCGCGGCCCTGCGCGACGTGACGCACATCCTGGGGGCGGTGGCCACCGTCACCTACACGTCCAGCGGCAAGACCAGCCTGCGCGCCGCGCGTGAACGGCCGCTGGCACCCATCGTGAGCATCACGCCGCGCCTGGATACGGCGCGCCGTCTGGCAATCACCTGGGGCGTGCACAGCACCGTGAGCGCCGACGTGCACAGCGTGGATGAAATGGTGGATGCGGCCTGCCGCGCCGCTGCGCGTGAAGGCTTTGCCGTGTCGGGCGACCAGATCGCCATCACGGCGGGCATGCCGTTTGGTCAGGCAGGGTCGACCAACCTGCTGCGTCTGGCCGAAGTCTGGCCGCAGACGGTCGCAACCGCGCAAACGGAAACGACTGCGCAGGAACCGGCCACGGCCTAATACAGGTCAGCCGGTCAGACCACCTTGGAGTAGCGCGGAACGAAGGCGACGGGCTTGCCCTGCGCCTCGACCGCGCGCTCGGTGCCAACGGCACGCAGATGCGCGTCGAACACCATCGCGATACGCCGCACCAGCAGCCGCCCCTGCGGCGTGATGAGGATGCGCTCGTCGCCCACCTTCACCAGGCCGGCTTCTTCCAGCGGCGCCAGCGCCTCCAGTTCATCGGCAAAGGTGCGCTTGAAGTCCAACCCATGCGCCGCGCCAAACGCGCGCATGTCCAGTTCGAACCCGCACATCAGTTCGCCAATCAGCGCACGCCGCACGTGGTCGTCCGGCGTGAGCGACAGGCCGCGCAGCACCGGCAGCTCGTTGGCATCGATGCGCGCGTAGTACGCATCGAGCTCCTTCTCGTTCTGCGCATACACATCGCCCACACGGCTGATGGCGGATACGCCAAAGGCCAGCAGGTCGCAATCAGCATGCGTGGAATAGCCCTGGAAATTGCGCTGCAAGCGCCCTTCGCGCTGCGCAATCGCCAGCGCATCATCCGGCCGCGCGAAGTGGTCCATCCCGATATAGACATAGCCTGCGTCCACCAGACGCTCCACCGTCATCGCCAACAGGTCGAGCTTCTCGTCGGCGGTGGGCAGCGCGAGCAAGTCGATGCGGCGTTGCGGCTTGAACAGGTGTGGCAGGTGCGCATAGCTGTAGACAGACAGCCGATCCGGCGCCATCTCCAGCACGCGATCCAGCGTGGCGTTGAAGGTCTCGGTACGCTGATGCGGCAAACCGTATATCAGATCGAAGCTGATCGATTCAAAACCGAGGCGGCGCGCACTGTCCACCACGCGGCGCGTGTCTTCCACGCTCTGGATGCGGTGGACGGCGCGCTGCACCTCCGGATCAAAGTCTTGAATGCCAAGGCTGGCGCGATTGAAGCCGAGGTCGGCCAGCACTTCCAGCGTGGCATCGTCTGCATGGCGCGGGTCGAGTTCGACGGAGATTTCCGCGTCGGGCATCAGATCGAAATGCGTACGCGTGGCGGCCATCACGGCGCGCATCTCATCGTGCGTGAGGAAGGTGGGTGTGCCACCGCCCCAGTGGAGTTGCGTCACGCGGCGCAGCGGGCCGATGTGCCCGGCCACGAGCGCCATCTCCTGCGCCAGGGCGCGGATGTAGCGCGCGCTGCGCGAGTGGTCCTTGGTGATGACCTTGTTGCAGCCGCAGTAGTAGCAGAGGTTCGCGCAGAACGGCAGATGCATGTACAGCGACAGCGGTGCATGCAGCGCTGGCGCAATCGCGGCGCGGCGGTGCAGTGCATCGAGGTAGGCCGCGTTGCTGAAGCCGTTGTGGAAACGGTCCGCTGTGGGGTACGACGTGTAGCGCGGGCCGTGCGTATCAAAGCGCTGCGCCAGCGCACGTACTTGCGGTGCAGACCAACGGAAGGCGGCGTCATTGGCGGCCGCATCCTCGGCGGCCGGTTGGGCAAAGGGGAACATGGGGCGTGGGGTGCGAGGGCGATGGTTGATGCTATGCCTGCGCTATCGGCGGCGCGTTGATATGTGTCAACGTCGGTCAATGCGGGTTCAAACGCGCCAATCCCTCCATCAGGAGGGGCTGAACTTCACTGATCTGTCACGTTGCACTGTCTAACATCGGCGATTGGCGCGCACCCGGCCTGCCAGGCTGATCACAACAAGAACAACGCGCCGTCGATTCGTCTTTGGGGGAAGCATGATGTGGCAGACACTGGCACGCCGCTGCGCGTGCGCATTCGCCTGCGCAACCGCCGTTGTGACGCTGACGGCGCATGCGCAAGGCAATACCACCTTCGTTGTCGGACAGTTGGTCGAGCGCGGAGGCGCCCAGGCCGACTACGCGCGCGACTTCATGGCCGGCGCCAAGGTCGCGTTTGATGCGGCCAACCTGAGCGGTGGTATCAAGGGCCGGCGCATCAGTCTGATCCGCCGCGACGTCGAACAGCCCGAAGCGGTGCCGCAGGCCATCGACATGATCGAGCGCGATCGCGTGGAAGTGCTCTTTGGCGTGAGTGAGCGCCTGTTGCCCGCGCTGACCGCGTCTGCGGAGATCGCGCGGCGCAATGTGCCGCTGCTGGCACCGCTCTCTGGCGCCACGTCCACGTCCGACAACGTCTGGTTCATCCGCCCCGACTACGACCACGAGATCGTCGCCGCCCACAACCGCCTGCGCCAGTTCGGCATGCGGCGCATCGCGCTGGTCACCACTGCGGGGTTCGATCCGCAACTCGGCGCGCGCCTGCGCAACACGCTGGCAGCCACACCGCCCGCCAAGGGGGATGTTGCCGAGACGCTCGATCTCTACACCCTGACGGGCGATCCGGGTGAACTGGCCGCACGCATCGCCCCCACCAAGCCGACTGCCATCATCGTCGCAGGCGACACCCTCGCCTACGCCAGCGTTGGCCGCGCATTGGCGCAGCATGGGTGGTATGGCTTCCTAGTCGGGCTCTCCTCGGTCAATCCGCAGGTGGCGCGTGAAATTCTCGGCACCGACTACAGCGGCGGCATGCTGCTCGCGCAGACCGTACCCAACCCAGCTGTCGGCAACACCAAGATCACGCGCGAGCACATTGCACGCATGAAGCAGTTTCTGGATGAGCCGCCCTCAGGGGCAACGTTGTCGGGTTATATCGCGGCCACGTATCTGATTCAGGCGATGAATGCGGTGGGTGGCAAAGCGGCCGGGGCTGAGTTGCGGCGCGCGCTGCAGACGCGTGCGGATGTGGGGGGATTTACCTTGGATTTCACTCGGGGGAATCGGGGGAGTGAGTTTGTGGATTTGAACTACATCCAGGGGACGGGGAATTGAGCGTTAGTGGTCTGCCCCCCCTTTCGCCCCCTGCCGGTGTCGACTCACTTTCTTTGTCTTGCCAAAGAAAGTAAGCAAAGAAAGGCGCGCCCGATGCGGCGAAAGACTCCTTGAATTTATGTCGCAAGGAGGGAGAGGAGGCAAACTCGCTGCGCTCAGACAGCCTCCTCTCTTTTTCCTCCTTGCAACAGAAATTCAAGGCGCCGCATAGGGCAGGAAAGTCAAAAGCAGAAGCCAAACCATCTGGACGCCAGCCAGAACGACAAAGGCCAATTTCGCGATGGGTTGGCCTTTTTCTTTTGACGTTGAGCCCTTGATGGCGCCTTGAATTTTTGTGAGCGGGCGGAAAAAGGAAGGAGGCTTGTCTGAGCGAAGCGAGTTTGCCTCCTTCCCCGCACGGTCACACAAATTCAAGGGGGTGTTACCATCTCGGGCGCGCCTTTCTTTGCTTACTTTCTTTGGCAAGACAAAGAAAAGTGAGTCAGCCCCGGCAGGGGATGAAACCAGGGACGAACCGCAACCGATTCAAGTCGCCACGGGTTTTTTAGCCGCCAACAACCCCTTCAGTGCCCCCAACCGATCCTTAGGCGACATCGCCGGCATCGAATCCTCGGGCGTCGGCCCAGCATCATCCCCAAGCTTCATCTCAGCGATGTAACGCGACGGCTCACACACCACCGTCTCCCGCGCGCGCTTGCGCTTCTTGCACCAACTGATATGCAAGCTGCGCTGCGCCCGCGTAATCCCCACGTACATCAGCCGCCGCTCTTCTTCGATCTTCTCGTCGGTCAAGTCGTCGTCCTCACGGCAGTGCGGGAGGATGCCCTCCTCCACGCCCACGAGAAACACGTGCGGATACTCCAGCCCCTTGCTCGCATGCAGCGTGGAAAGGCGCACCGCATCCGGGTCCTCTTCCCGGCCTTCGAGCATGCTGATCAGCGCGATGGTCTGCGTGAGCTCCAGCAGGTTCTTGCCTTCGTCCATCAAACCATCGGCATTGTCGAAACCGGTGGCCTCTTCAGCGTCTTCTTTCTCGGGCTTGGTGCCCTTGCGCTTGAGCCAGTCCACAAACTCCAGCACGTTGGTCCACTTGTTCTGGGCCTGGCGCTCGTCGTACGTGTCGTACAGGTAGGCCTCGTAGTGGATGCCGCCCATCATCTCGTCGAGCAGCGTGGCGGCGGGCTCCTTGGCGGCGCGGTCCGACAGCCGCACGATGAATTCGCAGAACACCCGCAGCGGCTCCAACTGGCGCGGTGCGAGTTGCCCTTCGATGCCACCCATCATCGCCGCCTCAAACAGCGACACCTTGGCCTGCCCCGCGAACGAACCCAGCACTTCCAGCGTCGCATTGCCCACGCCGCGCTTGGGCGTGGTGATGGCGCGGATGAAGGCGGGGTCATCGTCCGCATTGGCAATCAGCCGCAGGTACGCACACAAGTCCTTGATCTCGGCCTTGTCGAAAAAGCTCTGCCCACCCGAGAGCACATACGGAATGCGCTCACGCCGCAGGATCTGCTCGAACAGGCGCGCCTGGAAGTTGCCGCGATACAGGATCGCGTAATCCCGAAACTGCGCGCGACGCTCGAACTTGTGCGCGGAGAGCTTGAAGACCACGCTCTCGGCTTCGTGCTCCTCGTCGTTGGCGCTCGTCACGTTGATGGCGTCGCCCATGCCGTGCTCGCTCCACAGCGTCTTCTCGAACAGCTTCGGGTTCTGCGCGATGACCGCGTTGGCGGCGTTCAGGATGCGCACCGTGGAGCGGTAGTTCTGCTCCAGCTTGATCACCTTCAGGTTCGGAAAATCCGTCTGCAGCAGCTTGAGGTTGTCGAGCGTGGCGCCGCGCCAGCCGTAGATAGCCTGGTCGTCATCGCCCACCGCCGTGAAGGCCGGCGCACGCAGGTGCGAGCCACCCGCCAGCAGCTTCAGCAGCTGGTACTGGCAGGCGTTGGTGTCTTGGTACTCATCGACGAGGAAGTAGCGCAGGCGGTTCTGCCACTTCAGGCGCACTTCCTCATTGCGCGCGAACAGCTCGGCGGGAATGCGGATCAGGTCATCAAAGTCCACCGCCTGATACGCATGCAGCGTGGCGACGTAGTTGCGGTAGACCAGCGCGGCCTGGTGATCGTCGACGTTGTTGTTGGCGAGCGCTTCGGCAATGGCGGTTTCCGGATCGACGAGACCGTTCTTCCACAGCGAGATCGTGCTCTGCACGCGGCGGATCAGTTGCTTGTCGGTGGTCGCCAGCTGCTCCTGGATCATGCCGAAGCAGTCGTCTGAATCCATGATCGAGAAGCGCGGCTTCAGGCCCACGTGCTCGGCCTCCGCACGCAGGATCTGCACGCCCAGCGAGTGGAACGTACACACCGTCAACTGCTTGATGGGGATGCGCTTGCCGTCAGCGCGCGTCTGGCCGTCCATCAGCTTGGCCACGCGCTCCTGCATCTCCTTGGCCGCCTTGTTGGTGAACGTGACGGCGGCGATGTGCTTCGGCTCGAAGCCCTTGTCGAGAATCAGGTGTGCGATCTTCTGCGTGATCACGCGCGTCTTGCCGGAGCCCGCCCCGGCCAGCACCAGACACGGGCCGTCGAGGTAGTGCACACCTTCGGATTGGGCAGCGTTGAGCCCGTGGGCGAGACCAGAAGACATGGGGGCAGGCGGAGAAAAGCAGGCGGGAAGGTACAGCGGAGGGCGATGGTAGCACGCACGGGCGACAGGGCTTGGGGCCTCATCTGGCGTGGCGCGCACATGACTCGGCGCCGTACCGGTCAGGCATTTTCAGACGTGTTCCTGCAGGTGATTTTGAGATGCTCTGCTGGAGCTCACCGGCAAGCTGACCGTCCTGGCGTTCAACCCAACGTCTATGGATTGGCCAGCGTCAAACCCAAAAATAAGAATTTGCCGATCTTTGGGATTTTTCGTAACGGAGAAAATCGCGTCACATCGCGTCAACGGTGTCACGGACAGCAACACGGCGCACAGGATGCCGCGTGTTATCAGCGCTTTCTGATTCTTCAATTTCCGCAATTCATTGCGATTGCCATACAAATCGACGGAACTCATCCCTCGATTTCTCCAGACTCTGCGGCCGCCGATCAATGACATGGATCGGCTCGGAATTCCACTTTTATTCCCGCAGGGGGGATTGATATGAACAAGGCATATCGCGTTGTGTTCAACAAGGCGACTGGCGTATGGATGGCGGTTTCGGAGATCGCGCGTGGGCGCGGCAAGGGGCGTTCCGTTGTGCGGCCAGTGGGCGCCGCGCTGATCGCAAGCGCAGCATTGTTTTCTGCGCCTGGGGCGATGGCGCAAGTTCTGATCGAGCAGCCGGACGGTGGGGGGCCGATCAATATCGGCAGCAGCGTGACCGGGGGCTCCGTCAGTTTCTCCAACGTAGCGGGCCAAAACCGTCGCCTCACGGGTATTGAGAACGGTGTTGGTACAACCGATGCCGTGACCGTCAATCAGCTCAACGGTGCTCTCACCGCGCTCGGTGGGCGTATCAACAGTGTGACAGGCGCGATTGTTGCCCCGACATACACGCTGGGCGCAGACAGCAAGGGAGGCACAACGTACTCCACCGTGCCAGGCGCGCTGGGCAACTTGGATGACCGGATCAAGGGTAACACCGCCAGCATCGTCAACAACACCACCGACATCGCCAACCTGACCAACGGCACGGCCGGCATGGTCCAACAGGCCACGGCTGGCGCTGAGATCACCGTAGCAAAAGACACCGATGGCGACGCAGTGAACTTCGGCGGCAAGGGCGCGGACGGCAGCCCCATCACGCGCAAGCTGACCAACGTAACGGCTGGCACGAACGCCACTGACGCCGTCAACTTCAGTCAGTTGAGCGACGTCAAGAACACGGCTGAACAGGCCGCCACCAAGGCGAACAACTCGGTCCAGTACGACGCTGCTGGCGACACCATCACTCTCACGAACCCGGCGACTGGTACTGGCCCCGTGCAGATCAAGAACGTGGCTGCCGGCACGGCTGACACCGACGCCGTAAACAAGAGCCAGCTCGACAGCGTCAAGGCCGTGGCCGACACTGCCGTGCAGTACGACAGTGCAGCCAAGAATAGCGTCACGCTGGGCAATGTCGGCACACCGGTCAAGCTCTCGAACGTGGCCGATGGTGCAGTGGCTTCGGACAGCAAGGACGCTGTCAACGGTGGCCAACTGTTCGACGTCAAGAGCACGGCTGAGCAGGCTGCAAAGGCTGCCGCCAACTCTGTTCAGTACGACGCTGCGGGCAACACCATCACCCTCACGAACCCGGCGACTGGCACGGGCCCCGTGCAGATCAAGAACGTGGCAGCCGGTACGGACGACACTGACGCCGTCAACGTCAAGCAGCTCAAAGACGCAGGTCTGGTGGGCAGTGATGGAAAACTGGCCAACGTTGTGACATACGACAGCGATAAGAAGGACAGCGTTACTCTGGGTGGCCTGAAGGACGATGGTACGGGCGCCATGGTTCCGGCAACGGCACCGGTCAAGCTGTCGAACATCGCCAATGGCGTGAATGCCAATGACGCCGTCAACTTCAGCCAGCTCAATGGCGTAGGTAGCGCGTTGGGCGGCGGTGCTGGGTTCAACAACGGTGTGTGGACCGGCCCGACCTACACCTTCCGGAATGGCGACCAGTCGACCACTGTGGGCGATGCACTCTCGAAGTTGGATAACCGCGTTTTCACCCTGGAAGGCAGCAGCGTCGGCGGCGGTAGCGCTGCCAACGACAAGTTCTCCGGTAGCGGTGCAAACAACGGTAATCCCGGCCAGAAGGAGGAGGCCGTAGCATCGGGTACCTACGCCACGGCATCGGGCGCCAACGCGGTTGCCAAGGGCCAAAACTCCACGGCGACGGGCGCCAATGCCCGGGCAACCGCAGACAACAGCGTCGCCTTGGGTGCCGGCTCGATCGCGGATACGGCCAACACGGTGTCCGTCGGCTCCGTTGGCAACGAACGCGCCATTACCAACGTTGCGGAAGGTACGAACCCCACCGATGCGGTCAACAAGGCACAAATGGATCGTCAAATTGCAGGCGTGCAAAACAGCGTCGGCAACCTGCAGAACCAAGTCAGCCAGATCGACAGCAAGGTCAACCGCGTAGGCGCCATGAACGCAGCCATGTCGACCATGATTGCCAGCGCGGCCGGTCTGCAGACCGACAACCGCATGGCCATCGGCACGGGTCTGTATCGCGGTGAAACCGCATTGGCGATCGGCTACCAGCGCAAGGTCGGCTCGCGCGCCACGGTGACGATCGGCGGTTCTACCGCTGGCGGCAAGGAGTACAACGTGGGCGTGGGCGCTGGTTTCGGCTGGTAACCCACCGTCGTTGATGGTGTGAAGTAAAACGGGCGCGCGGGTCTCCACTGCACGCCCGTTTCTTTTTATGGGCGCAATCGTTTGTGCCCCTCGCTTTTTCCGATGGCGTTACACGGCTCACGTGCCTTGACACGTCCCACGAAGTGCGGCCAGTTTTTTGGGCAGCATTGCTGCCAAAAAGCGCCGCCGACTTGCCCTGATTGACAATCCCAGCCCCCTTCCGTAAATTCCGCCCATCCATCCGGGAGAGCGTGCCCGCCGCACACGGCCAGGCACCGCCGAAGGGGTAGCACCCGAAAACTCTCAGGCATCCAGGACCGGGTGGATCGGCCAGACATGCGTCTGACCGCACTCTGGAGAGCTGGCGCTGCACGACCACTGCAGGCGCCCACCGAAGGGGCTCACGAACGGCGCGCACCGCTATGCGCTCTGCTCGCAATCTCTCAGGTACCAAGGACAGAGGGGCCATCCGCGCAGCTTATATTTTCATGGCGTCACCATGAGGAAGCAGGCTGCGCGGGTGGCTTTTTTGCTTTTTGGTCCCCGATCCATGCGCCGCGCCCAGGCCACCGGCGGCGCACTCAGCCGAGAGATTCCATGACGCTCCAACACACGCCGCTCAACGCCATCCACCGCTCGCTGGGCGCCCGCATGGTCGACTTTGGCGGCTGGGACATGCCCGTCAACTACGGCTCCCAGATCGAAGAACACCACGCCGTGCGCCAAGACGCCGGCATCTTCGACGTCTCGCACATGTGCGTGGTCGACCTCACCGGCGCGCGCGTGCGCGATTTCCTGCGTGGGCTGCTGGCCAACAACGTCGACAAGCTGCAAACCCCGGGCAAGGCGCTTTACAGCTGCATGCTCAACCCCAAGGGCGGCGTGATCGACGACCTGATCGTCTATTTCTTCCGCGAAGACTGGTTCCGCCTGGTGGTCAACGCCGGCACCGCGCCGACCGACCTGGAGTGGATCGTCGCCCAGAACGCCGCTGCCGGCACCAACGTGACCATCACGCCGCGCCGCTCGGACAACAACGCTGGCGCCGAGCCGCTGGGCATCCTCGCCGTGCAGGGGCCGAACGCCCGCGCCAAGACGTACGCCGCACTGCCCGGCACGCAGGCCGTGGGCGAGGCGCTCAAGCCGTTCAACGCGGGCTTCGTTACCGTGGATGGCGTGGGCGAGATCATGGTCGCGCGTACCGGCTACACCGGTGAAGACGGCTTCGAGCTGGTCGTGCCCGCCTCGCAGATCGCCGGCGTGTGGGAGCGCCTGCTGCAGGCCGGCGTCCGCCCGGCCGGTCTGGGTGCGCGTGACACGCTGCGCCTGGAAGCCGGCATGAATCTCTACGGCCAGGACATGGACGAGCACGTCTCGCCGCTGGACGCGGGTCTGGCCTGGACGGTTGACCTGCAAAGCGAACGCGACTTCATCGGCAAGGCTGCGCTGCAAGCCGGCGGTCAGCGCGAGCAGTTCGTCGGCCTGATCCTGCGCGACAAGGGCGGCGTGCTGCGCGCCCACCAGAAGGTCATCACCCCCGCCGGTGATGGCGAGATCACCAGCGGCACGTTCAGCCCGAGCCTGTCGCTCTCCATCGCGCTGGCGCGCCTGCCCAAGGACGTGGCCATCGGCACCGACGTACAGGTCGAGATCCGCGACCGCAAGTTGACCGCGACTGTGGTTAAACTGCCGTTCGTGCGCAATGGCAAGGCGCTGGTCAGCTGAACCCGAATTCCAATCATTCCAAATCTTCCGGAGAACCTTTCATGAGCAACATCCCCGCCGATCTGAAGTACACCGAACACGACGAGTGGATCCGCGTTGAAGCCGACGGCACGCTGACCATCGGCATCACCGACTTCGCGCAAGACGCGCTGGGCGACATCGTGTTCCTCGAGCTGCCGGACGCCGGCCGCACCGTCGCCAAGGACGAAGCGATTGCCGTGGTGGAATCGGTCAAGGCTGCCTCCGACATCTACGCCCCGGTGTCGGGCGAGATCGTCGCCAAGAATGAGGATGCTGCTGGCGCACCGGAGTCGGTCAACGCCGACGCCTACGCCGCGTGGCTGTTCAAGATCAAGCCGACCAACGCCGACGACGTGAACGCCCTGCTGTCGGCCGAGCAGTACACCGCCAAGATCGGCTAAGCCGGTCCTTCAAGCCGATGTGCGCGCCCTGACCTGCGCCGCGCATCGGCTTTTTGCTGCATTGCCTGAATTTCAAGCCCTTGCCATGAACGCTCCGCACCCCGCTTCCTCGGCGCTGTCCGCCGAACGCCCCTCTTTGGCTGACCTGGAGGCGCGCGACGCCTTCTCGCACCGCCACATCGGCCCGTCTGCCGACGAGCAGGCCCAGATGCTCGGCACGCTCGGCTACGCCAGCCGCGCCGCGCTGATCGACGCCGTGATCCCCGCTGCCATCCGCCGCCAAGACGTAATGCCGCTGGGCGAATTCACGCAGCCGCTGACCGAAGAAGCCGCACTGGTCAAGCTGCGCGGCATCGCCGGACAGAACCGCGTGGTCAAGAGCCTGATCGGCCAGGGCTATTACGGCACGCACACACCGGGCGTGATCCTGCGCAACATCCTGGAGAACCCGGCCTGGTACACGGCTTACACGCCGTATCAGCCGGAAATCTCGCAGGGCCGTCTGGAAGCGATGCTGAACTTCCAGCAGATGGTGATCGACCTGACGGCCATGGACATCGCCAACGCGTCGATGCTGGATGAAGCCACCGCCGCCGCTGAAGCGATGACGTTGCTGCAACGCATCGGCAAGTCGAAGTCGACCGTGTTCTTCGTGGCCGACGACGTGCTGCCGCAAACGCTGGAAGTCGTGCGCACGCGCGCCGAGCCGATCGGCGTGCAAGTGGTGACGGGCCCGGCAGCAGACGCTGCCAAGCACGACGCCTTTGGCGTGCTGCTGCAATACCCGGGCGCCAACGGTGCGCTGCTGGGCGATCTGGCAACGTACCAAGCGCTGACCGATGCCGTGCACGCTGCCGGCGGCCTGGTCGTTGCCGCCGCCGATCTGCTGGCGCTCACGCTGCTGGCCGCGCCGGGCGAATGGGGTGCCGACGTGGTGATCGGCAACACGCAACGCTTTGGCGTGCCGTTCGGTTTCGGCGGCCCGCACGCCGGCTACATGGCCGTGCGTGATGCGTTCAAGCGTTCGATGCCGGGCCGCCTCGTCGGCGTGACGATCGATGCGCAAGGCAACTCGGCGTACCGCCTCGCGCTGCAGACGCGCGAGCAGCATATCCGCCGTGAAAAGGCCACCTCGAACATCTGTACCGCGCAGGTGCTGCTGGGCGTGATGGCGTCGATGTACGCCGTCTACCACGGCCCGCAGGGCCTGAAGCGCATCGCCCAGCGCGTGCACCGCCTGACCGCCACGCTGGCCGCCGGCCTGCGCGCGGTCGGCTACACGCTGGAATCGGACGCTTTCTTCGATACGCTGACCGTCGCTACCGGCCCGCGCACCGCCAACCTGCACATCGCTGCACAGGCGCACGGCATCAACCTGCGCCAGATCGACGATGCGCGCCTGGGCATCTCGCTGGACGAGACCGTCACGCGCGCCGACGTCGTTGCGCTGTGGGACATCTTCGCGCACGCCGCCCACGCTACCGCACCGGACTTCGACAAGACCGAAGCCGCCGTCGCCGATGCGTACCCGGCGTCGCTCGTCCGCCAGAGCGCGTACCTGACGCACCCGGTGTTCAACGCCCACCACTCCGAGCACGAAATGCTGCGCTACCTGCGCAGCCTGGCCGACAAGGACCTGGCGCTCGACCGCACGATGATCCCGCTGGGCTCGTGCACGATGAAGCTCAACGCCACCGCCGAGATGCTGCCGGTGACGTGGCCCGAGTTCTCGAACATCCACCCGTTCGCGCCGGCCGATCAGACCGTGGGCTACCGCGAGATGATCGACCAGCTCGAACAGATGCTGTGCGCCGCCACCGGCTACGCCGCCGTGAGCCTGCAGCCGAACGCCGGCTCGCAGGGCGAATACGCCGGCCTGCTGATCATCCACGCCTACCACGCCAGCCGCGGCGAAGGGCACCGCAACGTGTGCCTGATCCCGTCGTCGGCGCACGGTACGAACCCCGCATCGGCGCAGATGGCCGGCATGCAGGTCGTCGTGGTCGCCTGCGATGAGCGCGGCAACGTCGACCTGGCCGATCTGGAAAAGAAGGCGGCCGAGCACAGCAAGAACCTCGCCGCGATCATGATCACCTACCCGTCCACGCACGGCGTGTTCGAGGAAGGCGTCAAGCGCGTCTGCGAAATCGTGCACAGCCACGGCGGCCAGGTCTACGTGGACGGCGCCAACATGAACGCCATGGTTGGCACCGCAGCGCCGGGCCACTTCGGCGGCGATGTCTCGCACCTGAATCTGCACAAGACGTTCTGCATTCCGCACGGCGGTGGCGGCCCGGGCGTCGGTCCGGTGGCTGTGGGTGCGCACCTCGCACCGTTCCTGCCGGGTCGCGCAGCGTCGGGTGAAGACGCCAGCCAGAACATCGGCAACGTGTCGGCTGCGGCATTCGGTTCGGCGTCGATCCTGCCGATCTCGTGGATGTACATCGCCATGATGGGCGCGGCGGGCCTGACGGCTGCGACCGAGACGGCCATCCTGTCGGCCAACTACGTGGCCAAGCGTCTCGCCCCGTACTACCCGGTGCTGTACACGGGCGCGCACGATCTGGTGGCGCACGAGTGCATTCTCGACATCCGTCCGCTGCAGAAGGAATCGGGCATCAGCAACGAAGACATCGCCAAGCGCCTGATGGACTTCGGCTTCCACGCACCGACGATGAGCTTCCCGGTGCCGGGCACGCTGATGATCGAGCCGACCGAGAGCGAGCCGAAGGTGGAACTCGACCGCTTCATCGACGCGATGATCGCCATCCGTGGCGAAGTCGACAAGGTGATCTCGGGCGAATTCGACCGCGAAGACAACCCGCTCAAGCACGCGCCGCACACCGCTGCCGTGGTGATGGCCGATGACTGGCAACACAAGTACACGCGTGAGCAGGCCGCCTACCCGGTGGCGTCGCTGCGCAAGCAGAAGTACTGGCCGCCGGTTGGCCGCGCCGACAACGTCTACGGTGACCGCAACCTGTTCTGCGCCTGCGTGCCGATGAGCGAGTACGCGCAAGACTAAAAATGAAGTGCGTCTACTGTGCGGAGATCATCTCAGTCGGTTCACTTGAGCATGTGCTACCACAGTGCCTTGGGGGTGATTTCGCCCCCAAGGAGCTTCAAACTCAACACTGCTGTAAGGGCTGCAATAGTCTGCTGGGGCGCTACGTCGACAGAATTTTTAGACGTAACTGGTTTATCAGTAATTTCCTGGCAATTTCCGGTCACGCCTATCTAGAGTCCGATACACCTCGACCTATTCCGCTGGTCTACTTAGGTCCGACTAACGAATTCAGCAGCGAAGCAGACGAAGACGTTTGCGAAGTCTGGCTCGGCCCGTGCGGAGAACAAGTGCTGCATTTTCGGCCACGCGATGCATCGGACGATTTTTTGGGGGTCGCCGGCGGCGATCCCGTGCGCGCCCGCAAAGAGTCCTCCGTAGCGTATGTCTCCCTCACTACTGTCGAGCCGTTTTGGCTTGAAGTGACACTCCGCTCCATCGTTGATCACTTCAAGAAGTACAAGAAGGTCCGCAAGTTTTTGCTTTCCACGCCCGGCGATGACGCAACTCGACATGCCATGGAACGCCTCGGGTTCGATTTCCCAACACGAGCGGATTCTAGATTCGAGTTCATCAGAGATAGGGTTTTTGCTCCTGGTAGGCAGGGGTCCGGCAAGATCACATGGGATGTGAATTTTGAGCGACGCTTCCTCGCCAAGCTCGCACTCGGCTTGGGTGTTTGCAGTGGAGGAGATCGTTACGTTGAGAGTTCCTATGCGGACAAGCTCAGAGCAGTGTTATGGCGCAAGGACGAAACTGCTGCCGCCCCAGAGTTGCTGGGTTACTCGGACATGCTCGCATCCACTTCACCAAAGGAACCATGGCAAGAGCTGATATCACTTCCGAATGCAATCACACTGACAACTGCCTTATCAGAGCAGAGCTTTGGCTATCACCTGTCTCTCGGCGGCAAACACCTTGGCGGTCTGCAGATTTCTGATGATCCGGATCTATTTCCCAGGCCAGATGGTGAACCTGCCTCGCAGCCAGTTTATGTATCTGTGCCGAGTCTAAATACTGTCGTCACGCTGCCCTTGCATGAGTTGATTGCTCACAAGACAGGGAACTACAGACATCCCCAACTGACGTGGTTGGAGTCCGTTGCTGCGCGGTCAGCCTGCCTGCCCCCGAAGCGCCCAGGAATTTCAGGTGTTGGCCCATCACATTAGCAACCTAGCGCAACCGTTGTAACTTGCCCTGACAATTCACCCCTTTGGGTGCCTCGCCAAGTAAGGTGACGACCGTTCACCTGACTGATGAGACCCTTCCATGCCGATGTTCCACCGCGCCCCGCTCCTTCGCCTGCTTGCCTGTGCTGCCGCCGTTGCGGTGTGCAGCGCATGCTCGCCGACACAAGCGGGAGCAGCGGCATCTGTGTATGCCGGTGCACATGGTCCGGCAGGTCCGGCGCGCGACTGGTGCAGCGTTTCGCCTGCGCAGTCCGGCGACCCGGCTGCCGCCAAGCTGATTGCTCGCGCGACGCAGCACCTTGGACAGACCCCGCATCCGCTGCCGCGCCTGCATACCGAAGGCACGCTGCCGCATCAGGGCATCTACGACGAATCCGTTGCGGCCGCGCGGGACTTTCCCGTCATGCGCGACGCCGCGCTGGCCTGGCGACTCACCAGCGACAAGCGCTTCGCCGAGCAGGTCGATACCTTCCTGCACGCGTGGGTCGGCACGTATGTACCGAGCTTCAACCCGATCGACGAAACCAAGTTCGATGCGTTGATCCAGGCCTACACGCTCGCCCGCGACGGCCTCACACCCGGCACGCGGGAAGAGACGCAACGCTTCCTGCGCACGCTGGCCGAGGGCTACATCGGGCGCACGGACGCTGCCCGCCAGCCGCTGTCCCACACGTGGGTCAACAACTGGCAGAGCCACCGCATCAAGCTGATGGCGATGTCGGCCGCCGCGCTGGGCGACCGCGCGCTGATCGAGCAGACACATCGCCTGTTCCTGCGGCAACTCGCCAACAACATGCGCCCCGACGGCTCAGTGGAAGACTTTGAAGACCGCGATGCGCTGCACTACGTCGTCTACGACCTGGAGCCGCTGACGATGGCTGCGATTGCCGTCCAGCCGTTCAGCCAGCATTGGCTGCGCGAGCGCGCAAGCAATGGCGCCACACTCGCCGCCGCCATCGACTGGCTCGTGCCGTATGCCGATGGCAGTCGTACACACGAGGAGTACGTTCACTCGCACGTCGCGTTCGACAAGACGCGCGCCGATGCGGGCCTGCCCGGCTTCTCCGGTACGTGGGAGCCGAAAAGCGCCGGCACGCTCTACTGGCAAGCCGCACGACTGGACCCGAACTACCGCCCGCTGGCCGAACGGCTGGCCGCCACCGCGCCCGATTGGCTGGCGCTGTGCGCGGCACGCTGATCGGCGCATCATTGCAGCAGACAGCGGGCACGCAACAACCCGGCGCAACTGGCCACAAGCCAACTTGCCCTCACTAACGCCCCCGGAGCCCTACCCCATGGCTGTTTCTGTTTTCGACCTCTTCAAGATCGGCATTGGCCCGTCCAGCTCGCACACCGTCGGGCCGATGCGCGCCGCGCTGATGTTCGCCTCGGGCCTCGAAGCCGATGGGCTGATGCCGCAAGTGGCCAGCGTGCGCGTGGAGCTGTATGGCTCACTCGGCGCCACTGGCAAGGGCCACGGCACAGACCGCGGTGTCATCCTCGGCCTGATGGGCGAGGCGCCGGACACCATCGACCCCGACACCATCGACGCCAAGCTGGCAGCACTGCGCGCATCGCAGTCGCTATCGCTGCTGGGCCGTCATGCGGTGCGCTTTACCGAGAAGGAACACATCGCCTTCTACCGCCGCGAGGCGATGGCCGAGCACCCGAACGGCATGAAATTCCACGCCTTCGATGCGGCCGGCGAACGGCTGCGCGAGGCGCGTTATCTGTCGGTGGGCGGCGGCTTTGTCGTGACAGCCGGCGCGGCGAATACGCAAGTGCTGTCGGCGCATGACCAACTGCCGCATCCGTTCCGCAGCGGCAAGGAACTGCTGACGATGTGCGAATCGACGGGCAAGTCGATCGCCCGCCTGATGCTGGAGAACGAACTGACCTGGCGCTCGGAAGCCGAGGTGCGCACCGGTCTGCTCAACATCTGGCATGTGATGCAGGCATGTGTGGCGCGCGGTTGCCGCACGGAAGGCGAACTGCCCGGCCCGTTCCACGTGCGTCGCCGTGCGGCTGAGCTGTATTCGCGGCTCACAGTGCAGGCCGAGCGCACGCTGTCCGATCCGCTGTCGGTGATCGACTGGGTGAACCTGTACGCCATCGCCGTCAACGAAGAGAACGCCGCGGGCGGGCGTGTGGTGACGGCGCCCACCAACGGCGCGGCCGGCATCATCCCGGCGGTGATGCATTACTACGATCGCTTCGTGCCCGGCGCGAACGACAACGGCATCGTGGATTTCCTGCTCACGGCGGGCGCGATCGGCATGCTTTACAAGATGAATGCGTCCATCTCCGGTGCGGAAGTGGGTTGCCAGGGTGAAGTGGGCGTGGCGTGTTCAATGGCTGCAGGGGCGCTGGCTGCGGTGCTGGGCGGCACGCCTGCACAGGTCGAGAACGCGGCTGAAATCGGCATGGAGCACAACCTCGGCCTGACGTGCGATCCCGTTGGCGGGCTGGTGCAGATTCCGTGTATCGAGCGCAATGCGATGGCGTCTGTGAAGGCCGTGAATGCGGCGCGCATGGCGTTGCGGGGGGATGGTACGCACTACGTTTCGCTCGACTCCGTGATCAAGACAATGCGGGAGACGGGGGCGGACATGAAGACCAAGTACAAGGAAACGGCGCGCGGTGGGTTGGCTGTGAATATTGTGGAGTGCTGATTTGGGCTTGGGCCTTGGTGGTCCATCCCGTGTTTCGTCCCCTGCCGGGGCTGACGCACTTTCTTTGTCTTGCTGCTAAAGAACGTCAGTAAAGAACGGCGCCGCATCGGGTGGGAACGGCCAAACCGTTGGTTCGCGAGTGTTGTTGCTCGGGGGCTTGGCGGTTTGGCCGTTTTGCATGTTTGATGTGGTCGCTTAATGTTCACGACACGAGACTTCACGCAAACACGCCGCAACATCGGAGCATTCTCATACACGCACATGTTGCCTGGGCATAACGTCTGACACATTCAATCCCGTGCCGCCCGAGTCAATGTGTCGCGACAGGATCAGTTCGCTCGACCGGGTCGTCCGCTTGCTCTAGAGAACCCTTCAAGGGACACCCTCGTCGCATGCGGCCGCACTACGTTATGAGGGAAACTCAGTGCCTTCTCGCGAGAAATCTTCGGTCTTAGCGCCACAACTCGCTGCCCCCGCGTCTCCCATCCACGGCGCAGCCCCGGTTGAAACTGCGCCGGCACCGCACTGCGTCGCCGTTGTCGGCCTCGGCTACGTCGGTGCGTCACTGGCACACGCACTCTCAGGGCATTTCCGTGTGTGGGGCGTGGATATCGACGCCACGCGCGTGGCGGAGTTGCGCGAAGGCTACGACCGCACCGGCGAGCTCTCTCGCGATGCGTTGCTAAGCGCGCCAATACAACTGACCACCGATGCATCGGTACTGAAGCAGGCCGACATCATCATCGTCGCCGTGCCGACCCCAGTCGACGAGGCTCGGGTACCAGACCTCCGCCCCCTGGAACAAGCGTCCGCCGAGGTAGGCCGGCACATACAGCGGGGTGCGACCGTCGTGTACGAGAGCACGGTCTACCCTGGCGTGACCGAAGACGTATGCATCCCCCTGCTCGAACGGCACAGCGGCTTGAAGCACCTGCATGACTTCCACGTTGGTTACTCGCCCGAGCGCATCAACCCGGGCGATCGCGAGCACACGCTCACCACCGTCACCAAGATTGTTTCGGGCGACACGCCGCAGACGCGTGACACGCTGATGAAGCTGTACAGCGTGATCACACACGTGCATCCCGCCAAGAGCATCAAGGTGGCTGAGGCTGCCAAGGTGTTGGAAGACACGCAGCGCGACGTGAACATCGCACTGATGAATGAGGTGTCACAGCAGCTCAGCACGCTCGGCGTGGATACGTATGACGTCCTGGACGCCGCGCGCAGCAAGTGGAACTTCGTGGATTTCCGGCCGGGCCTGGTTGGCGGTCACGGCATTTCGGTCGATCCGCATTACCTGATGCACGGGGCGATCCCCCCCGGGTTCAATGCCAGCCTGATCCTGTCTGCCCGCGAAACCAACGATGGCATGGCGCAGTTCGTTGTCGACCAGTTGCTCCACTGGATGACGAAACGCCACCTGCTGCATCCGCAGACCATCGTGACGGTGCTTGGCGCCACGCTCAAGGAAGACGTGCCCGACGTTCGCCACTCGAAAGTGATCGACATCGTCAAAGCGCTCAACAGGCTGGGTATCCGCACGCAGATCGTTGATCCGCTGGCCAACAGCGACGAGGTGGCACAGGCGTATGGCCTCCACCTGACCCCGCTGGCCGAGGCCGAGCCTGCCGATGCCATCGTACTGGCGGTGCCGCATGCCGAATATCGGGACGGCGGCTGGCGTTTGATTGCATCGCTGGTCAAGCCTCACGCGCGGTTCGTGGTCTGCGACCTGAAGGCCGTGCTGGATCGGGATCTGCGCCCGGAACACGCGACACTCTGGCGGCCTTGAGCGTCGGTTGAGCAGCCGGTGTTGCCGCGTGTCGATGGGCGCGGCACAAGCCCGCCTCCCACCGAAGACGACCACCCACGGATCCGCCGTGCGCCCGTACGCAATTTAGAGGAAGCTCAAAACAAATCATTCGTCCCGTCGCATCCCGCCCCTCCTATAATCCGGGCCACAAAAACCCTCATCGGAGACCCGCAGGATGCAATCTCCTCGTCCTCTCAAGCACACACCGGCAGCCACGCTGCCGGAGTTGACGCTGCGCGGCATGATCCTCGGTGCCATCATCACCGTGATCTTCACCGCTTCGAACGTGTACCTGGGCCTGAAGGTCGGCCTGACGTTCTCATCGGCGATTCCCGCCGCCGTGATCTCGATGGCGGTGCTGCGCATGCTCGGCGGCACCAACATCCTCGAGAACAACATGGTGCAGACGCAGGCGTCTGCAGCCGGGACGCTGTCTTCCATCATCTTTGTTCTGCCGGGCCTGGTGATGATTGGCCACTGGCAGGGCTTTCCGTTTTGGCAAACGTTTGGCGTCTGCATGGCCGGCGGCATGCTGGGCGTGGTGTTCACGATTCCGCTGCGCCACGCCATGGTGGTGCAGAGCGATCTGCCCTACCCCGAAGGTGTGGCCGCGGCGGAAATCCTGCGCGTGGGCAGCGGCCAATCCGCTGACGGCACACAGGCCGCCAGTGGCGATGCCGTGCCGGCGGCCACCGGCATGCGCGATCTGGCGGCGGGCGGCATTGTCGCGGCCATCGTTGCGTTTGCGACCAGCGGCCTGCGTGTGCTGGGCGAAGGGGCGAGCTGGTGGTTCGCTGCAGGGGCCTCGGTGGTGCGTTTGCCGCTGGGCTTCTCGACGGCGCTGCTGGGTGCGGGCTACCTGATCGGCCTGATGGGCGGGTTGGCCATGCTGGTGGGCCTGGTGATCGCCTGGGGCATCGCCGTGCCGTATCTGACTGCCATCACGCCGATGCCGGAGGGCAAAGCGCTCGCCGCCTTCGGTGCAGATGTCTGGCGCACGCAGGTGCGCTTCATCGGTGCGGGCGTGATTGCGGTGGCGGCGGTGTGGACGCTCGGCACGCTGATCGGCCCGGTGGTGCAAGGCGTCAAGCGCTCGTTCGGCAGCCTGCGCCCGCAAGGCGATGCCCGCCAGCGCACCGAACAGGACATGGCGCCACGCTGGATTCTGCTGGTCACGCTGGCAATGGTGGTGGTGCTGGTCATCACCTTTGCAGCCTTCCTGGCGCCGACCATGCTGTCGGCCGGCTCGCGCTGGACGCTGATCGCCTGCGCGGTGGTGTTTGCCGTGGTGTTCGGCTTTCTGGTGGCGGCGGCGTGCGGCTACATGGCCGGGCTGATCGGCTCGTCCTCAAGCCCCATCTCGGGGATCGGCATGATCGCCATCACGCTGGTGTCGCTGCTGCTGTTGGCCGTGGGGGCAGACAACGGCATCGTCGGTTCGCCCGAGGCTAGCAAGCTGGGCATTGCGCTGGCGATCTTCACCACGTCGGCCGTGGTGGCGGTGGCCACCATCTCCAACGACAACCTGCAGGATCTGAAGACCGGCTGGCTGGTCGGGGCCACGCCGTGGCGCCAGCAGGTCGCGCTGCTGGTTGGCTGCGTGGCGGGTGCGGCGGTTATCTCGCCGGTGCTGGAACTGCTCTACAACGCGTACGGCTTCCCGGGTGCGCTGCCGCGTGCCGGCATGGATGCCGCGCAGGCGCTGTCCGCACCGCAGGCCACGCTGATGACGGCCATCGCCACCGGCATCTTCACGCACAAGCTGGAATGGAACATGGTGATTACCGGCACCATCGTCGGCGCCATCCTCATCGCCATCGACTGGGTGCTCAAGCGGCGCGGCGGTGCAGCACGGCTGCCGGTGCTGGCTGTGGGCATCGGTATCTACCTGCCGCCGACGGTGAGCGCGCCGCTGGTGATCGGTGCCGTGCTGGCGTGGATCATTGAGAAGATTCTCGCCAGGCGTGCCCAAGCGGCCGGCGTGCCGTACGAGCGCTATGCAGAGGTGCCGAGCCGCCACGGCGTGCTGCTGGCCTCGGGCCTGATCGTGGGTGAAAGCCTGGTGGGCGTGCTGATGGCGGCCATCATCGGCACCACGGGCACCGATGCGCCGCTGGCGATTGTCGGCGCGTCGTTTGAAAGCGCCGCGCAATGGCTGGGGCTGATCGTGTTCGCGCTGATCTGCTGGGCGTTTGCACGCCGCGTGCTGGCGGTGCGCCCCGCTCACTGATCAAGCGCTGTCACTCCACTTACGCAGGTTGTGTTGCCGCCTGCGTCCACCGCCCGCAACCCCGTCGCACGGTCTCGTGCAGGTTGCGGGTTTCGTTTTGGGCACGGCGGATCCACTCCGCATCCGTGTCACGCGCTTCCACCACCTCACGCACCATGTCGAGCGCACCTTCGGACGACAGCGCCTCGGCGTGTGTCGACAGCACCTTGCTGGTTTCCAGGATGTGATCGGCCAGCGCGCCACGATTGCCGGTAGCCGGGTCGACGTATTCCCCCGCAAGCCCGAAGCGGCACGCCTGGAAGCGGTTGAAGGTGTAGACGAGGTAGTCGTCTTCCACCGGCGTGAACGGACGGTCGAGCAGCAGCCAGCGGCCCAGCGCCTGGATGTAGGCGGCAATGGCGGCGGCGCGCTCAACGGTGAGCGGGGTGTCCATCACGCGCACTTCGATCGTGCCGAATTCGGGCTTGGGGCGGATGTCCCAGTAGAAGTCCTTCATGCTTTCGATCACGCCGGTGGCGTGCATCTTGTCGAAGTACGCGATGAAGGCGTCCCACGTCAGCACGAACGGCGCGCGGCCCGACATCGGGAACGCGCTGACCGAGTTCATGCGCGCGGAAGCAAACCCGGTATCCACGCCCTGCACAAACGGCGATGACGCGGCCAGCGCAATGAAGTGCGGCACGTAGCGCGACATGGCGTGCAGCAGGTACAGCGCGTCGTCGGGGTTCGGGCAGCCAATGTGCACGTGCTGACCGAACACGGTGAACTGCTTGGCCAGATAGCCGTACAGATCCGAGATGTACTGATAACGCGGCGATTGCGAGATCGTGCGCTGGCTCCACTGCTGGAACGGGTGCGTGCCGCCGCCGCAGATGCCGATGTTCAGCGCCGTGGCGGCTTCGGCCATGCGGTCGCGCATCTCGCGCAGCTGCCATAGGGCCTCGTCGTGGCTGTGGCAGATGCCGGTGGAGATCTCGATCATCGAATCGGTGATCTCCGGCTTGATGTCGCCGGGGTACTCCTTGCCCTTGAGCATGCGCAGCAAGTCCGGCGATGCCGAGGCTAGGTCGTAGTCGTGACGATTGACGAGCTGCAGCTCCAGCTCAACGCCAAACGTGAGGGCTTCGGATTTCGAGAACGGTTCGAGCGACATGCCTACCTCTTAGCGATGGTCGTTGTCCTGACGCACCTCACCGGCCCAGCGCAGCGACCGTGCAGTCAGGATGGGCGCAGCAATCTGCTGGATCGCCAGCGTGCACAGGATGATGGCCGCCAGCGGCGCGCCGGTCTGTGGATACAGCGCCGCCGTATCGTGCATCAACAACCATGACAATCCCGACATCGGCCCCAGCGCCAGGCCCAGCGCCACACTCTGGCGCATCGACAGCCCCGAGAACGAACCCAGCGCCGTCGTACCCGCCAGCTTGGCGACAAAGCGCGCCAGCACGAGTGCCACTGCCGCCACCCCGCCGATGGCCCAATCCGACGCGGTGAGCGGCAGCCCAAGCGACACGATCATCACCACAATCAGGATGCTGCCCGCGCTGCCGAAGTGCGACGGCCACACGCGCGGGTGCGCATCCTGGTGCTTGAACACCACGCCCGCCAGCAACAGCGTGAGCGGCACCGACAGCTTCAGCAGCTTGGCCATCGCCAGCGCAAACAGCACCAAGCCCACCAGCACCAGGAACGCGTAGTGATCGTCACCCGCCATGCGGTGATACAGCGCATGGCCCGCCTTGCCGACCACCCAAGCGAGTAGCACGGAGCCTGCCAGCAGATAGAGCGGGTGGATCAGCGCGGCAGCCCAGTGGCCGTATTCAGAGTGCAGCCAGCCGGCGGTGAGCGGCACCAGCACGCTGGCGTAGATGCTGTTGAGCGCCCCCAGCGAAAGCAACCGTTCGGTCACCTGGCCTTCGGCGCGCAGTTCGTTCTTCAGTTGTAGCAGCACGGTGGGCGAGGTCGCCACCGCAATCGCACCGGCCGCCACCGCCACCGGTGTTGCCACGCCAAACAGTTGCAACACCCAGGTGACGAGGCCCCAGGTCAGCAGGCTCTCGAAACCACTGGTGAGCAGCAGCCAGCGGTTGGCGCGCAGCCACTCGAACGAGAGCCGATGCCCTAGCTCGAACAACGCCAGCGCCAGCGCCATCTCGATCAGGATGTGGGTCTGGTCGAGCATGTCGGCGTCGATCAGCGGACGACCGAGTACCCCGGCTGCCAGCCCCGCCACCGCGTAGCCGACAATGCGCGGCAGCCTGAGCGCCACGCGCGCAAACTCGCCGCACAGCGCCGCGCCCACCAGCGCCAGCCCGATCCAGAACAGGCCGCCCGGAGCGGGGGGCCACGAAGGGAAGAGATCGTGAAGTCCTGTCATGGGCGACATGGTACCCGAAGCACCCAAACGGGAAAGTCAGTCAAGCACTGACACGCGATGAGATCGCGTTACACGATATTTGATATCAGATGAAAGATATTTGAAGAAGATCGCAGAATTAGCGTGTTTGCACCAGCCGGCGCCGGACAAAGAAAAACCGCCCCGAAGGGCGGCTTCTCATGCTGCGAACGGCGCAGAGCCGGTCGACGGGGGCTTATTTGCCGCCCACGCTTTCCAGCGGTGCCCACTTGCCACCGGTGACCTTGTAGACGGTGATGCCGCCGTCCTTCAGGTCGCCCTTGTCGTCGTAGGCGTAGTGCTTGGCGGTCACGCCTTGTGCGTTGGTCGCCGCCAGGATCGGCAGGTACTTGGCCGGGTCCGACGAGCCGGCAGCCACCATGGCCTTCATCAGGGCCATCGCGCCGTCGTAAGCGTACGGCGAGTACGTCTGCACAGGCGTGCCGAAGCGCTTCTCATAGCGCTGCTTGTAGCCCGCGCCGCCGGGCATCTGCTCCAGCGGCAGGCCAGCCAGCGATGCCACCATGCCTTCAGCCGCTTGCGGGCCGGCCAGCTTGATGAATTCGTCGGTCTTGGACATTTCGCCCGACATCAGCGTGGACTTGATGCCCAGTTCGCGCATCTGCTTGAGCAGCGGCGCGGATTGGCCTTCGGCACCGCCGTAGAACACGGCATCCGGGTTCTTGCTCTTGATCTGCGTCAGGATGGCCTTGAAGTCGCTGGCCTTGTCGTTGGTGTACTCACGACGCACGATGGTGGCGCCGGAAGCCTTGGCAGCCTTTTCGAACTCGTCAGCCAGACCTTGGCCGTAGGCGGTGCGGTCGTCAATGATGGCGATGTTCTTGTAGCCCAGCTTCTTGACCGCGAAGGTGCCGACCACCGAACCCTGCTGGGTGTCGGAGGTCATCATGCGGAAGGTCGTCTTGTAGCCTTGCTTGGTGTATTCCGGAGCCGTCGCCATGGCGATCTGTGCGATGCCGGCCTGGTTGTACACGCGCGATGCCGGAATGCTGGTGCCCGAGTTGAAGTGGCCGAGCATGCCCTTGATGCCGCTATCCACCAGCTTCTGTGCGACAGCAGTGCCCGTCTTCGGGTCAGCCTGGTCGTCTTCGGCCATGAGTTGGAACTTGACTTCCTTACCGGCGATCTTCGGGTGCGTGGCATTGAACTCTTCAACAGCCAGGGTCGCACCGTTCTTCATGTCCGTGCCGTATTGCGCTTGCGGACCCGACATCGGGGCAGCAAAGCCCAGTTTGATGACTTCCTGCGCCGATGCTGCGCTACCCAGCGCACACAGTGCGGCCGCCACCCACAGTTGTTTCAGTTTCATTTGTGCGTCTCCTAGTTCAAACGCAATTTGGATCAATAGCGCGACGGGATCGCCGTCGCCCTCCTCCCGCTTCGCATTCCACCCGCACCCGTCGTGTGGGTGAAACCGCGAATCCTGCTCGTGCTCCCCGTCAGCCGATGGTCATCAGGCTGGCGTTGCCACCCGCCGCGGCCGTATTGACCGATAGCGAACGCTCAATCAGCAGGCGCTCCAGCGCCAGCCCTTCCCCGCCGTGCGGCAGGCCTTGCACCCCCACGATCGGGCCGGCGCGTCGTGCCAGCCCTTCGCAGATGGCGCGTAGATGGTCCGAATCGCCATGGTGCAGCACCGCGTCGAACTCGGCCCCATCCAGGGCCGGCACCACACGGACGCGCGATTGTACTGCCGGCGGCAACTCCCGCAACACAGCTTCTACAGCAGGGTTTTCCAGCACCACAGCCATGCTGCCGACCGCCAGCACGGCGGCCAGTTGGCGCAGCCAGTCGGCCGGATCCACTGCCACGCACAGCACGGCTTCGCGCGGCAACAGCGTGTAGGTATTGCGCTCACCCGTCGGGCCCGGCAGCGTTGCCGTGGCACCGGTGGCCGAGGCAGCCGCCAGGCGTTCGCACAGCGCCGTCAGGTTGGCCAACTGCGCCACGGGCGACTGCTTGCGTGCCCAGTCAACCAGCGCATCGAACGGCGCGAGCAGTGCGCGGCGCGCTTCGGTGTCCACTTCGGTGCCAGCACCCGCGGTGAGCGACAGCGCAGTGCGCATGCCGTCCTGCGGGCAGGTCGACAGCAAACGCAGCAGATACAGCGGGCCGCCCGCCTTCGGGCCGGTGCCCGACAGGCCCTCGCCGCCGAACGGCTGCACGCCCACCACAGCGCCGACGATATTGCGGTTCACATACAGGTTGCCGACGTGCGCGCGGTCCACCACGTGCGCGATGGTCTCGTCGATACGCGTGTGGATGCCCAGCGTCAGACCGTAGCCCGTGCCGTTGATCTGCTCGATCAGCTTGGTCAGGCCGGCGTTGTCTGCTGAGCGCTTCCAGCGCACCACGTGCAGCACCGGGCCGAAGATTTCGCGCGTCAAGTCCGACAGGCTGTCGAGTTCGATCACGGTCGGCGGTACGAAGGTGCCGTGCGCGCAGGCTTCTGGCACTGGCGTCTGATGCACGCGACGGCCCTTGGCGCGCATCGCTTCGATATGGCCGACGATGTTGTCGCGCGCTTCGGCGTCAATCACCGGGCCCACGTCGGTCGACAGGCGATCCGAGTTGCCCATCGCCAACTCGGCCATGCCGCCCTTGAGCATCGTGAGCACGCGGTCGGCCACGTCGTCCTGCACGCACAGCACGCGCAGTGCCGAGCAACGCTGGCCTGCGGAATCAAACGCGGAGGACAGCACGTCCGCCACCACCTGCTCGGCCAGCGCGGACGAATCCACGATCATCGCGTTCTGACCGCCGGTCTCGGCAATCAGGGGGATTGGTGCGCCGTTGGCATCCAGGCGACCGGCCAGCGTGCGTTGCAGAATGCGCGCGACTTCGGTGGAGCCCGTGAACATCACGCCCTTGGTGCGCCCATCTTTCACCAGCGCCGCGCCGACGGTCTCGCCGCGGCCCGGCAGCAATTGCACGGCACCGGCCGGCACACCAGCTTCGCGCAGAATGCGCACGGCCTGGGCGGCAATCAGCGGGGTCTGCTCGGCGGGCTTGGCCAGCACCGGGTTGCCGGCGGCCAGCGCCGCGCTCACCTGGCCGGTGAAGATCGCCAGCGGGAAGTTCCACGGGCTGATGCAGACCACCGGACCCAGCGGGCGGTGCGTGTCGTTCGAGAACCCGCCGCGCACTTGCGCTGCGTAATAGCGCAGGAAGTCCACGGCTTCACGCACTTCAGCGATGGCGTTGGACAGCGTCTTGCCCGCTTCGCGAATGATCAGCCCCATCAGGTGCTGCATCTCGCCTTCCATCAGGTCCGCGGCGCGATCGAGCAGCGCGGCGCGCGCTTCCGGCGGCGTGGCTTGCCAGATCGGCGCGGCAGCAGCGGCAGCAGCGAGTGCAGCATCAACGTCGGCCTCGGTGGCTTCGGTCACGTGGCCAACGACATCGCGCAGGTCCGACGGGTTGCGCACCGGTTGCGGTGTGCCGCCCACGTACGATGCGTCACCGATCGTCGGTGCGGCGGTCCAGACCGTGCTGGTGCCAGCAAGAAGGGCGGACGACAACGACGCCAGGCGCTGCTCGTTCGCCAGGTCAATGCCCGACGAGTTTGCGCGAACGTCACCGTAAAGGTGGCGCGGCAGCGGAATTTTCGGATGCGGCATGCCGAGCGTCCCTTCATCGGCGTGCATCCGTTCCACCACCGCCACCGGATCGGCGACGAGGTCGTCCAGAGAAATCGACTCGTCCGCAATGCGGTTCACGAACGAGGTGTTGGCGCCGTTTTCCAGCAGACGGCGCACCAGGTAAGCCAGCAGCGTTTCATGCGTACCAACCGGCGCGTAGATGCGGCACGGGCGGTTGAGCTTGCCGGGCTTGTTGCCGACCACCTGCTCGTACAGCGGTTCACCCATGCCGTGCAGGCACTGGAACTCGTACTGGCCGGGGTAATAGTTCTGGCCGGCCATCTGGTAGATCGCAGCCAGCGTGTGGGCATTGTGCGTGGCGAACTGCGGGAAGATCGCCTCCGGCGCCGCCAGCAGCTTGCGCGCGCAGGCCAGGTACGACACATCGGTGTAGACCTTGCGCGTGTAGACCGGATAGCCCTCCAGGCCCTCGACCTGAGCGCGCTTGACCTCGCTGTCCCAATAGGCGCCCTTGACCAGGCGGATCATCAGGCGGTGCTTGCTGCGGCGGGCCAGGTCGATGATGTAGTCGAGCACGAACGGGCAGCGTTTCTGGTAACCCTGCACCACGAAGCCGATGCCGTTCCAGCCGGCCAGCTCGGGCGCAAAGCACAGGCGCTCCAGCAGATCGAGCGACAGCTCCAGGCGGTCGGCCTCTTCCGCATCAATGTTGATGCCGATGTCGTATTCACGCGCCAACACGGCCAGCGCCTTCACGCGCGGGTACAGCTCGTTGATGGTGCGATCGTATTGCGCGCGGCTGTAGCGCGGGTGCAGCGCCGACAGCTTGATCGAGATGCCCGGCCCTTCGTAGATGCCGCGTCCGCCCGAAGCCTGCCCGATCGCGCGGATGGCCTGTTCGTACGACGCGAGATAGCGCTGCGCGTCTTCCTCCGTCATGGCGGCTTCACCGAGCATGTCGTAGGAGTAGCGGAAGCCTTCGGCTTCAAACTTGCGTGCGTTGGCCAGCGCTTCGGAAATGGTCTCGCCGGTGACGAACTGCTCGCCCATCAGGCGCATCGCCATGTCCACGCCCTTGCGGATCAGCGGCTCGCCGCTCTTGCCGATGATGCGCGTAAGCGCCTTCGACAACCCCGCTTCGTTATGCGTGGCGACCAGCTTGCCGGTGAGCAGCAGGCCCCAGGTGGCGGCGTTGACGAACAACGACGGGCTCTGGCCGACGTGCGAGTGCCAGTTGCCGTTGCTGATCTTGTCGCGGATGAGTGCGTCGCGCGTGGCCTTGTCGGGGATGCGCAGCAGCGCTTCGGCCAGGCACATCAGCGCCACGCCTTCCTGGCTCGACAGGGAGAACTCCTGAATCAGGCCCTGCACCAGACCTTCGCGGCCGGTGCCAACCTTTTGTGTACGCAGCTTGCCGGCGAGATCACGTGCCAGCCGCTTGGCTTCCGAGGCGAGCGCGGCCGGCAGACGGGCTTGCTCCAGCAGCATCGGAATGGCTTCGGTTTCCGGCCGGCGATATGCGGCGGTAATGGCCGCGCGCAGCACCGATTGCGGTTGCACGCTTTGTGCGAATTCGAGGAACGGTTGCACCGCAGGGTCATCACCCTCGTGCACATCCGAGACGGCTGCGGCGGCGGACGGGAGGCCATCCGCCGCCGTGCCGTTTGCGTCTGCTTTTACGTCATTTGGCAGCTGCCCCCGCTCCACTTGATCCAGATACGTGAAGATCGCCTGCTTGATCAGCCAGTGCGGCGTGCGGTCAATGGACTGCGCAACGCGCTTGAGGCGTTCACGCGAAGCATCGTCCAGCTTGACCCCGAGGGTGGTTGTAGCCATGTGGGTTCCTATCCGTAGCTGCCATTGCCAAAGCTTGTGGCCGGCAAATCGAAGCGGATCATACGCCCGGTGGATTTGAAGGTGCAACCTAGTAAAACCCCTTGCATCGAAGGGGGTAGGTTTGGTGCAACCGCACGTGACGCGTGCTTGGTTTTGGGGCGACTGGCAGCCCTCGGGGGGTGCGTTTCGGCGCTCAGATCCGCAGCGGATCAATCTCCAACTGCCACCGCACGCCTTTCACTGTCTTCGTAATCTCCCCAAACCGCTCGGTCCAGGCAGACAACAGCTTCTGCAGCGCAGCGCGAGAAGCCGATTCCACCAGCAGTTGCGCCCGCTCGCGGTTGGCTAGCCGCACCATGGTCATCGGCACCGGATCATGCAGAAATACCGGCGCCCCCAACTCTGCGACGAGGGTTTCGCCCAGCGCCCGGGCAGCGGCGAGGAATTCCAGCGCGCGCGCCACTTCCTTGTGCTCGGTAGTCAGCAACGCCTGGTACGCAAACGGCGGCAACCCGGCCTGCTTGCGCTCACGCAGCAGTTGGCGCGCGAACCCGCCGTAGTCATGGCGCACGAGTGCCTGCAACGCGGGGGCATCCGGATAGCGCGTCTGGATCAGCACCTCGCCCGCCAACCCGGCACGTCCGGCGCGCCCGGCCACCTGCATCAGCGAGGCAAACAGGTGCTCCCCGGCGCGGAAATCATGCGAGAACAGCGACGGGTCTGGCGCCACCACGCCCACCAGCGTCACGCGCTGGAAGTCGTGCCCCTTGGCGACCATCTGCGTGCCGATCAGGATGTCGACGCTGCCTTCGTGCACGGTGTCGAACAGCGCTTCGGCACTGCCCTTGCGGCGCGTGGAATCGGCGTCGATGCGGGCGACACGGGCTTGCGGGAACAGCTCGCCGAGCGTCTCTTCGATGCGCTGGGTACCGCGCCCGAGCGGGGCGATATCGACGTTGCCGCAGTCGGGGCAGTGATGCGGAATGCGCGATTCGTAACCGCAGTGGTGGCAGCGCAGGCGCCGCTCCGGTTTATGCAGCACCAAGTACGCCGAGCACCGCGGGCAACCCGACAGCCAGCCGCACGCATCGCACGAGAGCACCGGCGCATAGCCCCGGCGGTTGAGGAACAGCAGGCTCTGCTCGCCACGCGCGAGGCGATCGGCCATCGCGTCGACGAGCGGTTTGGACAGCCCATCTCGAATCTCGCGCCCGGCGCGCCGCTCCAGATTCAGGTCGATGAGCGACACGCGCGGCAGCACCGCCTCGGCCTGTGCGCGCTGCGACAGCGTCAAGCGCGTGGTGGCGCTCTGCTCCGCGCGCCACCAGGTTTCCAGCGACGGCGTGGCCGACCCCAGCACGACGGGGATGTTGCGCTGCTTGGCCCGCCACAACGCCAGATCGCGTGCGGAGTAGCGCAAGCCCTCCTGCTGCTTGTAGGACGTATCGTGCTCTTCGTCGACGAGAATAAGCGCCAGGTTGGGCAGCGACGCCAGCATCGCCAGCCGGGTGCCGAGCACGATGCGCGCCTCGCCACGATGGGCCGCCAGCCAGTTCAGCGCGCGCGGCTGCTCCGCCAGGCCGCTGTGCAGCGCCGCCATGGGCACGCCCGGAAAACGCGCCGCGATGCGCGCTTCCAACTGCGGCGTCAGGTTGATCTCGGGCACCAGCATCAGCACCTGCGCGTTGGCGTCGCGCGCCAGGGCATCGGCGATGGCGTGCAGGTAGACCTCGGTCTTGCCGCTGCCGGTCACGCCGTAGAGCAGGAACGGGCTGAAGTTGCCGCTCGCCCCGCCCTGCGCGATGGCAGCCACGGCCGCAGCCTGTTCGGCATTCAGTGCGGGCGCGACAGACGGTTCGGGCAATTCCAGCGGTTGCGGTAACAGCGCCTTCGGTCGCAGTTCTGCGCGCAACCAGCCGACGGCGGCCCAGTCGCGCAGCTTGGCCACGGCCTGCCCGTGCAATGCGACGGCAGCGCTCGTGGAAAGCTCGCCGTCGCCAGTCAGCGCTTCAGCCAGCCGCATGGCGCCGGTCGCGCGCTTGGGCACGCTGTCCAGCAACGCGGCGCCGACGGTCGATGCAGGCTCCTGCATCACATAGACGGTTTCGGCGGCTTGGCGCGCGAGGTTGTCCCAGCTACCGGGTGTGCGCCACAGCGGCGGCAGCGCTGGCAACGTCACTTCGCCCAGCGCGCGGTGGTAGTAGCCGGCGGCAAATTCGGCCAGCGCACGCCATTCGGCATTGAGCGGCGGCACCCAGTCGAGCACGCGCTCCAGGTCACGCAGCTTGTCTTGCGGCACCTCGGTGGTGGCGGCGGTTTCCACCACCAATGCCACCACGCGGCGGTTGCCGAACGGCACGACCACCAGTTGCCCCGGCAACACCGGCTGCGCACACCGGTAATCGAACACGGCATCGAGCGGCGTGTCGATCACCACCCGTGCGATCGCGGCTGCGGTCTCGGCACCCGCCACGGCATCGGGAAACACGGTGTCGGCTTGTGCGGTGGTCATCCGAGAGGCAAACGGTTGAATTGCAAAGGAATTGTTGCGGTGCAGCGGCGCATCACGCACCTGGCGAAAGCGCGGCGCCCGTCTCACCTTGCCAGCACAGTGATTGCCATGCCTGACTCAATCTTCAAGTATCACTTGAGGTTTACGCAGTGGCACCCTGATCGGTGGCCGATTTTTAGGTCTATCCACACAGGCTGTGGATAACTTTGTTGAAAAGTCGCCCGCAACGCCCGGGAAAGCCGATGAATCCGCCGTTTTTCTGGCTTGCACGATTTCGGCGCGCACGCCATTCCCTCAAAAAAATCAAACACTTATGCGATGAGCGCACAAACCCGACTGTGTTGCGCCGCGAAAAAAGCCAGCCGCGACAGCTTTGTGCATAAGTCAAGTCTTGACAGTCAGGTTACGCACCAAAGTGCGCGAAATAAATCGCTTGACACCCCTTTGGGGCCAATCTGCGGGCCCGGGCATGCGAGTAGACGCTCACCCTCTTTGCACCAAAGCGGCGAGCGTTCCACTCATGCGCTCGGCTTCACGCACTGCGATGGCTCAATTCAAACGCCATCGCACCGCACCATGACTCTGTTACGCGGCTTTTTTGCGCAGTGCACGACTGAAGCTATGCACCTCATCCACCAGCACCGTGACAGCCTCGGGCGGCGTGAACTGCGAGATACCGTGGCCCAGGTTGAAGATGTGGCCATCGCTGTCGCCGCTGGCAGCGTAGTCTTCCAGCACGCGGCGCACTTGCGCGCGAATGGCGTCGGGTGCCGCAAACAGCACGGTCGGGTCGAGGTTGCCTTGCAGGGCGACGCGGCCGCCAGTGCGCTGGCGGGCAAGCTGCAAGTTGACCGTCCAGTCCACGCCCAGCGCATCGGCGCCGGTCTCGGCCATGGCTTCGAGCCACAGGCCGCCGCCCTTGGTGAACAGGATGACCGGCACGCGCTGGCCGTCGGCCCCGGCGCGGATGCCTTCCACCACGCGCTGCATGTAGGCCAGCGAGAACTCGTGATAGATGCCATCGGCCAGTGCGCCGCCCCAGGTATCGAACACCTGCACGGCCTGGGCGCCGGCCTCGATCTGCGCGTTCAGGTAGTCGATCACGGCCTGCGCGTTGATCTCCAGGATGCGGTGCATCAGGTCCGGGCGCGCGTAGAGCATCGACTTGACGGTGCGGAAGTCGTCCGAGCCGCCACCTTCGACCATGTAGCAGGCCAGCGTCCACGGGCTGCCCGAGAAGCCGATCAGTGGCACGCGCTGGCGGCCGTCCTGCACGAGCGCGCGGCGGATTTCCGCCACCGCATCAAACACGTATTGCAGTTGCGACATGTCGGGCACCGACAGCGCAGCCACATCCGCCTCGGAGCGCACCGGCTTGGCAAAGCGCGGGCCTTCGCCCTGCGCGAACGACAGGCCCAGGCCCATGGCGTCGGGCACGGTCAGGATGTCGGAGAACAGGATGGCCGCGTCCAGCGGATAGCGGTCCAGCGGCTGCAGCGTCACTTCCGTCGCATATGCCGGCGACTTGGCCAAGCCCAGGAAGCTGCCGGCGCGGGCACGCGTGGCGTTGTACTCGGGCAGGTAACGGCCTGCCTGGCGCATCAGCCACAGCGGCGTGTAGTCGGTCGGCTGGCGGCGCAGGGCGCGCAGGAAGGTGTCGTTGGCGAGCGGTGCAGACATGGCGTTGGACTCTTGATGAGGGCGCCATTGTAAGGGATGGTGTTTTTATCCCGGGCTGATCCACGCCAATACTCGGCACAGCTCAGGGCACCTTTTGCGTATCCCCCGCCCGCTGCGGCGGCAGCTTGATCGCCATGGCCTTGAAATCCGGGCTGGTGGTCAGCGTGCCGTGCACCACCCCGCGCGGGATAACGACCAGATCCCCCGCCCGCACCTCACGTGGCGCGTTGTCGAGCCAGAACGTGGCCGTACCGGCCATCACGTACTGAATCTCGTCCGAATATGTATGCGTGTGCTTGGCGACCGTACCCACCTGAACGCCCACCGTGCCGTTGGCGGCGTTCACCAGCGTTTTGGTGCGCAACGTGCCCATTTCGGCGATGACGGGGCCAATTTCCTCCGCCGTCATGCTGCCCATGTTGATGAGCTGCGGGGTGAGCGCGGCCGGCGCCGATGCCTGGGCTAACGCGCCGGTGCAACCAACAAGTACAGCGACGGCGCTGGCCGCCCGAATGCCAACCAGAGTGCGGTGCATGATGCCTCCTCTTTGCGCGGCCGCCGTCGGAGTGCGGCAGTCCGTGGCGATTGTCGCATCGGCGGGCGGGCGCGAAGAGTTAGGGCGATTCCGGAGCGTGCCGTGACGAGGCGGCTTAGCCCGCGCGCAACTTGAACAACCCCACCGTGCGCGCCAGACCCTGTGCCTGCTCGTTGAGCATCGCCGAGGCAGCGGTCGATTGCTCCACCAGCGCCGCGTTCTGCTGCGTGGCCTGGTCCATCTCGGCGACACTGCGGTCGATCTGGCTGATGCCGCTGCTCTGCTCGTGCATCGCCCCGTCGATCTCGCCAATGATGCGGGCGACACGCTCGATGCCGGACACGATCTCCTGCATCGTTGCGCCGGCGGCCTGCACGCGCTGCGCGCCGGTCTTCACGCTGGCCTCCGAGGCCTGGATCAGGTCCTTGATCTCGCGGGCGGCGGTGGCGCTGCGTTGCGCCAGCGTGCGCACCTCACCGGCCACCACGGCAAAGCCGCGGCCATTCTCGCCGGCGCGGGCGGCTTCCACAGCGGCGTTGAGCGCCAGGATGTTGGTCTGGAAGGCAATGCTGTCGATCACGCCAATGATCTCGGTAATACGCGCCGACGACTTGGCAATCTCGTCCATCGTGCTCACGGCGCTGGAGACCACCTCGCCGCCGCGCGTGGCGGCATCGCTCGCGTCGCTCGCCAGGCGCGTGGCCTGCACGGCCGCATCGGCGGAGTTCTTCACGCTGGTGGTCAACTCGGTCAGCGCGGCAGAGGTTTCCTGCAGGTTGCTGGCCGAGACCTCGGTGCGGTTGGAGAGATCGCGGTTGCCCATTTCGATCTCGCCGGTGGCCGACTTCATGCTGTCGACGCTGGCGCGCACTTCCAGCAGCACTTCGCCAATCTTGTCGATGAAGGTGTTGAACGCGGCGCTGATCTGCGCGACTTCGTCATTGCCGACCACGGGCAGGCGGTGCGTCAGGTCACCACCACCGGCGCCAATGGTCTCCATCGCATCGCGCACCTGCGACAGGCGGCGGAACGATTGCGACGTGAAGAACGCGGCGATGCCCACGGCGGCCAGCGTCAGCAGCACCATGGCCACAGCCAGTGCCTTGACGACGTTGCGCAAGCCGGCGGTGGCTTCGGCCTTGTCCAGGGCGATCACCAGATACCAGTCGGTGCCCTGCACGGCCTGCGCCTTGAGCAGCTTGGGCGCGCCGGCCAGTTCCACCTCCAGCGGGGTGCTGGCCTTGGCGAGCGTGGCGAGCGTGTCAGCATTGAGCGATGCGGCCACGTCGGTGGCCGGCTTGAGCATCAGCTTGGCATCGGGGTGGGCGATCACCTGGCCATCCTTGGCGACCACGAAGGCGAGGCTGGAGGGCGTGGGGTGCACGGCCGCCACCACTTCACGCACGCCGTCGAGCGGCACGGCGCCCGAGATGGCGCCGGTCGTTTCACCGTTGTGCACGAGCGGTGCGGCAAACGACACGTACTGCACACCGGTCGACACATCGCCGTAGGGCTTGGTTACGAGCAGCTTGCCGGCTTCGATGGCCTGCTTATACCAGGGCCGCCCGGTCGGGTCGTAGTCCTTGGGCGTAGTGGAGCTGGTGGAGAAGAACGTCTTGTCCGTCCAGCCGATGGTGATGATGGGGAAGCCGTTGGCATTGCCCATGTGCTTGCCAAAGCCTTGCGGATCGCCGTGCTCAACCACCTCGGCGGTGGCCTTCACGGCCTGCGCCTTGGCGGCCACCCACTTGTCGATGGCGAGCGTGTTGCCGCTGGCGATGGCGGCGAGGTTCTGGTCGATCGATTCCATCGTATTGCTGCGCACGATGGAATACGTGGCGGCGCCGGACAGCGCCAGAGCGCCGATCACGGTGGCCGACGAGATGAGGAGAATGCGGGTCCGAAGAGAGGAGATCATGATTCTTATAGGTGGAATGTCCTGCGTGAATCAGACTGCGTGCGGCGTACAGCGCTCGGTGCTACCGTTGCGCCCTCCAGAACGGCGAACCGCGGGCTGTTGGGGGGGCCACTGAGCAAGCTACGGCAGTGTTGGAGCGAACTTGAGGCGCAAAGCAGGAATGGCACCCCCGACGTATGAGGGGTATGTGCGCGCAGTGGGGTTGTTGTGTGAGTGCGCCGAAGTCAACAATGTCAGTTGCCCAGGCATCACGGGCCTTCGCCCTTCCTCTGACAACCGTCACGCATGCAAAAGATTCTTTTGGCCCTCGCTCTGCTTCTGTCCGCCTCAGTTGCCCGCGCCGGACTCGATATCACCGCGCTCAGTGGCCTGACCCAAGTCACCGCACCCACCCTCGATTCCGATGGCCAACCACAGGGAAAGAACCAGGTGATCCTGTCCCCGGTCAACTTCCCCGAGCGTTTCGACGACCTGCAAAGCGGCACGGTCTACGCGTTCAAGTCGTCGTTTGAGTTTCGCGCGGGGTCGTATTCGGGCTACAACGCCTGGCGAAATGAACTTGCCAAGCTGGCCGGCTACAAGGCAAGCCCATACGAATTCCTCGGCAAGACGGAGCTTCGATACGACGCCACTGCGTGGAGGCTTCAGCAGGGGCCGTTCTGGGAGTTGATCAATTTCTCCGACGCAGAAGGCGTCATCGGCCCAATCGCCTGCAAGAAGGTCTATCAGGACTTCATCCAGTACAGCGAAGCGGCTGAAAAGCATCCGGACCCGTATTTCAAGGAGTCCTACGCCGACTGGAAAAAGGCCTTTGAGATGTGCGCCGACAACGGTGCCATCGTGTTTCACTGATAGGCGTGGCGGCCTAGCGAAAGCCGATAGGCTGCCCCTGCTTTCTGGCGTTCCCTCGGATTGTGGGCACCTGAGCGTTGCGGTAGTGTCCTTGGCACCCCACCGGAGCCCCGCGCCATGGCCGTGCTGTTCACCATCCTGAAGATTGCCGTCGTGCTCGTGCTGGTGTCGTCATTGGCCGAGGCGCTGGCGCTGTCGTTCCTGCGCGGCTGGAGCAACTACGACTGGAAAGCCGCTGGCTTGTCAGTGGTCGATTTCCTGGTACGCGAGTACCCACTGCGCTGGCTGTTGCCGATGGCGTTCTGGCTGCAAGGCCTGGACTGGGTCTACCAGCACCGCCTGTGGACCCTGCCGATGGACAACTGGACCGGCTGGGCAGCCTGCTTTCTCGGCCAGGAGTTCTGCTACTACTGGTACCACCGCGCCGCGCACCGCGTGCGCTGGTTCTGGTGCACCCACGCCGTCCACCACTCGCCCAACGATCTGAACCTGTCGGCCGCCTACCGCTTTGGCTGGACGGGCAAGCTGACCGGCACCCTGCTCTTCTTCTCGCTGGCGCCGCTGCTGGGCATGCCGCCGCGCATCGTGCTGATGCTGCTGTCGCTGAACCTGCTGTACCAGTTCTGGATTCACGCGACGTGGATCCCCCGCCTTGGGGCCCTGGAGTGGGTCTTGAACACGCCATCGGCGCACCGCGTGCACCACGCAGCCAACCTGGAATACCTCGACGGCAACTACGGCGGCGTGCTGATCCTCTTCGACCGCCTGTTCGGCACCTACATCCCCGAGCGCAAAGACGTGCCCTGTCGCTATGGCCTGGTGCACCCGCTGCGCACATACAACCTGCTGACCATCGAGTTCAGCCAGTGGCGCGGTTTGTGGCAAGACCTGAAGACCGCCCGCTCGGCACCCGAGGTGTTTGGCTACCTGTTCCGCCCGCCGGGCTGGCGGCCCGATGGCAACGGCGAGACGACGGAGGATTTGCGCCGGCGTGCTGCGCTGGTTGCCGACGAGGGCGCCGTTGTGCCAACCACGGCCGTCGCCAACTGACCACGCCTCACGGCATGCGCAACACCTGCGCCAGATGCCCGTACACGGTCGCAATCCGTCGCAAGTGGCGCGACTCCGGATGCGTCAGCAACCACAGTTCCGACTGGTTCGCGTCCTGCAAGTCCCGCAGCGACACCAGATCACTGCGCGCCTGCGCCATCACCACGGGAAGGATGGCGATGCCCGACCCTATCGCCACCATCTCGGCCGCGATCTGCAGGCTGTTGACGAAGTAGGTGGGGACCACCTTGGGGAAGTGCCGCTTGCGCCAGGCCACGGAGGGGTGCTCCGGAATCGCATCGTCAATGGCAATCCACGGCACACGGCCTGCTTCCACGTCGGCATACGTGGTGTCGCAACCGCGCCCCGCATACAGCCCCACGCGAATCGGCCCCAGGTGTTTGCCGACCAAGTGCTGCGGCGGGCGGCGGGTGGCGCGCACGGCGATGTCGGCATCGCGGCGGGTCAGGCTCGCCAGCTCGTTGCCCACGCGCAGGTCATAGGTCAGGTTTGGGTGCTGCGCTTGCAACGCCTTCAACGCGGGGGCCACCAGGCCGACCAGGATGGTGTCGGTGGTGGTAATGCGCACCGTGCCCGACACCTGATCCGGCGCGGCATGCACCGCAGAGCGTGCGCCCTCCAGCGCGGCCTCCACCTGCTCCGCCCGCTCAGCCAATGATTGCGCCAGCTCGTTGGCCAGATACCCCGTACGCGAGCGCGCAAACAGCGATTGCCCAAGCCCCCGTTCGATACGCTGCAGAGACCGGAACACGGTGGACGCATCCACGCCCAGCCGATCGCCCGCTGCCGCCAGCGTGCCGGTGCGCGCCATCGCCAGCACGACTTCCAGGTCGGCGGCGCTCAGCCGGTATTGCGTTTCTGCATGCATGATTTTCCCTGTCGCCTATTTCATTGGCATGCATGCAATCCTACAGTGTTGATACCGCTGCCGCTGGCACCCCATCGCAGTTGGCGGCTTTCCAACTTGATGGATGAGAAAACGATCATGAAGCTCTACTACTCGGCCGGCGCCTGCTCGCTGGCTGTGCACATCGCCCTGCGTGAAGTCGGCGCCAAGTTTGACGTGACCTCGGTCGACCTTACCAAGCACCTCACCGCCGACGGCACGGATTTCTATACGATCTCGCCGCGCGGCTACGTGCCGCTGCTGGAGCTGGCCGACGGCTCGCGCCACACCGAAGCCGCGGCGCTACTGCAATACGTGGCCGACCTCGACCCGACCCAGGCGCTCATCGGCAAGGCCGGCAGCGCACGCCGCCTGGCCGTGATCGAATGGCTGACCTTCGTCAGCACCGAACTGCACAAGGGCTTCAGCCCGCTCTGGTACAAGGAAACGCCCGACGTCACACGCCAGGGTGCCAAGGACAAGCTGGCCAAGCGCTTTGCTGAACTGGATGCCCGCCTGGCCAAGCAGCCGTATCTGGCGGAGGACTACAGCGTGGCCGATGCCTACGCCTTTACGATACTGAACTGGGCCAACTTCCTGGCACTGCCGATGGGGGCATATCCGAATGTGCAGGCGTACATGGCGCGGGTGGGTGCACGGGCCGCGGCGCAGGAGGCGATGAAGGTGGAAGGGCTGGTGAAGTAACGCGCGACTGCGTTGCTGCGAATGCGAAGCGCTGGGCTGCAAGGTCTGGCGCTTTTTTTGTTTGGTGCGTGAGCCGGCCGCCGGTGATGTCCGGTGGCATGGCCAGCCCGATCCAGGCTTAATCAAAACCGCCTAATCCACCCCCTACACCGCCCAACGTTTGCGGAACGTCTTACAACACATGTCCATGTAGTGGATGGGCTCTATCAACGCAGCATGCCGCACCGCAGCACGCGCATCGCTACAATTTCAGGCTTCGCATTCCGCTGCCCGCAGGTCGTCTCATGTTCAAGCACGTTGTTTTGGCCCTGGCCGTTGTCGCCGCAGGCTTTTCCGCTCTCGCTCGCGCTGAGGTTCGTGGAGCGGGGTCGACCGCTGCTGCGCCGGTCTATCGCGTCTGGTCGGCGGGGTATGCGGCGGCGGCGGGCATCACGCTCAACTACGATGCCGTGGGTTCGGGTGAGGGCATCAAGCGTATCCGCGCAGGTTCGGTGGATTTCGGTGCGTCGGACGTGCCGCTGTCTTCAGCCGATGCGGCCAAGGCGGGCCTGGTGTGCGTGCCGTCGGTGGTGACGGGCGCGGTGCCGTTCATCAACGTGCCGGGCGTGGCGCGCGGCCAGCTCAAGCTGACGGGCGAAGTGCTCGCCCATCTCTTCCTGGGCAAGATCGATAGCTGGGACGCGCCCGAACTGCGCACGCTGAACCCGGGTATGGCGCTGCCCAAGCTGAAGGTTCGCCTCGTAGTGCGCGCCGATGGTTCGGGCACCACGTACCACTTCACGGATTACCTGAGCGCAGTCAGCGCAGACTGGAAGAGCACCTACGGCACCAAGTCAACCATCGCCTGGCCGGCGGACTACCTTGGCGTCAAAGGCAGCGGCGACGTGGTCAAGGCCGTGCAGGCCACCCCCGGCGCCATCGGCTATGTCGACTACAACTACATCCTCGACAACGACCTGAACGCCGTGCAGTTGCGCAACGCGTCCGGCCGCTTTGTCAGCCCGCAGGTGAGCGGCTTCCGCGAAGCCGTGGTGCAAAGCGCCTGGAACCGCAAGGGCGATTTCACCGCGCCGCTGGTCAACCTGCCGGGTGCAGAGACCTGGCCGATCACCATGGGGACCTTCATCGTGGTACCGGCGGTGAGCCAGTCCGGCCCGCGCACGCTGGCGGCGTTGAAGTTTCTGACGTGGGGCTACTTCCACGGCGACGAGCTGGCCGCCAAGGCCAAATTCGTGCCGCTGCCCGAGCGCGTTCAGGCGATTGCGTATCGTGAGTTGGCACGCATTACCGATGCGTCGGGTGCCGCCATCGGCCTGCAAAGCATGCCCGCAAACTGGGGCAAATAAGCGGTAAATGCGTCTTGCCGGTGCAGTCTTTGCACTGGCAACGGCATCGCAGTAGCACCGTTTTGATGCTGCGCAGACAGCGCGCTGAAAGCTTTGCAACAGGGCTGGATTGTTCCTGCGCGTTACCTATAGTGGTCACTCGTTGCGCGAACCAGCCGCGCAAGTCACTGCCACAGCAACGACGGGGAACCGCAATGGGCACCGCCATCGCAGACCAGGACGAACAGATCGACAAGATCGCTCACGACACCGGCGCACCTGCTGATCTCGTCCGCGTTCAGTACCAGGAAACCATGCGCGCATTGTCGGCGGACGCCAGCGTGCACGACTACCTCTCGCTGTTCGTCACACGGCGCGTGCTGGCAGCGTTCCGCCCGCGCCGCGCACCACAACGCTAGTTCCTGCTTATTCCTCGCTGATCATCCCGACGAATGCGTGCGCCGCGCGGCGCATCCATTCGCGTGCGCGCTCGACATCGGGTTGCATGCGCGCAAAGCCGTGCGTCATACCTGACGCTTCAATGGTGATGACCTGCGCGCCGTGCTGCACGAGGTAGTCGGCGTAGTGCAGGCCGTCGTCGCGCAGCACGTCGTGTGCGGCCACGATGACCACCGTGTCGGGCGGCGTGTATTTCGGCGGCTGCGCCATCAGGTAGATGCGCCCGTCCTGCTCAGCCAACGACTTGGTCAGCGCTTCAGCACCGATGAACTTCTCCCAGTACCAGCGCATCTCGTCGCGCGTGAGGCCGGGACCTTGCGCGAAGGCGTTGTAGCTCTCGCTGCCGAAGGCGGGTGTGCTCACCGGATAGACCAGCAGTTGCGCGTTGACGAGGCCCGGGCGCACGCTTGCCGTGGCTTGCACGGCGAGATGCCCGCCCGCGCTATCCCCGCCCACGGCCAGAAAATCGGGATCGCCCCCGAGGTTTGAGCGTTGCTCCGCCAGGTACACCAGCGCATCCCGCGCATCATCGGCCGGCACAGGAAACGGATGTTCGGGCGCAAGGCGATAGTCCACGCTCACGACCGCACAGCCGGTGTCCTGTGCGAGCAGCGCTGCCAGCAGGCGGTGCGTTGTGCGCGGCGCGCCCACCACCCAGCCGCCGCCGTGAAACCACACCAGCATGCGCGGCGTGGCCACGTGCTTCGGTCGAAAGACGATCGCGTCCAGCGTGCGGCCCGGCAGCGGCAGGCTCAGGTCGGATGCTTCAACGCTGTCCGGATCGGGGCGATCGGAGAGCGCGGCAATCGCCTCGAAGCGCTCGCGTTGGGCGGGGGCATCTTCGGGCGCAGGCAACGCGCCAAAGCGCTCGGCAACGCGTTGATAGAACTGCAGGATCTGCGGATCGACGGCCATGGTGCGGATGCTTCGTGCAAGTTTCGATGACCGTCGAAGTGTAGCGCGTGAGCTTCAGCACCCGCCTTAACTTCCACGGTACGTCGAGAAGCCGAACGGACTGAGCAGTAGCGGGATGTGATAGTGCTGCGCCGCGTCCTGCACGCGGAAGACGACGGGCACCTCGGGGAAGAACGTGGCCGTGTGATGCGCGCTGAAGTAATCGCCGGTATGGAAGGTCGCACGGTAGTCGCCAGCAGCAAGCGGCTGGTCCGCTTTCAGTAGCGTCTTGATGCGGCCGTCGGCATCGGTCGTGCCGCGGGCGATGGTGTGCCAGGCACCGCCCGTACGGGCCTCTAGCGTGACGCGCATGTCGGCTGCGGGTGTGCCGGTTTGCTGATCGAGCACGTGCACGCTCAGACCGCCTTCAGCAGCAACCGCCAGGGACGATGCAGCGGCCAGGGCGATGGTCGAGATCCAGTGTCGGAATGGCATGGGGGCTCCTTGAAAGTTGGAGCCCAAAGCCTAGGTGAAACGCTCTCGGTTTACCGTCATAAATGGTGGCGCTTTCAGGCGCGCTCGCCGATACCGAGTCGCCAGTGCTCGATCTTGGTACAGCGGTCCTGCACGGCAGGTATACCGGCGGCGCGCGCGGCGGCCATGGCCTCATCGTTGACGATGCCAAGCTGCACCCAGATGCCCCCCACACCCACGGCAATGGCTTCCTGCACAACGGGCAGCACCTGCTCTGCGCGGCGGAAGATGTCGACCAGGTCGATGCGCTGGCCGGCGGCCGCCAGTGTTGTCGCCGCTTCGGCCAGCGTGCCGTAGCACGGCTCGCCCAGCACGTCTTCGCCGGCGTGCTGCGGGTTGACCGGCACGATGCGATAGCCGGCCTGCTGCAGATAGCGCGCCACGTCATAGCTCGGCCGCGTGGGGCGCGGTGAGAGACCCACCACGGCGATGGTCTTGCCGGACAGCAGCCGGCGCATGATGGCTTGTTCGTCGACGTAGGAAGGACTGGCGGACATGGCGGACAGATAGCGCGTGTTCAGGTGGTGGGCCGCTTGCACGCGGCACCCAGATCATCGACCCGCACAGCGGCACGGAACGCGCCCGATGAATACGGGCCCACTTCATACGGCCCGTAGTGCACGACGATGCGGTCTCCTTGGAGCGTAAACGGAAACGCCGGGTTACGCAGATCCTTCTCTTTGAGCACGCCGCGCGTGGCTTCGGGCGCGCCTTCGCGTTTGAGCGCATCGACGATCTGCGTATTGAAGCTTTGCAGGCAGGTGGGCGTCGGGTTCAGTACATCCGCCAGGGTGATCGGCTGGAAACCCTGCGCGCTGCGTCGCCAGTTGCCCGCCGTGAAGCCGTAGTTGCCGTGCGCACCACCGCTGTACGCCCAGACCATGCGCAGCAGGCTCACCGTGTCGCCCAGGCCGACGGCGCTGATGCGGATGACGCATTCGGTGTCGTACTGGTCGCAGCGGTTGACGCGCAGCGATTGCACCAGCGCATCAACGGCCGCATCGCCGGTCACGGGGTAGCGCTCGGTGATGGTGGCCTGGCCGGCGGTGCCGGTCACTTCGCGATAGCGCGCTACGCGCTTGAGCGTGAAGGGCTGACTGCGGCCGCCGTCGCTCCAAGTGCCGGTGGCGGCAGTGCCGTCGGCCGACAGCGCGCCGGAGAGCGTACCGCCCTCGCGCACGATGGGCTGCCCGCTGGCATCGAGTGCATCGGCGCGCTCACGCCACACGAAGCGGCGCTCGGGCGCGTTGCGGCCTTCGATGGTCCACATGGTACGGCCTTGGGGGCGATCGTCGTAGGCGTCGCCGGTGAGCGTGTCCGCGACCGGGTCCTTGTCTTGGTCACGCGCCTTGGGAGGCGGGTCGTACACGCTCAGCCAGATGTTCCAGCCGGGGTTGTCGGCGCCCTTGCCGACCGTGCCTTGCCAGAACGTGCCGGCGTGGCGTTCGCGTGACTCCTGCGGTTTTGTAAGGGGGGTGGCTGGCGTGGAAGCAACAGGTGCAGAAGCGGCAGATGCATTTGCGGGCGCCGTAGACGGCGCGGAGGCCGCTTCGCCCGCGGCATGTGCCGAACCGACCGCGCAGACTGCCGCCATCAAGGTAACAAAAACGCCGCCTCCGGCCGATTTCCGTGCTGCCGAATGCGCCCAACAATGCACCGTCTGCCTGTGCATGCTTCCCTCCTATGACCCAACACCCCAGACGGGTCCGCACGTGGCAGGCCCGCCTATCCTCAAGCCCCGCGCCCCTGCGCGGCAAAGTCGTGGGACTGTGCAGGTGCAGCAGACGTTCCCCAGAACGTGCTTTCCAGCGCTTGTTGCACCACGCCAGGCGGGTTCTTACAGCACTTGCATTCGATTGCAATCCGACACATTTTGTTACGCCTTGTGGCCCCCTCGTCGCCCACAATGCCTCGGCACGCGACGTCTTTGTGTCCAATTGTTGTGCGCCAGCCGGGTTCTCTTCCCAGCAATGCGGCGCACACCAGACACGGTTGCGCTGCGAGGTTACCCCTTCCTTTCGAATTGACCCCTCGAAGGGATTTCCCGTCCGCGCGGTGCTCCCCGGCCCGCGCGCTTTTTTTTGCCTGCGCACTTTGCGTAAGCACCCCCTCACGGGTGAGCACGGTCCGTGCCGCCGCAGGGTCACCCCCCCCGATACACGCCCTTACAAAGCCAGGTCGACCCTTCGCCGCCTGCTGCGTTAAATGGAGACATCCACGCGGCACGTGCCGCCACAAAAACGAGGGCTCATCATGTCCACCACTCCATCCCGCCGTTCTCTCCCTCTCTCCGGTGTGCGGCTGCCGCACGTGTTGCGCGCCGTGGGTATTGCCGCGGTGCTGCTGGTCTGTGGGTCGCGCGCGGCGCTGGCCGCTGATCCGGCGTCGCGCGTTGCGCGGCTGTCTGACTTTTCGGGTGCGGTGAGCTTTGCGCCTGCAGGCTCCGACGACTGGGCCGGCGCCACCCTCAACCGCCCATTCACGACCGGCGACCGACTCTGGTCCGACCAAGGCAGCCGCAGCGAACTGCACGTCGGCTCCACCGCGCTGCGCCTGGGGCAAAACACCGGCGCCACGCTGGTCGACCTGGATGATCGCAATACGCAAGTCAAGCTGATGCAGGGCGCCTTGTCGGTACGCGTGCGGGCGTTGCCGCCCGATCAGACCATCGAGATTGATACGCCGAACCTCGCCTTCACACCTCAGGCGCCGGGTGAGTACCGCCTCGACGTGGCCCCCGATGGTTCCAGCACCACCGTCACTGTCTGGCACGGTCAGGGCACGGCCTACGGCGACGATCGTTCGACCCCGCTGGGCGCGGGCCAGCAGATCCGCTTTGGCGGCACGGACCTGGCCGAGGCCGGTGGCATGGACAACCCCGGCCGCGATGGCTTCGATCGCTGGGCCGAGTCGCGCGACGCGCGTGAAGATGCTTCCATCTCGGCCCGTTACGTCGGCCGCGAAATGACCGGCTACGAAGCCCTGGACGGCTACGGCTCATGGCGCGAGGAAGACGGCTACGGCGCCGTATGGGTGCCGAGCGCGGTGCCAACCGGCTGGGCGCCGTATCGCACGGGCCACTGGGCATGGGTCGCACCGTGGGGCTGGACCTGGGTCGACGATCAGCCGTGGGGTTTCGCGCCGTTCCACTATGGCCGCTGGGCCTATGTGGGCGCGACGTGGTGCTGGGTTCCAGGGCCGGTGGTACCGCGTCCGGTGTATGCGCCGGCGCTGGTCGGTTTTGTGGGCGGCGGCGGTGGCGGCGGTGTGAGCTGGGGCATCAACATCTCGATCGGCTCACCGGGCGTCGCGTGGTTCCCGCTGGCGCCAGGCGAGGCGTATCGCCCCGTGTATGCCGCCAGCCCCACCTACGTCACCAACATCAACAAGACGGTGGTGGTGAACAACGTCACGGTCAACAAGACCATCATCAACAACAACGTGACCAACATCACCAACGTGAACCGGGTCACGTATGTCAACGCCAACAACCCCGCCGCGCTGACGGCCATACCCGCCAAGACATTCGTGAGCGGCCAACCGGTCGGCCCGGCGATGACGACACTGCGCCCCGAGCAGATGCGCGCGCAACTCGCGCATGCGCAGATCGTGTCGACGCCGGCGCTGGCTCCGGTGAAGGCCAGCCTGGTGGGCGCGGCGGCCGCCAATGGCGCGCACCCGTTGCCGCCGGCACAGGTGTTCTCGCGGCAAGCCATTGCGGTGCGCGCACCGCAGGCGCTGGCGGGTGGGCACGATGCATTGGCCGAGCGCTTCCACGCCCAAGGCGGCACGTTGGCCGGCGCCGGCCCGGTGTGGACGGGCGGCAATGCCCCCGCGCACATCGCACCGGTACGTGGCCCCGCCAATGCCGGCGCTCAACCGATGCCGGTGGGTGCGCAGGCGGCTGGTCTGCGCCTCACGCGCGCCACACCGGCCAACATGCCGCATGGTGAAGGTGCGCCGCGCCCAGGCAACGAACCCAATGGCCCGCGCGGTGCCAACAACGAGCCGATGCCGGGGAATGCACAAGCCCCGCATGGTGCGCAGCCGCCTGCGCAGCAAGCCTTCACGGCGCCGGGCACGACCACGCGCCCTGGACAACAACCCGGTGCACAGCCCCCGCAGGAGCAACGTCGTGGTGAGGAGCGCGCCGTCTTGCCCAAGACCGCACTGCCCCCGCAGTCGCCCGCCGGGATGACGTCACGTCCGCAGTCGCAGGAAGGCGTACGCGGCGAGGAGCATCGTCCGGTGCAGGCGCAACAGCCACAACCGCGCCCCGCTGAAGTCATCCGGCCGACCGCACCCGCTCCGCAGGAACGCCCGCGCTCAGAGCCGCAAGCACAACCGCGTCCTGAGCCGCGTCAGCCTGAGCAGCACTTCGAAGCGCCGCGCCCATCGGCACAGCCGCCGCGTCCGGTGGAAATTCACCCGTCGCAACCGCTGCCTCGGCCCGAACCGCGTCCGGAGTCGCCGCGTCCGCAGCCCCAGCCGCAACCTCAACCGCCGCACGTCGAGCATCATGAAGCCGCGCCCGCACAGCAGCCTCACCCACAAGGCCAAGGCGGCGGCCACAACGAGCAGCACCGTGAAGAGGACCACCGCTAAGCAGCAGTAGCGACAGGCAACAAAAAAGCAGCCCGTTTGGGCTGCTTTTTCTTGGGTCATACCGACCTGCCAGGCAGATCGGCAATCACCGGCGTTCAGCGCTTGCGACGCAGTCGCGCGATCGCTGCCAACTGCGCAGCGGCCACGGCCAGTTCACCTTGGGCACGAGCCAGATCGATGTCGCTGCTTTGGTTCTGCAGCGCCTCTTCGGCCGCACGCTTGGCTTCGTTCGCCTTGGCTTCGTCCAGGTCGTGACCGCGGATTGCGGTATCGGCCAGCACGGTCACCTTCTTCGGCTGCACTTCGAGAATGCCACCGGCAACGAACACGAACTCTTCGCCGCCATCTTCCTTCTCGATGCGCACGGCGCCCGGCTTGATGCGCGTGATCAGCGGCGTGTGGCCGGGCAGAATGCCCAGCTCACCAGCCTCACCCGGCAGTGCCACAAACTTGGCATTGCCGGAGAAGATCTCGTGCTCAGCGCTGACGACGTCTACATGAATGGTTGCCATCTCGATTCCTTTGCTCAGAAAAGCGGCTCTCCGAGAATGTCAGAAAGCCAGTACTGGCCCAGCGTTACACGTACATGCGCGCACCGGGCCAGACATCGCTCTTACTGGAGCTTCTTGGCCTTCTCGAAGGCTTCGTCGATCGAGCCGACCATGTAGAACGCCTGTTCCGGCAGGTGATCGCACTCGCCGTCCACCAGCATCTTGAAGCCGCGGATGGTTTCCTTCAGCGGCACGTACTTGCCCGGCGAACCCGTGAACACTTCTGCCACGTGGAACGGCTGCGACAGGAAACGCTGGATCTTACGGGCGCGGCCCACAGCCAGCTTGTCTTCAGGCGACAGTTCGTCCATGCCCAGAATCGCGATGATGTCGCGCAGTTCCTTGTAGCGCTGCAGCGTCTTCTTCACGCGGTCGGCCACTTCGTAGTGCTCTTGGCCCACGACTTGCGGGTCGAGCTGGCGCGAGGTCGAGTCGAGCGGATCCACTGCGGGGTAGATACCCAGTGCAGCGATGTCACGCGACAGCACGACGGTCGAGTCCAGGTGCAGGAAGGTCGTAGCCGGCGACGGGTCGGTCAAGTCATCGGCAGGCACGTACACGGCCTGGATCGACGTGATCGAGCCGGTCTTGGTCGACGTAATACGTTCCTGCAGCTTGCCCATTTCTTCAGCCAGCGTCGGCTGATAGCCCACGGCGGAAGGCATACGGCCCAGCAGTGCCGACACTTCGGTACCGGCCAGCGTGTAGCGGTAGATGTTGTCGACGAAGAACAGGATGTCACGGCCTTCGTCGCGGAAGCGCTCGGCCATCGTCAGGCCGGTCAGCGCCACGCGCAGACGGTTGCCCGGCGGCTCGTTCATCTGGCCGAACACCATGGCCACCTTGTCGAGCACGTTGGAGTCCTTCATTTCGTGGTAGAAGTCGTTGCCCTCACGGGTACGCTCGCCCACGCCAGCAAACACCGACAAGCCCGAGTGCTGCTTGGCGATGTTGTTGATCAGCTCCATCATGTTCACGGTCTTGCCGACGCCGGCGCCACCGAACAGACCCACCTTACCGCCCTTGGCGAACGGGCAGACCAAGTCGATCACCTTGATGCCGGTTTCCAGCAGGTCCACCGACGGCGACAGTTCGTCGAACTTCGGGGCCTTCTGGTGAATCGCGCGCTTTTCGTCGCAGGCGATCGGGCCGGCTTCATCGATCGGACGACCCAGCACGTCCATGATGCGGCCCAGCGTGCCGTGACCGACCGGCACCGAGATCGGCGCGCCGGTGGTGGCCACGCGCATGCCGCGGCGCAGACCGTCGGACGAACCCAGTGCAATGGTACGCACCACGCCGTCGCCTAGCTGTTGTTGCACTTCGAAGGTCAGGCCCTTCTCGGCGAACGAGGCTTCGTTGCTGTCATCCAGCACCAGCGCGTCGTAAACCTTCGGCATCGCGTCACGCGGGAACTGAATGTCCACCACGGCGCCGATGCACTGCACGATATTTCCGTTTGCGATACTCATGTGTATCTCCAATAACTTAATGCTTTGCCGTGGGCGTCAGACCGCTGCCGCGCCGCTGACGATTTCGGACAGTTCCTTCGTGATCGCTGCCTGACGGGTCTTGTTGTAGACCAGTTGCAGTTCGCCGATCACGTTCTTCGCGTTGTCCGAAGCCGCCTTCATCGCCACCATCCGGGCCGATTGCTCGGAGGCCATGTTCTCGGCCACCGCTTGGTACACCAGCGCCTCGACGTAGCGGATCAGCAGCTCGTCGACCACCGTTTGTGCGTCCGGCTCGTAGATGTAGTCCCACGAGTAGGCTTGCTTCTCGGCGTCGGTCTGCGTCAGCTTGTCGGCCGTGAGCGGCAGCAGCTGCTCAACCACCGGCTCCTGCTTCATCGTGTTGATGAAGCGGGTGTACGCAAGGTACACAGCATCGATCTCACCAGCAGTGAACGCATCGAGCTGAACCTTGATCGCGCCGATCAGCTTTTCCAGATGCGGCGTGTCACCCAGGTGCACGACGTTCGAGACGACCTTCGCGCCAATACGGCCGAGGAACTGCATACCCTTGGTACCGATGGCCGTGGCCTGCGTCTCAATGCCCTTGCCCTGCTGCTCGCGCAGCTGGTTGGTGACGGCGCGCAGCACGTTGGTGTTCAAGCCACCGCACAGGCCCTTGTCCGTCGTCACCACGATCAGGCCGGCACGCTTGATGTCGCGCTCCACCATGAACGGGTGCTTGTACTCCGGATTGGCCAACGCCATGTGCGCAGCCACGTTGCGGATCTTCTCAGCGTACGGGCGGGCAGCACGCATCCGTTCCTGCGCCTTGCGCATCTTGGATGCGGCGACCATTTCCATCGCCTTGGTGATCTTGCGCGTGTTTTGCACGCTCTTGATCTTGGTGCGGATTTCTTTTGTTCCGGCCATTTCTTCCTCTCCGTTCAGTCCTGGCCACGCAGGCCGAATTTCTCAACCTCGTGTGGCCAGTTCCGGGAATGACGCGGTTAGAACGCGGCGGACTTCTTGAAATCCTCGATCGCGGCACGCAGGGCGGCCTCATCGTCCTTCGACAGATCCTTCGTATCTTCGATGCGGTTGATGAGATCGGCGTACTTCGTCTTCAGCGTGTCGTGCAGGCCCTTTTCGAAAGCCAGGATGTCCTTCACGTCCACGTTGTCGAGGAAGCCGTTGTTGGCTGCGTACAGCGACGCGGCCAGCTGCCACACTTGCAGCGGCTGGTATTGCGGCTGCTTGAGCAGTTCGGTCACGCGGCGGCCGCGCTCGAGCTGCTTGCGGGTCGCTTCGTCCAGGTCGGAAGCGAACTGCGCGAACGCAGCCAGTTCACGGTACTGGGCCAAGTCGGTACGGATACCGCCGGACAGCTTCTTGATGACCTTGGTCTGAGCGGCACCACCCACACGCGACACCGAGATACCGGCGTTGATAGCGGGGCGCACACCTGCGTTGAACAGGTCGGTTTCCAGGAAGATCTGGCCGTCGGTAATCGAGATCACGTTGGTCGGCACAAACGCGGACACGTCGCCGGCCTGCGTTTCGATCACGGGCAGTGCGGTCAGCGAACCGGTCTTGCCCTTGACTTCACCGTTGGTGATCTTTTCGATGTGGTCAGCGTTCACACGGGCAGCACGCTCCAGCAGGCGCGAGTGCAGGTAGAACACGTCGCCCGGGTAGGCTTCACGGCCAGGCGGACGGCGCAGCAGCAGCGAAACCTGACGGTAGGCCCAAGCTTGCTTGGTCAGATCGTCATACACGATCAGAGCGTCTTCACCACGGTCGCGGAAGTATTCGCCCATCGTGCAGCCGGCGTAGGCCGACAGGTACTGCATCGCAGCGGAATCCGAAGCGGCAGCCGCCACCACGATCGTGTATTCCAGCGCGCCGTGCTCTTCGAGCTTGCGCACCACGTTGGCGATCGTCGAAGCCTTCTGGCCGATTGCCACGTACACGCAGAAGATGCCCTTGCCCTTCTGGTTGATGATGGCATCGACGGCCACGGCGGTCTTGCCGGTCTGGCGGTCGCCAATGATCAGCTCACGCTGGCCACGGCCGATCGGCACCATCGCGTCGATCGACTTCAGACCGGTCTGCACCGGCTGGCTCACCGACTGACGTGCGATCACGCCCGGAGCGACCTTCTCGATCACGTCCGTCTTCTTGGCGTTGATCGGGCCCTTGCCGTCGATCGGCTGGCCCAGTGCGTTGACCACGCGGCCCAGCAGTTCCGGACCAACCGGCACTTCCAGAATGCGGCCCGTGCACTTGACTTCCTGGCCTTCGGAAATGTGCTCGTACTCACCCAGGATCACGGCGCCGACGGAGTCGCGCTCGAGGTTCAGCGCGAGGCCGAACGTGTTGCCCGGGAATTCCAGCATTTCGCCTTGCATCACGCCCGACAGGCCATGAATGCGGCAGATACCGTCCGTCACGGAGATGACCGTGCCGGTGTTCTTTGCGTCAGCGCCAGCCTTCAAGCCCTCGATACGGGTCTTGATCAGGTCGCTGATCTCGGAGGGGTTCAGTTGCATCGAATGCTCCTAATTCTTCAATCTGTCCGCGGGCAATCTCATCGGCGCCTCGCGGAACAGCATTACGCGGCGGTCAGCGCAGACTGCATCTGCGTCAGGCGCGCGCGCACCGAGGTGTCGAGCACTTCGTCGCCAATCTGCACACGCACGCCGCCGATCAACGAAGGATCGACACTTACGTGAGCCTGCAGCTTCTTGCCGAACTTGTGTTCGAGCGTGGCGACCAGTTCGGTCAGGGGCGCGCCCTCAAGCGGGAACGCACTGGTGATCTCGACGTCGGCGGCGCCTTCGCTGGCATTCCGCAGCACATGGAATTGCGCGGCAATTTCCGGCAGCAGCGACAGGCGCTTGTTGGCCACCAGCAGGCCAACCAGTTCCTTCGCCTCATGCGATACCGGAGATTTCAACGCCGACAGGAAGATCCCCGCCACATCGGCTTTGGAGAGCTTCGGATCATCGGCGATTGCCTTCATGTCGGGCACGGCGGCGACTTGCCCCATTTCCGACACGAGCTCAGACCATGCACCCAGATTGCCGGCCTTCGCTACGCGAAACAGCGCCTCTGCGTACGGACGGGCAACGGTTGCGAGTTCTGCCATGATTACAGCTCAGCCTTGAGTTGATTGAGCAGATCAGAGTGCACCTGCGCATTGACTTCACGCTTGAGGATCTGCTCGGCACCCTTCACAGCCAGCGTGGCAACCTGGTCACGCAGCGATTCACGCGCGCGCACGGTTTGCTGCTCGGCTTCGGCCTTGGCTTGCGCGATGATGCGTGCAGCTTCAGCTTGGGCGTTTTGCTTGATCTCGTCGGCGCTCATCTGGGCACGCTTTTCAGCGTCCGCGATGCGCTGCGCGCCTTCATTGCGCGCTTCGGTCAGTGCCTGCTCGACCCGCTTGTTGGCCAGCTCCAGCTCAGCCTTGCCCTTATCGGCAGCGGCCAGGCCATCGGCAATTTTCTTTGCGCGTTCGTCGAGCGCCTTCACCAGGGGCGGCCAAATGAACTTGGCAACAACCCACCACAGGATGAAGAACACGACCATCTGCGCAACGAGTGTGGCGTTCAGGTTCATGGTGTGTTCCTTTCGGTATTGAGACTACGGATCAATGCACGAAGCGGCGAGGGACACGCAGAGCGTTCACCCAAGCCGCCTCCGGCATCATGCAGACCGAAAAGAATTACTTGATGACCGACAGCAGCGGGTTGGCGAACGCGAACAGCATGGCCACACCAACGCCGATCAGGAATGCCGCGTCGATCAGGCCAGCCAGCAGGAACATCTTGGTTTGCAGCGGGTTCATCAGCTCAGGCTGACGTGCGCAGGCTTCGATGTACTTGCCGCCCATCAGTGCGATGCCGAGGCAGGCGCCGATAGCACCCAGGCCGATGATGATGCCGATACCGATGGCGGTCAGACCTTGGATGTTGGCGAGAAATGCTTGCATGATGACTCCCTTTTACGTGAAAGACTAAGAACTTGAGAACTTGGAAAAATCAAACGGAACCGGAGAACCTGAACCGCAACTACTTAGTGGTGTTCATGTGCCTGGCCGATGTACACCAGCGTCAGCATCATGAAAATGAAGGCTTGCAGCAGCACGATCAGGATGTGGAAGATCGCCCACACTGCACCCGCCACCACGTGACCCACGAAACCCAGTGCCGACGTGTCAGCACCGAACGTCCAGACCGAGCCAAGCAGCGCGATCAACAGGAACACCAGCTCGCCTGCGTACATGTTGCCGAACAACCGCATGCCCAGCGACACAGCCTTGGCGAGGAATTCAATGATGTTGAGGACCAGGTTGAACGGCGCGAGGTACCACTTGGCGCCGAACGGAGCGGACAGCAGCTCGTGCGCGAAGCCGCCCGCACCCTTGATCTTGAAGCTGTAGTAGATCATCAGGATCAGCACAGCGAACGACATGCCGAAGGTGCCGTTCAGATCAGCCGTGGCCACTGCGCGATGGTGCGGCACGTGCAGGCCGAAAGTGCCCAGAAGATGATTGACGCCCGTCACCCAATCCACCGGGATCAAGTCGACCGCGTTCATCAGCGTGACCCAGACGAAAACCATCAGGGCCAGCGGAGCGATCCAGGAGCGATCGCCGTGGATGATGCCCTTGGCCTGGTCGTCGACCATCTCGACAACCAGCTCAACGAAGGCTTGAAAACGACCGGGAACGCCAGAGGTGACACGGCGCGCGGCCATGCCCAGGAAGATGATGCCGATCAGGCCCATCAACACGGACCAGAACATCGTGTCCCAGTTGATGACGGTGAAGTCGACGACGGACGCCTGCTTGCCACCGATGCTATTGAAATTCTGCAAATGCTCCGCGATATACGCGGAAGGCGTGAGAGCGTGCTCGGCGGCGTGGCCGGCGGCTTCTGCGACTTCAGTTGCCATGATGATTCAGTCCAATATTGCGAAACATTCTTCGTGATCCGTTCCAGCTCGCGCCCGATGCTCAACAGGTTTCCCTGGAGATCGCGGACTGCACGCGGCTTGAACGCGCCACCTTATTCTTGCGGAGTGTCAGCGCAATGAACCGGGGCCTCTCCTGCCGCCAGTTCCTGCGGTGTTCCGACACATCCCGTGCGCCTGCCGCCATGCTGCAGGCTAAAGGTCCATCATCGCAATGCGAGACCGACCCAGTACATCTTGAGTGCCAGGATCAGGGTGATCAGCAAAGGCGGCCAGTGCAGCCCCTTGAACACCACCACCACGATCACCAGCAGTGCGACCGTGCCGAGCACCTTGATCGCCTCACCCACCACCAGACGGGCGATGGACTCGAACCCCTTGGCCGTCGACAGTCGCATCGCGAACCATGCCGAAGGCACCACGCACACACCGCCACCCAACAGGGCCGACAACGCAGCTTGGCCTGCCGACGCAGCGCCTGTGCCCGCAAACCAGCTACCCACATACCATCCGAGCGCACACAACAGTGTGATGGCCACCTGGCCGAGCACGATGGAGAAAGGCGTGATACGCGAAGCCCGCAGGGCCTGCTCGCCGAACATGGCAACCGCTTCGTCATGTGAGAGCACATGCACTGGCGGCTCCGCCTTCCCGGCATCGTCGTCCCAATCATCGTGCTTCGGATACTGCGCCGACTCAGGTCGGGCGGCTTCCAACGAAGCGTAAGAATCGGGCCGTTGCCGGTCAGCTGGCTGCATGGAAGAATGCGCTTTCGTCATGCCGCACCGCTTTGGGTCAGGCGGATTTAAAACCGCACGATTTTACGGGACATGGCGTTCACCAGTCAACGCGCAAGCGAACGGTCGTGCGGGCGCCTTCGACAGCACTCGGAGCGACTGCGTTCCACGCTCCCTACGCAATGATGTGCTGCTGCCAGGGCACCGAATCCGCCTGATGGAGCGGTGCCCCGGTGATTCCATGATGGTATTGCCCGCGCACAGCGTCGATGACGTGCGAGGTAATCGCACTGATTCGGTGCCGGCGGATGCCCGCAAATGACGCAGCGGCGCGGGTTACGCCAACTGCGTCAAACTGTCGCAGCAATACAACTCAGGCAGCCTCTTCGCCGCCGTCCGGACGCAGGCGCGCCAGCAAACCGTCAAACTCGTCGAGGCTGCTGAACTGCACGGTCAACTGGCCACGGCCCTTGGCCGCCAGCTTGATCTGTACGCCCAAGCCCAGTTGGTCCGCCAGTTCTTCTTCCAGGCGAGCGACATCGCGCCCCCCTTGATGTGCGCCCTTCTGCTTGAGCGACTTCAGCTCGAACGGCTTGAGCGTCAACGCCACCAGCTTTTCCGTCTCGCGCACTGACAGGCGCTTGTTGACGATCTGGTTGGCCAACAGGATTTGTGTCGCACTGTCGACTGCCAGCAGCGCACGGGCGTGGCCCATGTCGATGTCGCCGGCCATCAACATCGTCTGCACAGGCTGGGCGAGATTCAACAGGCGCAATAGGTTCGATACCGCGCTGCGCGAGCGGCCCACCGATTCTGCCGCCTGCTCGTGCGTGAACTGGAATTCACGCACCAGGCGCGCAATGCCCTGCGCTTCTTCCAGCGGGTTGAGGTCTTCGCGCTGGATGTTCTCGATGAGCGCCATGGCGGCGGCCGATTCGTCCGGCACGTCCTTCACGAGCACCGGCACTTCGGTCAGACCGGCCAAGCGCGAGGCGCGGAAGCGGCGTTCACCCGCAATGATTTCGTACTTGGGTTGCGGGCCGTCGGACGCGATCTTGCGCACCAGGATCGGCTGCATCAGGCCTTGCGCGCGAATGCTCGCGGCCAACTCCTGCAGCGCACCTTCGTCCATGCGCGTACGCGGCTGGTACTTGCCGGGCTGCATCTGGTCGAGCTTCAGCACCGTCGGCGCGCCCTCCTGCTTGGCGGTCTCGACAATCTCGGCGGGACTGCCCAGCAGCGCCTCGAGGCCGCGGCCCAGTCCCTTTTTCTTCATCGTGCTCATGTTGTCCTCTTACCGCATCAGGCCGGCGTGTCGGCCATCTGCCGCACGCGCGCGATCATCTCGGCGCCGAAATCCAGGTAGGCCTTGGCGCCCTTCGACGCAGGGTCGAACGCCACGCCCGGCATGCCATACGACGGTGCCTCGGCCAGGCGCACGTTGCGCGGGATCAGCGTCTTGAAGACCTTGTCGCCAAAGTGCGACTCGAGCTGCGCCGACACCTGCTGCTGCAGCGTCACGCGCGGGTCGAACATCACACGCAACAGGCCGATCACCTTCAGATCACGGTTCAGGTTGGCGTGCACCTGCTTGATGGTGTTGACCAGATCCGACAGCCCTTCGAGCGCGAAGTACTCACACTGCATCGGCACCACCACACCGTGCGCGGCGCACAGGCCGTTGAGCGTAAGCAGCGACAGCGACGGCGGGCAATCGATCAGGACGAAGTCGTAGTCGGCATCGACCTCAGCCAATGCGAGCTTGAGGCGGTTTTCGCGATGCTCCAGGTCGACCAGTTCGACTTCAGCACCGGCCAAGTCACGGTTGGCGGGCAGCACATCGTAGCGACCGGCTTCCGAGCGCTGACGCGCCTGCGGAATCGTCGCCAAGCCGACGAGCACCTGATACACGCTGAATTCCAGCGTGTGCTTGTCGATGCCCGAGCCCATCGAGGCGTTGCCCTGCGGGTCCAAATCGACCAGCAGCACGCGCTGCCCTTGCGCGACCAGGCCGGCGGCGAGGTTCACCGTGGTGGTGGTCTTGCCGACCCCACCCTTCTGGTTGGCGATCACGAAAATATTCGACATGACTCCTCTGCGGTGAATGACTCACGCCGACGGCGCAAGAATGACCAGATGACGCTCGGCCGGCAGCCCCGGCACGGTCAAGCGTTCGATGGATTCGACGGTCCAGCCGGCGGGCAAGCGTTCGATTTCGGTGTCCGGGCGCACGCCCTTCATGGCGACCATGCGGCCGCCCGGCGCCAGCAGGTGGCCGGCGAGATTCACGAAATCGACCAGCTCGGCAAACGCGCGCGAAGTGATGACGCCGTAGCCGGTGGTATCGGCCAGTTTTTCGACGTGACCCCAGTGCGACTGGGCGTTGGTCAGACCAAGCTCGGCGCGGCATTGCGTCAGGAACGCGGTTTTCTTTTGCACGATGTCGACCATCGTGACGCCCACATCCGGGTAGGCGATGGCCAGCGGAATGCCAGGCAAGCCGCCACCGGAACCAACATCCAGCACGCGTGGTGCATCAGGCTGCGCGCGGCGCGCCAACTCGGCAATGCGCGACACGGCCGAGAGCGAATCCAGCAGGTGATGCGTGAGCATCTCACCCGCATCGCGGATAGCGGTCAGGTTGTAGACGCGGTTCCACTTGGCAAGCAGCCCCTGGTACGCCAGCAGGCGATCCACTTGAGCTTCGTCCAGTGACAGGCCGAGCGCACGGGCACCCGCTTCCAGTTCCGATCGGGCATCAGTCAGTGCATTCGCCATCAAGCGGCCTCGCCTTCTGCGCCGGCGCGGGGGCCAACTTGGCCGCGCAGCACGCCCTTCTTCAGATGCACCAGCAGCAGCGACACCGCTGCCGGCGTGATGCCGGAGATACGCGACGCCTGCCCGATGGTCTCGGGCTTGTGCTTAGCCAGCTTCTGCTGCACTTCGATCGACAGGCCACGCACCTGCGAATAATCGAAATCCGCAGGCAGACGGGTGTTCTCGTTGGCGCCCAGGCGCTCGACTTCGTCGGCCTGGCGGGCGATATAGCCGTGGTACTTGATGCCGATCTCAACCTGCTCGCGGATTTGCTCGGCCAGCAGCGGATCTTCGGCAAACGGACCCTCGGGCGCGTACTTGCCGCCCTGCATGCCCATCAGCGATTCATACGTCACGTTCGGGCGGCGCAGCAGATCGGCCAGCGCATATTCGCGCTCGATGCCCTTCCCTAGCACCGGCTCGGCATCGGCTAGCGGTAGCGTGGCCGGATTCACCCAGGTCGACTTCAGGCGTTCTGTTTCACGTGAAACAGCGTCGCGCTTGCGGTTGAACGCATCCCAGCGGGCATCATCGACCACGCCAAGCTGGCGGCCGACTTCGGTCAGGCGCATGTCGGCGTTGTCTTCACGCAGGCTCAGGCGGAATTCGGCGCGGCTGGTGAACATGCGGTACGGCTCGGTCACGCCTCGGGTGATGAGGTCGTCGACGAGCACGCCCAGGTAAGCCTGGTCACGGCGCGGCGTCCAGGCATCCTTACCCTGCACTTGCAGGCCGGCGTTGATACCGGCGAGCAGGCCTTGGGCGGCCGCTTCTTCGTAGCCGGTCGTCCCGTTGATCTGGCCGGCGAAGAACAGACCGGAAATCGCCTTCGATTCCAGCGAAGCCTTCAGCCCGCGTGGGTCGAAGTAGTCATATTCGATGGCGTAACCGGGGCGCAGGATGTGCGCATTTTCCAGGCCGCGCATCGAGTGGATCAGGTCCAGCTGCACGTCAAACGGCAGGCTGGTCGACACGCCGTTCGGGTAGAACTCGTTGGTCGCCAGGCCTTCCGGCTCCAGGAAAATCTGGTGGCTGTCCTTGCTGGCGAAGCGGTGGATCTTGTCTTCGATGCTGGGGCAGTAGCGCGGCCCCACCCCTTCGATCACGCCCGTGTACATCGGCGAGCGGTCCAGCCCGGCGCGGATGATGTCGTGCGTGCGCTCGTTGGTGTGCGTGACCCAGCACGGTACTTGGCGCGGATGCATGTCCGCACGGCCCATGAACGAGAACACCGGCACCGGATCGAGGTCGCCCGGCTGCTCTTCCAGCACCGAGAAATCGATGGTCCGGCCGTCGATCCGAGGCGGCGTACCGGTCTTCAAACGGCCCTGCGGCAGCTTCAATTCCTTCAAGCGCGCCGACAGCGACACCGCCGCCGGGTCACCCGCACGGCCACCGGTGTAGTTATTCAGGCCCACGTGGATCTTGCCGTCGAGGAACGTCCCCGCCGTCAGTACCACGGCACGTGCGCGGAACTGCACGCCCACCTGCGTCACCGCGCCGACCACGCGATCGCCTTCCACCAACAGGTCTTCGACGGCCTGCTGGAACAGCATCAGGTTCGGCTGGTTCTCCAGGCGATGGCGGATGGCGGCCTTGTACAGCACACGATCCGCCTGGGCGCGGGTCGCGCGGACGGCCGGCCCCTTGCTGGAGTTGAGGATGCGGAACTGGATCCCGCCCTCGTCCGTGGCAATGGCCATGGCACCGCCCAGCGCATCCACTTCCTTGACCAGATGCCCCTTGCCAATGCCCCCGATGGACGGGTTGCAGCTCATCTGCCCCAGCGTCTCGATGTTGTGCGTCAGCAGCAGGGTCTGGCAACCCATGCGCGCCGCCGCCAGGGCGGCCTCGGTGCCGGCGTGTCCGCCGCCCACCACGATCACATCGAATTCAATTGGATACAGCATGGCTTCCTCCTCGCATGGAGGCATCAGAAATTTGGAGAAGCGGAATTATAAGTCGCGCAGCTACCCCGCTGTTCGACGATGCGGCAATCGAGACGAAATTCAGCCGCATTTCATGTTTCACGTGGAACATGCATCGCTTGTTTCGCAGCGTTTGTGTTTCACGTGAAACACATCACTCGGTTGACTCACCGCCCTTGCTGCCCGACCGAGCGCGCAGGAAATCGATGAAGACCCGCAGCTTGCCCGGCATCTGTGGCGTGCGGGGGAAATAGAGATGAAAGCGATACATCGGCGGACACCACGCCTCAAGCACCCGGACCAAGCGCCCGGCCGCCACGTCCTCGGCGACGAGGTCTTCCAGCACGTGCGCTAGGCCAACGCCCTGCCTCGCCGCCTCGACCATCGCCAACACATCATTCGCGATGAAGCCGCCCGTCACGTCGACCGACTGATTGGCGCCGCCCTGCTCGGGCTCGACAAACTCCCAGTCGTATAACGCGCCACTGCTCGGAAAGCGGTAGCGGATGCAGCGATGCCCGCGCAGTGCGTCCGGCGAATCGGGGGTGCCGTAGGCTTGCAGATACGCTGGGCAACCCACCACCGCGATGCGCCGCGCCGGGCCGATCGGCACGCCCACCATGTCGCGCTCGACCCGCTCACCAAAGCGGATGCCGACGTCAAAGCGGTCTGCGACGATGGCCGACAAACCATCGTCCACCGACACCTCCAGCTCGATGCGCGGATAACGCGAGAGGAAATCGCCAAGTACCGGCTGCAGCACCGCCTGATACGCCACGCGTGAAGCCGTCACGCGCAACGTACCGCGCGGCTCCGTCGCACGCTCGCCCACTTCCGCCATCGCGCCGTACAGCGCGTCGAGACTTGGCCGCGCGACAGCGAGCAAGGCCTCCCCCGCTTCGGTCGCGCTCACCTGCCGTGTCGTACGCGCCAGCAGTTGCGCGCCGAGCGCAGATTCCAGCCGCCGGATCGTCTGCGACAACGCAGAGGTGGAGACCTCCAGCGCCGCCGCTGCGTGCGTGAAACTCCCCGCCTCGGCCACGCGCCGCAATGCATCGAGCGCAGGCAGCAGGTCCGGATCGATTGTGAATTCTGTCTTCATAGTGCATCCGATTCTATCCACTTAATCGGCGCGATCATGCTGCCTAGACTGGCGACTCCTCTCCCTGACCTGACAAGGACATCGCCATGCAGACACGACAACTCGGTCAATCCGACCTGTACATCTCCCCACTCGGCTTCGGTACCTGGGCTTCGGGTGGTGGCAACTGGGAATACGGTTGGGGCGCACAGGACGACCGCGACTCCATTGCCGCGATCGCCGCTGCGGTGGACGCCGGCATCAACTGGATCGACACCGCCGCCGCCTACGGACTGGGTCACGCCGAAACCGTAGTCGGCCAAGCGCTCAGCGAACTGCCGGCCAGCCGGCGGCCGTACGTGTTCACCAAGGGCTCTCTGTTGTGGGACGCACAAGGGCGGATTTCGCATTCGCTCGATCCGGCGTCGCTCGCGCGCGAGATCGATGACAGCCTGCGTCGGTTGAACGTGGAAACGATCGACCTGTACCAGATCCACTGGCCCGCCTTTCCGCCGGGTGCGCCGGAGCAATCGATCGAAGCGGCCATCGCCGCCTTGGAACAGGCGCGCCGCGCGGGCAAGATCCGGCAGATCGGCGTGTCGAACTTCGATGCAGCGCAGATGGCGCGCGCGCAGTCTGTCGCGTCGATTGCCGCGCTGCAGCCGCCCTACTCGCTGCTGATGCGCGGCATCGAGGCATCCATCCTGCCCTACACGGCGGCGCATGGCATCGGCAACATCGTCTATTCGCCGCTGCAATCGGGGCTGCTGTCAGGGCGCATGACACGCGAGCGTATTGCCAGCCTGCCGGCCAACGACTGGCGCGCGCAGCGCAGCCCGGAGTTTCAGGAGCCCAACCTGACACACAATCTGGCGCTGGTAGAAGTGCTGCGTAGCGTGGGTGCACGGCATGGACGAACGCCTGCCGATGTCGCCATCGCGTGGACGCTGCGCAACCCGGTGGTGACCGGCGCCATCGTCGGGGTGCGACGACCAGATCAGCTCGATGGCCTGCTCGGCGCGGCGGACCTAAAGCTGACTGACGCGGATCTCGCCGAAATTCAGGCCGCACTGCCCGAGACGACGGCATCGCCAGTACCGCAAAGCCTGGTCAACGCTTGAGCGCCAAAAGCAAAACGCACGGCGCGAACCGTGCGTTTTGCGTGGGGCGATGAGGCTGCTACGTCGTCAGTTCTGCAGCTTCCACTTGCCGTCCTTGATCTCGACCATCACCCGCGAGCGCTGATCCAACCCCAGGTGATCCTTGGCATTCATATTCATCACGCCGTGCGAGATCGCCAGATTGGTCGTCGCCTCCATCGCATCGCGCAGCCCCTTGCGGAATGCTGGCGTACCCGGCTGCCCCTTCTTCAGCGCTTCGGGCATCGCGTTCGCCAGCAGCAACCCCGCATCCCACATATGGCCGCCGAAGGTCGAGACCTGACCACCGTATGCTTTCTCGTACGCCGTCTTGTACGCCAGCGCCGGCTTCTTCACCGGGTTGCTATCCGGCAGTTGCTCCGCCACCAGGATCGGGCCGGCCGGCAGGAACGTGCCCTCGCAGTCCTTGCCGCAGACGCGCAGGAAGTCAGCATTCGCGACCCCGTGCGTCTGGTACAGCTTGCCCTTGTAGCCCCGCTCCTTGAGCGCGCGCTCCGGCAGCGCGGCCGGCGTACCCGAGCCTGCGATCAGCACCGCATCCGGATTGGCCGACATGATCTTCAGCACCTGCCCCGTCACCGACGTATCGGTACGTGCAAAGCGCTCATTGGCCACGACCTTCAGCTTGCGCAGCCCCGCCACCTTGTCGAACTCCTGCGCCCACGAATCGCCATAGGCATCGGCAAAACCGATCAAGGCGACCGTCTTCACGCCGTGGTTGGCCATGTGCTCGGCAATGGCGGTCGCCATATGCGAATCGTTCTGCGGCGTCTTGAACACCCACGCGCGCTTGGCGTCCATCGGCTCGATGATGCGTGCGGAGGCGGCCAGCGTGATCATCGGCGTTTCGCTCTCGCCCACCAGGTCCACCATTGCCAGCGAGTTGGGCGTGACGGTCGAGCCGATGACCAGGTCGACCTTGTCTTCGGTGATGAGCTTGCGCGTGTTCTTAACGGCGGTGGTCGTGTCAGACGCATCGTCGAGGACGATGTACTCGATCTTCTTGCCCGCGATTTCCTTGGGCAGCAGCGCTACCGTGTTCTTCTCGGGAATCCCCAGCGAAGCCGCCGGCCCGGTGGCCGACACCGTGATGCCGACCTTGACCTGGGCGAATGCTGTACCCGCCAACAGTGCCGTGGCAGCGAGTGCAATGCGGGTGGCGCGCGAAACCTTCATGCCGTCTCCTGAAGTGTGCGGGCGGGTTCTGTGCCCGCCCTTGATCTGGGAATCTGGGAATTCACCGACCGATGGGTCGGGGATGAAGGAGTCTAGAAGGAGTCACGCCGCGCGGGCAAGGGGGAGATTCCCTTGTCCTTAACGTGTTCACGATCTGCACCGACTCAGCCGACCCGATACACCCGCCCGCTCTGTACGCCCTCAATGCTGCGCCGGTAGGCCAGTGCTGCACGCGCAGCCGGCACCGGTTCGAAACCGGGGAAGAACGGCCCGTAGGCACCCATCGATTCGGTCAGCACCGTCGGGCTCACCGCATTGATGCGGATGCCGCGCGGCAGCTCGCACGCAGCGGCGCGCACAAAGCCTTCGATCGCGGAGTTCACTGCCGTCGCGTTGGCGCCCTGGGCAATCGGCTCCTGGCCGACGATGCCGGTGGTGAGCGTGATCGATCCACCATCGTTCAGGTAGTGCTGACCGACCAGCGCCAGGCGCACTTGGCCGAGCAGCTTGTCCTGCAGGCCGATGTTGAAATCCGCCGCCGACATCTCGGTCAGCGGCCCGAAGAACAGATTGCCGGCGGTGGAGACGATGGCGTCCACACGGCCAACTTTGTCGAACAGCGCGGCCACGCTATCGGCGTTGGTGATGTCGACCTGGTGGTCGCCCTGCGTACGGCCCACGCGGATGATTTCGTGCGACCCACCCTGCTCCAGTTCGGCCACTACGGCGCGGCCCAAGGTACCGCTGGCGCCAATGACGATGATCTTCATGCTGTGCTCCTTTGCTGATTCGGTTGGAATGACGCCTATTCTTGGCCGAACCCTGCATGTGATAAAGTCGTGGTAACTTCGACCATTCCTAATCAACAGTTCGGAATATGGACAAGCTGCGCAGCATGGAAACCTTCATCGCCGTGGTGGAAGGCGGCAACTTCACCGAGGCAGCAGCGCGGCTGGAGATGTCGGCGGTGATGGTCGGCAAGTACGTGCAGGAGCTGGAGACGCGGCTCGGCGCACGCCTGCTCCAGCGCAGCACGCGCCGTCAGAGCCTGACCGATGCCGGCCGCGTGTTCTACGAAGACGCCAAGCGCGTGCTGGAGCAAGTCCGCTGGGCGGAGACCTCCGTCGAGCGGCTACGCGCGTCGCCCTCGGGCACGCTGCGCGTGAGCGCACCGACCACCTTCGGCGCATGCGTCATCGCTCCGTTGGCTGCGACGTTCCAGCAGGCGCATCCGCACGTGCGTGTGGAACTGAACCTGAGCAACAGCATGGTCGACCTCGTCGACGAAGGGTTCGACCTCGCCATCCGTATCGGCGCGCTGGGCGATGCCGATCTGGTGGCCAAGCCGCTGTGCGTGTATCGGATGGTCATCTGCGCATCGCCGGATTACCTGGCGCGGCATGGGCGACCCGAAACGCCCGCGGACCTGACACAGCATCGCTGCCTCTCGCACATGGTGTGGAACAACCGCAATGCGTGGCAGTTGCGCGGGTGGGAAGGCGACACGCCCTGGCGCGACGATCCGGCCTTCACGTGCAATGACGGCCACGGCCTGCGCATGGCAGCGATTGCGGGGGCCGGCCTGCTGCTGCAACCGGAAGTGCTGGTGGCCGAAGACCTGGCGAACGGCCGGCTGGTGCGCGTGCTGCAAGCCTATGCGCCGGAGCCTCGGCCGATACACATCGTGTACCGGCAGGATCGACGGCCGTTGCCGAAACTCTCCAGTTTTGTGGCGCATCTGCTGGAGCACGTAGCCGCGCGTGTGCCGGCCCAGGGTGCGACACCGTAGCCGTCGCAGCAAACGACATGGCTGACTACACTCAGGCCATCCTCCTCTGCGCCACCATCATGTTCCTCGCCCTCGTTGCTGGTCGTATCGCTTGCGCAGTGCTCGCCTTCCTCGGTTTGACACATCTGTACTGGGCAGCAGGAGGCTCCGCTGGCAAGCAAGCGGCACTGCCGTCGGTGGGTGCCGCACCGGTGTTCAAGCCGAGCGCGATTGGCACAGCATTGATCGCGGTGATCCTGCTGGCCATGGCAGCCTGGGTGGCTGCTGCGGCTGGCATCCTGGCCGCACCGGTTCCGCAAGGGGTACTGCGCGTTGGCGCCTTCGTGCTCGCCGCCATCTTTGTGCTGCGTGCGGTGGGGGACTTCCGCTATGTCGGCTTCTTCAAGCGGGTGCGCGGCAGTGTGTTTGCGCGGCGGGATACGTGGGGGTATTCGCCGTTGTGCGTGGTGTTGGCGGTGTTGATTGTCGCGGCCGCCTCACGCTGACACGGCACAATAGCGCCCATGCAACCCGAAGACCTCCAACGCCTCGTCACCACGCAAATGCCCTTCGGCAAATACAAGGGCCGGCTGATTGCCGACCTGCCGGGCCACTACCTGAACTGGTTCGCGCGCGAGGGCTTTCCACCGGGGCAGATCGGCCGCTTGCTGGCACTGATGCAGGAGCTGGATCACAACGGCCTGAAAGGCCTGCTCGATCCGTTGCGTCAGGGCAGATAGCGCGATCCCTCAATCGCCGTTGATGTAGCGTTGCAGCCCCACTGCCAGCGCATCAAATACCGCGCGGCAACGCGGGCTGTCGCGCAGGTCTTCATGCATGGCGAGCCACGTGTCGAGCGTGATCGAAACCTCGTCAACAAACAGGCGCACGAGATCCGGGTTGCGCTGCGCCAATCCCACTTGGCAGAAGCCGATACCGAAACCCGCGCGCAACGCGGCAATCGCTGCGAGATCGCTGTCGGTGCGCAGTGCGAAGCGGTTGCGTTGAATCCACGGTAACTGCGCACGCACGCCGCGCAGGAAGGCGTTCTCCTTGTCGTAGCCGATCAGCGTGTGACCGGCGAGATCACCCAGCGTGGCAGGCACACCGCGCCGCTCCAGATAACGCCGGTGCGCAAACGCCCCCAGCTCAATGCCACCGAGTTGCCGCGCAACCAGCACGCCCTGTGTCGGTGGCTGCATGCGCACGGCAATATCGGCCTCGCGGCGCAGCAGGTCTTCCAGGCGGTTGGACGGCACCAGCTCGATCGTCAGTTCCGGATACGCAGCATGCAGATCCGTGAGGATTGGCGGCAGCACTTCCACCGCCACCACCTCGCTGGCTGTGATGCGCACGGTGCCGCGCACACCCTCGCCCTGGCTGGATGCGGCGCGCAGCAAGGCGGCGCTGGTCGACTCCAGGGATTCGGCAAACGGCCGCAACGACAACGCCGCCTCGGTCGGGCTCAGCCCCTGCTGGGTACGGATGAACAGCGACAGGCCCAGCGCCTGTTCCAGCGCATCGACATGGCGCCCGGCCGTGGGCTGCGTCAGCCCCAGCGCGCGCGCCGCGCCTGATAGCGAACCCTCCCGCACAACGGCAAGAAAGGTCCGATACAGCTCCCAGCCCGGCTCGGTGAATGCTCCTGATTCAGTCATACAAATTCGTATAGCTGCACGATCATCATCAACAATTCCATTGAAGCACAAGCGCGACCAGAATGCCTCCATCGCAACGCTCATTCACTCGGGAGCAGGGTCATGGAACAAGCAAAACGCATCGCATTGGTACTGGGCGCCACCGGTGGCATCGGTGGCGAAGTGGCACGGCGTCTGGTGGCACGTGGCTGGCACGTGCGCGCACTGCAGCGCAATCCGGATGCGCTAGTGGATCGCAACACCGCCTTCGAGTGGGTGCAAGGTGATGCCATGGTGCGCGAGGACGTGGTCGGAGCCGCACAAGGCGCCGAACTGATCATCCACGCCGTCAACCCGCCGGGCTACAAGAACTGGGCTGGCCAAGTGCTGCCGATGATCGACAACACGATCGCCGCAGCCCGCGCTTCGGGCGCACGCATCGTGCTGCCCGGCACGGTGTACAACTTTGCGCCCGACACCTTTCCCGTGCTGCGCGAGAACACCGCGCAACAGCCGCTTACGCGCAAGGGCAAGATCCGCGTGGAACTGGAGCGCCGCATGCAGGCCGCCAGCGCCAATGGCGTGCGCAGTCTGATCGTGCGCGCGGGCGACTTCTTCGGACCGCACACGGGCAACAACTGGTTTGCCGCCGCGCTGGTGCGGCCGGGCAAGGCTGTCGGCACCGTCACCGTCCCTAACGCACGCGGCGTCGGGCACCAATGGGCGTATCTGCCGGATGTGGCCGAAACGATGCTGCGCCTGGTCGAGCAAGGCGACCGCCTGCCCGCTTTCGCGGTCTATCACATGCGTGGCCACTGGGACGCCGACGGCACGCAGATGCCCCGCTCGATCGGTCACAGCGTTGGCCGCTCGGTGAAGACGCGCATCTTCCCGTGGTGGATTCTGCCGGTCCTGTCGCCGTTTTCAGAGACGATGCGCGAGATGCGCGAAATGCGTTATCTGTGGCAGCAACCGGTACGCATGGACAACGCCAAGCTCGTGCAAACGCTGGGCGCCGAGCCGCACACCCCGTGGGATGAGGCCGTGGGCACGACGCTGCGCAGCCTACGCTGCGTTTGAGACGCGCGCAGCCGTCGCCAGAAAGTGCGCGAGATCGGGCGTCGACTGGCCCGCCACCTTGGCGAGGTCGTCCCAGCGGCGCAGCTGCAGCGCGTCCGCCGCGTAGGGGCGCTGCATGAAGGCCTCGGCCTCTTCCGCGGAAAACACCCCGCCCTGCAGCGCCAGGCTGCGCACGGAATCGGCCGACAGGCGCGCGTAGTAATGCGCATCCATCGCGCACAGGCAACGCTTGGCATCCACGTGCAGGCGGATCGGCTCCAGCACCGCGTCAGGAAACGTCGCACGCAGGAACGGCAGCGCAAAGTACTGGTGCTGATCGTCGATGCCGTGCGCGGTGGGCGTATCGCCTTGCAGGTTCAGCAGATGCCCGAGGTCATGCAGCAGCGCAGCGGTAATAAGCGCATCCGATGCCCCCGCCTGCTCCGCCAGCGCGGCGGTCTGCAGCGCGTGTTCAAGCTGGGTGACGGGCTCGCCGCTGTAGGCGATGTCGCCGTGGCGCTTGAATAGCGTTTGGATGTCGTCGAGGCTCAGGGCCATGGTGCTGCTGCACAAATGAAGGCGGAACTTTGCAGCGTAGTGCGCGCATGCGTCAAACCGGTGACAGCGCCATCGGCGCGCGCGCCGGCATTAGCCCGCGTGATCCGTGCGATTAGAAAGATTGGTTGGGAATGCGCCAGGCGCGCCCTTATCTTCAGGGCCTCCCCACGCCCCACACATCGGAGCCCATCATGCTCGCAGGACACGCGGTGCAGGTCGCAAACGCGCTGGAACAGGTCACGGACTATTGGTCGCCGCGCATCGTCGGCCAGGTCAACGACCAGTACATCAAGGTCGCCAAGCTCAAGGGAGAATTCGTCTGGCACGACCACCCGAATGAGGATGAGCTGTTCTTCGTGGTCTACGGCCGCCTGAAGATCGCCTTCGAAGACCGCGACGACGTCCACCTCGGCCCCGGCGAATTCTGCGTGGTGCCGCGCGGTGTGCGCCACTGCCCGAGTGTGGATGCGGCCGACGAAGAGTGCGGGATCATGCTCATCGAAACCGTGACCACGCAGCACACGGGTGACGTGATCACCGAGCGCACCGTGGCGCTCGACACGCAATTCAACGGATGAAGGCGTCGTAAGCCGTCTTCAAAATCAGCGCCAGCACCACCACGATGAACACCTTGCGCACGAAGCGGCTGCCGTGCCGCAGCGCAAGGTGGCTGCCGACCTGGTTGCCGGCCACGTTGGCCACCGCCATCACCAGGCCAAGCTGCCACCACACGTGGCCCTTGGCGGCCAGCAGCAGCAAGGCCGCCACATTGGTCGCCAGGTTGACGATCTTGGTGGAGGCGGATGCGTGCAGGAAGTCGTAGCCGAACACGCGCACAAACACGATCATCAGGAAGCTGCCGGTGCCCGGGCCGAACACGCCGTCGTAGAAGCCGATCACGGCACCGGCCAGCAGCGCCGCAGCGCGCTCGCGCCAACCTGCGAGGCTAGGGGCGTGTTCTGCACCCAGGTTCTTCTTCGCCACCGTGTAGATCAGCAGCGCGGCCAGCACGAACGGCAGCGCGCGGCGCAGTGGTTCGGCGGGGATGTGCACGAGCGCCCACGCGCCCAGCAGCGAGAAGGCAAATGCGGTGACCACCGCCGGCGCCGTCGCGCCCCAGTTGATGCGTACCGTGCGGCCGTAGCGCACCGCCGCCGTGGCCGTGCCCGACATCGACGCGACCTTGTTGGTGCCGATCAGCGTGGCCGGCGCAATGTTCGGGTACGCGGAGAACAGCGCGGGAATCTGCACCAGGCCGCCGCCACCGGCCACGGCATCGATCAGGCCAGCCAGAAAGCCGGCCACGGCGAGCAAAGCGAATTCCATCAGGGGAGTAGAGACAGGCAGGTGAGCGGGAAGGACTAGCCCAGCGATTTGGGCGACGGACGCGCGCTACGCCGCCAGCAACCGGACGCATCCGGCGCAAAGCCGAGCGCGGTGGCGTCATACGCGGCAAGCGCTGCAGGCGGCAGCAGGACGTGGAGTATGCCATGTGCGCGGGCGTACTCATTGACGGCGGCCAAGGCAGTGTCACGCGTGGCTACGTCATCGGAAAACAGCAGTACGCCGACCGGCAGCCACGCCACCAACCCGCCCAGCGCCAAGTGCGGTACGAGCGTGATCGGCGCGACACCAACCAATGCCCCGTCGTCCGCCTCAACGAGAAAGCACGGATGCGCGCTCGGCTGGGCCAGCAGCGTATCGACGGCGTGCGCCAATTGCAGCGGTGACGCGCTCGATGCGATGGCAGCCAACAGGCGGGGCCGGTCATCCGGCGTGGCAAGACGGGTGGACAGGGTCATGGGCGGCTCGAAGCGAAGACGCCATTGTCATGCAGCGCGCGCATAGGCGTCGACTGCGAATGCATTTCTCTTGTGCGCCGGCGCCGACGAGACTGTGGATATGTGGATATGTGGACAACCCGAAAACGGAGCCCGCCATGACCGACCCCACCCGTGCCCTCACCCTGCAATTGCTGCAGTCACTGGCCGAGCGGCCCAGGCCTTATGCGGAGGTTTTGGAGACGTGGCGGACATCGTGCCCGCGTTTGTCGATCTGGGAAGATGCGTGCATCGACGGGCTGGTGGACTGCGCGCCCGGGGCGTCACCAGAGCAACATCTTGTGACGGTCAGCGCCCGGGGCCGGGCTCTGTTGGCGGCGAGCGCCGCGCACTGAAGGCACAAACTAAAAGGCCCTGCCGGGGATCGCCTGGCAGGGCCTCTGTTCTATTTAGCATCTCCACCGTTTCGTGCGGTGTGTGCTGTCGTCTCCTCGCTCCCGCCTCATTTATCTCGTGCGAAAACCGTAACGAGACTGTAAAGAATGCACCGCAACGCAACAACTAGAGCAAACCCTTACGGTGCACCAAGCACCAAATCGGCGCCAAGATCATCCTTTCGGGGGGAGTGCGACGCCATTTGCGGTCATTGTGACCCTAGCGCCGCAACCAAGGTAGCCGCGCAGCAATTTCGCCCATGATGCCGCGGCGAAAGGTCAGCACACAGATCACGAAAATCGCGCCCGTGACCGTCGTGACCGATTCGCCCAGCACGTTGAAGCCGTCGATGCCGGTGGCGCCCGCCAGGAAGGTGCCGATGTCGCCCAGCTTGTTTTCCAGCGCAATCACCAGTGCCGCACCCAGGATCGGGCCCGACAGGATGCCCAGGCCGCCCACCAGCGTCATCAGGATCACCGAGCCGGACATTGACCAGTGCACGTCCGTCAGCGTCTCGAAGCCGAGCACCAGTGTCTTGAGCGAGCCGGCCAGGCCCGTGAGTGCCGCCGACAGCACGAAGGCCAGCAGCTTGAAGCGGTCGGTGTCGTAGCCGAGAGAGATGGCGCGCGGCTCGTTTTCCTTGATGGCTTTGAGGATCTGCCCGAACGGCGAGTGGATCGTGCGCACGATCAGCAGGAAGGCCAGCGCGACGATGACGAGCACCACGTAGTACAGCGTCATGTCGGACGACAGGTCCAGCATGCCGAACAGCTTGCCGCGCGGCACGCCCTGCAGGCCGTCCTCACCGCCGGTGAACGGCACCTGCAGGCAGAAGAAGTACAGCATCTGCGCGAGCGCCAGCGTGATCATCGCGAAGTAGATGCCCTGGCGGCGGATCGCCAGCAGGCCGACGATCAAGCCGATGAACGCGCCCGCCGCCGTGCCGGCCAGCAGACCGAGTTCCGGCGTGACGTGCAGGTCGCGCATCATGTAGCCGGCCACGTAGCCCGCGCCGCCAAAGAACGCCGCGTGCCCGAACGACAGCAGCCCCGTGTAGCCCAGCAGCAGATTGAACGCCGACGCAAACAGCGCAAAGCACAGCAGCTTGGCAACGAACACCGGGTACGCACCCACCAGCGGCGCCGCAATCAGCGCCACCAGCAGCAGGCCGTACAGGACGTATTTGAGGGAAGAAGTGTTTTGCATCGTGCCGCTTCGCTTATTTCTCTTTACCGAACAGGCCGGCCGGACGCACCAGCAGCACCAGCACCATGATCACGAACACCACCGTGGCCGACGCCTGTGGATAGAACACCTTGGTCAGCCCTTCGATCACCCCCAGGCCGAGGCCGGTGAGGATGGAGCCCATGATCGACCCCATGCCGCCGATCACCACCACCGCAAACACGGTGATGATCATGCTCTGCCCCATCAGCGGCGAGATCTGGATGACGGGTGCCGCCAGCACACCGGCAAACGCCGCCAGCGCCACACCAAAGCCGTAGGTGAGCGTGACCATCAATGGCACGTTCACGCCAAAGGCTTCCACCAGCTTCGGATTCTCGGTGCCGGCGCGCAGGTACGCACCCAGTTTGGTCTTCTCGATCATGAACCACGTGGCGAAGCACACCGCCAGCGAGGCCACCACCACCCACGCGCGGTAGTTGGGCAGCATCATGAAGCCGAGGTCGGTGGCACCCTGCAGCAGCTCGGGCGTGTCATACGGCAGGCCCGACACGCCGTAGATGGCGCGGAACACGCCCTCGATGACCAACGTCACGCCCAGCGTGAGCAGTAGGCCATACAGATGGTCGAGCTTGTAGATGAAGCGCAGCAGCGTACGCTCGATCACCATGCCCAACAGGCCGATCACCAGCGGCGAGAGCACCAGCATCGCCCAGTACGGCACACCCAGGTACGAGAAGCCCATCCACGTGAGCACTGCGCCCAGCATGAACAGCGCCCCGTGCGCAAAGTTGATGACGTTGAGCAGCCCGAAGATGACCGCAAGGCCCAGGCTCAACATCGCATAGAAGGAACCGTTGACCAGGCCCAGCAGCAGCTGGCTGAGCATGGCCGGTAGCGGAACGCCGAAGATTTCCATTGCGGTCAAGAAGAGAACACCACACCAACACGATTGACGGCGCCGCCTTCCATTGGACAGCGGCGCCGGTTCTTACACGCTTACTTCTTCCACAGCGCGCACTTCGATTCTGCCTGCGTGGCGAACGCCTGCTCGCCCGGAATCGTCGCGACCACCTTCAGGTAATCCCACGGCTTCTTCGATTCGGCCGGCGTCTTCACCTGCAGCAGGTACATGTCGTGGATGCCACGGCCGTCCTGGCGGATGTAGCCCTTGGTGTAGAAGTCGTCGATCTTGGTCTTCTTGAGCTGCGCGATCACCTTGTCCGGATCGTCCGTGCCGGCGGCGGCCACCGCCTTGATGTAGTTCGACACGGCCGAGTAGTCGGCGGCCTGCAAGCTGCTCGGCATCTTCTTCATCTTCATGAAGTAGCGGTTGGCGAACTTGCGCGTGGCGTCGTTCATGTCCCAGTACCAGCTGTCGGTCATCAGCAGGCCTTCGGCCGTTTGCAGGCCCAGGCTGTGCACGTCGTTGATGAACATCAGCAGGCCAGCGATCTTCATCGACTTGGTGATGCCGAATTCCTTGGCCGCCTTGATCGAGTTGATCGTGTCGCCGCCGGCGTTGGCCAGGCCCAGGATCTGCGCCTTGGACGACTGCGCCTGCAGCAGGTATGACGAGAAGTCCGACGCCGACAGCGGGTGCTTGACCGAGCCCACCACCGTGCCGCCGTTGGCCTTCACCACGGCTGCAGTGTCGTTCTCCAGCGAGTGGCCGAAGGCGTAGTCGGCGGTCAGGAAGAACCACGACTTGCCGCCCTGCTTGACCACCGCGCTGCCGGTGCCCTTGGCCAGCGCCACCGTGTCATACGCGTAGTGGATCGTGTACGGCGTGCACTCCTCGTTGGTCAGGCGGGCTGTGCCGGCGCCAATGCCGATGAACACCTTCTTCTTCTCGGCCGCCACCTTGCTCATCGCCAGCGACGTGGCGGAGTTGGTGCCACCCAGCAGCATGTCGATGCCCTGCTGGTCCATCCACTCGCGTGCCTTGGATGCCGCGATGTCAGCCTTGTTCTGGTGATCGGCCGTGACCAGTTCGATCGGCTTGCCGAGCACCTTGCCGCCCGCGTCTTCGATCGCCATCTTCACGGCCTCGACACCGCCCTGCCCGTCGATGTCGGCATACAGGCCGGACAGATCGGTGATGTAGCCGATCTTCACCTTGTCGCCGCTCACCTGCGCGTGCGCACCGAATGCCACAGTGCCCAGTCCTACCGCCATCAATGCACCAGCCAGCTTCTTGAGTGTCATGGTCTTGTCTCCTGTAGTGCGCGCATCGCTTGTGACGCGTCGCGCGGTGGTGAAGCAAATCGATATCGACAACGCGTTAAACGCCGAGCAGCTCGTGCAGCACCGGCATCTTGTCCTGCAACTGCGCCGCCTCGAAACGCTCGACGATGCGGCCGTGTTCCATCACATAAAAGCGATCGGCCAGCGGCGCGGCAAAGCGGAAGTTCTGCTCCACCATCACCACCGTGTAGCCACGCTTCTTGAGCATCAGGATCATGCGGGCCAGCGCCTGCACGATTACCGGGGCCAACCCCTCGGAAATCTCATCCAACAACAGCAAGTTCGCGCCGGTGCGCAAGATGCGCCCGACCGCCAGCATCTGTTGCTCACCGCCCGACAGGCGCGTGCCCTGGCTCTGACGACGCTCCTTCAGGTTGGGGAACATCGCGTAGATCTCGTCGATGCTCATGCCTGGGTTGCCGCTCTTGGCAACTTGGTCCTTGAGCACCGGCGGCAGCATCAGGTTCTCTTCGCACGACAGGCTGGAGAAGATGCCGCGCTCTTCCGGGCAGTAGCCGATGCCGCAGTGGGCAATCTTGTGCGTCGGCAGGTCGATGGTCTCGATGCCCTGGCCGCTGGCGTCGTGCACGACGATCGAGCCCTTGCGCGAGCCCACCAGGCCCATGATGGCGCGCAGCGTGGTGGTACGGCCCGCGCCATTGCGGCCGAGCAGCGTGACGACCTCGCCGCGGTTCACGGTCAGGTCGACACCATGCAGGATGTGCGATTCACCGTACCAGGCGTGCAGGTCCTTGATCTGGAGCGCGGGCGTGCTCATGCAGTGTTCTCGTGTGTTCGGGTCAAGCGTTCAGTCATGCAGCGTGCGGCCGCATCGCGGATCAGTCAGCGCTGATCAGTGGCCTTCCAGCGCCGCATCGGCGGTGCCCATATAGGCTTCCATCACCTGCGGATTCTTCGAGACGTCTTCGTACGGGCCTTCGGCCAGGATCTGGCCACGCTGCAGCACCGTGATCTTGTCGGCGATGGAGGACACCACATTCATGTTGTGCTCCACCATCAGGATCGTGCGGCCTTCGGACACGCGCTTGATCAGCTCCGTCACGCGGTCCACATCTTCGTGGCCCATGCCCTGCGTGGGCTCGTCGAGCAGCATCAGCTCGGGCTCCATCGCCAGCGTGGTGGCAATCTCCAGCGCGCGCTTGCGGCCGTAGGGCAGCTCCACCGTGACGGTGTGGGCGAACTGCGTGAGGCCCACCTGTTCGAGCAGCGCCATTGCACGGTCATTCAAGACATTGAGCGATTGCTCGCTTTGCCAGAACGCGTATGCCGTACCGAGTTGGCGCTGCAGTCCAACGCGAACGTTTTCCATCACCGTCAGATGCGGAAACACGGCGGAGATCTGGAACGAGCGGATCACGCCGCGCCGCGCAATCTGCGCCGGCTTTTCCGCGGTGATATCGACGCCGTTGAACAGGATGGTGCCGCGCGTGGGCACCAGGAATTTGGTCAGCAGGTTGAAGCAGGTCGTCTTGCCGGCACCGTTCGGGCCGATGAGCGCATGGATCGACCCACGCTGCACGCGCAGGTTGACGTCGGACACGGCGGTAAAGCCCTTGAAGGCTTTGGTCAGTCCGCGCGTTTCGAGAATGATGTCCTGCGCCATGATTCCCTCTGGTCTCCCGCCTCTTTTTTGGTGCGGACGATTGTCAACGGCTGTTGCGTCGCAAAACATCGGGGTTTGTACCAAGACGATTACGCGTCGCTTACGGCCCCGAAACCCGCGCCGGTACTGGCTTTGCGGCTGACCGACGCGGGTTACGTAGAGTTACGTATCGGAGCAATACCGATTGCCTATCGATATGACACCGGCGCGTGTCACGCCCGTGTCATCGGCCCGCAAACCGGCGTCAGGCGGCCACCGGCTCGCCGCGTGCACGCGCCTTGCGCGCCGCCCGAATCATCTCGCTCGCCTTCTCCGCAATCATGATCGTCGGCGAGTTGGTATTGCCCGAGGTGATGGTCGGCATGACGGACGCATCCACCACGCGCAGTCCCGCAATGCCGTGCACGCGCAACTGCGCATCGACCACCGCACCCGCGTCATCCGCCCGCCCCATACGGCACGTGCCGACCGGGTGGAAGATGGTGGTGCCGATATCGCCGGCGGCGCGGGCAAGGTCTTCGTCGGTCTGATAGCTGGGGCCGGGCAGGTATTCCTCCGGCCGGTACTTCGCCAGCGCCGGTTGCGCAACGATGCGGCGCGTGAGGCGCAGTGAATCGGCCGCGACCTTGCGGTCTTCCTCTGTGGATAAGTAATTGGGGGCGATCACGGGTGCGGCAAACGGATCGGCCGAAGTGACATGCACCGAGCCACGCGAGGTCGGCCGCAGGTTGCACACGCTGGCGGTGAAGGCGTTGAACGCATGCAGCGGATCGCCAAACTTGTCGAGCGAGAGCGGTTGCACGTGGTACTCCACATCCGGCCGCGACACTTGCGGACTTGAGCGCGCGAACACCCCCAACTGCGATGGCGCCATGCTCATCGGCCCGCTGCGGTTGAACGCGTACTCCATGCCGATCAGCGCCTTGCCCCACCAGTTAGCGGCGCGCGTGTTGAGCGTCGGCACACCGTGCACCTTGACCACGCTGCGCAGTTGCAGATGGTCCTGCAGGTTCTCGCCCACGCCCGGCAGCGCCTGACGCACGTGGATGCCCAGCGCCTGCAGCCGCTCCGGCTGACCGATGCCCGCCAGCTCCAGCAGCTGCGGCGAGTTGATCGCCCCAGCCGAGAGGATCACCTCTTCACGCGCGGCCACCGTGTAGTCCTGCCCTGCCCCGCGATACGTCACGCCCGTGCAGCGCTTGCCGTCAAACGTAAGCGAGCGCACCTGCGCACCGGTCACGATGGTCAGGTTGGGCCGCTGCGATGCCGGACGCAGAAAGCCCTTGGCCGTGTTCCAGCGGATGCCGTGTTTCTGGTTGACCTCGAAATAGCCGACGCCGAAGTTGTCCCCACGGTTGAAGTCACTCGTGCGCGGGATGCCCGCCTGCACGGCGGCCTCGATGAAGGTCTCCAGCACTTGCCACTGCAGGCGTTGCGCTTCAACGCGCCATTCACCGCTGGCGCCGTGCCATTCGTTGGCACCGCCGTGGTAGTTCTCGCTGGCCTTGAAGAGCGGCAGCACGGCGTCCCACTTCCACGACGCATCGCCGGTGATGGCGGCCCAGCCGTCGTAGTCTTCGCGCTGGCCGCGCATGTAGATCATGCCGTTGATGGATGAGCAGCCGCCCAGTACGCGGCCTCGTGGGTAGCCGAGTGAGCGGCCGTTCAGGCCGGGCTCTTCGCGTGTGCGGTAAAGCCAATCGGTGCGTGGGTTGCCAATGCAGTAGAGATAGCCGACGGGGATGTGGATCCAGTGGTAATCGTCCTTGCCGCCGGCTTCGAGCAGCAGCACAGAGATGTCGGGGTCTTGCGTCAGGCGGTTGGCGAGGACGCAGCCCGCGGAGCCTGCGCCGATGATGATGTAGTCGTAGGTTTCCATGTCTCCGTGCTTTTTCTCTTTGGTGTTGCTGGGTTTTGTTTTTGTTTTTGCTCTTGTGGTGCATCCCTTGTTTCATCCCCTGCCGGGGCTGACTCACTTTCTTTGTCTTGCCAAAGAAGGGCGCGCCCAAGATGGTGAAGGGTCATTTTGCACGGGATTGGGGGGATTTGTGGCGGACTGTTTTCTAGCCCATAGCGTGGCGTTGATACCAGCCTCGCGGGCTATACTCTGCGCGTCGTAAACAGCGACGATCGGTTTAGCAGCCGACGACTCAAGGCGGGCACCAATCATGCCGATTGGTGTTCCGTTCGCGTTCGCCCATACGGGCGGGCCTTGACAGGGAGGACTTCGGTCCTGCCGGTCCTTGAGTCGGTCTGCTAACCCTGACTTGTGCCCGCCCACCCCGTTTAGCAGCGGGGCGCGGGTCTAAACTTCTCAAGGAGTTAGATATGACCCATCTGCGCGTCACAACGCCACCGGTAAGCCAAGACCTCCCTCTTCTTGATCACGCGATCTCTGGCTTTTCACCATTCCCACTCTACGGCTCCATCGAGCCTCTCAATACGCAGGACACACAATCGCTCCTGCGCCTATGCGACACGACTGAGACTGTCGCTCGCGGCATCGGCACAGTTTTGAGGCTAGTTGCAAACAACGATGCAGACGGTTCGAGCATTCTTCGCCCGAACACAGTCTCCGACCTTCTTGCACTTTGCCGCGTTGCTGCTGAGACATTGGCAGATGAAGCGCTGGGCCTGCAGGACAACATCGATGTAAAGCCGGCGGCGAATTAAGGCCCCGGTTATGGCGCGGCGCCAATGCCGCGCCCAACGTAAGTCAATACTAAGCAAAAGATCACACACCTGACTTGCACAAGCTTGCTTCCCTTCCTAGGTTTCTGGAACGCACCTAAATAAACGTCCAGCGCGGGGTATGAGCCATATGCCCTGCCAAAGGGGGAGACGTGAAGGCGAAAATCTTTGCCGCGGTTGCCGTGTGCTCGGTTGCCGCGGCTTGGTGGTCGTTCTCATACACAAGTGAGAGCGATGCCCAGAAATCGGCGGCCGACTCAACAACGGGCAACACATCTGCGACATCCGGCTATACCCAGAACAACAACGGGTCACGCCTGAATCCACAGGTTGGTGCGGTCGAAAACCAGGCCGGTCGCCCCGGCGTGAAATCCACTGACTTCGATGCGTCCGTCGCTGGAATCGACGCCAATAAGAATGGCGTACGGGACGACATCGAACGCTACATCGAGAAAAAGTACCCGGACCCCGCACAACGGGCCGCAATGATGCAGTACGCCAAGGCACGTCAGAACTTCATCTTGACTGCTACCACACCAGAGAAAGCCCACGCCGCTGCGCAAGATCTTTGGCGTGCCTTTGCATGTACGCAGAGTCGGCTGGGTGCCGGTTGGCTTGACGCGACCAAGGATGTTCTCGCGATGTTCCTCAATACCCGAGAGCGCCTCAATGCCTCTACAAGGGCGCAAGACAATCTTGCAGGTCAAACAGTCGATGCCTACGCGGGAGACAAACCATGCGACTGAGAACAACTACCCTCTCGATGACATGCAGTCTAGCTCTCGCAATGCTTCCGTCCCCTACAAGCGCTCAAGTAGAAACAAAATGCGAATCGCGTTATCGCATCTACTTTGGTAACGGAATCCGAAACGTGCCAGAGGACTGGGAAGCAAGCCGGCGAGAGCTTTCAAATATGATCGGCACCCGCTTTAACGGCGTCCCCATCAGCTACTCAAATGCAATCAATCCTACGGGTGGTTTCATAGACGACCTTTCACGCGTTTTCCAACAGAAGCTTGCTGAGAACCCCAGCCTCTCTTGGGAATTGCTCGTGCGCGCGTCTTTAGGGTTGATCGAAGGTCTATCGCCTGAACTCGCAAAGTTCATCCTGGATTTAATTGTCAAAACGGAGAACGAGTCCACAGCAGAACTCAAGAAGAAGTGGGAAGCGGAGAACAGCTACATTGATGGCCGAGTTACCACCCATGTGACGGACTACACGCGAGACATCCTTGATAACGGCAGGCGAGTCTTGCTGGTAGCCCACTCCCAAGGCAACCTGTACGCCAACGCTTCTCATCGCCTTCTGTACACGAACCCAGAGGTCACCCCTGGAAGCTTCGGGACGATTGGTGTGGCAAGTCCAGCCAACTACGTAGCGGGCGGGGGGGAGTACATCACCTCCGATGCTGATGTCATTATCAACGCGCTGCGGTCCATCATCTCAGACCAAGTTTTGCCAGCCAATGTTTCGATCCCGTTCGATACGGCAGAGCTCTCCGGACACAACTTCATCAAAACTTATATGCATATCGAAAAACCTGCCCGGGAAAAATTAGGCAAATAACAATTTCCGGCCTAAACAAACTCGTGGAGCCTAAAGAAGCATACGACTACAAAATAGTCTCCCATATTTTCAGCGGCCCTTTCACTCCCAACACTGGTGAAATCACCGGCAACTTCGATCTAGACCGCAACGTACAGTACAATGATTTAAGTGGATGCCCAATCGGGGTTTTACTCTGCGCTCATCCTCCTGAAATTAAGAACATATACGACTCGACCGGCAAAGGTTATGACCGCCAGATAGCCGCCGAAAGAGATACATCCACAAAACTTTCCGTCGAAGCAATAAAAAAGCTAGCAGCATCCGATAAGAATGCGGAAGACCCCGCACACCCATTAAATTGGCACCTAAATGCTAGGCTTCCTCTTTTATATCTGAATTTTACTACTGAGCTACGCGAAAATAACGGCAACTACTATACCCATTATGTTTGGGGCACAAGCAGCTATGATTCTTCGGGAAAAATTAATACCCCTACCCAACAAGCAAGCAATCTTGTAACACTTGTAGCAAATCAATTTCTCATGCCCGTCTTTCCAACTCCACCATGGACCGCCGACAATCCTATTACTCCACCCGTGGTTTTTAATAATCAAGTTTGGAATCCCCTTATTTCATCACTTGATTCCTTGCGCCACAGAGCAGTTGAGTATGAGGTTGCCAAGTTGGAATCAGAAAAATTTGTATTTGCAACCCTCCCAGACCTTGTTCCCTTTTCAAACTACTATCGCGTGACCCGCTTAACAACAAAAATATGCAAATCAGAGTAGCCCAATGAAATTCCTTCGGCCCCAATATCTACATTTAATTAATTTAAATAAAATATATATCCCCTGTGATTTGCGCTGACAAATTCCCTCGATAGCTGGGCAAAATTTTCCAGATTTCCTTCATACGTTTGCTCTGCTCAAACAACCCGCATCAAATTCTGTCAGCCAACCACGTCGTCATCTTCCCAAACACCTCACCACGCAACGGTTCTGCCTCGTTGAAGATCTCGTGATAGCCGCTGTCGAACCACGCCAGCGTGCGCAGTTCTTCCGGCGCATTCGCATAGAAATCCCGACTGCCCGACGGATCAACAATCGAATCAGAACCACCCGCCATCAGCAGCATCGGCGCTTCCAGACGCGGCGCATCCTGCTGCGCCTGCGTAATCGCGTTGAGCATGAATTCAAGCAGCGAAGCACTGATCGTGCTCTGCACCAGCGGGTCGGCCCGGTAGGCAGGACCGACGCTCGGATCATGCGAGAGCTTGGCCGGGTCCACCGGATTGGGTACCGCCAACCGCGGCGCCAGTGCGGAAAGAATGCCGCGCACAATGCCCGCCCCCGGCGGCAGCTTCACGCGCAGCGCGGGCGATGACAGCAACACGCCGCGCACCGGCCGAATACGCGCAGTCGTAAAGCGCGCGACGATCAGCCCACCCATGCTGTGCCCGAGCACAAACGGCATTTCATGCCATTCAGCGACGGCCGCGTCGATGATTTCTGCGAGATCGGTGAGGTAGTTGTCTTGCGCGTCGAGTGCCATGCGCGGGCCGCCGCTCTTGCCATGGCCGCGCAGGTCGAAGGCCCGTACGCGCAGGCCAAGATCGGTGAGCACCTTGGCCACATGTGGATAACGCCCGCTGTGCTCAGCCATGCCGTGAACGAGGATGACGGTACCGCGCGGTTCGCCGCTGTCGGGCGCGGGTAACCAGGTCCGGACCAACAGCTCGGTGTGGTCCTTCATGCGCTGGCGGCTTTCAACCACGTTGACCTCGGCAGGGGCTTGCGTCATGGGCGTCTCCTCGTTGGGTTGCCAGATTGTGGCATAGACGCCTCTCGCCACAAGGGAGGGCTCTGGAGGCTTCCCTCAGTGGCAGCAGGCCCCTTCGTCGCCGGCTACGCCTTCGAGGATCGGGCAGTCGGGCCGGTCGTCACCATGGCAGGCGTTGGCCAGCGTCATGAGCGTGTCGCGCATGCCTTGCAACTCGCGGATGCGTGCGTCCAGGTCGGCCACATGGCGCATCGTGACGGCCTTCACATCGGCGCTGGCACGCTCGCGGTCATGCCAGAGCGACAGCAGCGTGCGAATCTCTTCCAGCGCGAACCCGAGCGAGCGCGACCTGTGGATAAAGCGCAGTACATGCAGCGCACGCGCGTCGTACATACGGTAGTTGCCCTCGGTGCGCGGGCTGGGCGGCAGCAGGCCGATGCTCTCGTAGTAGCGGATCATCTTGGCCGACACGCCGCTCGCCTTGGCGGCCTCGCCGATATTGACCGGCGCTTGGGTTGCGTTGAGATCGGTCTGCGTCATGCGCGGTCTCCGGAGGCTTGCCAGCGGCGCAGCATCAGCGCGTTGGTGACGACGCTCACGCTGGAGAACGCCATCGCCGCGCCGGCAAAGGTGGGGCTGAGCAGGCCGAAGGCTGCCAGCGGAATGCCCACCACGTTGTAGATGAAGGCCCAAAACAGGTTCTGGCGAATCTTGGCGACGGTGCGGCGCGAGAGGTCGAGCGCATCGCTCACCAGGCGCGGCTCGCCCCGCATGAGCGTGACGCCGGCAGCCTGCATGGCGACGTCCGTGCCGGTGGCCATGGCGATGCCGACGTCGGCCGCAGCCAGCGCGGGCGCATCGTTGATGCCATCGCCCACCATCGCGACTACGTGGCCGCTCTGCTGCCAGGCTGTCACGCGTGCCGCCTTGTCTTGCGGCAGCACTTGCGCGGCCACTTCGTCGATGCCGAGTGCAGCGGCCACCGTGCGTGCGGCGCCTGCGTTATCTCCGGTCACGAGCGCGGTGCGGACACCTCGAGCCTGCAGCGCAGCCACTGCCGCCTTGGCGCCCGGCTTGAGCGCATCACCAAACGCAATCAAGCCACGCAGTTGCACACCACCTTGGTTGCTTTGTGCAAGCCACGAGACGGTGTTGCCCTGAGCTTCCAGCGCATCGGCACGGGCCTGCAATGCACCGCGATCGAGCCCGAGTTCATCCATCCAGCGCGCGTTACCGAGTTGCAGTGATGCGCCGCTCACGATGCCGCGCGTGCCGCGTCCGGCCAGCACTTCGGGCGATTGTGCGGGCGCGATTGTGCGACCTTTCGTGCGGCCTCGCTCAACCGCGTACGCACGCGTGGCATGTGCGAGCGGGTGGGTGTTCTCGGCCTGCAGCGCGGTGAGCTGATCGAGCAGCGCATCAGCATCCACACCGGGTGCCGCTTCCACCGCCGTCACACGCGGCTGGCCGACGGTGAGCGTGCCGGTCTTGTCGAAGACGACGAAGTCCACTTGCTGCGCACGCTCCAGTGCCTGTGCATCGGCAATCAGGATGCCGCGCCGTGCGCCCGCACCGGTGCCTGCCATGATGGCCGACGGCGTCGCCAAACCGAGCGCGCACGGGCAGGCAATCACCAGCACGGCCACCGCATTGACGATGGCCGTCTCCCACGCTGCCCCGGCGATCGCCCAACCGGCCAGCGTGAGCAACGCTGCCACCAACACCGCCGGCACGAAGATCGCGCTCACGCGGTCCACCAGTTGCTGGATCGGCGGCTTGGCGGCTTGCGCGTCTTCCACTAGGCGGATGATGCGCGAGAGCATGGTGTCCGCACCGATGGCCGTGGTGCGCACCAGCAGCACGCCATCCGTGGCGATGGCGCCGGCGGTCACGCGATCGCCTTCGCGCTTGGGCACGGGCAAGCTTTCGCCAGTCAGCATGGATTCATCGACATGGCTGGCGCCTTCGAGCACCACGGCATCCACGGGGATGCGCTCCCCTGCGCGCACCGACACCACGTCGCCCACACGCACCTTCGCGACGGGCGTGTCACGCAGCGTGCCATCAACGCCGCGCACGCGGGCCATGTCCGGGCGCAGCGCCTGCAGTGCGCGAATGGCTTGCGCCGTCTGACGCTTGGCGCGCACTTCCAGCCACTTACCCAGGCGCACCAGCGTGATGACCACGGCGGCACTCTCAAAGTAGAGATGCGGCATCGCATCCGCACCCGCGCGCCACCACAGCCACAGCGACAGCCCATACGCCGCCGACGTACCCAGCGCGACCAGCAGATCCATATTGCCGGCACCCGCACGCGCGGCCTTCCAACCCGACTTGTAGAAACGCGCGCCGATCACGAACTGCACCGGCGTCGCCAGCAGCCATTGCACCCAGGCGGGCAGCATCCAGTCGCTGCCGATCCAGCCGGCGATCATCGGCAGCACCAGCGGCACGGACAGCGCGGCGGCAATCCACACGGGGCCGGCGCCGTCCCAGAAATCCGTTTCGATGGCGACGGGCGCTGCGGTCTCGTCTGCCGCAACGCGTGCCTCATAGCCGGCGGCCGTCACGGCAGCGACCAGCGCATCACGGGTCGCCCCGCCGTGTACGCGGGCACGTTCGGTCGCGAGGTTCACGCTGGCTTCAGTCACGCCGGGCACAGCGCGCAGGGCACGTTCTACCCGGCCCGCGCAGGCGGCACAGGTCATCCCGCTGATGTCGAGGTCAGTTGAAGCGTCGTCAAGTTCGGCGACGGGGCTGGCGGCAGTCATGGAAGCGTCCATTTCGGGGAAGATGGCATCAGCCTAGACCTTCCCATCTTGGTAAGGTCAAGCATTGATCTTACACTTGCGCTTCCCATGATGGGAAGGTTCATACTGCAGCCGTGACTTCCTCTCCCCTCTTTTCTCTCGATTCAGGAGCCCGAACCATGGCGACGTTTTCTGTGGAAGGTATGAGCTGCGGCCATTGCGTGTCTGCCGTCACCCGTGCGGTGCAACAGGTGGATGCCGCCGCCAGCGTGCAAGTCGATCTGTCCACGCAGACCGTGGCCGTCACCAGCGGCGCCGCCACCGATGCTGTGAAGGCGGCTATTGAGCAAGCCGGTTATCCGGTCAAGGCGGTTGCATAAACCGCGCATCAGGCAGACAACAAAAAAGGCGTGCCGCAGTGGCACGCCTTTTTGTTTGCGCTGAACCGGCTTAGAAGCGGTAGCCGACGTTCAGGAAGGTCACGACCGGGTTGATCTTGATCTTCGCTTCGCTCACGACATGCACGCCCGTGACCGTCGTGGTGTCGATCGTCGCGGTCGTCTTCAGCGGCAGGTACGACACGGACAGGCCGACGAACCAATCTTTGGTGATGGCGTAGGTCGCGCCCACGTTCAGCACCGGGTTAAGCGAACTACTGGTCGACACGCTGCTGGTGCTGCCCGGACCGCCCAGTTGCGTCTGGAACGCGCTGTTGGTGATCTTGGCATCGCTGAACCACGTGTAGTTCAGGCCCGCGCCAACGTACGGACGGAACTTGGCGTCGGCGTTGAAGAAGTACCACTTGGCCAGCACAGCCGGGCTCCACTGCTTGGCCGAGCCGATCTCACCGAAGCTCGACAGCTTGTCCGTCCCTTCAATTTTGTGGCGCGGTGGAATGCCACCCACCAGTTCCACCGCAAAGTTGTCAGTGAAGAAATGCGTGAAAGCGAGACCGACGGTATCAGCGTCCTTGATCTTGGCGCCCGTACCCGTCTCCGTCATCTGGATGGGGCTGGTGATCTTCAGCGGGTCGCTCGAGCTGTTCGGCATCACGCGGAACCAGCCTGCGCTGACGATGTTGCTGCCGGCAGCCTGTGCGTGCGCGGCGGTGGCGAGGATCATCCCGGCGGCGGCCGCCAGTGCTTTTTTATAGGCCATCTCTGTACGTGCTCCTGTTGAGACGCATCCAAGGCAAACGCAATTTGAACGTTTGCTGGTGCGTTCTAAGTCTCCTCCCAGGCGGAAGGGATGGCCATTATCCCGTGTGATTGCCCCGGCTAGAACCCTTTTTCTAGAGGTTTCCTGTTATAAGCGCCACGCCAAACCGGCCTGCGGCGGGCGTCTTCAGCACATGCTCAGTTTTTAAACAGGCTTGGACTTGGACAGCGCCAGCACGCATGCGGCCAGATCCCACAACGCGCTGCCGACGCTCTTGAACACCACCGGCAACACCGGCGGTGCCTGCGCAAGTGTGTCTTGCGGCGCATCGACGCACTGTTGTAGCGGCCGCACACGCGACCACGGCACCCCCGCCTGCAGCAGATCACCGGCTTCGACTTCCAGGTCGACCAGCGTATCGGCGTAGAGCCGATTGCCCGCTGCCGCCTGCACGCACAGGCGCGGCGGCAGTTCCGCCATGTCGGGCCGGAACGCGCCAACCGCCGCGATGAAGTGATGTGGGCTCCATGCGTAGCCATCCGGGTAATCCGGGCCTGCCAGATCGGGCAAGACCGGCTGCGCCGAGGGCGTCGCGGTAACGACCAGCGGCGTTTGCGGCAGCACCACGCGGGCGGCTTGCGCCACGCCCGTTGCATCGCCCCCAGCCACTGCTGTGGCATCCATGCCGAGTTGGCGCGCATAAACGACGAGCGCCTCGGCACTGTCCGCCGTGCGCGCAATGATGGTCACGCGCCGTGTGCCCAGCCCGAAGCGGAACGCCTCCAGGTGCGCGCGTGCCTGCGCACCGGAGCCAATCAACAGCAAGTCCCCCGCCGGCTCCGGGGCCAGCAGGCGCGCGGCAAGCAGCGATACGGCTGCGGTGCGGTGTGCAGTCACGGTCGGGCCATCCAACAGCAGGCGGCGCACGCCGGTCTGCGCATCCATCACCACCACCTCGCCGTGGATGGCCGGCAGGCTGCGCGCCGGGTTGTGCGGGTGCACGGTGATCATTTTGGTGATGGCGATGTCGGCATTGGATGCGGGCATCAGCAGCAGGCTGCCCGGGCCGGGCACCGGCATCACCAGCCGCGCAGGCGCCTGGGCTTTGCCGGCGCGCGCATCGCGCAATACCTGGGCAATGGCATCGGCCAGCGCGGCGTAAGGCAGGCGGACCGCCGTGGCGGCGGCGTCGAGAGTCTGCAGCATCGGGGACTCCTGCAGCGGATGGAAACGGGGGGATGGGCCTTGCGCTGATTACGCCGGAACAACCCGGCGCGGCGGCGGTGGCGTGCGGCGCGTCAGCAGCCCAGCGCTGATGAGAAGCTGGGCGCCGGCGTAGCTCCACCAGATCGCCAGCTCATGGTCGGTGAACGGAAAGACGAACACGCTGATGCCGATCATCGCGTCGGAGGCGGCAAAGGCGATCGCACCCCAAGCCGTGAGCGGCCCAGGCAAACGCGCCAGCAAGGCCGCACACACCATCGACGACAACACCACCATATAGACAATGACCGGCCCCTTCATCTCGCCCAGGCCAGGCCAGTACCAGACCAGCATGCCGATGGCCACGCCAATCATGGCCCCGACCCCGAGCAGGCGAAGGGGCGACGACGCCCCGCGCAGCCCGACCAGCACACGCAGGTAGCACAGGTGCGCCACCAGGAAGCTGCTCAAGCCTGCAATGAACGAGAACGTAAAGCCCGGCAGCGCCAGCCACAAATCCCCCAGCGCAGAGAACATCATGGCGCCGATCAACCAGCGGCGCTCGCGCGGCACCTCGTGCAACGCGGCGGCGCGCGCCAGCAGCAGCGCCATCAGCATCTTCCACAGCGGCTGCAGAGCGATGCGGCCGACCAACGGCGTGCCGGGCGGCACTTCCACGGCCACCATGGTCAGCATGCCGCCGTAGGTGACACCCGCGATGGCTGCGGCCACCCACCACGCGCGAACCCGCGCCGGCATGCCGTAGCCGCCCGCAAGATGCGCCAGCGGGTGCGCCGGATGCGTGGTGTGTCCTTCAACCATCGTGGTCTCCCGCCCAAGACAGGCTATTCAACTGCTGCAAAGTGATTGTCGGCTTGCAGCGTGACACGCCGCGCACCCCTGCGCAAGGCGCGAATCACCCACCAAGGTGTGATAGTGGCAACGCACCATCGCGCTTAAGCGCCGTCAGCACGATGTTGGAACGCACATTGTCCACACCCGGCACGCGCATCAGCTTGCGCATCACAAACTCCGACAGCGCGGGCAGATCCGGCACCACCACGCGCAGCATGTAATCGGCATCGCCAGCCACCGAATAGCACTCTTGCACGGCGTCGAGCAGGCTGATTTCTTCGTGAAAGCGCTCGACGATGGCATCGCCGTGGTGGGCGAGCTTGACGCTCGCGAACACCGTCACGCCCAGCCCCAGTCCGGTCGGCGACAGCACCACCCGATAGCCTTCGATCACCCCTTCGGACTCAAGGCGCGCCAGGCGCCGCCCAACCTGGCTGGCCGACAGGTGCACCTGCTCCGAAAGCTGCTGGTGGGTCGCACGGCCATCGCGCTGAAGTGCTGCTAGCAGGGCCAGATCGAAGTTATCCATGGAAATCATGCAAATCTCCTGCGTTGATAGGCAGGATTTTGCATGAAATCCGCAAACCGCGTGCAATGGAAGCCGGTTTTGCGGCCAATCCGCGTGGCCTCCCCAATACACTGGCCGGACTCTGATTGGACAAGATCGACATCACAAATGGACATCGCAACCACCGCCCCCGACGCTGCCCAAAACGCGGCCCAACATGCGGCACCCACAGGCTTCAACGGCACCCTGACCGACAAACTGCGCGAACAATTCGCCGAGGGCCTGGACGGCCAGACGCTGCGTGCTGATTTCACCATGCAGCAGCCGGTGCACCGCTACACCGCCGCCGACCACGCCACCTGGCGCACGCTGTACGACCGCCAGGAAGCCCTGTTGCCGGGCCGCGTGTGCGATGAATTTCTGCAAGGCCTGTCGACCCTGGGCATGAGCCGCGAGGGCGTGCCGTCGTTCGACCAGCTCAATGAAACGCTGATGCGCGCTACCGGCTGGCAGATCGTTGCCGTGCCGGGTCTGGTGCCGGACGAAGTGTTCTTCGACCACCTGGCCAACCGCCGCTTTCCGGCCAGCTGGTGGATGCGCCGCCCCGATCAGCTCGACTACCTGCAAGAGCCGGACTGCTTTCACGACATCTTCGGTCACGTACCGCTGCTGATTAACCCGATCTTTGCCGACTACATGGAAGCCTACGGCAAGGGCGGCCTGAAGGCAGCACGCCTGGGGCAGCTCGACATGCTGGCGCGCCTGTACTGGTACACGGTGGAGTTCGGCCTGATCCGCACGCCGGCCGGTCTGCGCATCTACGGCGCAGGCATCGTGTCGAGCAAGAGTGAATCGGTGTACGCACTGGATTCGGCCAGCCCGAACCGCATCGGCTTTGATGTGCGCCGCATCATGCGCACGCGCTACCGCATCGACACGTTCCAGAAGACCTACTTCACCATCGACAGCTTCGAGCAACTGTTCGACGCCACGCGCCCGGACTTCACGCCGCTGTATGAAGAACTCGCCGCGCTGCCGACCATCGGTGCGGGCGATGTCGTGGAAGGCGATCTGGTGCTGAACGTCGGCAACCGCGAAGGTTGGGCAGACACGGCGGATATTTGAGCGCTGACTATACTGCGCGCATTCACACCCATATTCCGCAAGACATCATGATGCCCACCCTGAACGACGACCAACGCAAGGCCCTGTTTGCCGAAGTGCCCGGCTGGACACTGCAGAGCGACCGCGATGCGATCCAGAAGACCTTCACCTTTGCCGACTTCAACGCCGCGTTCGGCTTCATGACGCGCGTGGCGATCAAGGCCGAGCAGATGAATCACCACCCGGAGTGGTTCAACGTGTGGAATCGCGTGGACATCACCTTGTCTACGCATGACGCAAACGGCCTCACGCACCGTGACGCCGATCTCGCGCGCTTCATCGAGCAGGCCGCGAAGAGCACCGGCGCGAAATAACGCCAGCCGAGTCCCGAGCTACGCGCCCACTGCGGCGCGCCACGCCTCAAACGCCGCCCGCGCCTTATCGCCCAGTTGCTCAGGGGCGATGCGGGTGGCGCCTTGTACAATCATCAGCGCATACGGCTTGGCCAGCGCCGACGCCTCGGCACACAGCCGCAATTCCTCGCCCTCGGCGGGCGAACGGGCGCGCCAAAAGTTGATGGCGGCCTCCAGGTCAGTGATGGTGAGCAGGGCATCGGTCATCCGCGCATTGTAGCGCTGCACTATGCGTGCGGATTGCCCTTTTCTGTGCGCTTCCTCGCCCCACTCCATTCCGATTGAAGGACCGCCGCATCCAGGCTCATTCCATGCGCATCCTGCTGATTGAAGACGACCGCGCCATTGCCAGCGGTATTCACGCCGGACTCACCCAGGCCGGGCATCGCGTGCACACGGTGCATGACGGTGTGTTTGCCGCCGAGCAGCTCGCCAAACAGACGCACGATCTGGTGATTCTCGATCTTGGTTTGCCGGGCATCGATGGCATGACGCTGCTGTCGCAATTTCGAACACGTGACCGTGCCACGCCGGTGCTGATTCTCACCGCGCGAGATGGCCTGCTCGACAAGGTCAACGGCCTGAATGCCGGTGCAGACGATTACCTGCTCAAGCCCTTCGAGATGCTCGAACTGGTGGCACGCGTGCAGGCATTGCTGCGCCGGCGTGGGGATCCAACCGAACCGATCGCACGCCCGGACATTCTGGTTGGCCGGTTGCGCATGAGCGGCATCGAGCGGCGCATCTTTGTCGAGGCGGCACCGCTGGAACTGTCGCCGCGCGAGTTTGCCGTGCTGGAGTTGCTGATGCTGCGGCAGGGTCGCGTGGTCAGCAAGGTGCAGTTGCAGGACCACCTGGCCAGCTTCGGCCATGCCATTGGTGAAGCCAGCCACGACGTGGTGGGCGATACGGCCATCGAGGTCTACGTGCACCGCGTGCGCCGCAAGATCGAACACTCCGACGCCGAGATCGTCACCGTGCGCGGCTTCGGTTATCTGCTGCAGGCACGCGGCGCGGCAGCCTAGCCCTCCTCTCATGTTCAAGCGCCACCGTCCCGCTGCCGCTCGCGATCCGGCTGCTCCAGCAACGGGGGCATCTGCCAACGTCGCCGTCAGCCTGCGCCTGCACCTGCTGCGCGCGCTGGCGACGCCGCTGTTTGGCCTGGTGGTCGGCACCGGTGCACTGTCGTATTGGCTGGCGGCGCACTACACCACGCAGGTGTTCGACCGCGCGCTGGTGGGTGTAGCCAATACGTTGGCGGAACAGATCCGCATTGCCGGTCCGCACGTGCCGGCAGCCAAGCTGTACGACATCGAGTTGAGTGCCCAGACGCTCGTGCAGAACGGTGGCGAAGACCGCGTCTTCTGGCGCATCGCCGGGCCCAGCGGCACGCTGGCCGGACGCGACACGTTACTCGGCTATGGCTCCGGCCAGGTCCGTATTGGCGATGCGCGGGTGTTCTATAGCTGGGTCGACGGCAAACAGGTGCGCGCCGTGCACCTGCTGGTGCCGGGCGTCAGCGCTGAAACACCCAAGGCTCACTCGCCGCGCCAACCCGCGCCGCCAGACCCGGAAGACGACGTCACGCGCCCCGCCCTCGCCCCCACACAGGCACAGATGGCTCCCGCGCTGAACCCGGCCACACCACCCGATGCCGGACCACCCGAAGACGGCATCGTCGTGGAAGTCGCAGAACTGCTGGACCACCGTGACACCGCGGCCAAGGAAGTGCTGCTATCGGTGTCGATTCCGCTGATCGTGTTGCTGGCCATTGGTGGCCTGATCCTCTCGCTGGTGCTCAAAGAAGAATTGCAGCCGCTGCAGACGCCGGCCGACACGCTCAACAAGCAGAGCGCACAATCGGTGACGCCGCTGCCGCCGGACTCCGCGCAACGCGTGCCGGCTGAATTGCAGCCGCTCATCAACGCGATGAATGCACTGCTCGCTCGCCTGCGCGATGCCCTGGAAGCGCAGCGCACCTTCATCGCCGATGCTGCGCACCAATTGCGTACACCGCTCACGGCATTGAAGCTGCATGCGGATCGCGCCGTCGATGCCAAGACATTGGAAGAGGCACGGCCTGCGCTGCTGGAACTGCAGTCGGGTGCCAACCGTGCCGTGCGTCTGTCCAACCAGCTGCTGACCCTGGCGCGCGCCGAACCGGGCATGACGCTCGATCAGTTGGGGCCGCCAATGCGGGTGGACCTGGTATCTCTCGCGTTTGATACCGGCGCGCAGTGGGTACCGCGTGCGTTGGCCCGCGGGTTGGATCTTGGCTTCGAGGCCTGGCCACAGGAAGCCGCCTCGCCAGGTTCATTGCAGGCGCCGGTATTGGCCAACGCAGTGCTGCTGCGCGAAGCCATCAACAACCTGCTAGACAACGCCATCAAATACGTGCCGACTGGGGGGCGCATCACCTTGCGCGCCGGCATGGAAGCGGACGCCGCTTCGCGCTGGTGGGGTGTCGTGAGCGTGGAAGACAACGGCCCGGGCATCCCGCACGAGCGCCGCGGCGAGGTGTTCCAGCGCTTCTTCCGCGGCGATGCGGACCACCTGCCCGGTCAGCCCCAAGGCAGCGGCCTGGGCCTGGCCATCGTGCACGACATCGTGCGCCTGCACGGCGGCACGGTCGCCATTGATGACGCCATCGCACGCGACGGCTGCCGCGTGATGCGCTTCGTCTTGCGCTTACCGTTGGTGAACGAATCCGTCTGAGCGATGGACCTTCGGCTTACTTCTTCTTGGTTTTCTCGGGCCGGGCCAGCATCGTGCCGCGGCACTTCTTGGCGCCGCAACGGCACGCAAACTGTTCCCGCAGCGCCTTAGTCTGACGGCCTTCAATGACGAGGCCGTAGTCGTAGAACAGCTCTTCGCCGGGTTCGATGTCACGCAGCGCGTGAATGAAGACGCGACCATCCTTCTCACGTGCCTCGCAGTTCGGCTTGCAGGAATGGTTGATCCAGCGCGCGCGGTTGCCACCAAACTTGGCGTCGATCACGCTGCCGTCTTCCAGGCTGAAGTAGAACGTGTGGTTCGGGTCGGTCGGGTCATGCGGATGGCGGCGCAGTGCCTCCTTCCACGAGATGTGCTCGCCCTTGTATTCGATGATCTTCTTGTTCTTGGCGATCGGAGCGGTGGCATAGACACCACGCCCGTGCACGCCCGATTCACGCACCTCGATGCGATCACGGCGGCGCAGTGTGGCCGGGGCTTCCGGCGCGGGCGAGGACTCAGCCAGGGCCGGCGTGGCATCAGGGGACGTGCGTGTCATAAGGCGTTGAGGCAAAAACAGAAAACGTCGATCAGCGAAGCCGTGAGCCTACACCAAAAGCATGGCAACTCGACACGTGCCGCAACCCCATGCAACCCACCCCATGTGGATAACCGATGTGGACAAGTCGTGTGGATAACCCGGCCTGCCGCTGTGGATAACTACCGGCAAAGGATGTGGGCTGTCTGTGGCTGCCCTGTCGATGGTGTGGGCACAAGTGACGGGGTTGCCGACGGGGGGTCTGGCGAAACCCGCAAGTCATCCACCTCAGGGCACACACTGTGCAAGTGGTTTTGCTTGCCGCAAGTGGTTGAACACAAAGCGCTTTTTCCGGTTATCCACAGAAGATATCCACCGTTATCTACTACTACTATGTGTATACATAAAGAAAAAGTTAAACCCATCGATCGACGTACGTCGCTCCTATCAACGACGAGCGAACCAGACCCAAAGCAAAACGCAATGTGTCGATCCTGATGTGATGGCCTCACCTCGCAAGGCAGGCACCATGCGGGTTTCCGGAACCTGTATGCCATGCGCCGTTACAAAGCACACATGCCGGCGGCAAGCGCATGCCGGTATCATGTCGCCCTTGGAGCCGCCCCCCGGAGGCTCCGATGTGTGTTTTATCTACTCTTGAAGGGAGTCAAGCAATGACGAAAACTGAACTGATCGACGCCATCGCCAGCGGCGTAGACGGTCTGACCAAGGCCAAGGCCGAGCAGGCACTGAACGTGACGCTCGCGGCCATCATGGAATCCGTTGGCAAGGGTGACGCGGTCAGCCTGATCGGCTTTGGTACCTTCAGCCAGGGCGAGCGTGCCGAGCGCATGGCGCGTAACCCGCGCACCGGCGAAGAAATCAAGGTGGAAGCCGCCAAGACCGTCAAGTTCAAGGCCGGCCAGAAGTTCAAGGACGCCGTGAATGCGTAATCGCGCCTAATGCGATGACGACCTTGGCGTGAACCAGCCTGCCTGGTCTCTCGCCAACGACGTGGCACGCCAATGCATGCGTGACCAGCCCGCAGCGCTGGCGTACCACGTCGGAGGGCCTGTCTCCCCGTCAGGCCGGATCTGACCCTCCCACACATGCTCCGCCCCTTCCAGCGCGTTCTGCGCATCGCGCTTCCGATTCTTCTCGTTACCCCCGTCGTCTGGATTGCCGGCTGTACGACACCGCCTGCGCGTCCGCAAGCCGAGCCGCTGCCCGACAACGAGGTCGTGCAGACGACGCCCGGTGCCACATCGCGCCAGAAGATGATTGAGATTGCGCTGACCGAATGGGATCGCTGGGGCCGTCAGGTGGTGCGTGTGGGGCGTGACGATACGTATTGCGTGACGGGAGGCGGTTTTCCTGATCAACCGCAAGGTCACTGGCTGACGCAGGACGACCCAACGCCTGTACCGTCCGATGAAGAGGCCGGCACGGATAGGCCGCCACTGTCGAAGCCGCAAGCCACCGCCGCCCCGTCACCCATACCGTGCCTGCGTTATCCCGACGGTACCGGTGGTGAGGCAACTGCGCGCGGCTGCGTGCTGGCCAAGCGCTATTGGGCCATCGTCGGCAAGACACCAACCTGCCAGCAGCTGACCACCGGCGGTTGGGCGTGGTCTGCGGTGTTCATCTCGTGGATCATGCGTAAGGCGGGTCTGCAGAACGACCAGTTCCTGACAGGCGCCACACACGCCGAGTACGTGACCGACGCGCGTGACCACCTGCTCCGGCATCCCGCCTTCGTACTCGAACGCACACCTGCCGTACCGCGCCCTGGCGACCTGATCTGCACCGCACGCGGCGCTGACCGCTTCATGACGGATCCGGCCGAGATCCGCTCGGGTATGACCCCCATGCACTGCGATCTGGTCGTCGAGGTGGATCCCGTCCGCCACGAGGTCAAGTCGATCGGCGGCAACGTGCAGCAATCGGCGTCCATGAGCATCACCGAGCTGAACGACGCCAATCAGGTGGACCCCTACACAAACTCGGTCATGCAGTGGATGGTGGTCCTGCGCAATCAACTGCCTTAGCAGTGAGCGGTACCCGATTTGACGTTTGCCGTAAATTAATTAACATGTGAAGCAACCAGGCGCCGGCAATCCGACCAGCGCCACGACCAGGAGACAGGTCATGACGGTGCTTTCGCTTTTTTCCGATGCCGGATCGGACATCCAGGCCCATCGCCCCGCTTGGTGCGGCCCGCGCGAATGGGCCGCACGCGTGAAGCTGGCGGCGTGCTATCGCATCTTTGCGCACCTCGGCTGGACCGAGCTGATCTACAACCACATCACGCTGCGCATGGTGCCTGAAGACGGCGCCAGCGAGGACGGCGGCCCTCACTTCCTCATCAACCCGTTTGGCCTGACGTATGCCGAGGTTTGCGCATCGAACCTCGTGAAGATCGATTTGCAGGGCAACGTGCAGCGTGCGGCGGGTCAGCCAGACTGGCCGGTCAATCCAGCCGGTTTTACGGTGCATGCGGCCATCCATGCCGGCATTCCGGGCGCGCATTGCGTCATGCACACGCACACCACCGCCGGCATGGCCGTGGCCTGCGCACGTGACGGCTTGTCGATCACCAACTTCTATGCGGCACAGTTGCACGGCAAGGTGGCCTATCACGACTTTGAAGGCATCACCGTGCATGCCGATGAAGGCCCGCGCCTGGTGCAGAACATCGGCGACAAGCCTGCGGTGATCCTGCGCAACCACGGCCTGCTTGCCTGGGGCGATTCGATTGCGCGGGCGTTTGCCGTGCTGTGGCTGCTCAACCGCGCTTGCGAGATCCAACTGGCTTCCACATCGATGGGCCCTGTGCTGGAGATTCCCGAGGCGATTGCGCGCAATTGCACGCGTGACTCCTTGCAGTTCAACCCGAACTTCGGCGCGGGTGAAGACGTGTTTGCGGCGCTCACCCGCACCATTGATCGTATCGACCCGTCCTACCGTTCCTGATTCTCTTCCCCTCTTCCAAGCACATGACACGTATCTGCATCGTGGGCGCCGGCGCTGTCGGCGGGTATCTGGGCGCGAAGCTCGCGCTGGCGGGCGAATCCATCAGCGTACTGGCACGCGGCGCGACACTGGACGCGTTACGCACCGAAGGCCTGCGATTGACGGAAGACGGCATCACACACACCGTCCCCGTTCAGGCGAACAACGATGCGACGGCGCTCGGTATGCAGGACGTGGTGATCGTTGCCGTCAAGGCGCCTGCCATGGAAAGCGTCGCGCAAACCATCGCGCCCCTCATCGGCCCGGATACCTGCGTGGTGGTGGCCATGAACGGCGTGCCGTGGTGGTTCTTCGATCGGCCCGGTCCGCTGGAGGGGCTGCGCTTGCAGTCGGTTGATCCGCATGGCCGGATTGCCGATGCGATTCCGACGAAGAACGTGCTCGGCTGCGTCGTGCATCTGACATGTTCAACGTCTGCACCGGGCCAGGTACGTCATGGGTTCGGCAAGCGATTGATTCTGGGTGAGCCGGCGGGTGGATCGTCATCGCGGCTGGAGGCGATTGGCACGCTGTTCGAACGCGCCAGCCTGCAGATCGAACGCAGTGAGGCTATCCAGCGTGACATCTGGTTCAAGCTGTGGGGCAACATGACGATGAACCCGGTGTCAGTACTGACCGGTGCCACGTGTGATCGGATGCTCGACGATCCGCTGGTCTCAGCGTTTTGTCTGGCAGTGATGGAGGAAGCCAAAGCGATTGGCGCGCGTATCGGCTGCCCGATCGCACAAAGCGGTGAAGAGCGCAGTGCCGTGACACGCCAATTGGGCGCGTTCAAAACATCAATGCTGCAGGATGCGGAAGCCGGACGTGGCCCGCTGGAGATCGATGCACTGGTGGCATCGGTGCGGGAGATCGGTCAGCACGTGGGTGTGCCGACACCGCAGATCGATGCCCTGCTGGGTCTGGTGCGCTTGCACGCCCAGACCCGCGGGCTTTACTGAGACAACGATACGGCTGCGTTACGGTGCCAGCGCCGGGTGCTTCAGCGCGTGCGCCGTTTCGATCCACTGCTGGTGATACGCGGCGTCATCGCGCTTGAGACCGAGCTCACCGTTCTGATACGCCATCGCCAGAGCCTGCACGGCTTCGGGCAATTCGTGCTCGGCAGCGTCTTGATACAACGCCAGTGCACGGGCTTCATCGTGCGGTACGCCATCACCATCCCGGTAGGCATTGGCCAGCATGAACATCGCGCCCGGTATGCCGTGCTGCGCGGCGCGGTCAAACCAATGCGCCGCCTGCACTGTGTCGATGCCCGTGCCGTAACCACTGCGATACATCACGCCGAGGTAGTACGCGGCAGCAGCATCGCCTTTATCTGCAGCCTGGCGCAGGAGGTGGAGCGCGCGCGGATAGTCACGCGCCACGCCCCCCGTGCCCAGCAACAGCGCCTTGCCGAGCGAGAGCTGTGCATACACATCACCGGGGACACCGTTGGCTGGTTGCGCGGCGGTTTCCAGCCAGCGCATCCCTTCGTTACGCAATGAGCCGTCGTGCGCGCTGAGCAAGGCTTCACCCAGTGCCGACTGTGCGGGCACCGAACCACTGCGTGCCAACTGCCGCAACTGCCGCAGTGCTTCGGGCTCCATCGCCTGCACGACCATCGCGCGCCACGATTCCAGTTGCGTGGCATCCACAGCAGGTACCTGGCGTGCGTGCGACAGCCAGCCGCCCAAGGCCACGATGATCGCCAACGCGGCGGCCACCGTGAGCATCGGCACCGACTGGCGCGGGGTTTCGATGGCCGGTGCACCAGCCCATGCGGAACGAAGAGAAGGCATGGTTGGCTCCTGCTTATTGCGTCAGATCGATCTGGTACACCGCCAGACCCTTGTTGGTGCCGTCATCTGCCGCCACTTGCGTGACGTTGTTGATGCCGGCAGCCGTGGCGTCCGCAATGCGCCCCGGAGCGGACGAGAACTGCACCTGTGCCACCGACGTCGCCAGCTTCGTGAAGCGCCAGCTGCGTTGCGAGCCATTGGTTGCGCGTTGCACGCTGCCGATCTTCTTGATGTAGCTGATCAGCACATCGCGGTTGGCATCCGGCGAGGCGTAGATCGTCTTGCTGCCATCCAGGCCGGGGAAGTTGCCGCCGCCGCTCGCACGGTAGTTGTTGGTGGCCACGATGAACTGACCTGCCGGATCAATTGGTGCGCCCTTGTACTGCAGGTTCTTGATGCGGCTGCCCACGGCTTGCGTGACGTCGATCTCATACGTCAGGTTCGGGTCGGTGAACATGTCGAAGTTGTAGCCCGGGAACGAGCTCACCAGCTTCTGCACCGTCGCGCTGGTCGGGTCGATGGTGTTGAAGCGCTTGGCCGCCGTTTCCAGCCAGTTCTTGATGTCGGAGCCTGCCACCTTCACGGCGTAGATCGTGTTCGGATACAGGTACAGGTCGGCCGCGTTGTTGATCGCCAGCGGGCCGGCGGCCACATCGGTGTAGTCCGTGCCGCCACCAAAGCCGCTCTTGAACGGCGCGCTGACCGACAGCACCGGCAGCGTCGCGTATTGCGGCAGGTTGGCCTGGACGTAGTCCGACACATACTTGGCCTGCGCCTGGTTGACGATCTCGATCGCGCCCGGGTCACCCACATCGGCAAAGAATGTGCTCATGTGGTAATCCGTGCTGCCCACCGGCGTCTTCACGTAGTTGATCGTTGCCTGGTGTTCGGCAGCAATTGCGGCGGAGACGGCCGGGTCTGCCGCCACGTACGTTTTGTCGGCATTCTGGATCGAACGCGCTTCCACCGTGGTCTGTGTCGGATCGACGGTCCAGTTCGTACCGTTGTAAGTCAGGCCCAACTTGATCACGCCCAGGTGTTTGCCCCAATAGTTGGCCATCACCGTCGGCACGCCGTTCACGGTGCCCTTGGTTTTGTCCACGCCCGGCAGGTTGAACTGGTAGACCGTGCTGTTGGCATCCGGGAAGAGCTGGTGCGAGTGGCCGATCAGCATCGCGTCGATGCCCGGCACGGTCGACAGCCACCAGCTGCCGTTTTCCATCGTCGGCGAATAGGCCGAGTTGTCGAGCCCGCCGTGCGAGATAGCGACCACCAGGTCGGCCCCCTTCGCGCGCATCTCGGGGATGTACTTGGCCGCCGTTTCCTTGATGCCGACGGTGTAGACCTTGCCGTCGAGCCAACGCTTGTCCCACGCCGTGATGGTGGGCGGCGTGAAGCTGATGATGCCGACCTTGACCGGTGCGCTGACGGTGCTGCCGTCCGGTGCCGTGGCCGTCACCGTCTTGGTGATGATCGTGTACGGCTGGAACAGCGGCGCGCTGGTCTTCGCGCTCATCACGTTGGCCAGCACTTGCGGGAAGTTCGGGCCCGCGCATTTGGTCTGCGCAGACGGGTCCGGCATGCCGGTCACGTTGAACGTGTTGCCCGTGACTTGCGACAGGTACGGCAGGCCGTAGTTGAACTCGTGGTTGCCGATGCCGCCACCGTCGTACTTGGCGGCGTTCATCACCTTGTAGATCGCCAGCGTCTGGCCGCAGGTGACGGGGCTCACCATGGCCTGGTAGTCCGACAGCGCGGTGCCCTGGATGGTGTCGCCGTTGTCCAGCAGCAGCGTGTTGGGGAATTGCGACCGCGCCTGGCTGATGAGCGTCGACACGCGCTCGAAACCGAGCGAGTTGTCAGCTGCCAGCTTGAAGTAGTCGTACGACAGCACATTGGTGTGCAGGTCAGTGGTTTCCAGCACGGCCAGCGTGGCCTTGGTACCGGTAGGTGCAGCGGCGGCCGGCGTGGGGGTGCCACCAGTGCCGGCGTTGTTGGTGGGGTTGTCGTCACCGCCACCGCAGGCGGCCAGTGACAGCGACAACAATGCAGCAAGCGGCAACGCCGCTGAGTACAACGGTCGGACTCGCATGAACTTCTCCCTGAAGGTTCTTTTTTGGTATGCGAACTGCGAACGGCAGACTACGGACTGCTTGAGGAACAGCTGAAGGCGCGTACGTGATCGTTTGCGTGACAACCGAAAACGCAAGCGAGAGAACGGATGACTGGGGCCGGGGGGCTGGTCGGGCTCTCGAAGCCAGCGAGTATCGGAAGGGTGCGTGACGAAGCTGTGACTGCCGGATGACAAATCAGCGTGAACCTTACGGCCGAAGACGTGCGCCAGCTGCGGATCTCCGCCGGATGGGGGATCGGCGGGGTCAAAAATTTCGGGACGTTTCGTCAACAACGTTAGAATGGGCCCATTTTTCCGCGTAGCCGTTCTATGTCCCAGAAGAAAGCGCCGCTGTTCGAGATCCGCAGCGGCTCCGTCGATGCCCTGCTGCTGTCGCCGCGCACCGCCGACTTGGACGCTCTGACCGCCGAGCTCACGCGACGCTTTGCCGACACGCCGGAGTTCTTCTCCAACGACGTGATCGCCATCGACGTGCGCCGCCTGGCCGAGGACGAACGCCTTCCCATCGACCGTCTGGTGGAGACCCTCACCACGTTGCGTGCCCGCGCGATCGGTGTGGTAGCCGACCCCGAGCAGGCCGAGTGGGCACAGGCCTTTGGCTTGCCGCTGCTCGACAGCCACGGCCGCCGCCCGCGCGGCGAGAAGGATGCGAAGGATGGCCAGGATGCGACTGAGCATGCCCAGGCCGCCGAAGCGCCGTCGTCTGAGGCTGTAGCGCCTGCCCCTTCCGCTCCCCCCGTCGATGCCGTGGCCATGCAGCCCGGCACCATGGTCATTGACCGCCCCCTGCGTTCCGGCCAGCGCATCTATGCGCGTGGCGACCTGGTGGTGCTGGACATCGTGAGCGACGGCGCCGAGGTGATCGCCGAAGGCAACATCTACGTGTATGCCTCGCTGCGCGGTCGCGCGCTGGCGGGCGTCAAGGGCAACCTGGATGCGCGCATCTTCTGCACGTGCCTGGAGCCCCAACTGATTTCCATCGCCGGCATCTACCGCACCGGCGAAACCCCGTGGCCGGACGCCTACGCCAGCAAGCCTGCGCAGGTCCGGCTCACGGACAACACGCTGGTTTTTGAACCGTTGCGGATGAAATGACACGCTGCACGCGTGCCGAGCGATTTAACTTTTAGAGTTACGAGCCATGACCAAGATCATCGTTGTCACTTCCGGCAAGGGCGGCGTCGGCAAGACGACCACCAGCGCGGCGTTTTCCGCGGGCCTCGCGCTGCGCGGCCACAAGACCGCCGTCATCGACTTCGACGTCGGCCTGCGCAACCTCGACCTCATCATGGGTTGCGAGCGTCGCGTGGTGTATGACCTGATCAACGTGATCCACGGTGAGGCCAACCTGAACCAGGCCCTCATCAAGGACAAGAAATGCGAGAACCTGTTCATCCTCCCCGCTTCGCAAACGCGCGACAAGGATGCGCTCACGCGTGACGGTGTCGAGAAGGTGATCGAGGGCCTGAAGGAAATGGGCTTCGAATACATCGTCTGCGATTCGCCCGCCGGTATCGAATCGGGCGCGCTGATGGCGATGTACTTTGCTGATGAAGCCATCGTCGTGACGAACCCGGAAGTGTCGTCGGTGCGTGATTCGGACCGCATCCTGGGCATCCTGTCGTCCAAGTCGCGCCGTGCCGAGCAGAGCAAGGAGCCGATCAAGGAACACCTGCTGCTCACGCGCTACAACCCGAAGCGGGTGTCCGAAGGCGAGATGCTGTCTCTCTCCGACATCCAGGAGATCCTGCGCATCAAGCTGATCGGCGTGATTCCGGAATCGGAAGCCGTGCTGCAAGCCTCCAACCAGGGCCTGCCCGCCATCCACCTGGAAGGCACCGACGTGGCGAATGCCTACCACGACGTGATCGACCGCTTCCTGGGCAAGGAGAAGGAGCTGCGCTACGTCGAGTACAACAAGCCGGGCTTCCTGCAACGCCTGTTCGGCGGCGGAAAATAAAGGAGACGCACACCCATGTCGATTCTGTCTTTCCTGCTGGGCGAGAAGAAGAAGACTGCAAGCGTCGCCAAGGAACGCCTGCAGATCATCCTCGCCCATGAACGCACCGCCAGCGGTGCTCCCGCTGACTACCTGCCTGCGCTTCAGCGCGAGCTGGTGGCCGTGATCTCGAAGTACGTGAAGATCGGCAACGATGACATCAAGGTCAACCTCGAGCGCCAGGACAACCTGGAAGTGCTGGAGGTGAAGATCGAGATTCCGCAGGCCTGAGGCCTCGGCCAGCGAACGTCGTTACCTGACGCGAATGATGCGGCCCGCCGGTGCTTCCGGCGCGGCCGGCATCGGCCCCACGTAAGCCGCGCGCGGGCGGATCAACTGCCCTGCGGTGCGCTGCTCCAGCGCGTGCGCAATCCAGCCGGCCGTGCGCCCCGCCGCGAACAGGCCAAAGCCTGCACCCTCCGGCAGCCCGAGCACACGCCGGGTGGCCACCAACGCAAAATCCAAAGACGGCCCATCGCCGGTCAGATCGGCCACGGCGTCGATCACCGACTGCAGTCGCTTGCGCACTGCGCCCGTCGTCGGCAACTGCGCCAGAATGGCATTCGCCCGCGGGTCGGCCTTGCGATACAGCGGGTGGCCAAAGCCCGGCAGTGCATCGCCGCGATCAAGCCGACGGCGCAAGGCGGTGCCGATCGACCGCTCCCCTTCCAGCTCGCTCAGCAACGCCTCCACGCGTGCCGTGGTGCCTCCGTGCAGGCCACCAGTGAGCGCAGCCAGCCCCGCACTCACGACAGCGCCCAGGCTGGCACCCGTTGAGGCGACAACCCGTGCGGCAAAGCTCGACGCATTGAGTTCGTGATCGGCGCAGAGCACCAGTGCGACGCGGATGGCCTCGGCTGCGCGCGCGTCGACGTTCCAGGCCTGCTGGCATTGCAGATGCACGGGCACAGCATCGGGCTTGCGGCCCAGCATGGCGGCAAACGCCACGCGCAGCAGTGCACCAGCATCGCGTGCCGTGCGAGCGGAGTCCTGACGCCATGCGGCTTCGTCCAACGCTGGCAGCGCGAGCGTGCACAGCGCCATGCAGCGTTGGCGGATGTCGGCATCTGCCAAGGAGGCCAGCGCCGCGTACCAGCTCTTCGGCAACACGGGCGCAGGCGCATCAAACGCTGCCGCTTCATCGCATTGCCAGAGCCGCGCGGCAACGGCTTCCAGCGAGGCGTGTTCCGCCAGCTCCAATGCGGGCGTGCCGCGATAGAACAGCCGCCCGTTGTCGATGAGCGTGATGGCCGATTCCATGACTGGCAGGCCCCAGTCCAGCGCGTGGCGCACCACCTGGCGCGGGCGGCGGCCCCCCGCACGCTGATCGGCCAGACGCATCACGTCGGCTTCGCGATAGCGGCTGCCGCGACCGTCGGGCGCTGGGTAGGCGGCCAGCAGCCCGCGGCTCACGTAGGCGTACAGTGTTGGGCGCGAGATGTTCAGGCGCTGCGCAGCTTCAGCGGCATCGAGGTACTGGGTCATCGCAAGCGTGGTCAGGCGATCGAGGTTGATCAGTCTAGTCAATGTTGACGCTATTGCCACCGCAGGACTGTAATGCGTGCACCCTCTTTCCGCGGAGTCCTGTCATGTCGTCACCTGTTGCTGATGCGGTTGATCCTTCCATGCAGACCCTCACCTCGACTGAAGCCCTCGCCCAACTGTGGAGCACGCTCGGCCAGCCCGCCGATGCGCTGTCGCGCGTGACGTTGACGGGCGCCGCTGCGCTGCCTTCGTCCTTTGCGGTGAACACGCTGGCGCAGAGCGTCATCGCCGCGTCGGCGTTGGCGGCCGCGCAAGTGGATACGCTGCGCACCGGGCGCAAGCAGACCGTGTCGGTGGACATGCGCCACGCCGCGCTGGAGTTCCGCTCCGAGCGCTACTTCCGCGTCGACGGCCAACTGCCGCCCGAACCGTGGGACAAGATCGCCGGCATCTACCGCTGCGGCGATGGCCGCTGGGTGCGCCTGCACACCAACTTCCCGCATCACCGTGATGGCGTGCTCAAGTTGCTCGGCTGCGCGTACGACCGCGATGCGGTGGCCGCTGCGTTGGGCCAGTGGAAGGCCGAAGCGTTTGAGGAAGCCGCCGCGCAGGTCGGCATGGTGGTCGCTGCTGCACGCACGTTTGACGAGTGGGATCGCCACCCACAAGGTATGGCCGTGGCCGGTCAGCCGCTGATGACCATCGAACGCATCGGCGATGCCCCGCCCGAACCGCTGGCCGCGCACGCCGATGGACGGCCGTTGTCCGGCGTGCGCGTGCTGGATGTCACGCGCGTGATTGCCGGCCCGGTGTGCGGCCGGACGTTGGCGGCACATGGGGCGGACGTCTTGCTCGTTACCGCGCCGCACCTGCCGGCCATCCCGTCGCTGGTGGTCGATACCGGGCGCGGCAAGCGCTCCGCGCAACTGGACTTGCGCGATGCGGCCGACGCCGCGCAATTGCGCACCCTGCTGCGCGATGCCGACGTCTTCGTGCAGGGCTATCGACCCGGCGGCGTGGCTGCGCTCGGCTTCAGTCCCGAGCAAGCGGCTGCGGCACGCCCTGGCATCGTCTACGTGAGCCTGTGTGCGTACGGCTATGAGGGGCCGTGGGCGAATCGCCGTGGGTTCGATTCATTAGTGCAGACCGCCAGCGGCTTCAACTGGGCTGAAGCGGAAGCCGCCGGCCAGAACAGGCCGTACCCACTGCCTGCCCAGGCGCTGGACCACGGCACGGGCTACCTGATGGCTGCGGGTGCCATGACGGCACTCACCCGCCGCATGACCGAAGGCGGCAGCTGGCACGTGCGCGTGTCGCTCGCGCAAACGGGGCACTGGCTGCGCGGCCTCGGTCGCGTGGCGAATGGCTTCGATGTGGCGGACCCGCGCTACGAAGATGTCGGTGCTTATCTGGAGACCACGCCGTCCGGCTTTGGCACGCTGACGGCCATGCGTCACGCGGGGCAGCTTTCCGACACGCCACCGCATTGGGCGCTGCCTGCCGTGCCGCTGGGGACACATCCCGCGCGGTGGTAGCATTCGCGCCTTACCCTTGTTTCTGCCGCCCGTGCGCCGGAGCTTTCTGGCGCACTTGGCCTGTCCATGCTCAGCTATCGCCACGCCTTTCACGCCGGCAACCATGCCGATGTCCTCAAGCACGCCGTCGTGACGCAGTTGCTCGACTACCTGACGCAGAAGGACAAGCCATTCTGGTACATCGACACGCACTCCGGCGCCGGCCTCTACGCGCTGGACCACGAGTGGGCGCAGAAGAAGGCCGAGTTCGACACCGGCATCGGCCCACTGTGGCGCGCCGCCGCCGCGGGCGAGCCGATGCCCGCATTGCTCGATGCCTACCTCGACCAGGTGCGCGAGCTGAACCCGAAAGGCGATCTCAAGCACTACCCCGGATCGCCGTGGCTGGCCTGGCAGATGCTGCGCGATGCCGATCGCCTGCGCCTGTTCGAGCTGCACAGCACCGAGATCAAGGTGCTGTCCAACAACTTCCGCGGTGCGGGCCGCCGGGTCATGCTGTATGACGGCGACGGCTTTGCCGGCATCAAGGCGATCCTGCCCCCGCCGCCGCGCCGCGCGGTGGTGCTGATCGACCCCTCGTTCGAAGACAAGCGGGACTACGCGCGCACCGTGCAGGCCCTGCAGGACAGCCTGCAGCGCTTTGCCACCGGCATGTATGCGGTGTGGTATCCGCAGGTGCAACGGCGTGAATCGGTGCAACTGCCGGCACAACTGAAGCGGCTGGGAGCAAGCGACTGGCTGCACGTGACCTTGACGGTCAAGCAACCGGTGGCGGGAGGCCTGGGCTTGCACGGCAGCGGCATGTTCATCGTCAACCCGCCGTGGACGCTCAAGGCGCAGCTGGAAGAAGCCATGCCTACGCTGGTCCGCCTGCTCGGCCAGGACAACGCCGCCAAGTTCACGCTCGAAGCCCAGACAAGCTAAGCATCGCGGCCCCATGTCACTGCCCTGCCACATGGGTGTGCTACCTACTCGGGCGTATGCTTGAACATGCGTCGCCCCCGGGGCGGCGTGCCCCATTCAGTTGGCAGTAGGACGGCAGGAGCAGGACATCATGAGCGAACGTGACGCAGCGCGACAGGCGCGGCTGCAGGAAGACCTCCTCGACACCCTGGACGAGGAGCTGGAAATGGAAATCGACGACCACCTGCTCGGCGGCGAGAGCATCAGCGAAGAGTCTCGCGAGACCCGACGCATGTACTTCCGCGAGCTGTTCCGCCTGCAGGGCGAGCTGGTCAAGCTGCAGGACTGGGTGATCGAGACCGGCCACCGGCTGGTGGTGATCTTTGAAGGGCGCGACGCCGCCGGCAAGGGTGGCGCCATCAAGCGCATCACCCAGCGGCTAAACCCGCGCGTGTGCCGCGTGGCTGCCCTGCCCGCCCCCACCAACCGTGAACGCACGCAGTGGTATTTCCAGCGCTATGTGGCGCACCTGCCCGCAGCAGGGGAGATCGTCCTGTTCGACCGCAGCTGGTACAACCGCGCCGGCGTCGAACGCGTGATGGGCTTCTGCACCGACGAGGAATACGAAGAGTTCTTCCGCTCCGTGCCCGAGTTCGAGAAGATGCTCGTGCGCTCCGGCATCCAGATCGTCAAGTACTGGTTCTCGGTGACGGACGAAGAGCAGGAAGTGCGATTCCAGAGCCGTATCGACGATCCGCTCAAGCAGTGGAAACTGAGCCCCATGGATCTGGAAAGCCGCCGCCGCTGGGAAGACTACACGCGCACCAAGGAAGCGATGCTGGAGCGTTCGCACATTCCCGAATCGCCGTGGTGGGTGGTGCTGGCCGATGACAAGAAGCGCGCGCGCCTGAACTGCATCGACCACCTGCTCCGCCAGGTGCCGTATCACCCGGTGCCGCACCCGCCGGTGGTGCTGCCCGAGCGCGTGCACCACGCGGAATACATCCGCCACCCGGTGCCCGACGAGATGATCGTCCCGAACGTCTACTGAGGCACCGGTATCACCGCGCGCTGTGCGGGTTCAGAAGATTGCCTTGAACGCCCAGTACAGCGCGCCTGCCAGCACGATCGACGCCGGCAACGTCAGCACCCACGCCAGCAGCAGGCTGCGCACCGTATTCCACTGCAGCCCCGAGCCGTTGGCCGCCATCGTGCCCGCCACGCCCGACGACAGCACATGCGTGGTCGACACCGGCAGACCATACGCATCGGCCGCGCCAATCGTCGCCATCGCCACCAACTCGGCCGAGGCGCCCTGCCCATACGTCAGGTGCTGCTTGCCGATCTTCTCGCCCACCGTCACCACGATGCGCTTCCAGCCCACCATCGTGCCCAGGCCCAGCGCAATCGCCACCGCCACCTTGACCCACGTGGGGATGAACTTGGTGGCGTGATCGAGCTGCTGCTTGTAGTTGTCGATGACAGCCTGATCGCTCTTGCTGATGGCGGGTTGGCCATTCTTCTTGAGCAAGCGGATGGTCTCGGAGACCAGGTACATGTTGTTGCGGACGTTATCCACCTCGTTTTGCGGCACGGTGGCCATCGATCCCGTCTGGCTGACCTGTGCGGCAATGGTGTCCGCCAGTGCCTGCACGGCGGGCAGCGTGGCTGGCGTGAGCGTGCGTGACTGCACGTAGGTCTGCACATCCGCACGCGGGTTGGCCGACGGCGCCACACCGTTGGCGTACCTGCCGAAGGCCGCCGACGCCTGGTGCGACACGGCCAGGAAGGTTTGCGTCTCGGCCGGCGTCACGGCGCGGTTGAGTGCGTAGACGGTGGGCACCGTGCCGATCAGGATCAGCATGATCAGGCCCATGCCCTTCTGCCCATCATTGGAGCCGTGTGCGAACGACACGCCCGTGCAGGTGAGGATGAGCAGCGCGCGAATCCAGAACGGCGGCGGCTGGTTGCCCTCAGGCTCGGCATAGAGCGCCGGCACGCGCACCAGCGCCTTGAGCAGCAGCAGAAGCAGCGCCGCCAGCAGAAAGCCGATGATGGGCGAGAGCAGCAGCGACTTGCCCACCCCCAGCGCCTGGCTCCAATCCACCCCGCTGGTCCCGTTGGCGCCGCGCAGGAGCTGGTTCATGAGCCCCACACCGATGATCGAGCCGATGAGCGTGTGCGAGCTCGACGACGGCAGCCCCAGGTACCACGTCGCCAGGTTCCAGATGATGGCCGCGATCAGCAGCGCAAACACCATCGCAAAGCCCGAGTGGCTGCCGACCTGCAGGATCAGTTCCACCGGCAGCAGTTGCAGGATGCCGAAGGCCACTGCACCGCTGGAGGTGAGCACCCCCGCAAAATTCCACAGGCCCGACCACACCACTGCCAGGTGCGGCGACAGCGAATGCGTATAGATGACCGTGGCCACCGCATTGGCCGTGTCGTGGAAGCCGTTGACGAACTCAAAGCCCAGCGCGATCACCAATGCAATGCCAAGCAGGACAAACGGAAACACCGAACTGGCGGCCACGCTTTCCAGGTCGGACACCAGGTGGCTGATCACGTAGGCGGCACCGGCCGCCAGGATCAGCAGAAACAGCGCAATGCCGACATTGCGAAAGCGCGCGGGCACGGCGCCGGGTTGCACGGTAAGGGGATGCGACATGGGGGTCACCAAGGCGGGGCTGGGGGAGTGATCGATTCTAGGAGTCGCCCTGGGCCCGTAGGTGACGGTTTCGTGTCGCGTTTGTTTCCGTTGATTGCCGATGTAGGGACTGGCGCGGCAAGAACCTAGCGGTATGGTCTACACCGTTGGCCGGATCTCGAACCCCGGCACCAGCGCCTCGTCGGTGCCCGGAGCAACGTCCAGTTCGGTGACTTGGGCACCGGCGGGCCCCTCCCACATCCACTCGCGCATGCGCAGCACATTGGCTTCGGGGCCGGCCAGGAAGGCCTCGACCGTGCCGCTTCGACGGTTGCGTACCCAACCCCGCAGGCCCAGCGCGCGGGCCATGTCGGCACAGGCCGCTCGATAGCCCACACCCTGCACACGGCCCTGTACGGTAACGATCACTTGTTCGATGGCGGACATGGAGCGGCTCCAGGCAGGCGGCGGGCAGGATGTTGGAAGAATGATGACAAACCAACGTTGTCGCATCTCTGTCACATTTCTGGAATGTGACGTAGGCAGACTGACAACCGCACGGCGAGATCGGGCGTTACGCAAGGTAAACTAGGCGGCTTGCCGCCGGGTGCCAAGCGCCGCGCCCTGCCACCCACGCCACGTATCGCGCCTTGGTCCAGACATCGGGCCACATGACTTTCGTCAGCGCGACTTGTTCAGCGATTTGTCCCGGTCATTCAAGATGCAGCAAAACGACAACGAAACCACCGTCCGGGGCCCCTTCGGTGCCAACTTTGGCGTCAACATCAGCAACCTGTTGACGGCGCCGCCCAACCGCTTTGACCTGGCGCTGCTGCCCATCATCCTGGCCGCCATCGTGCTCGTGGCGTTTGCCGCCAAGCAGATGAACGTGCCGTACACGCCCGGCGAGACGCAGCTAGACGTCAGCCTGGACGTGGCGCAACTGCCCTACTACCTGCTGCGCACCAGCATCCGCATGCTGCTGGCACTGGGCGCCTCGCTGGCGTTCTCGTTTGCGTTTGCGGCCATTGCATCGAAGAACCGCACGGCCGAGAAGGTGATGGTGCCGGCGCTGGACATCCTGCAATCGATTCCGGTGCTGGGTTTCCTGTCGATTACCGTTACCGGCTTCATTGCGCTGTTCCCGGGCAACCTGGTGGGCGTGGAATGCGCGGCCATCTTCGCCATCTTCACGTCGCAGGCGTGGAACATGGCGTTCTCGCTGTACCAATCGTTTCGCACTATCCCGACTGACCTGGAAGAGGCGGCCACCGTGTTTCGCCTGTCGAAGTGGCAGCGCTTCTGGCGCCTGGAGGTGCCCTTCGCCATGCCGGGCCTGCTGTGGAACATGATGATGTCGATGTCAGGCGGCTGGTTCTTCGTGGTGGCATCGGAAGCCATTTCCGTGTCGGGCCACGACATCAAGCTGCCGGGCATCGGTTCGTACATCTCGCTGGCGATCCAGCAGCAGAACTTGGCCGCCATCGGCTGGGCCATCCTGACGATGCTGATCGGCATCCTGCTGTACGACCAATTGCTGTTCCGCCCGCTGGTGGCCTGGGCAGACCGCTTTCGCTTCGATGCGATGTCGTCGGAGCGCGAGCCGCAATCGTGGCTGCTGGATCTGCTGCGCCGCTCCGAGTGGGTCAAGGCGCTGCTGGAGCGCACCGCTGCGCTGGCCGAGCGCACGCTCTCCTGGGGCGCCGAGCGCACCCGGCCGACGGCCAGCAGCAGCAACGGCTTTGCGCGCTTCCCGTGGTGGAACCGCGTGGCCGACGTCATCATCATCCTGGCTGCGTTGGCCGCCGTCGTGCACATCCTGCAGTTCGTGCGCTCCGAGGTGGGCTGGGCTGAAGTGGGCCACGTGCTGTGGCTCGGCTTCCTGACCATGACGCGCGTGATTTTGCTGATTGCGTTGGCCGCAGTGATCTGGGTGCCGATCGGCATCCGCATCGGCCTGAACCCGAACGTGGCGCGCATCGCGCAACCGGTGGCGCAGTTCATGGCGGCCTTCCCGGCCAACCTGATGTTCCCGCTGGCGGTGATGCTCATCGCGCGCTTTTCGCTCAACCCGGAAATCTGGCTCTCCCCGCTGATGATTTTCGGCACGCAGTGGTACATCCTGTTCAACGTGATTGCTGGTGCGACAGGCATCCCGACCGAGCTGCGGCTGGCCGCGCGCAACTTCGGGCTGCGTGGCTGGCTGCTGTGGAAGCGCTTCCTGATTCCCGCGGTGTTCCCCAACCTGCTCACGGGCCTGGTGACGGCCGCGGGTGGTTCGTGGAACGCCAGCATCGTCTCCGAATACGTCACGTGGGGCGACCGCACGCTGGTGGCCACGGGCCTGGGCAGCTACATCGCCGAGATGACATCGAAGGGTGACTTCCCGCGCATTGCGCTGGGCATTGTGGTGATGAGCCTGTTCGTGGTCGGCTTCAACCGCCTGCTGTGGAACCGCCTGTATGACATCGCGCAAGAGCGCACCCGCCTGTAAGCCGACGCGCTTGTAATCCGACTACCTAGCAGAGAGCATCAACATGGCCACCAACGGCGAATCTGTCATCGAGCTGCGCGGCGTCTCGAAAATCTTCCGCACCGCAGACCACACCGACCGCTCGGTGCTCGAGGGTTTGGATATCAACATCCGCGAAGGCGAGATCGTCGCCATGCTGGGCAAATCGGGCTCGGGCAAGTCGACCCTGCTGCGCATCATGGCGGGCCTGGTGCGTGCCGACCGCGGCCAGGTGCTGTTCCGCGGGCGTGAGTACAGCGGCCCGGTGCAGGGCATTGCAATGGTGTTCCAATCGTTCGCGCTGTTCCCGTGGCTGACGGTGCAGCAGAACGTGGAACTCGGTTTGGAAGCGCAGGGCGTGCCCAAGGCTGAACGTGAAGAGCGCGCCGAGCAGGCCATCGACCTGATCGGCCTGTCCGGCTTCAACAGCGCCCTGCCGCGCGAGCTGTCGGGCGGTATGCGCCAGCGCGTGGGCATTGCGCGCGCGCTCGTCACCGAGCCCGACCTGCTGCTGATGGACGAAGCGTTCTCCGCACTCGACGTGCTGACCGGCGAGAACCTGCGCGACGAAATGCTGGACCTGTGGGAAGACCGCCGTACCAAGATCAAGGCCATCCTGATCGTCTCGCACAACATTGAAGAGGCGGTGATGATGGCGGACCGCATCGTCATCCTCTCCAGCGATCCGGGGCGCATCCGTGCCGAAGTGCGTGTGCCCTTCCCGCGCCCGCGCAATCGTGACTCGGCTGCTGTGCGCAACCTCATCGACGAGGTGTATGGCCTGATGACCTCGCCCGAGCGCGTGGGTGTGCACGTGGGCGCCGAGTCTGCCGCACAGCAACTGGCCTACCGCCTGCCGGAAGCCGAGATCGGCCAGATGGAGGCCATTCTCGACCTGCTGGTCGAAGCGCCCTTCAACGGCCGCGCAGACTTGCCGCACCTGGCCGAAGAAGCCGGTGTGACCGACGACGACCTGCTCCCCGCCTGTGAAGCGCTGGCCCTGCTGCAACTGGCCACCATCGAGCGCGGCGACATCATCGTCACACCGTTCGGCAAGACTTACATGGAAACCGAACCACCCGAGCGCAAGGTGCTGTTCGGCCAGAAGCTGCTCGAACAGGTGGCCCTGGCCTCGCACATCCGTGCCGAGCTGGAAGCCAACGAAGACGGCGAGATTCGCGAAGAGCAAGTCCTGCGCGAGCTGGAGGCCTACCTCAAGCCCGAGGAAGCCGAACGCGTGCTCAAGATCGGTATTGAATGGGGCCGCTACGGCGAGGTGTACGAGTACGTGTACAACACCGGCATGCTGACCCTGCCCCGTGAAGAGCGCGAGGAACGTGAAGAGCGTGAAGCGCAGGAAGGCGGGGATGGGGCGGCCGGGGCGTAAGACGGTGCTCACGTCGTTCCCCTGAACAAGAGCCGCGCGATGCGGCTCTTGTCCTATCCAGGCGTGGTTCACGCGGTGCGACGGTTTGCCGCCAACGCAGATTCAACGGTTGCCTCGACAAGGAAGGTCTCGAAAAAGCGCGCCTGGCCGCACGCTTCAACCGGATGCGGATCGGCAGCACGCCTGGGGGGTAAAACGGCCGGCAACACCCCCCTGCCGCCGATCTGGATACCGATGCTGTTTTGCGGTGTAATACCGCGCATCCGCACATGCTGGCGCTGTCCACACAGGGACGCCCGGCAGCCTCATTGGCCATCATGCATTTCGCCCGCACCCGCAAAAGACTGACCTCCTGGCTTGGCCTGGTGGCGATGGTGCTCGTGCTGTTTGTGCCAACGGTGAGCCAGGCGCTGGAGGCGCAAGCGCTGCAGGCGTTTGAGCAGGCTGCGCCGCTTTGTGAAGCCAAACCGTCAGCCGCCGCCAGCACCGCCCTGCCCATCGGGCACGAGATGCCAGCCGGCCACCACCATGCGGCCTGCGGCTACTGTGATCTGCTGGCAGACCACGTGCTGGTGCCGACAACCCTTCCGCCGATGGTGGGGCCGGCACCCACCCATGCAACGGCATGGCCCGCGGAACCCGGTCGTCTGGCCGCGCATCAAGCGCGCCATGCCGGGCGGCCGCGCGACTCACCCTTCCTCCTCTGACCACGTCAAACCAGGGCTGCGACTGCACAGCGCACTCGCGCCCGGCTCGAGCCGTTTTCAGACAAGACGCCGTGCGACACACCGACTATTGATCAGGGTGCGCACGTACGCATCAGCGTGAGGAACACCCATGACAACACCATCCAACATGCTCCGGCGCGCGGCACTGCTCGCCTGCGCTGCCGGTATGTTTGCACCCATCGCAGCGCAGGCATGCGCCACCTGTGGCTGCTCGCTCAGCACCGATGCCGCGATGGGCTATTCGGCCATCCCGGGCTGGCGCATCAGCTTCGACTACACCTACCTCCCGCAGAACCAGTTGCGCAGTGGCACCCACGCGGTCACGCCGGCACAGGCCGCCAGCATCAACGACGCGGGCGGCAACCAGGAGGTCGAGCACCAGACCATCAACCGCTACATCAACCTCGGCATCAACTACAGCCCAAACAGCAGCTGGAACTTCAGCGCGATCGTGCCGTATGTGGACCGCAGCCACACCACTTACGGCGCAGTCACGTCGGATCAGCTCACGCCGGACAACCTGAGCGGCGCCACCGCCAGCGGCTTGGGCGACATCAAGCTGATCACCAGCTATCAGGGTTTTCTGCCGACGCACAACCTCGGTGTGCAACTGGGCATCAAGCTGCCGACGGGCCGCTACGGCGGGCAGAACGTGCTGACTGGCAACACCGTCGGGCGCAACCCGGTGTTCTTCAACAGCGGCCCGAACGCGGCGGGCGGGCAGGCACTGGATACCAGCCTGCAGCCCGGCACAGGCAGTACCGATGTGATCCTGGGCGCCTACTACTACCAGCCCGTCAGCCAGGACTTCGATGCCTTCATCAACGGCCAATTCCAGGCTGCCGTGCATCAGCGCTTGAACCAGACTGGGGCGGATTTCCGTCCGGGCAACCTTGCCACCATGAGCTTTGGCGTGCGCTACGAGGCCAACCCGCACATCGTGCCGCAACTGCAGTTCAACGTGACGCGCAAGAACGCTGACAAAGGCGCGCTGGCCGATACCACCAACACGGCAGGGACGGTGGTCTACCTGTCGCCGGGCGTGACGGTGAGCGTGGCGCATAACGTGCAGATCTATGCGTTCTTGCAGAAGGCGCTCTACAGCAACCTGCAGGGGTATCAACTCTTCCCGCGTTGGTCGGGCACGGTCGGAGCCAGCTATGCCTTCTGATCGAGCATGGTCGCGGCGCGCGTGGCTGCAGACGGCCGGTGCGGCGGCACTGGGCGCCGGGCTGGGCAGTCCAACTCACGATGCCCAGGCGGCCAGCCTTGAAGTCGGGCGGCCGGCGCCGGCGCTGGTGCTGCGCACGATCGACGGGCACAGCATCTCCACCGAAGACCTGCGTGGCCACGTCGTGATCCTGACCTTCTGGGCGACATGGTGCGGCCCGTGCCACCAGGAGCTGCCCTTGCTTTCCGACTACGCAGCAAAACACGCAGACCGGGGCCTGCGCGTTCTCGGCTTCAGCCTGGATGAGCCGGCCTCATTGCCAGCGGTGCGGGAAATGGCAGCGGCCTGGAGTTTTCCCGTGGGGTTGCTCGGCAGCGCCTACGCCGGCGGCTATGGCCGGGTGTGGCGGATTCCGGTCAACTTCACGATCGATCGCAATGGCCTGCTGGCCGACAACGGCTGGGACTCACGTGAGCCTGCGTGGACGACCGAACGGCTTGAGCGCATCGTTACACCGTTGCTGCGTTGACGGGCCAATCGCATGGCGGCGCGCCAATAAAAACGGGCCGGAGACGCTCTCCGGCCCGTTCAACGACGCAACGTCGGGCAACGCCGCGTACGAGGGATCGTTACTGCGGTAGGTAGTTGATATACGACAGCGAGCCGTCAGCATTGGCCTGCGCCAGGCTGACTGCGCCGTTGCTGATCACGGCATTGATCAGGCCCGTGAAGCGCGGGTTGGCGCTACCCACCGGTTGCACGTTGTTCATCCAGAACGTGGGTGATGCCAGCGACTGCGACACCAGCAGCACCTGCCGCGCGTTCGTCATCCAGACCAGTTGCGGCGTGCCCGCGTTGCTGACGATCAGCGGTGCGACTGACAGCATCGGATACTGATCCGCCGTCAGGTTGCCCACGCCGCCCCAGGTCGGGAAGTTGTACGACGGATTGCTCGACGGTGCGCAGAACACCAGCGGGTTTTGCCCCTGAGCCGACTGGCTGTTGCAGCCCGCATACGTGGCGTTGTTGGTGTTCGAGCAGAAGTTGGCAGCCGGGCCGTTGACGAACTGCGGCATCGGGTTGGAGCCTGCGCCCACCACGGCAAATGCGCTCCAGCTATCGGCACCACCACCCGCGTACTGTGTCGACTGATACAGGTTGTTGTCCTTGCCCAGCACCACGGCCTGCAACTGGCCGCTGTTCTGCAGCAGGAACACGTTGAACTCCTGCGCCTGCGGGTTGAACCCGCCGCCCAGCTTCGACCAGTTCGACCAGGTGATGGTCGGGGCTACAGCGGTCTGGTACGCGTGCCACAGGTTGCCGCTGGTATCGAGCGAGAACGCTTCCAGCCGCTGGTTGGAGTTGACCGCCAGCACCGGTGCGCCGGTAAAGGTGGTCGGCGTACCGCCGCCGATGGTCGTCCACGGCGTGTACGAGCCGATGAACGGGTTGATGTACGACACCTGCACCTGCCCTGCCTGCATCAGACCGATGACCGCGATGGTGCCGTTGGGCGACGGTGCCACAGACGGGTTGAACTGCAGCGTGCCGCCCCACTTCGACCAGCTCCCGCTTTCACCCGAGGTGGCCACCGTGCACATGCCCAGCGTGTTGTCGGTATTGCGCGTGAAGACGTACATCGAGCCGCCGTAGAAGATCTGCTGCGGCGTACCGCGGAACGCACCGCCCAGGTTGGCCCAATCCGTCGTGGCGGCCAGGCTCACTGCCGACAAATCGACTTCCGTAAATTCAAAAGGCTTGTTCATGTTCAACGTCTCCGGTCTGTGAGAGCTGCGCCTGCCGGCGGTCGGGCGCAGAAAATAGTGGCGACCTGATCTGGGGGTAATGCCGGCGCCGTCATGTTGCTCGATGAAATCAGAAAGTTATGGCGACATAATCCCCTTGGATTTCATTTCAATAAATCCGATGTAAGCGCTGCGATATTCAAGGTGAAAAATGTCGGCGCGCACGAATCCGCATTCCAGTTCCGTCGGGAATGTATGCATCCATGACAAACTGCCGTGCGTGCTTCAGGCGCCGCCTGTCGTGCGGCGTGTGAATCCCACTCCCTTGGCGTTAGGGCTAGCCCATGCGTTGTGCGGGGTGCGTGCTCTGTGCGATCTGTTTTCCGAGAAACAGTGCTTATTCTGTGAAGCGAGGGGAAGGTTATGTTGGCGCCAACGGGGTTGCAAATTCCGTCGCTTGATTCCTGTTGTGAAGATTATTTATTTGCGAGCGGATTTTTGAGTTAATCGTTTGCCAGATAATGTCTGTCGGCGGAAAGGATGAATGTTTTGATCAGGCCGGTTTGTGGGCGAAAGCTGGCCTTAACCTTTTGTGGGTTGTAGGTGTTTAGAGTCATTGCTTTACGACCATGCGGGGGTGTCATGCGGGAATGCTACAAGGATCACCAGTCGTGACTTGGTACGCAGTCCATACAGTGATGGCGATGAGACGAACCGACGACATCGGACCTTTCTCGGTCTACGAGATAGGGTAGGCAAACTTTCCCATGGAGCTGCACACCAGCGAGCCGATGCCCGAAACCGAATTTGGTACCGCTAACCTCTCCGACCTTTATGACCTGCAGAAGCTCTATGCAGCATTGAGGCCACAGGACCCTAGCTACCGCGAAGGCGAAGCTGATTCGGCGCTTAGCAATGTTCTCGCACAGGAGCACATCAAGCTGATCGTTGCCCGGCTCGACGGACAAGTCGTCGCCACATGCATGTTGGCCCTGATCGCGAACTTCGCAAACGTCGGGCGCCCGATCGGATGCATTGAGCACGTGATTACCGCGGAGCACTGTCGCGGACGTGGCATCGGGCGCAGCATGCTGGCGTATGCGTTGGACCTCGCATGGCAACACAACTGTTGCAAGGTCATCCTGTTGTCGGGCGTGCAGCGGGACGAAGCACATCGGCTCTACGCATCTGTCGGGTTTGACGGTGATCGCGAACGCGGCTTCGTGATCAAGGCGCCGGAATGAGCTCCCCTACCGCCTGAGCCAAGGCGAATCCACCGCCCAGAACATCACATCCACTCCCAGATAGTCCTGGGCAAAGCTCACGAACTGGTCGCGTGTGAATGGCTTGCCGGTCTTGGGGTTGACGTAGCGCAGCGTGGGCTCCTGCACTGCCATCGCCACCAGCGACAGCTTGCCTTTGTATTGATGGAAGAACGGATAGGCGTTCTTCATCTGCGCTTTCTTCCACGGGACGATGTCCGGCCCGCCCAGGCCGATGCCCTCCTGCGCTGCGGTGGCAAATGTGCGGGACATGTACTGGTGATCGTTGTCCCATTCACACGGCCAAAAGTTGACGTACTGCACGACGGCGGAGCGATGGAACTGCTGCCGAGCGAAGCGCATGTTCTCCAGCGTGGCGTTGAAGTACCCATCGCAACTGAAGCGCGTCTTGTCACGCTTGCGATCGATGTCGATGGCGGTTTCCGGCAGATTGATCCCCAGGATGCGGCCGTCGAACTGCTTGGCCAGCGCGGCCAGCAGCGCCTGGAAGCGCTGACGCAATGCCGGGTTCCATTGCTGTGCCACCCACCCGCTGCCGCCTGGGTTGACTTCAGAGTCATCGGATTGACGCACCAGTCCGCCGCCATACGCGGGGTCGGTCAGCAGATACGAGGGGATATGGCGCGCAGTGGGCAAGAAGAAACGATCCTGTACCTGCACGAACAGTTGCTTCTTGCGTTGCTGCAGATACGCAAGATCGTGCTCAATGCCGGAGAAGTCGTAGCGGCCCGGCTCAGGCTCCAGTGACTTCCAGCTATAGACGATCTGCACGCCCTCAATATCGGGGCGTTGCAGCAGCGGCTCGATGCTGGCCAACTCATCGGAGCCGGTGTAGAGAAAATGACGCAGCTCACTGGCTGCCGCACCAGCACACGCCCACGTCAGGGCCAGCGCGGCGAACAGGTGTTTTCCGCAAGCAAGGGTGCTGCGCATGACGGACTCTCCATGAATGGGTATGACAAAAGGGAGTCCGCCGTACGCCGGCAAGTTCCTGGCGCACGTCTGTCTGTGACAATTTTGCCGGCCGGATGCAGTCGGGGCGCGATGTGTGTACCGCCCCGATTCCTCCTCCGCTTACTTCCACTTCTCCCCAATCCCCGCCAACCCCGCCTTCTGCAAATCCTCCGCGCTCATCACCACGCGGAACTCACAATCGGCGTTGAACAGCAGGAACCACGGCTCGGCGAGTGCGGGAATCTGCGAGGGCGCATCCAAGTTGACGACGAGCACCGCGCCGCGTGTACCAGCTTGTTCCGTGAAGTAAGCGGCTTCGGGTTTGATCGCAGCCATCACACGCGGGATCAACTCGGCGATGGAGCCATCGCGCACGTAGGTGTTGAAGGGCTCGTGCGGGATTCGCACGTTCATGAGCATGCGCATGGTTGTTCTCCTGGGTGCGTTAGCGTGGATTCCACAGCACTGCGTGCAAACCGGCACTGCCAGTCGCCTGGCGGCTGGCGCCACCGGGCAGCGCGCGGCAAAGAGACGTCGCCCCGCACGATGGCTTGGATGTGAGTTGCATGCTGCGCCCCTTTGAGTCGTGGACTCTTTCACGTGCATGGCGCCTTGAAGTGTTCCGGCCCAACGCTTGATGGCCGGAACATGCACGACAGCAGATCGCTGCGACTCGCGTGGTTGGACAACGCAGCAAGCGGGTACCACCCCATATGGGTGAACCCGGTATCGGTATCGCACATTCAAAACGGGACTTGGCAACGCCGCCGTGCGCGATGCAAAAGTCGCGCCACAGGTTGTGCCGTCAAGTCTTGCGACTGGCGTGTCAGCAAGCGGCGCGTGTTTCGCGTCGAAACCTTTGCAGATCTGAAACACCCGTGTGGACAGCTGTTGTGGATAACCGCTGTGGACAACTTGTGGGGATAACATTCGTTCTTTGGATAGCAGCCCTTAGCCTCAGGCCACCATGACGGTACGCACCACCATTCGAAGAGCAAGCCAAGCCGATGCCGCCACGTTGTGCGCCGCTGAAAAGGCCACCGCACTTACCCCGGGGCTGCTGGTGTCACAACCTCACGAGCTGCAGGTTGAGGCATTCGAACAAAAGATCGCGCTGCTTGAGCAGGACGGGCTGTACCTCGTGGCAGAGCACGAGGGCACCCCGATCGGGCACGCGTTTCTGGAGCCGATGACGCTCATCGCGCTCTCTCACGTCTTCAGTCTCACGATCGTCGTCCACCCCGGTCACCTCGAGCGCGGGGTCGGCACTGCTCTCATGACCGAATTGATGGCGTGGGCGGAAAGCCATCCCCGCATCGAAAAGATAGAGCTTCGAGTCAGGGCGACGAATGCTCGTGCCATTGCTTTGTACAAGCGCTTTGGATTCGTGGAAGAAGGACGGTTCGAGAAGCGCATACGGCTGCCCGACGGGTCGTATATCGCTGATCTGTCCATGGCGCGGTTTGTTCGTCAATCTGGCTCGTAGCATTCGTCCAGCCGGATCACACTGCGACATCTGTGCGGGGTATCAGCGATTGGCATTCTTGCCCGCTACGAGCAACTCACTTCGGCATCGGCTCGTAATGCACCTTGCTGCGCCACTTGCCGTCGACAAGCGTTTCCACCGTGACCTTCATCTTGTCACCCCCACCCTGCGCGTCATCAATACGGCGCTCAACGGCGACAGGCACATCGCGTTCAACGGCGTACACGGTGCGCTCGTGATAGCAGCAACCACCCTTCGCCCACGTGCGTAGACGCTTGTTCTTGGCGTCGACCTCAAAGAACCCGAGTGTTTCGAGAATCAGCTCCGTCATCTTGCTGTTGCGGACAAAGCGCTGCGTGCGTGCGTTGAATAGATAGATGTCGTAGCTCGGGCCACCGTAGCTGCCGTTGTTGCCCGTCTGGATGCCGAAGTCTTCCTGGCCGTCAAAGTTGAAATCGCCCACGTTGATGACGCCCTGATAGTCATAGCGCCGGGCCGAGTTGACCAGCGGCCCCTTACCCCCTTGCGGTAGCGTGACAAAGACCGTCGCCAAATTGATGGTCTGGCGCACCGTCCGCTGGCCCTTGTCATAGATGAGCAACTGGGCAGGCCCTTCACAGGTTGCATCCCTGTCTGCATTGCTCTCTGGGCATGCCTCCAGCATGCGCAGTACGAAATCGTGTTGCTTCGCGATGGTCTTCATTGAAAAGACCGGACCATCAACCGCCGCGCTTGAGCTCGGGAACTCTGGTTGCGATTGCAGTTCATCAATGCGCGCGCGATACGCGGTCTTCAACGCCGCCACATCGATCTCGCCAGACGGCGCACGCTGCTTCAGCCATTCGCGCTGCCCGGCCTTCAACGCATCGGTGTCGGCACCATGTTTGTTCAACGCGGCGCGATACGCATTTGCCAGCTCACTGTCGAGCGCGGAGAGTTGGGGGTCATTGCAGATGGCGTGCTCGATGGGACTGCGCGCCACGCCGCAATTGAAGCTGGCCGCGTGTGCGCTGGTTGCTGTCAGCAATGCAATGGCGAGTGCTACGCCTGGACGAATGGCAGAGATCGGTGTCATTGGAGTATCGATGCACGCAGGGGTGGTCGGGCGAGCGGAATGGTACCTGTCCCCGGCCGCATCAAGACCGTTTGCCGACGCCTCTGTGGACAACTCCACCCCCACCTGTGCATAACACCAGGGAAAAGCGTGTTGGCTCTCCGGGGTCAGCGTGTCCACAGCACAGGAACAACTTCCCCCCGTGGCGATGGAGCCTGATGCGATTGCCCGGACTCATCCACGCAACCGCACACACTCTCCGATGGGTTGTCCGTTCTGCAAACCATTGATCCGAAAGCGCTTTTGCTACCTATCCACAGAACTTATCCACCGTTATCTATTACTACTATCTGTATACATAAAGAAGTAAACCTATAAACCCGCTATGGGGCGCGTCGTTCGATCGGGCATGTGAATATCGACTGCGCTTTGAACACGGCAACCCCCCTCTCTTTCGTCCTTGCACCATGCACGGCGCGTACTACGCTTGGTGAGGTTTGCGTAGCGCACTGTCATACGGCCCGCGCAGAGTCAGCGTGCCGTTTCCCGATCGACACCAGCATTCCTCCCCAGAGAACACACCATGCGAAAACTGTTTGCAGCCATTGCACTCTTGCTGGCCATGACGCCCGTTGTGCAGGCTCAGGTGAAGCCCTATCCGCCGGGTTGTCGCCACCAGAACATCCAGACTGACGGGGCGACCTTGTTTGTGCGGGTGTGCGGCAGCGGGCCGGCGGTGGTCTTGCTGCATGGTTTTGGCGACACGGGCGACATGTGGGCACCGCTGGCCACCGAGCTGGCACGCACCCATACCGTGGTGGTGCCGGATCTGCGTGGCATGGGGTTGTCGTCGCACCCTGATGGCGGCTACGACAAACGCACGCAGGCGGGTGACATCCGGGCTGTGCTGACGCACCTGAACATCGATCAGGCCGACGTGGTCGGCCACGACATCGGCACCATGGTTGCCTTCGCCTATGCGGCACGCTATCCGGACAAGACGACACGGCTGGTCGTGATGGATGCGCCGGTGCCGGGCGTCCCCCCGTGGGAACAGATCGTCCGCTCGCCTGCCCTCTGGCACTTCTCGTTTGGCGGCCCCGATGCGGAGCGTCTGGTGAAAGGCCGCGAGCGGATCTACCTGGATCGGTTCTGGAATGAATTTGCCGGAGACCGCACGAAGATCGACGAGGCAACACGGGTGCACTATGCGCGCCTCTATGCGAAGCCCGGTGCCATGCACTCTGCGTTCGCGCAGTTCCTGTCGATTCCGCAGGATGCGGAAGACAACCAGAAATCGCTCGCGACCAAGCTGACCATGCCGGTGCTGGCCATCGGCGGTGAAAAGTCCTTCGGCCCGAACGAGGCGATCGTCATGCGCAATGCCGCCACCAATGTGCAAGAGCTGGTGGTTCCCAATGCCGGGCATTGGTTGATGGAAGAGCAGCCGCAAGCTACCGTGAGCGCGATCGTGAAGTTCCTCGCGCAATAGCGTCTGACCTTCACGCGCCCGGCAAACCAATCTCCGCTCCATTCATGAAGACACGCCAGCTCTACGCCGCTGCGTGCGGGCTGCTCGCCTGCAGCATCGCTACGGCATCGCCCGATGCAGACCTGCTGGGCCAGAAGCAAGGTTATCCGTTGGCGCCAAGCGCGACGCGCATCTACGAGGCCCCTTACATCGTGGGTTCCTTTAGCGGCATGGACCGGCTCTCGCCGTCCTGCGAACTCGCGCCGGCAGACAAACCTGTGCCGTTCAAGAGCGCTGACAAGGAAGCCGACTTCCGGTATCGCTTTCGTGGTGGTGACTACACGCTGGCGGACTACATGCAACACCAGCGCGCGACCGCCGTCCTGATCGTTCAAGACGGCACCCTCCTGGCGGAACACTACGGCTACGACCGCACGCAAGACATGCGCATGCTGTCGAACTCGATGGCCAAGACGCTGTTGGCGCTCGCGATCGGCAAGGCACTGGAGGACGGCAGCCTGCACGCGCTGGAGGATCGCGCAGACCAGTACGTGCCCGGGCTTGCCGGCACCTTGTACGGTGCAACGCGCATTGTCGATCTGCTGCGCATGGCCTCCGGCGCGAAGTATGTGGAGGACTACACCCCCACGGATGATCGGGCGCGATTCCTCAGCACGGCCGCTAAGCAAGGGGTGCTTGCGGCCGCCGCACAGGTGAGCGAGCGAGCCGATCCGCCGGGCACACGTTTCAACTACGCGGGAGCGCAAACCGAAGTATTGAGCTTGGTGCTCCAGGCAGCCACGCAACGCAGCCTGTGCGACTTCGTGGATGAAAACCTATGGAAGCCGATGGGCGCGCAATCCAAGGCGACCTATCTGGTGCGCCAATCCGACGGATCGGCGTTTGCGCAAGGCGGCTTCAACGCAACGGCGCGCGACTACGCTCGTCTTGGGGCCATGCTTGCCAACGACGGCGTGGTGCAGGGTCGTCAAGTGGTGCCGCGCGACTTCCTGTTGAACATGACGGACGCATCGCGCCAACCGGAGCCGTTTCGCCCCGGGCAGATGGTCTATCACGGTAGCCGCTACTACGGCTATGGCTTTCAGGTTTGGCTCCTCCCCGGAGAGGCACGACGGTTCGTGCTGCTGGGCATCCACGGACAAGCCATCTACGTGGATCCGCAATCCAAGCTGACCATGGTCCACCTTGCCGTGGGGCAGGACGCATCAGGCGATGCGAGCGGTGCCCACCTGGGGGCAGAGCGGGACGCGTTGTGGCGCGGTGTTGTTGAGCGGTTTGCGCGCTGAAGCGAATCTGCGCCCTCACCAGCGCGAGGTGTGGTCTTCCGTCACGCCGGGCAGCCCCTGCACCGCATGTCGGATACCTGTGTCCGGATCCACGATCTCGCCATCAAAATGGCCGATCGGCTGGATATAGCGGCTGGCGGCAATGAGCAGGTTTTTGTTCTCGCTGCGCGCGCCTTCCGGCGTGAATGTCAGGTTGACCAAGCGACTGGTACTGCGGATGTGCCACGGTTGCAGCGGCTGCTTGGCATCGAAATCAAACTCGACCGCGCCGACGCGGATCAGCTTGCCATGCAGCCAAACGGCGTTCTCGGCATCCGCCATATAACCTTGCTGCAGGTTGAAGCCCATGTCATGACTGTGCGCGCTCGCCCAGCGCCAATGCGTTTCTCGCGCCAGCAGGCCGTTCGAGTAATCCAGCGATGTCACGGCGCCATCCAGCGCATAGCGTTTGTCCGGGCAATCTGCAGTGCCACTGACCTGCAGCCCGCCACTCTTATGCGTCGAGTGCGCGAGCCAGTTGGCGGGGGCAATGGATGCCAGCACAGGCGGCATGCCCGCCAGTTGGATGTCTGCGGCCAGCCGCAGCTTGGGTGACTGAATGGTCAGGGTCAGACGATCGCGTTTGCGCTGGAAGGCCATGCGGCAACTTCCGGCCTTGAAAGACGCATGACCAAAGGCGCGGTCTTCCACCTTTGCGGACAGCCCCGGCAATCCATTCGCACTTGTCGCACCAACAACGTCGCGGCGTTGGCGGTCGAACAGATACGCGAACGCGGTGCCCGTCCAACCCACGTCAACAATGGCGGCGCCGATGAAGTAATCCGGATGCGCAATCGCCGCATATTGCCAACGCTTGTGATGCAGCTTGCGGGTCAGCCGCTGGTAAAGCGTGGTTTGCAGCGGTTGCCAGTCCAACTGTTCCACGATCCCTTCATACATGCCAAACGCAGGCAGGCCGTGTTCAAGCACCAGTTGGCTGGGCGCGGCGGGCAGGCGCACTGTATTCATGGCGTGTCGCGTTGGTCCTGGGTCGGAGATGCGCTGACTCTACACGCCACCTGACGCGGCATGTGGCGTTTGAAGTGGCTGTATGGACGTGCGTTGCAGCCATGCCGGGGTGTGCGTGCCCTGCCCCTACCCCGCGCCTGAGCGGTGCCTTACGGGCACTCCGGGCCCCGACGCCTGGCTCGCAGTGGTCGAAGACGTGCCCGGGCGCTACGATCTATGCTCACCGCCTGCTTCTTCGCTGTCGAAGACTTCTTCAATGCCACGTCACCACCACCACGTCTACGTTGTCGAACTCTCGCGGCAAGTGCTGGCCGAAGCGCGCTTCGTGAAAGCCAATCCCGATTACCTCGGCGACAAGCCTTGCGTTTATGTCGGCATGACAGGACAGTCGCCGGACGTGCGCTTTGACAAACACAAAGCGGGGCTGAAATCGAACCGGTTTGTGCGGGAGTATGGCTTGCGCCTGATGCCGGAGCTGTACGAGTGCTTCAACCCGATGCCCTACGAAGCGGCACGGGAGATGGAAGTGGAACTGGCGATCGGATTGCGCGAGGAAGGGTATGCGGTGTGGCAAGCGTAGATCAGTGCGGTTGGGTGAATGCTGGACTTCAAAGTGAGTGGAGCTAACAATCGGCTACGACTGCAGTTGAAATAGCGACATCTGCTTGGGCTATTTCGATGGGCACAGATGCTGCCTGACGGACTCGCCGTTTCAGCTATCCTTGCCGCTTCGCGTTGTCACCCGCCCGTCGGCCTTTGCCCGCCGCATGACCGAAACCGACCCATCCCACCGCGTCCGCATCGAACCGCTCGGCGTCAGCTTCGACGCGCCGGAATCGCTGACACTGCTCGAAGCCGCTGGCTTTGCCGGTGTGTCGCTGCCGCGCTCGTGCCGCAACGGCACCTGCCGAAGCTGCTTCTGCCGGATCGTCAGCGGCACCGTCCGCTACACGATCGAATGGCCGGGCCTGAGCCGCGAGGAAAAAGCCAAAGGCTACACGCTGCCGTGCGTCGCGATCGCGACGTCGGACGTCATCGTCGACGTGCCCGATGCGACCGTGGCGTAAGTCCGCAGCCTCCATTACGCTCATGACGAATCCACCCGCCAGCCCGCCGCCCCCCCTCCCGCGTCATGTCGCTGTGATCGGCGCAGCGGGCGGCCTCGGCCAAGCCATCCTGCGCATCTGCCGCGCCGAGGGCATCCGTTTCACCGCCATCGTCCGTTCCAGGCCCGAGCGGATCGCCGACGTGCCGGCCGGCTGCCGCGTCGCCGTCGTCCGTTCGCTCGCGGACCGCGCCGCGCTCACCGATGCATTCGCCGGCACCGACGCGGTGCTCACCGCGCTCGGCGTCACGCCGACGAGCGACGATCCGTCCTCGCGGCTTTCCGCGAATATGGACGCGGTCAACGCGTCGATGCGTGCAGCGGATGTCGACCGCATCGTCGTGGTCAATACGCTGCTGACAGCGCCGCCGGGCGAACCGCCGAGTCGCGCGATCCGGTTCTTTTCGCACGTGCCCGGCCGGATCGGCCGAGGCGCGGCCGAATTGCAGGCCGTTGTCGACGCGCTCGGCAACGGCGCGTTCGCGTCGCTGCGCTGGACGCTCGTGCGCGCGGCCGTCAATGCGCGCGGCAAGGACGAACGCCCGGCCGCGTCGGTCGACGCGAACGGCACACGCAACAACAGCCTGATGCCGGTGTCGTATGACGCAATGGGAAGATGGATGCTCGAAGAAGCGGCGGCGAACGCGTTCGTACGCCAGGCGCCGAAGGTGTCGCGGCAGCGAAACTGATCCCACGTTCGGAGCGAACGCGGGCCGCCGGGGGGCAGGTTTTCCGTGCCATCCAGCAACGCGCATAGCGCCGTTAGTTTCTCCGGTCCCGAGTGGACACGCGAGAACCGCCTCGTTCAGCTCACGACCGGCGATCCGTCGCACAAAGCCACTACAATAGCGCCCCTTCACCGGTGGCGCCCGCTCCTGATTCCCCTGCAGGCGCATGCCTCCCGCTGCACTCGAGAAGCCACACTCCTATGAAGTCAAACGCTTGCGGCGTCGATTTCGGCACGTCGAACTCCACCGTCGGCTGGCTGAGATCGGACGCACCCACCCTGCTGCCGCTCGAAGACGGCAAGGTTACGCTGCCTTCCGTCATCTTCTTTCACGCCGAAGACCCGCTGGTCAGCTACGGCCGTGCCGCGCTGACCGACTATCTTGCCGGTTACGAGGGCCGCCTGATGCGCTCGCTCAAGAGCCTGCTCGGCACGTCGATGATGGACGACAGCACCGAGGTCATGGGCCAGGCCATGCCCTTCCGCAAGCTGCTGGCGCATTTCATCGGCGAACTCAAGAGCCGCGCCGAGCGCGCCGCCGGCCATGAATTCCGCCGCGCCGTGCTGGGCCGCCCGGTGTTCTTCATCGACGAAGATCCCAAGGCCGACCAGCTCGCCGAAGACACGCTGTCGGAAATCGCGCGCGACGCTGGCTTCGACGAGATCGCCTTCCAGTACGAGCCCATCGCCGCCGCGTTCGACTACGAGGCCGGCATCAGCGGTGAAGAACTTGTGCTGGTGGCGGACATTGGCGGCGGTACGTCGGACTTCTCGCTGGTGCGCCTGTCGCCCGACCGTGCGAAACGCCTTGACCGTCGCGAGGACATCCTTGCCAACGGCGGCGTTCACATCGGTGGCACCGACTTCGACCGCGCCCTGAGCCTGGCCAGCGTGATGCCGCTACTGGGCCTGAACAGCACGCTGCGCAACGGCAAGGCGATGCCGTCCGGCCAGTATTTCGACCTGGCGAGCTGGCACACCATCAACCATGTGTACACGCGCAAGGCGTGGGCGGTGGTGATGGACAATTACCGAGATGCCGCCGACACCGAAAAACTCGACCGCCTCATCCGCCTGATCCGCGAGCGCGCCGGCCACTGGCTGGCCATCCAGGTGGAAGCCGCGAAGATCGCGCTGTCGGACGTCCCGGTGGCGGAGATCGACCTGCACCGCATCGCGCCCGAGTTGAAGCAGCCCGTCACGCGCGAGGATTTCGACCAGTCGATTGGGAAGCTGGTCGGCAAGACGGTCTCGACGGTGCAGGCGATGCTGAAGACGGCGGGCGTTGCAGCGGAAGCGGTCGATACCATTCTCTTCGCCGGCGGCTCCAGCGGTGTGCCGTTGCTGCGCGAGCAATTGGCGCAAGTGCTGCCATCGGCGCGGCGCGTCGAAGGCGACCTGTTCGGCGGGATCGGTTCTGGCTTGGCGCGCGATGCGGCGCGCAAGTTTGGCTGACGGGCTGAAAGGCTGAGGGGCGGCGGGACGTTTCGAGCGTATCGAACCATCCGGGTTGGGATATTGCTGTCGTCGGAGACGAGGACCACGCCATGCTAGAGGCGACCCAACTCAAAGCGACGGACGCAGTTCGCAGGCTAAGCTCAATGCCGTCGCCAGACGGCTCAACGAACGTCCGAGCAAGACACCAAACTTCGATACGCCAGCGGAGCGATTCCATCAATACGTTGCATCGACCGGTTGAATCCGCAGCCAGAAGCGGACGGCTTAGTACCCGCGCCACTCTTCACATTTGAATTCAGAGAATGATTCGAAGTGGAAGCGGAGCCTCGATTGCTTTCACTTTGCTATCAATTTCGCGCGTCAGCTCGTCAAAGGCTTCGACCGTATCCGGCTTCTGCAGCGCCACCGCTCGGTCCCGAACAGTCGAAATGCAAAACGCGGTCGTAATTGGAGAGCGGTCTGCACCGCGCTCACGACGTTCCTCGCAAGCGGCGACGGCGTCGAATGCCGTTTTCATCTCCGGGTGCCGTGCCGCAGCATCGGAAATACTGCTGTGCTCCACGAACGCACGTTGACGCATATATGACGACCACTGAACGCATAGCACCGCGAGCAGGGCGACAGCCGCGAGTAGTACGGCTACGACAAATTTGGATACCCGAGGGGTCATATGTCGCTGATATTTCGATGGCGCGATTCACTCGCTAGGCTGGTGAGGGACACTTCGCAGTGGGCTTGCTGCCGAGGCTTGGCTACTGGAGTGGGAGATGGGGTTGGCAACTTGCGACAAGTTGCTACCGTGAACGATGGCCAACTCGCGTCAGGCAAGCCTGGCGTGACTCTCCATGCGGCAGCAATTCAGCCGGTTCAATTCGGCGTTTGCATCGATTCCCACGCTGTAAGCAAATCGACTTGTTTTTGTAACCAGGTCGTAGGCATTGCTTGCGTCCCCCACACATCAATGCGTCCAGCATATTCACCCATCAGCCAGAAATGGCGCACGATGACGAAGAGTGCGATGGCGGCGAAATCCGCGTCGCCAATCTTCCGGACGCTGCGATAACCAGCGATATAGCGAAGCCAGCGTTCACGCGTTGCGGTGTCTGGTTCCGCACTGGCGGTACGTTGCAACATGGCCCAAAGGTAAACAGCAAGTTCGTAGGCCAGCCAGCCGGGACCTGCGTCGTCAAAATCGAAGAACGACGCGATGCGCGTCCCGCCAGGGCCGTCGGTCATGAAATTGTTGCTCCCGTGGCAATCGCCATGACAGTTCACGCAAGTAAGGTCTGGAATCGCAGCCACACGCTCAGTCAGTCTGCCCGCGATATTTATAAACGTGGATCGCAGCTCCTCACTCACCGTCGGTGCAGAACACAATCGATGGAGCGACTGGTCGAGCAATAGCGGCAGTTCCAACTGGTAGCGGCTGACCGGGCCGTTGTAGTCCTGACCAGCGTTGTGCAGTAGGGCGAGCCCCCGGCCGGTCGCTTCGATGTCTACTAGGTTTTCGCCTGGCGGGTCCCCATCCAGGTGCTCAAACAGCATCAGCGGGCGCGCACCCTCTGGCAAGGCCATCGAAATTGCAGCGGCACCATCTCGAGTCAGCAATGAATCGGCTACCGCCGCCCCGGCGGCTTTGAGATGATTAAGGAGTGCCGCTTCGTACTCCGTGTTGGGTGCGCCGCGAGGACGGCGAGCGCACAGCCGAGCGACAGCGCGGCGACCATCTGCAAATCGGAGCCCATAAACATAATTAAAACCACGCCGCATCAAGACGCAGTCCAGAACTTCGCCGAACGCATAGCCCTCAGATATTGCAATCGCAACAGAGCCGCCTGTCGGAGTGGTCTGAGCAATATCAGCTGGGCGCGATAGGGTCATGGTTTCCAGATGCAACGAGAGAAACAGCGATTTGGCTCGCTGAAGGGGGGCAGCTTCATTGGCTGCTGTGCGACATCTGACGCGCGCCGCTTCTGGGTGGCTATCATACAAGCGCGCCGCTGAACTGAATGTTCGGGTCAGCGACCGCTTCCGGCCAAGAATAGACGTTCACGTATCCACAGACCTCGTCACCGTTATCGACTGAATATCGATCCCAGCCGGAACATGGCAATCCGTTCCGAGTACAGCGTTCTCGCGGTCACACAACACACCGCTGTGTCGCTCAACCAGACACCCGCACGGGGGGAGGGCCACCTGCTTAGGCGACGATGGTCACCCGGGGCCAGCGTTCGGCGTACCGTTTCTGCGCGATGCGCTCTCGATATGTTTCGATGCTCACGCGGGCGGGGTTTCGGCGGATGACCATGCCAAAAAGATCATCAAGACCGTGGGGCGCAATGACGGTGATCGAGTCGTCTGCATTGAGCGTGAGCCCTACCGACGTGGCGTACTCGGGCCATGAGCCCACCGCATCTTCAAGCGACACAAGAGGCCGTACGGCGTATCCGAAGGTGGCTTGAAACCAGGTATGTACGCCCGCCTGGTTGGTCACCTCCCACTGCACGCAGGGGTGTGTCGCAACGAGCTGACGTTGAATGTCGCGCTCTCGCTCGGGCGAAAGATCGCTCTCATCAAAGTACGCTAAATCGAGGTCCGCCAGAGCCGAGGGCGAACTGAACGCGTGGAGCGCGTCCCAGACAAGGTTGCGAACGGCGCCTGCCCCGATACACCACGAATCGAGTTGTAGATTGCGGGCAGCGACAAGCGCAGAAGAAAACCACGGTGACTGCTGCGCAATAGTCACCAGGCGTGCTTCAAGACGCATTGGGTCGACCGGAATGGGTTGCTGGCCTGACAATCAAACGTACGCGTTGCTTGCGGTGCACGTAAAACATGGCGCGCCCGCACGCCACATCACGCACCAACAACCTTGTTCTTCCCCGTCCGCTTGGCCTCGTACATGGCACGATCGGCGCGCTGGATTGCGTCCATGGGCGCTTCATCCTTGCCGAGTTCTGCCACACCTGCAGAAAACGTAACGAAGAGCCGCGTATTGCCGGCAACAAAGAAGCGCTGCGTCAACGCGCGCTGAAGCCGCACGATGGCTTGGACGCCGTCTTCCAGGCACGTGTCGGGCATCAGGATGACGAACTCCTCGCCGCCAAAGCGTGCGAGCGTGTCTTGGGGGCGCATCGCTTCGCGCGCGACCTGGGCCAGGTGCGACAGGGCATCGTCGCCAAAGCTATGCCCATGCGCATCGTTGATCGACTTGAAGTTGTCGATGTCGATGAAGGCGATGGACAGCGCAGATTTCAAATGCGCGGCGCGGGCAACCTCGCGCGCCAGCGCTTCTTCCAGGCCCTTGCGGTTGAGCGCGCCAGTCAGCAGGTCATGACGCGCAGAGGCCGATGCCAGGTCGAGCGCCTGATGCAGCCGCGCCACTTCCGCCGCGGCCTCTTCGGCCCGCTTCTTCATGGCCGACAGTTCTTCGTGATGGCGTGCCGAAACCAACGACATCCAACGCGTGGCCGCCAGCGCGTCTTGGATCACGGGCGCAATGTCGGAGATCGTGCGGGCCGATTCGATCTTCTTGATGCACGCCTCCATGTGGCGGTGGTGCTCGCCCGAGCTTTCCGCCGCCGAGGACAGCCGCTCCAGGAAAGAGGCCAGCAGCCACTTCATCTCTTCCTGGGCTTCGAGCGACTTCGCCTTCAGCGCGCCCTGCTTCTGGATCACCTCTTTGAGGCGCCGCCGCACGTCTTCCAGCCGCCGCAGGCTCACGGGCGCCTCGCTGGCCTTCATCAAGGCCTCGATCTGCCCGCGCAGCCAGTGGTCATCGAGCGATAGCTCGCCGATGTTCTCAAACACGAGCTGCAGCAGATTCAGCAACGACTTGCGGATCTCGTTCTGGTCTGCCGCCGCCAGCGACAGCCGCTGGTTGAAGGTCGCCAGCTTGGTGTTCAGGCTGCCAAGGGTTTCTGACTCTGAGCGGCAGGCCTTGATCAGCACCCGCGCCGAGGGGCCGATCGAGGTGTTGTCATCGCCCAGCGCCGGCAAACAGTACTCAACCGTGCGTGCGAGCTGTTCGCACAACTCCCGCACCAGCGCCATCCGCTCCGCTTCGTGGGGGTGGAGGCTGGGCTTGCTGCCGGCAATTTCGTGGTAAATCGAGGCAAAGTTGTCTGGCGTGGGGAGCAACCTGCGTGAGGCCAGCAGCTTGAGGGCGTGCCGAGCGGTCTCCGAGGGATTTTTTTCTGTCATGCCTAAGCTGCAGGTTTGCGGGACGGGATTCGAGGGGGATTGTCCATGGTTCTGGCTGCGCCGCACAGTCGTTCAAAAGTTTGTGTGTGGGTTTTGCTGCATGGGTGCGTTCTGTCCCTGAATTTCAGGCTGCACGGTTTGCTGCGCGATAATGCGCGCCTTGTGCCTGCGGGATACAGCGCTGCACACGTATTAGGCGCATCAGCAAACTCTGATTTGTCTCGCAAACCATTGCTTCAGTTGAAAGCGGCCTCGTAGACTCCGGGTGCCGCTTTCGTGCCATGAGAGAAAGCGGCCGAGGATTGGAACCCTCGGCAATACCCGGCAAGGACTGAGCACAAGTCCTTGTCGTCAATCTCCCGTGGCCGCTCTCCCTTATGGGCGAGCCTGGCAGGGACGGCCTTGCGCCGATCGAGTGGTATTGCTCGGGTTCCAACCTTGTCAGTGCTCGCCCACCCTCCCCCCGGGTGGCGAGTTTCCTCAATTCGACGGAGACATCGCCATGACAGACCCCCAAGCCATTCCCGATATTCGCCGCTATCAGGCGCATGCTGAGTTGTTCGACAAACTCTCGAAGCTGCGGGCGTTTTTGAGCATGTTGCACGCCAGTGGCTTTGAGCATTTCCGTGCGATGGACGAGACGCGGCAGGCGGAATATCTGTGGACGTGTTTGGATTATGCGGAAGGGGCGTATACGGCGCTGACGGTTTGGGATGGGATTGATACGGCAGCGAGTGAAGACGCGAAATTCAGCGCCTTGTAAGTAGGCAAGAATCCCCTGAGTGGCTCCGTCACATGCCTCGGCTAGGATTCCAGTCGCAGCGCAAAGCAATCAGGAAAATGCCGGGCAAAAGAACTGGGGGGATTCATGTCGTATCGCATGCAGCGACTAGCTTGCATCGTGCCGTTTGTACTGCTGACGGGATGCGCCACACCACCGCCACCGCTGGCGGACGTCAAGGTGCCTGCCAGCGGATGCAACGAGCCTCCACCGGTCTATCCGGTTGAAGCTCGAATAGCGCGGGCTGGAGGCCGGGTTGTTGCCTCTGCCGTCATCGAGGTAGACGGGACAATCACCGAAGCGGAGATCAGCGAGTCTTCTGGGAATGCCCTGCTTGATGGAGCCGCACTGCGTACGGTTCAGTCGATGAAGTGCGCCCCGGTTAAAGACCATGAAACGGGCAAAGCGAAGCGCGTTTCCTTCTCGAGGGTCTATGTTTTCGGCGTGGACGAAGCCTCCATCCGCATGAAGGCTTCGTCCTCAGGCTTGTCTTCGGCAACGGCTGCTTATGCTGAACAGATCCGTACCAAGGTGAGGTCAAACCTTGTGATCGCGGACGACACCCTCCCGGGTGACATCAGCGCGGTGGTCAGAGTGTTGCTTGGTCCAGATGGTGCAGTGCTGCGCACCACGCTGCAAAAATCCAGCGGTGTGAAGACCTATGACGATGCCGTGCTCCAGGCGATAGAGCGCTCGTCTCCATTGCCCCTGGAGAAGCCTGGGCAGGTTGGCAGCAGGACGGTTGTTCTTACGTTCAAGCCTTAGTGGTTGGCTATCCGGATTGCGGTGTGTTTGCCTACATCGAAATCCGGCTTTAAGGTGCCGTGTTAACAGAGCAAGGAGGCAACCATGAGCAATTACAGAAAACTCGCGGCAATGGTTGTCGTTGCCTCCTTCACGGCGGCAGCGCTGGCGATGTCTCCGACACCTGTGCCGTGGGGTTACCCCGCGCTGGACGCGCTTTGCCTCCTACAGGAAGCCGCGGCTGTTGACGGTGTTTCGGGTGCCTACCCGATCGGGGCGACCGCCGAAACGAAGTTCGGCAAGTGGACCTGCACGAAGGTTGTGGTGAGCCAGTCTCCCGTGAAAACTGGCGGTGTTTGGGTGCAGAAGTAGCAAGGAGGGCGTGTGGGTCATCCACAGCTCAATCCGAATAACCTCATCGACGAGTCACAACCGTATCCACCTGCCCGTAAACTCTCGTACTGGAGATCGTAAATGGCAGAAGAGAACATTAGTTGCGCTTTTCTTCGTCACAACGCGGCCAAACACTTCCTGTGCTTGAGCTACAAGGCGGTGCATCAGCGCGGAGAGCCTGGTTTCGGCTTTGCATCATGTTTTGTCGTGGAAATCGAGGGGCTTTGGTTTCTCTGCACTGCCGGTCACGTGATTAATGGGCTCAAGGCAGCCCAAGAAAATGGGATCGCTCTTACTGAGTTCAGGTTGCAGGACAAGCTGGCTGGCAACGACCATCCATTCGGGGTCCCGTACGCTTTTGACTTAGGCGATTGGATGGTGATCGACGACGATGCCATCGGTGTTGATTTCGCGGCGGCACCACTCTCTGCATTGTTTGTTGCCAACCTGCGCGTAGGTGGAGTCAAGGCAATTGAAGAGATGGCTTGGGGCCCGCCACCTCTTGACCTATATAAACCGTGGTTGCTTGCTGGGATTCCCTCGGAAACGCACACTCACGTCGGCAACAAGCACATAGTGAAACTCACAATCGTGCCGCTTCAGCCCTCGGCCGCACCGCCTTCTTCGGCACCGCTAGCCACGACGGAAAAAGTGTTTGGCAAGCTTGTAGAGCGGCCAGATATCGATGGTGCTTCTGTCAACGACATTGATGGTATGAGTGGTGCTCCGGTATTTGGGATTAAGGAAGTAGACGGCGTACTGCGGTACTGGCTTATAGGTGTGCAGAGCTCTTGGTACCCGACATCTCGCGTAGTAGCGTTTTGCCCGATGTCATATCTCTTGGATGCATTGAAGGTCGGGATTCGGCGCTGACGGTTTGGGATAGGATTGACGTGCTGGAAAATGATGAGGCCATCTTCAATACTTCGTGAACGTGTAACGTAGTACCGTATGTCACCTCAAAACATGATCGCTCTGGAGCCATATGTTCTGTCCAGCATGCAATACCCAAAATTCCGCAACCAGCGTGAACTGCATCCAATGCGGAACGACCCTTATCTATGAAGCCAAAGGGCACTCCACCTCATACATTCAGGGCGCCCAGTTGGTTGACTCGAGAATCTATGGTCTCGTGGGCTGCGTCGTTTGCCTGGGCCTTGCATTCGTCTTGCTGAATACTGTGCTGTCCGAGCTGTCTCTGAATGAGCATCTCGTCTATCTGGGCAGCATCGTCGTTGGTGGTATTGCTGGCCGAGTCGTTGCTTGGAGGAAATGGCGTGCACTCCTGCAAGCGTCGAAATCATCGTCTTGATACTCCGTGATGAGTTTGGGGTGGTCGGATTACCGACCAAGAAGTGACGCATAACATTCGATCTACAAAGCCCCTAAGCCGTGCACAGATAATGAAAACCAATTGGCAGTTGATCGGACCGATTCTAATTTTCTTGCTACCGATTCTGGCTTGGATCTTTTACGAGATTGGGCGTCTCATCGATAGAGTGAGTGGGCGACCAACCGTGAACGGCGCATCGGTATACAACTGGCTTAGTCTCGCCGCCGCATTCGTGATTGGATGGGGGGCGGGCCCTGACGCCTTGGGTGTTCTGATTGTTGCATTGATCCCATCGTGGATTGTCGCAAGTCGCCTCTCAAAAAAGTATCGCGAGCGGAAGCATTCTGTGTCCGATCAACGGTAGCGCTGGGGGGGGGGGCTAACGGGATGTCGGTGAACCTTTACGTGATCTACTCGCGAGGTGATCGAGTTCTCCTGTCGCGGCAGAACTATGAGTCGTGGCAGCAAATTCAGGAGGAGGTTGCCGACTACATGACTTCCCTCGGACCTTGGTCCGTGGAAGAAACGGTCGACTATCTGAACACTGAGCATCCTGGGCTTGAGCCGAGTGCTGCCGAGCAAGTTCGCGCGCTTATGGTGTCCACCGAATCGATCGCCAGCCTGCGATTCAAGCAAGCCTAGTCCGGTGCGATCAGTAGTGGCCTAGGCATCCGCCCATTTTTACACCGCGTTTACACCCCTCCCCCCAACCTTTACCCCGTTTTTACCCCCCTTTCCCTAATGTTGCACTGCACGCAGGCCCACTGACGGGAGCCCGCGTGCACGCCGCATCCGGTTCCAGTCGGGCGCTTGAGCGCCGGGCCGGGCGGCACCTAAAAAAACAAGGGAAAGGTCCATGCAAGCCAAACAGGTTTCTTTGCGCGCCACCGTCATCGGTGGCGTTGTCATGTGTGCCGCAGCGCTCTCCAGCGCGGCCGCTTTTGCGCAGTCCAACGATGCAGCCCCGGCACCGGCCGCGGCACCCGCCAGCCCGCTGACGGCCAACGTCACGCTGGCCAGCCAGTACCGCTATCGCGGGATCATGCAAACCAACAACAAGCCGGCCATCCAGGGCGGCGTGGATTACGCCATTCCGGGTGGCGTGCTGCCCGAGGGCTTCTACGTCGGCAACTGGAACTCGTCGATCAGCTGGCTGGGGGATTCCAACCCCAACGTGTCCGCCCCCATCGAGATGGATTTTTACGGCGGCTACAAGACCGAGCTGATGAAGGACGTGCCCATCGACGTGGGCGTGCTGCAGTACTACTACCCGGGCAGCTACCCCGACGGCTACACCCGCCCGCACACCACCGAGGGCTATGCACAGATCGGCTATGGCCCGGTCTCGTTCAAGTACTCGCACGCGTTCTCCAACCTGTTCGGTTTTGCCGATAGCCACCACAGCCAGTACTTCGACCTGTCGGGCAACTTCGACACCGGCTTCTGGGGCCTGACCCTGAACCTGCACGTGGGTTATCAACAAGTGCCGCACCAAGTGGTGCGCACGTCCTATGCCGATTGGAAAGTGGGCGTAACGAAGGATTTTGGTTCGGGCTGGACAGCGTCTTTGTCCTACATCGACACCAACGCATCGCGTCTGGCCTACACCAATACACGGGGCAGCTACATGGGTAAGGCCACCGCCCTGCTCGCTGTGACCAAAACGTTCTAACCAACTGACAGATAAAGGGGAGCGCTCATGGACTTCGTTTACCTCGCCGGCCTCGCGGTGCTGGCCTTGGCAGTGGGCGGGCTGCTCGCCCTGACTGCCCGGCTTGCCACGCGTGATCAGCCCACCACGCACGCCACGGAGAAAAAGCAATGACCTGGCTCTATGTCTTGTCCGGGGCCATCACGGTGGTCCTGCTCGTCTATTTGTTCGTGGCCCTGCTGTGGCCCGAACGCTTCTAATAACAACGCGAGGCACACCATGAATGCGTTCCTCCTCCAGCTGGCGATCTACCTGGTCGTGCTGCTGGTTCTGGCCAGGCCGCTCGGCTCGTACATGGCCGGCGTGTTTGGCGATAAACCTTCGCGCACCCACTGGCTCGGTCCGATCGAGCGCTTCTTCTATCGCATTGCCGGCGTCAACCCGCAGGCAGAGATGGGCTGGAAGCGCTATGCGGTGGCGGTCATCGTCGTCAACGTGCTGGGCGCGCTGGCGGTGTATGCGCTGCAGCGACTGCAGCAGTGGCTGCCGCTCAACCCGCAGGCCTTTGGCGCGGTCACGCCGGATTCGTCGTTCAACACGGCCATCAGCTTTGTTGCCAACACCAACTGGCAGGGCTACTCGGGCGAGTCCACGATGAGCTATCTCACGCAGATGCTCGGGCTGGCGGTGCAGAACTTCCTGTCGGCCGCCACGGGCATTGCGGTGGTGATTGCGCTCATCCGCGGTTTTGCGCGCCATTCGGCCAAGACCATCGGTAACTTCTGGGTCGATTTCACGCGCGCCACGGTGTACGTGCTGCTGCCGCTGTCGATCATCGTGGCGGTGTTCTTCGTGAGCCAGGGCGTGATCCAGAACTTCGATGCGTACAAGGACGTGACCACCGTCACGGCCACCACGTACGACAACCCGAAGCTGGACGCCAGCGGCCAGCCGCTCAAGGATGCCCAGGGCAACCCCGTGACGGAAAAGGCCACCACGCAAACGCAGACCCTGCCGATGGGCCCGGTTGCCTCGCAAGAGTCGATCAAGATGCTGGGCACCAACGGTGGTGGCTTCTTCAATGCCAACTCGGCCCACCCGTACGAGAACCCCAACGCGCTGACGAACTTCGTGCAGATGCTCGCCATCTTCATCATCCCGGCGGCGCTGTGCTTCACGTTTGGCGGCATGGTGGGCGATGGCCGGCAAGGCTGGGCGGTGCTGGCGGCCATGACGGTGCTGTTTGTGGTGCTGGCCATCTTCCTGGCGTGGGCGGAGCTGCATGCCAACCCGATGCTCGCCAACCTCGGCATCGACCAGGCGGTGGGCAACATGGAGGGCAAGGAAACGCGCTTCGGCATCGTGGCCTCGTCGCTGTTTGCCACCATCACCACGGCGGCGTCGTGCGGTGCGGTCAATGCCATGCATGACTCGCTGACTGCGCTGGGCGGCTTCGTGCCGATGTTCCTGATGCAGCTGGGCGAAGTGGTGTTTGGCGGTGTGGGCTCGGGCCTGTACGGCATGCTGGTGTACGCCATCCTGGCCGTGTTCATTGCGGGCCTGATGATCGGCCGCACACCGGAATACCTCGGCAAGAAGATCGAGGTGTTCGAGATGAAGATGACGTCCATCGCCATTCTCGTCACGCCGCTGCTGGTGCTCGTGGGCACAGCCGTTGCCGTGCTGGCTGCGGGTGGCAAGGCGGGCATCTTCAACCCCGGCACGCACGGCTTCTCTGAAGTGCTGTACGCGTTCTCTTCGGCCGCCAACAACAACGGCAGCGCGTTTGCGGGCCTGTCTGCCAACACGCCGTTCTACAACGTGGCGCTGGGCATTGCCATGTGGCTGGGCCGCTTCTGGATCATCGTGCCGGTGCTGGCCATGGCAGGCACGTTTGCCGCCAAGAAGCGCCTGCCGGTGACGGTCGGCACGCTGCCCACGCACGGGCCGTTGTTTGTCGTGCTGCTGATCGGTTCGGTGCTGCTGGTGGGTGCGCTCACGTACATCCCGGCGCTGGCGCTCGGCCCCATCGCAGAACACCTCGCACGCTAACGCGCACTGCAAACTCAATATCAACAGGTGCCTTATGGCTATCCGTTACCCAGAATCAGAACCTGCCGTGCGTACGGTCAAGCACAAGCTTGATGGCGGTACCGCTGCCACCACCGCTGTGCACCATGGCGGCCATCAACCGCTGTCGGCCAAGGAAGTGCGCAAGCTGTCGATGTTCTCGTCGGCGTTGGTCAAGCCGGCCATTGTCGACAGCTTCCGCAAGCTGTCGCCGCGTGCGCAGGCCAAGAACCCGGTGATGTTCGTTGTCTATGTCGGCAGCATTCTCACCACCATTCTGTGGATCATGGCCCTGCGCGGCCAGGCCGAAGCCCCAGCGGGCTTCATCCTCGCCGTGTCGGTGTGGCTGTGGTTCACCGTGCTGTTCGCCAACTTTGCTGAAGCCCTGGCTGAGGGCCGCAGCAAGCAGCAGGCGGCATCGCTGCGCGGCATCAAGACCACGGTGCAAGCGAAGGTGCTGTCGGATGCGCGCCGCCGTGACCGCGTGGAAGCCCGCGCCGCCACCGCACTGCGCCGTGACGACATCGTCCTCATCGAAGCCGGCGACATGGTCCCCGGTGACGGCGAGGTGATCGAAGGCGTGGCCTCGGTGGATGAAAGCGCCATCACGGGCGAATCCGCACCGGTCATCCGTGAGTCGGGCGGTGACTTCTCGTCGGTGACGGGCGGCACGCGCGTGCTGTCGGACTGGATCGTCGTGCGCATCACCGCCAACCCGGGCGAGAGCTTCCTGGATCGGATGATCTCGATGGTGGAAGGCGCCAAGCGCCAGAAGACCCCCAACGAGCTGGCGCTGACGATTCTGCTGGTGAGCCTGACCATCATCCTGATGCTGGCCACCGTCACGCTGCTGCCGTACTCGCTGTTCTCGGTGGAAGCCATGAAGGCCGGCTCGCCGATCACGATTACGGTGCTGGTGGCGCTGCTGGTGTGCCTGATCCCGACCACCATCGGCGGGTTGCTGTCGGCCATTGGTGTGGCAGGCATGAGCCGCATGATGCAAGCCAACGTAATCGCCACGTCGGGCCGCGCCGTGGAAGCCGCTGGTGACGTGGATGTGCTGCTGCTCGACAAGACCGGCACGATCACGCACGGCAACCGTCAGGCATCGCGCTTCATTCCTGCGCCGGGCGTGAGTGCCAAGGCACTGGCCGAAGCCGCATGGCTGTCGTCGCTGGCCGATGAAACGCCGGAAGGCCGCAGCATCGTCACGCTCGCACGCAACCTGGGCGAAGCGTCCATCGACGAAGCCGCGCTGGCTAAGACGCAGCCCGTGTACGTCGCCTTCTCTGCGCAAACGCGCATGAGCGGTATCAACGTGGGCCACAACGGCGAGGCTCGCCAGATCCGCAAGGGCGCAGCCGATGCCATCCGCACGCACGTCACGCTGCTGGCCGGCAAGTTTCCGGAAGCCGTATCGACTGCGGTGGATGACGTGGCCCGCGCAGGCGGCACGCCGTTGGTGGTGTCCGACAACGACCGCGTGCTCGGCGTGGTGGAGCTGAAGGACATCGTCAAGGCCGGCATTCGCGAGCGCTTTGCCGAACTGCGCCAGATGGGCATCAAGACGGTGATGATCACCGGCGACAACCGCCTGACCGCCGCCTCCATCGCCGCAGAAGCCGGTGTGGATGACTTCATCGCCGAAGCTACGCCCGAGACCAAGCTCGCGCTCATCCGTGAGCAGCAGGCCCAAGGCCGCCTTGTCGCCATGACCGGTGACGGCACCAACGATGCCCCTGCACTTGCACAAGCTGACGTGGCCGTCGCCATGAACAGCGGCACGCAGGCTGCCAAGGAGGCCGGCAACATGGTCGACCTGGATTCCAGCCCGACCAAGCTGATCCAGATTGTTGAGATCGGCAAGCAGATGCTGATGACGCGCGGCTCGCTGACCACGTTCTCGATCGCCAACGATGTGGCGAAGTACTTCGCCATCATCCCGGCCGCGTTTGCGACGACGTATCCGCAACTCGCAGCGCTGAATGTCATGCATCTGGCCACGCCCGCCTCGGCCGTGATGAGTGCGGTGATCTTCAACGCGCTGATCATCGTGTTCCTGATTCCGCTGGCACTGAAGGGCGTGAAGTACCGCGCGCTGGGGGCCGCCACGCTGCTGCGCCGCAACCTCTTGATCTACGGCCTGGGCGGCCTGCTGCTGCCCTTCCCGGGCATCAAGATCATCGACATGTTCCTGGCCGCAATGGGCTGGGTGTAAGCAAGGAGTGCATTCATGGCAACCACAACAACGCAACCTGTGCAGGCTGACGTGCCGCAACAAGGTGGGCTGCTGCGCGCGGCGCTGGTGGTCTTCGTTGGCTTGTCGCTCATCACTGGCGTGCTGTATCCGGTGGTGGTAACGGGCATCGGCAAGGGGCTGTTTCCGGCGCAGGCCGGTGGCTCGATCATCGAGCGTCATGGCAAACCGGTGGGCTCATCGCTGATCGGGCAGAACTTTGATACGCCGCAGTATTTCTGGGGGCGCATCTCGGCCACCTCGCCCAACCCGTACAACGCGCAGGCTTCGGGCGGCTCCAACCTTGGCCCGAGCAATCCGGCGTTGACGGATGCAGCCAAGGCGCGCATTGCAGCGCTCAAGGAAGCGGACCCGACGAACACGGCGCCGATTCCGGCCGACCTGGTAACGGCTTCGGGTAGCGGCCTGGACCCGCATATCAGCCCGGCGGCTGCTGCGTACCAAGTTGAGCGTGTGGCGAAGGCGCGCAACATGCCGGTCGAGACCGTGAAGAAGGTCGTGGCTGAAAACACCAAGGGGCCGATTCTGGGGCTGTTTGGGGAGCCGGTCGTCAATGTGCTGGAGCTCAACCTGGCGTTGGATGATTTGAAGTGAGCAGGTGAGGTTTATTGAGTCGGGCCTTGGTGGTACGTCCCCTATTTCGTGCCCTGCCGGGCCCGACTCACTTTCTTTGTCTTGCCAAAGAAAGTAAGCAAAGAAAGGCGCGCCCGAGATGGCGACTTCCCCTTGGATTTTTGTAACCGGTCGGAGGAGGACCGAGACTCGGCCCTAAAGGGCCTCAGACAGCGGTCCTCCTTTTTTCCGCCCGCTTACAAAAATCCAAGGCGCCATCAAGGGCATGAACGGCCAAACCGTTGGTTCACAAGCGGCAACGCAAGTGGACCAACGGTTTGGTTTTTGTCGTTTGACGTTCCTGCCCTATGCGGCGCCTTGAATTTCTGTTGCAAGGAGGAAAAAGAGGGGAGGCTGTCTGAGCGCAGCGAGTTTGCCTCCCCTCCCTCCTTGCGACATAAATTCAAGGAGTGTTTCGCCGCATCGGGCGCGCCTTTCTTTGCTTACTTTCTTTGGCAAGACAAAGAAAGTGAGTCAGCCCCGGCAGGGGATGAAACAAGGGATGGACCATCCACATAAAAACCACCCACAATAAACCGCATGGAATCCGCCCGCCCTAACCCCGACGCCCTCCTGGCCGAACTCCAATCCGACAAGGAGCACGCCTCCCGCGGCAAGCTGCGCATCTACTTCGGCGCCTCAGCAGGCGTAGGCAAAACCTACGCCATGCTGTCCGCAGCCAAGGCGGCACGTGCACAAGGCATCGACGTCATCATCGGCCTGGTCGAAACCCACGGCCGATCAGAAACCGCCGCGCTGGTCGCTGACCTGGAACACCTCCCCACCCGCCAGATCGAATACAAGGGCCGCGCCCTCCCCGAGTTCGATCTGGATGCCGCGCTGGCCCGCAAGCCCGCCCTCATCCTCGTTGACGAGCTTGCCCACTCCAACGTTGCGGGCTCGCGCCACCCCAAACGCTGGCAAGACATCGAAGACCTGCTCGCCGCCGGCATCGACGTGTGGACCACCGTCAACGTCCAGCACCTCGACAGCCTGAACGAGGCGGTGGGCAGCATCACCGGCATCCGCGTATGGGAGACCGTGCCCGACGCGGTGTTCGACAGTGCCAATGAGGTCATCCTCGTCGACCTGCCCGCCGACGAACTGCTGCGCCGCCTGGCCGAGGGCAAGGTCTACATGCCCGAGCAGGCGCAGCACGCGGCGCGCAATTTCTTCCGCAAGGGCAACCTCATCGCCCTGCGCGAACTTGCCCTGCGCCGCACCGCCGACCGCGTGGACGACGACGTGCAGGCCTACCGCCGTGCACGCCGCATCGAAAACGTCTGGCGCACCCGCGAGACCATCGTCGCGTGCCTGGACCCACAGGGCGACGGCGAACAGGTGATCCGTAGCGCCGCGCGCCTGGCCGCCCAGCTCGAATGCGACTGGCACGCCGTGGCGGTGGTGATGCCGCATCTGCGCGCTGCAGATGGCCGTGCCGAACGCCTGCACGCCCTGCTCAAGCTGGCCGAAGATGCCGGCGCCAAGGTGGAAACACTGGCCGGCACGAACGCGATCGAGGCCATCACGGGCTACATCCGCCGCCACAACATCACCAAGGCGGTGATCGGGCGGCCGCCGGAGAAGCGCTGGCGCTCGCCGCGTGCCGTGGTTGTGGCGCTGCGCCTCGCCATCGGGCTGGAGCGCCGCCTGCCCAGCGGCGACTTTGCGGAAGCGCTCGCACGGCACTGCCCGGAGGTGGATGTGATTCGCGCGGCGGCGGACCCGGCGCGCATCCAGCTCACGCCCAAGGCGGCGGTGTTTGGGCGTGCGGATGTCCGCACCGAGGTCGAGCGTGCGGCCGACGCCCAACCCGGTTGGCTGACACCGGGTTATCTGGCCGCGGGGGTGTACGTGGGGATTGCCACCGCGCTCTCCAGCCTGGTGCGCCCGGTGTTCGACCTGGCCAACATCGTCATGCTGTTTCTGGCCGCCGTGGTGGCGGTGGCGATGCGCCACGGGCGCGGGCCGGCGGCGCTGGCGTCGGTGCTGTCGGTGGCGCTGTTCGACTTCTTTTTCGTGCCGCCGCGCTGGTCGTTTGCCGTGAGCGACGTGCAGTACCTGCTGACCTTTGCCGTGATGTTGGCGGTGGGTTTGCTGGTGGGGCAGCTCACGGCGGGCCTGCGTGAACAGGCGGAAGCTGCCGTGCAGCGCGAGGCCGCCGCGCGTGCGCTGTACGAGGCGGCTCGCGAGCTGTCTGCCGCGCTCACGCTGGACCAGATCGTCAGCATTGGCGGGCGCTTCGTCAACGCGACGTTTGGTGGGCGTTGCGCGTTCTTCTTCGTCGGGCTGGATGGCCGGCTGGGCGCACCGCAAATCGCCAAGCCGGAGGGCGCCGCTGCGGTGTCCGGGGTGTCCAATGCCGCGCAGAATTCGGCACCCTCGGGCATGCCCAACCTCGACCGCGTGTTGGCCGATTGGACGTATCAGCATGGCCAGCCTGCAGGCACCGGCACCCACACGCTGCCCTCGGGCTCGGTGCTGTACCTGCCGCTGAAAGCGCCGATGGCGATTCGCGGTGTGCTGGCTGTGGAGCCCGAGGCCTTCCAGGTGCTCGCCCAGCCCGACAGCCGCCGCCAGATCGACGCCTGCGCCACGCTCATCGCCATTGCCATCGAGCGCGTGCACTACGTGGAGATCGCGCAGGATGCGCTGGTGCGCATTGAATCGGAGCGGCTGCGCAATTCACTGCTGGCGGCGGTGTCGCACGACCTGCGCACGCCGCTGACCGGGCTGGTGGGCATGGCCGAGACGCTCACGCGCCCGCAGCCGAACCAGCCACCGCTTTCGCCGCTGCAGGCGGAAGCCGCCGCCGCTATCGGCCAGCAGGCGCAGCGCATGCGCACGATGGTCACGAACCTGCTCGACATGGCGCGCCTGCAGAACCGCGAGGTCAAGCTCCGGCAGGAGTGGCAGTCGATCGAAGAGTTGGTCGGCGCGGCGCTGCAGACCATTCCCCTGCCCGATCACCGCGTGGTGGTGGACGACATGGCAGACCTGCCGCTGGTGCGCTGCGACGGCCCGCTCATGGAGCGCGTGCTGTCCAACCTGCTGGAGAACGCCGGCAAGTTTGCGCCGGCCGGCACCGAGGTGCGTATCTCTGCGGCGATCGTGCACGACGACAAGCGCGGCCAGGAACTGCGCCTGCAGGTGCGTGACCACGGCCCCGGCGTGCCGGCTGGCAGTGAGCGGATCATCTTCGAGAAGTTCACACGCGGCGAGAAGGAATCGGCCACCACCGGCGTCGGCCTGGGCCTGGCGGTGTGCGAGGCGATCGTCAGCGCGCACAACGGCCGCATCTGGGTCGAGAAGCCCACGGATGGCGGTGCGTGCTTCGTCGTCGCCCTGCCCGCCGCCGAGCCGCCGCCCGTGGAAGTGGACGAGACCGAGTAGGCCAACCGCAACATCACCGCCTACCGCAAACCGGCATGGTGCTTGGCTTTGCACCGTTGCTCGGCATATCGACATACCGAAAATATCGTTCGGCTGTCGGCGTCTCTATGACAGGATCACGTTACACACCGCCCGCTACCCGCGGGCGGCTTTCGTTCACGTATCCACGACAAAATCGACGAGGTTTCTCCATGTCTCTGTTCTCCCGCCTTGCGCGTGTGGCCGTACCGGCCATTGCGTTTGCCGCTGCTGCCACCCTGTCTGCTGCAGCCAACGCCGACACCAAGCAGGTCAAGCTCGGCACCATGAGCGGCCCCGATGCGCAAATCTGGGAAGTCGTGCAGAAGGTCGCCAAAAAGGACGGCCTGGACGTCAAGATCATCGAGTTCAACGATTACGCCCAACCCAACCCCGCGCTCGACGCAGGTGACCTGGATGCCAACGGCTTCCAGCACCAGCCCTTCCTCGACAGCCAGATCCAGGCGCGCCACTACAAGATCGTCAACGTGGGCCTGACCTACGTGGCACCGATGGGCTTCTACTCGAAGAAGATCAAGTCGTTTGCCGAGCTCAAGGAAGGCGCCAAGGTCGGTATCCAGAACGACCCGTCCAACGGCAACCGTGCCCTGCTGCTGCTGCAGAAGTCTGGCGTGATCAAGCTGAAAGCTGGTGCGGGCACCAACGGCAACAACGCCACCCCGCGCGACGTGGTCGAGAACCCCAAGAAGATCAAGCTGATCGAGCTGGATTCGGCCCAGTTGCCGCGCTCGCTGGATGACCTGGACGCCGCCTCCATCAACACCGACTACGCGGTCAAGAACAACCTGTCGCCCACCAAGGACGCGATTGCGCTGGAAGACCGCCAGGGCCCGTACGCCAACCTGATCGCCGTGCGTGAGAAAGACAAGAACCAGCCGTGGGTGAAGACGCTGGTGCACGCCTACCAGTCGGAAGAGGTGCGCAAGTTCATCGACACGCAGTTCAAGGGCGCGATCCTGCCGGCGTTTTAATCGATACGCTCTGAGTGAGCGGATACTTTCTGGCTTGAACTAGAAGCTGTTGGCGGCGCGCTGTGGGAAGACTGAATTCTCACAGCGCGCTGCGTCATTTGTTGCGCCGCGTCATCTTCTGGCGGGTGCAATCGTTTTCGCCACCCGTGGCGCCCTCGCAACGCTTGTGGCCGCTTTGCTGCATTAAGTAGTTCTACGTTATTGCAACGCAGCAAATCATTCGCTATAGTAGGAACTGTCTCCTCCACCCTCCTTGGTGGATTGTGGCCCGAGCACCTGGTGCTCGGGCTTTTTTCTTTGGCGCGTCCGATTGCTGTTCTTCGCGGCCGCCTTGCCTCCTGGCCGATTCCGGCTACGCTGTTTTCCTGGTCCCAAACCTCTGGGCGTTGCCCGATCGCAACGAGCACTTTTTTCAATCGCCTGCTTTAAGCCGCCATTCCAGCCCAAGGGCCGTGTGTCGGACAGCACCATTGAAAGCGTCGTTTGAATCACGCCAGTGTCTCGAATTTGTGCGTAACCACGCGCTTTGTGCTTTTAACATCGCGAAACCGCGTCAGTTTTTGTCCTACAAGCGATTCGGCGTCATCCGGACAGTCCGATGGGGACCCCTCCACTAAACTTCACCTTGCTCTCTCTTTAGAGAGCACTCCCCCCCTTTTGAGCCCGCCCCTGTTGCGGGCTTCATTTTTTTAAGGCACGATTTCTGATATCCCGACACCGTCGACACCGGATGTCGGAAGCTCAAAAGGTTGGGGGAATCGCTCAAGGCCCGCGCAGTTGAAAAGCTGCGCGGGCTTTGTTTTTCTGGCGTCGCCGCCTGACAAGGGGCGCGCGCAGTGCTTCAATGACGGCACGCAGCGGATGCAGCACGGCGCAAAAACGGGATGCGCCCTCCGCCTCATACCTACAACAAGAAGGACTGGTCGATGGAAGGTTTCGCACAACTCGCCGTGCTGGTGGTGGATGACCACCCCGTGCAACGCGCCGCCGCAAGGCAGCTGCTCCATACGCTGGGCGTGCAGCAGATCCTGACCGCCTGCGACGGCCGCGAGGCGCTTTACCTGCTCCAGCTCTGCCATGTCGACCTTGTCCTGTGCGACATCGACATGCCTGGCATGAACGGCCCCCAACTGATGGAACAGCTGCTGCTACGCGGCGGCAAGGTGTTCCCCCGGCAGGCGCCCGTATGGGCATGGGTCAGCGCCATGGATGCACCCATCGTCGAGTCGCACGTGAGCCTGGCCGATGCCGTTGGCCTGACCCACACGCACGGCGTGCAGAAGCCGCTGCGCCCCGCGCACGTACTGCCGTTGCTGGAAGACGCCGCCGCGCGCGAACGCAATCCCGCTCCCGCCGCGCCGCTTGGCACGCCGCAATTTTCCGACGACGAGCTTGCTGCGCTGATCAACGAGACACCCGAGCAGATCGACGTGGTCTTGCAACCGCAGCATGATCTCGCCAGCGATCAGATTGTCGGCGCCGAGGCGCTGTGCCGGTGGATCCATCCGGTGCATGGGCGCGTGTCGCCGGCGGCATTTGTGCCGCGCCTGGAGGCACTGGGGCTGGCCGATGGCCTGTTCTTCCACGTGCTGGAGCACTGCGTGCGTGTGCAGCACGCGCTGGCCGCGCACGCGCATCCGGTGCCGATTGGCGTGAATGCCTCCGCGCAAACGCTCAGCCGCCCTGGCACCATCGAGCGGGTCGAATCCATCGTGCGGGAAGCGCGCATTGCACCGGCCTCCATCAGCCTGGAACTCACCGAAGATTCACCGGTGCCGGATGCCACGCAACTGATCATCGCACTCAACCGCCTGCGCCTGCTTGGCCATCCGCTGGCCATCGACGATTTTGGCGTGGGCATTGCCACCCTCAAGCTGCTGGCGGACCTGCCCTTTACCATCCTCAAGATCGACCGATCGTTTACAGCTGCCGTCAACCAGACCAGCCAGCGCGGCGTGATCTGCCGCACCATGATCGAGCTGGCACGCACGCTGCACCTGGAGTGCATCGCGGAAGGGGTGGAAACCAATGCGCAGCGCCAGACCTTGCGCACACTGGGCTGTGCGACGGGACAGGGCTATCTGTGGGCGGCGCCCTTGTCGACCACGGCCTTCCTGGCGCATGTGCAGGCAGCGGCCTGATTCAGTTTCGTGCAGCCCTGATTGAAACGGCTTCTGCCCCGAAAGGTTACGGGGCGGCCAAAGTAAGAAAAGTCTGATCCCATTGGGCATCACGCGTGGGTATGGTTACCGGCACTCTTTGTCGGCTTTCCACACCCATGACGGCTCCGATTGCCTCCCCTCTACCGCGCTTGCGCTTGCAGATCGCTCGCTTCTGCTTCGCTTCGCCGCGTCAATGCCGCGCCCTGATCGACGATGGGCCACGACGCCTCCAGGCGTCCGCGCAGCCTGCGCTTACCTGATCGCACACTATGTCCCCATTCCTATCGATCGTGGCGGCAGACGATCATCCGGTGATCCTGATGGGGCTGACGGCCGCCATCGCGCAGTTTCCGCAGCAGCGCATTGTTGCGCAGGCGCATGATGGGCATGAGTTGCTGCAGGTGCTTGAACATATCGATTGCGATGTCATCGTCACGGACTACCGCATGAATGGGGACCCGGCATTCGACGGCATGTCGCTGCTCGCACGTTTGCGCAAGCAGCATCCAAAGCGGGCGATCGTGGTCTGTACCATGCTCCACAATCCGGCTCTGCTGCGCAGCATGCGGCAGCAGGGCGTGGCTGCCATCGTGAGCAAGAGCGATGACCTGGTCTATGTCGGCCACGCCATCGCCGCGGCCGCGCGTGGTGTGCACTACTACAGCCCCAGCATCCTGGAAGAGAGTGGTCTCAATCCCAACGTGCGCAACGTTTTTGAGACCCTGAGCGCGCGCGAGCGTGAGGTTGTGCGCCTGTATGCCGACGGCATGGCCGTGTCGGAGATTGCGCGCAAACTCGGTTCGAGCGTCAAGACCGTCAGCACCCAGAAGACGGCCGCGCTGCGCAAGCTCGGCTTGGCGCGCGAGATCGATCTTTTCCAGTTTGCCCGAACGAACGGGCTATCCCAGCTCCACTGAGCGCGGCGCGTCAGACGGTGCGGCGGCGGGCCGACAGCGGCAGTGGTTTTGCCGGCGTTGCGGTGGCGGGCGATGCTTCTGCGGCGCGGGCGTCCATCAGCCAACCAAACAGCGGCGTCGCTACCAGGGCACCGACCAGTTGCGCCAGCATGTAGCCAGGCACATCGCCGGGGCGGATGCCCGAGGGGCCATCGGTTAGCGCGCAGGCCAGTGCGAGCGCCGGATTGGCCAGCGAAGACGATGCCGTGAACCAATACCCGGCGGCGATGTAGGTGGCGACCACCAGCGGCAACTGCTTTGGTGCGTGACGGCCGCAGGCGATGCCCACCCCCATCAACCCGAACGTTGCCAAGGCCTCGCTCCACCACAGCGCGGGGCCGGTTGCCACGTGGGTGCCCGCCGACAACGCCGGCATGCCGTACATCGTATGCGCTGCCATCACGCCGAGCACCGCCCCCAGTGCCTGGGCGACGCCATAGGCCAGCGCTTCGCGCCATTGCAGGCGCCCCTGCACCAGCGCCGACAGCGTGACCGCCGGGTTCAGGTGTGCGCCCGATATCGGCCCGAACGCCGTCAGCAACGCGCACAGCCCTGCCCCGCCTGCCAGCGATTGCGCCAGCAGTGTCCACGTGGCATCGCCACCGGAGAGGCGATTTGCGTGGATGCCTGTGCCGATCACCACGGCAATCAGCAACGCCGTGCCAAGCCCCTCCGCAACAAGGCGACGGGCCAGGGAGATGGAAGCCGATGCGGCGGGCGCTGCCGACGATGCGGTGCGAAGCGGAGAAACGGTGGCCATGCGGGAACGGAATGCGGACGATGCAAAGCGCATCGCGCGGCAGTGTGGGACGCCCGCCTGGGCCGATCAATGCACTGCGGCGCGCTTGTGTCGCTCTCCTTGGTATGGAATGCAGTATCGAATGGCGAGAACTCAGGCCGGGCTTGCTACACCAGCCGCCGCCAGTTGCCGTTGCCGTGCCCCCAGGCGCATGAAGCCAGTTGCCGCGGCGCCCAGCGCCACCAGCATCGCGATGCATCCGGCCACCGTGCCGTGCGTCATGCCCGTTGCACTGCCATCGGCGGCAAAGGTGAAGTACAGCCCACCGATACACGCCACGCCCAGCGCTCCCGCCAGTTGCTGCGCCGTGATCAACAGCCCCGCTGCAGCGCCGGCCTGCGCACGCGGCACGCCGGTCAGCACCAGGCCGATCAGCGGGACGATGACCAGCCCTTGCCCCGCGCCGTGTAACGCCAGGGCGAGACTGATGCGAGTCATGCTGGGCGCGATCGGGTGCGCCCACGTCGTGCCGAAGCCCGACAGCAGCGTCAGCAGACCCGCCGCCATCAAGCCGAGACCGCCCAGCAGCGAACGGATGCCATAGCGCCGCACCAGCGCATTGGCCACACGCGACGTGATGAGAAACGCAAGCGCCAGCGGCAGAATGACAACGCCCATGCGCAACGCTGACAGTTGCCGCCCGTTCTGCAGATACAACGTCAGCACCAGGAAGAACGCCATCATGCTGATGTAATGCAGCCCAGACGCCGTCAGGCCCGTCATGAAGGCACGATGTTGCAGCAGCGCTGGCGGCAGCAGCGGCGTGCCGCCCGCACGGTCGACGCGGGCCTCAAGCTGCTGGAACGTTGCCATGCCGAGCAGGCCCACGATCAGCAACGCCAGGCTCCACATTGGCCAATGCAGTTCGCGGCCGAACAGCAGCGGCACAAGCACGGCCGCCACGCTGATGGCCATCCACGCTACGCCGGCGGTGTCGAGGTGGACCTTCGCAGCCCCTGCGGCTGGGCGCGGAATCCAGCGCCAGCCCAGCAGCGCGGCAGTCAGACCCACTGGCACGTTGATCAGGAAGGCCGTACGCCAGCCCAGCCCGGCGATGTCTGCGCTGGTGAGTGCGCCGCCCACCAGCAGCCCGGCCGCGCCGCCGGTGCCCATCACCAGCCCGAAGATCGACAGCGCGCGGTCGCGCTCCGCGCCGGCAAAGAGCGCCTGCACGCTGGCGAGCACCTGCGGCACCATCATCGCGGCGGAGAGGCCTTGCGCAAACCGCCACGCGATGAGCGCCGCCGCGCTGCCCGCCAGCCCGCAGCCGGCCGAGGTGGCGGTAAAGGCGATGAGCCCCAGCAGGAACACGCGACGGCGCCCGAACAGGTCGCCCAGTCGGCCGCCGGTGATGAGCAGGATCGCGTAGCCGAGCTGGTACACCGCCAGCACGGCCTCCAGTTGCGAGGGCGTGGCATGCAGGCTCGTGCGGATGCTCGGGATCGCCACATTGGCAATGAACGCATCGACGATGAACATGAATTGCGCAGTCACCATCACACCAAAGGCCAGCCAGCGGCGGGGTTCCAGCGAGGAAGACGCAGAAGAAACGTGGGTCACGATCGGCTCCGGAAAGAGGGATGGACGCAGCGTAGGCGCCCGTGCCGATTCGATTCAGAGCTAGGATTAACCTAGGATTGCGCTGTCCCTCCCATCGATACGTGCCGTCGTGTGTAATGCCCCCATGGACGATTTCACTGCTGATCTGGCCCCCATCCCCGCCGCGCCCCGTAGCGAGCTGGGCGAGTTCCTGCGCAGCCGCCGCAGTCACTTGCGTCCGCAGGATGTGGGGCTACCCGAGGGCAGCGGGCTCCGCCGTACCGCCGGCCTGCGCCGGGAGGAAGTCGCGCAGCTCGCCAACATCAGCATCGACTGGTATGTGCGCATCGAGCAGGGGCGCGACGTGCGGCCCTCGGTGGCGACCATCGAGGCGATCGGTCGGGCGTTGAGGCTGTCGCCGGATGAGCGCGCGCATATGCGTGGCCTGGCGCGCGCGGAAGCGGCCTTCACAGGGCCCGGGGTTGGGACGGTCGGGCACGCACAGGCGGAAGCGGTGCCCGATGTCTTGCGCCGGGCCGTCGCCGGCATGGTCCTGCCTGCCCACGTGCGCAGCTACCGCACCGAGCTGCTGTGCTGGAACGAGGCCACCACGCAGCTCTTCATGGATTTCGGCGCGATGCCGCCGGAAGACCGCAACTCGCTGGTCTACATGTTCCTGTATGACAACGCGCGCGAGCGTTTTGTCGAGTGGGAGACCGAGGCGCGCCGCATGCTGGCGAAGTTCCGTGCGGTGTACGACCCGCATGCGGACGACCCCGTGCTCGCGGCGCTGGTTGACCGCCTGCGCACCAACAGCCGCGAGTTCGACACCTGGTGGCGCCAGCACGAGGTGCGTGCCCAGCGTGCCGAGCACAAGCTGATCCGCACGCCCGGCGGCAAGGTCGTCCGCTACGACTACATCGGCCTGCCGGTGATGGAAGACCCGCGCCTGCGCATGGTGCTGTACGTGCCGATGGAGGATGGCGCCTGAACGCTCAGGCCGTCAGCGCCGCGAGGATGGTGTCGGTGCTGCGTACACGACCCAGGCGCGGGAAGACGTTCTCCACAGAAGAGCGATGCAGCGCCGCATCGTTCGAGCTCATCGCATCTTCGGCCAGCACCAGCGCGTAGCCGTGCTCCCATGCGGCGCGCGCGGTCGATTCCACGCCCACATGTGTCGAGATACCGCCCAGCACGATGGTGGTGATGCCGCGACGGCGCAGTTGCAGGTCCAGCTCGGTGCCGTAGAACGCGCCCCACTGGCGTTTGGTGATCTGGATGTCGGTGGGGGCCACTTCCAGCTCGGCGGGCTGCTCCCACCATTGCGGCGGCAGGCCGCCGGGCACAGTGGGTGCTGGGCGGTCGACGGGCTGGCGCGGGGCATCTGCGTAGTCCGGCGCCCAGCCCACACGCACCAGCACCACGGGCGCGCCCAGCTCGCGAAAGCGCTTGGCCAGACGGGCGGAGGCCCCCAGCACCTGTTCCGGCGAATGCGGCCCCTGCGCAAACGGCAGGATGCCGCGTTGCAGGTCGATCAGTACCAGTGCGGTGGTTTGGGGCGACAAGACCAGCGGTTGCTCGGCAGACATCGGTGTGACTCCTGGGGATGGGACGAATCAGACATGGGGCTGGCGGCACGGTTCCGCCGCCCCAGCGGGAAGTGTAAGTGCGCCGTGGTGTGTCAGGACCGGCCTGCCGGCAGCGTGCTGAAGGCTGGTGCCGCGTCGTTTGCACGCGGTTCTTCCGCACCGGCAATCTCGTCGAGCGAGCGGTTGTTCGTGCACGGCCCGAAGATCCCGATCGACAGCATCACGATCAGCATGCTCGCGCTGATCAGCACGAACACCGCAGGTGCGCCCGCGCGCTCAAGCAGCACGGCGATGATGAAACTGCTGGCAATGCCCGTCAGCCGCCCGAATGCATGCACGAACCCCAGCGCGCGGCTGCGGATCTGCGTCGGAAACACTTCGGCCTGATAGGCGGTGGCGTTGCTGGCCATCACGGTGTTGCACAGGGTGATGAGCACGCCAAAGAGGATCGCCAGCGGCGCCTGCCCTGACATGGCGAACCCCGTGCCGAACACGACCACGCCGATGGCCGTTGCAACGATCAGCCATTTGCGCTCGATGCGATCCGCCAGCAGCCCGCCGATGAAGGGCGACACCGGATACGCGAAGGCAATCACGAACGCATACCAGAGGCTCTTGGAGATGGACGCGCCCTGTGCCGCCAGCAGCGTCGGCAGCCATTGGCTGAAGCCGAAGAAGCCGATGCTCAAGAACGCATTGAAGGTGATCAGCATGATCGTGCGGCCACGGTAGCGCTGATCCCACATCGATTGCGCGGCAGGTGCGCTGCCCGGTGCCTGGGCGGCCTGTGTCCGGACGGGCGGCAAGGGGCGGCCGGATTCGTGCTCAACACGATCCTCGATCTGCTGGACGATGGCTTCGGCTTCCTGCGTGCGTCCGCGCATGGCCAGCCAGTGCGGCGACTCCGGCAGGCGGTGCTGCAGCCACCAGGCGACGATGGCACCGCTGCCGCCCGCCGCGACTACCCAGCGCCAGCCCGAGATGCCCAGCGGCGATTGCGGAATCCACAGCCAGGACGCCAGCGCGAGCACGGGCATGGCCAGGTAGCTGATGCCGAAGCACACCGCGAAGGCCCGCCCGCGCATGTCCTTGGGCACCAGCTCGGTCAGGAACGCGCCGATCGTGATCAACTCCGCGCCCGCGCCGCAACTGGCTACGAAGCGGCAGAGGTGGATGCCGAGCGCCGTGTTCTGGAAGCACATCGCCACGCTGGCTGCGGTGTACAGCAGCAGCGCGCCCGTAAACACGGTGCGCCGCCCGATGCGGTCGGCCAGGCGCGAGACGAACATCTCGCCGATGAAGAGGCCGGCAAATGTGGCCGCGCCCAGTGCCCCCTGATCCGACATCCCGAACGTGCCGTGGGCGCCCGCGTGAAAGATGCCGTCCCGGATCAGCCCAGGCGGCAGGTAGGTCATCTGGAAGAGGTCATAGACCTCGAAGAAGCCGCCGACGCTCAGCAGCAGCACCAGGCGCCAGATGGTGCCCGTGGCCGGCAGGCGGTCGATGCGCGCAGCGATCGACTGCGCATAGGTTGCAGACATGAGGTGTCTCCTGCAGGGTTCAGACCGTTGCGACCGGATTGACCGGCGACCCCACCAGCCCGCGCACATGCAGCGGCGGCGCGGTCAGCAGGAAACGGTTGCGTTGATGTGCGCGCAGCCACTGCGCTAGCGGCGTCAGGTGCCACAGCTCGCCCAGGTGGATGCCCAGCTTGAACAGGCACAGCTCATGCAGCGGCATCAGCGCGCCGGGGCTGGTGCGGTCGGCAAGCTGCTGCGGGCGTTCTTCCACCGCGTGGTTGTCGGCGACCAGTGCGGCCAGGCCCGAGGCGTCGATCCAGTTCCGCAGCCGCGCGTCGTTGCCGTCGAGCACGCAGCAGACATCGGGCACGGCGCGTTCGCCGGCGGCATCGGCTTGCAGCAAGCGATCGGCAAAGCCGGTGTGGATGCAGACGATGTCGCCGCGCTCGACAACGATAGCGTCGGCGCGCAGCACGGCCATCCAATCGTCGTAGCCGATCTTGCGGCGGGCATCGCCAAAGTGGTGCCGTAGGTCGATCAGCACGCCCCGGCCCTGCACGCCGGTCTGGGCCATGACTTCGATGCCCAGTGCATGTGCGCCGCCCGTCGATGCGCCGGCTTGCGGCACGCGCACGTGTTCGTCCATGCGGTAGCCGTTGTAGAACACGGCTTCTGCGTTGCCATCACCGTCCGCATCGAACAGCGAGCCCACATGCGACAGCGCATCCCACTGCGTGGAGAACTGCGAGTGCATGCAGAAGGCATCGTCGCAGACGATATCCGTTGCGTTGCGCGCCGCTTCCTCGGCGCGATAACCGAAGTACGGCTTGCCTTGCAGCAGTGCGGGGCTGATCGTTGGCGGCTGCCGCCGGGCGTTGAGCCCGCCGCCGCGTGGTACATCCAGCGGCAGGCTGAGCGAAAACACCACGCCTTCGCGCACTTCTGCGACGGCGCGCAAGACGCGGTCCGGTGTCAGCCAGTTCAGTCTGCCTCGTTGATCATCGATGCCGAAGTCGCCCCAATTGGAACCGGGCGGCCGGTGGGTCCAGCGCGGGTTCATGCAGTCTCCTCGTTTTTGATTTGTGTTCTGGTGGTGCTGTTGCCTAGCGTGGCAGGATCACGCCCTGCGCCGTGAGGCGGGCGTAGTCGTCCTCGCCCAGCAGCGGCAGCAGGATTTCGCGGTTGTTCTCACCGAGTGTGGGTGCCGGCCGGCGAAACACGCCCGGCGTGCCGGACAGGCGCGGCGCGATGTTGTGCATGGGCAGGCTGCCTGCGTCGTCGTCCGGCAGTTCGACCAGGGCTTCGCGCTCGATCACGTAGTGGTCGTGCACGATCTGGGCGATATCGTGGATCGGCCCAACCGTGACGCCCGCCGCCTCGAAGAAGGCGAGGTTGCTCTCCAGGTCGCGCTCGGCAATGAAGGCGCCCACGATGGCATCCAGTTCTTCCGCGTGCTGCACGCGTTGCACATTGGTGCGATAGCGCGGGTCGTCGATCAGGTCGGCACGCCCGATGGCGCGGAACAGGCGCTCGGCCATCCCCTGCGTAGAGCTCGACATGCACAGCCATTTGCCGTCGCGGGTGCGGTACGTATTGCGCGGCGCGGTGTTGGTCGAGCGGCTGCCGGTGCGCGGCTTGACCTTGCCCGTGAGCGCGTAGTTGGCGGCGGCCGGCCCGAGAATGGAGAACAGCGGTTCGAACAGCGACACGTCGATCACCTGGCCCGTCGCGCCCTCAGCGTCGTGTGCGCGCAGGGCTACCAGCACGGCAATCGCGCCGGACAGGCCGGCCGTCATGTCGCCCAGGAACATTGGCGGCAGCACCGGTTCACGATCGGCAAAACCATTGATGGCGGCGAACCCCGCATAGCCTTCGGCCAGCGTGCCGAAGCCGGGTTTGTGCCGGTACGGGCCGCTCTGGCCCCAGCCGGAGATACGCGCGATCACCAGCTGCGGGCGCAGCGCCAGCAGCACCTCGGGGCCGAGCCCCATCTGCTCGGCAACGCCGGGTTTGAAGCTCTCGATGAACACATCGGCCTCGCGCACGAGCCTGTGCACGATATCGATGCCTTCCGGCGAGCGCAGATCCACACACACGCTGCGCTTGTTGCGCCCGTAGACCTTCCAGTTGGTGCTGATGCCGCCGGCGCCCACCGCGCGCAGCGTATCGCCGTGCTCGCCTTCGACCTTGATCACGTCGGCGCCGAAATCGGCGAGCTGCACGCTCAGCATGTTGCCCGCCATCAAGCGCGACAGATCGATCACGCGCACTCCGGCCAGTGGCCCGCGCGCATCGGCATCGAACTGCTTCATGTGGATCGGGCCAGTCGGCGCGCGAAAGGGGGCCTTCCCCGCCTGGGGTGGCATGTGTTCAACGGACATCGGTGTCTCCGGGATGGGTAACTGGTGTGGCGCGCCTGGGCGCCTGCGCTACGCCTGTAGTGCGCCGAGCGAGTCGGCTTGGGAGGTGGCAGCGCCGGAAGACGGGAGGTCTCCGCCCAGCGCGTGTGTCAGCTCGGTGGCGGCATCCAGCACGCGCGGCAGGTAGTCGTTCTGCACTTTCTTGTTGAAGCGATAGCGCGGGATGCCCAGTGAGATCGTGCCGCTGAGCACGCGGCCCACGCCAAACACCGGGCAGGCAATCGCCGCGCTTTCCGCATCGCGCTCTGCAATGGAGACGGCGTACCCCTGCTCCACGACCTTCTCGTGCTCCGCGCTGCGTGTGCCGGAAAACGCCAGCAGCACGTGCCCTGCGGCACCCACATCGAGCGGGAAACGATCACCTTCACGCAGATTGGTCCGCACCGAGCGCTCGGCATGGAAGCGGAACAGGCAGACGCGCTGGTCGCCTTCGCGCACGTAGAACGCAGCGGTTTCGCCGGTCTCCTCCGACAGCCGGGCGAGGATCGGCGCGGCGTGTTCGCGCAGCTGGAACGACTCGCGATACGTCATGCCCAGGTGAAAGTTGGCCGGCCCCAGCACGTAGCGCCCATCCGGCAGCCGCTTGATGAAGCGGAACTGCTCCAGCGATTCGAACATGCGCAGCAGCGTGCTCATGTTCAGCCCGGTGGCTTCGCTCACCTGCGCCAGCATCAGCCCATTGGGGGCGTTGCCGAAGGCGAGCAGGACGGTCAGGGCGCGATTGACTGCGGAGACGCCGCCCTCTGTTTGCATGTTCATGTGGACCTCGTGACGTGCCGGCCGACGCGCTGGTGGCGTCGCAAAAAAAATGAAAGTTGTTTTCATTATATTTGTGACAACGAGTTTGGCAATAGCCGTTTGGATCTTCCAGGGTGATGCGCTGGTTCGCGTATGCAAGTGATCACAAGGGTTAACGATAGTCTTGACGAATTCGGCGCCAAACACAAAAAATGAAAGTCACTTTCATTTTATTGAGTAGACATGTTTTCGTCACCCTTGCCGGTCTGGCGCTCGCTGTTGTACGTGCCCACCCATGTCCCCCGCTACGTTGCCAAGGCCGAAGTCTGCGGGGCCGATGCCGTCATCCTCGATCTGGAAGACGGTGTACCGCCCGAACAGAAGGCGCAGGCGCGCGGCGCGCTTGCCGAAGCGATTCCGCGCCTGGCCCGCATTGGCTACGACGTGCTGGTGCGCGTCAACGGCCCGCTGGAACCCATGGCGGCGGACTTGCGCGCCGCCGTTCTGGCAGGCGCGAGCGGCGTCGTCTTGCCCAAGGTGCGTGGCGCAGCGCATCTGGAGACCATTGATGAACAGCTGGGGTTGCTGGAGAACGCGTCCGGCGCCCCGCTTGGCCGGACCCGCATCATCGCGATCATTGAAACGCCGCGCGCCTTCGAGGTGATGAGCGACATTGCGCGCGCCACGCCGCGTATTGCCGCCCTGATGCTTGGCGGCGGTGATTTCGCGCTGTCCTGCGACAGCCGCGCCAGTGCCGAGGTGCTGCGCGTGCCCAAGCAGTTGCTGGTGATTGCCGCCCGGGCCGCAGGCGTTCTGCCCCTCGGCCTGACCGGCGGATTGGATGTGCTGGACGATCTCGATGCCTTCGAGCGTGCGGCACAGCAGTCCGTCGACATGGGCTTTGCCGGCGCGACCTGCATCCACCCTGCGCAAGTGGCGGTACTCAACCGCGCATTCATGCCCTCGGCGGACGAGGTTGCCGACGCCAGCGCACTGCTCGCTGCCTTCGATGCTGCGCGCGCCGAGGGCCGAGGCGCACTCCGGTTCGACGGACGGATGGTCGACGCCCCCGGCGTCACGCGCGCGCGCCGTGTGCTTGCTCGCCACGCCGCCAGCCAGAGGCGCATGCCCTAGCCCCGATTTGCCGGCGCCGCCGGCACTTGCCGTACCCCAAAAATCAAAACAGCAGGAGACAAGCATGACCACGCGAATGTTCGCGCTATGCGGACTGGGCCTTCTTTCGGCCAGCGCCAGCGCACAGTCCACCCTCACCCTGTATGGCGTTGCCGACGTCTATACCGAATTCCTGACCAGCCAGGCAGCGCCGGGCGACGGTCGCGCCGTCACGCAGACGCGCATGGCCTCGGGCGGCAAGAGCGGCTCGCGCTGGGGCTTGAAGGGCAAGGAAGACCTGGGTGGTGGGTGGCGGGCCGCGTTCCGCCTGGAGAGCGGCATCAACCTCAACAACGGCACCGGAACGGGCTCGGGCGGGGGCGGTTTCGACCGCTCCGCATGGGTGGCGCTGGAGAACGACCAGTGGGGCATGCTGCGCCTCGGCCGCCAGTACACCACGCTGTTCGACGTCATGGAAAAGTACTCGCCCACCGGTGCGTACTCCACGCTGTATGAGCCCGCCGGCGCCATTGTCGGCCTGAACTTTCGCGAGAACAGCGTCGTGAAGTACCGGTTCGAGACCGGCCCGCTGGCCGTGCAGGCGCACTATGCCCTGGGCGGCACGCCAGGCACGTTCCAGACCAGTGCCGCGTACGGCGCCGGCTTCGACTATGCGAGCGGCCCGCTGTCGTTTGCTGCGGCCTATGACAACGTCAACGGTTCGCAGCTCAGCAACGTCACGCATTTCCGGCGCTACTCGGCTGCCGCCATGCTTGCCCTGGGCCGCGCCGAGTGGATCGTCGGCCTGACCGAGGGCAACGGCAACGTGACCACGCCGCTGGTGGTCACGCGCTACACGTTCCTGTGGACGGGCGTGCGCTATCGCCTGTCCGAGCGCCTACAGGCCATCGGCGCGTTCTATTACGAGAATGTCCGCGCGCAGAACACCTCGCCTGGGCAGCCGGCCCCGCAGCTGACCAATCCACAGCAGGTCACCCTGCAGCTCAACTACTTCCCGTCGAAGACGACGACGCTCTATCTCGCGGCCGGTGCCGCACACCGCGCCGCGCTGGACTTCGACAACTACAACTACAGCTTCCTGCACTACTCACTCGCCAGCGGCCGCTCCGTCAGCACGGGCGTGGCGTTGGGTATGCGCAAGCTGTTCTGACTGTTCTGAGACTCAAAAAACCTGATCAGGAGATCGTGACATGTCCATCACGCTTGCGCGCCGTCGCGCGTTTCTGCTGCATGCGCTTGCCGGTACGGCGGGCGTTGCCTTTGCGGGGGCGTCGTCGGCGCAAGCTCTTGCCGACGCGGCCAAACCTGCCGCCACCACTGTGCTGCCCATCGCCAATCGCCTGGCCGAATACGTGCACCGCCTGCGATACGAAGACATCGACGCCAGTGCGCTGGAAGCGTTGAAGTTGCGGCTGGTCGATACGTTTGGCTGCGCGCTGGCGGCGTTGCAGGAGCCGGTGGTCCAGCGCTGCTTCCATGTTGCGCAGGCCGGTGCGAGCCACGCGTCCGCGCTCATCGGAACCACGCACCGCACGACGCCGGAGCTTGCCGCCTTCGCCAACGGCGCGGCCATCCGCTACTACGACCTCAACGATGGTTACGCCGCCAAAGAGATCGGGCATCCGAGCGATTTCATCTCGGTCAGTCTTGCCGTAGCGCAATCGGAGGGGCGTTCGATCCAGGATTTCATCCTGGCCTCGCTCGTTGCCTACGAGATCGAATGCCGGCTCTTCGATGCCGCTGCCATCAACCCGCGTGGCTGGGACAACCCGAGCTACGGCGTGGTCACCGCCGCTTTGACCGCCGGCAAGCTGATGCAGCTTTCGGTCGAGCAATTGACGCAGGCCGTCAACATCGCGCTCATCGACCACATTGCGATGAACCAGACCCGAACGCAGGTGCTGTCGAACTGGAAAGGGCTGGCCGATGCGTCGGCGGCAAAAAGCGGTGTCTTTGCGGCCAGCCTGGCGCGGGAGGGCATTACTGGCCCCAGCCCCATCTTCGAGGGCACCTACGGGTTCGAGAAGCTCGTCGCGGGCCAGCCGATTGCCATCGATACGGCGGCATTCGGCGGGCCGGGCCGTGCGTTCCGTATTGCCGATGTGCTGGTGAAACCGTATCCGGCGCAAGGCCACACGCTGACTGCGGTGGAGGCGGCCATCCGGCTGTCGGGGCGGATTCACGACCCTGCACAGATCGACAAGGTCGTCGTTGCGACGACGCAGCTCGGCTACAAAATCACCGGAAGCGGGCCGTATGTCTGGGCGCCGGCCACCAAAGAAACGGCCGACCACAGCATGCCCTACGTCGTGGCGCGCGCCCTCATCGACGGCACGTTGACGAATGAAAGCTACGCGCCCGAGAAGCTCGCCGCCGCAGATGTGCGTGCGTTGATGCCCAAGATCCGTGTCGAGGAGGACCCGGCGCTCACCGCGCTGTATCCGCGGCACATTCCGAACCGCATCTCGGTGTATTTGCGTTCGGGAGAGGTGTTGACCGAGCGCGTTGATGACCTGCCGGGTGCGCCCGATATGCCGCTGACGCGCGAGGCGATTGAAGCCAAGTTCTGGCGTACTGCGGGCACGGCCATCACCCGCGCGAATGGCGAGGCGCTGATCCGGCGCATCTGGTCAATGGAGCGGCTACGCGGTGTCGATCCCCTGTTCGAGGCCGCCATGGCAGAGCGGGCGGCTTGAATGTAGCCGGCGCTGCATTCAAAAAAAAGGGGGGCGTTGATGCCCCCTTTCTTGTTGCTGCCCCTTACGGACGGCGAATGACACACGTCGCCGTGGCATGGGCCAGCAGCGTGCCGTCCTGCGTCTTGAGCGTGCCTTCCGATACGCCGATCGTGCGCGATACATGCAGCACGCGGCCCACGGCCACCAGCGGCGTATCCACCGGCACCGCCTTCACCATCTTCACGTTGAGGTCGACCGTGCCGTAGCCGACGCCGGCTTCGAGCATGGTGTGCACCGCGCAGCCGGTCACGGAATCCAGCACGGTGGCCGCAAAACCGCCGTGTACACCACCCAGCGGATTGAGGTGGCGTTTGTCGGCTTGGGCACCGAAGTGCACGGTGCCGGATTCGATGAGGTCCATCGACATCGGGATGGTTTCGCTGATGGACGCGCGCGGCAGCTCACCGCGCGACATGGCCTGCAGCAATTGCAGACCGGTCATTTGGGACGGATGCATGGGAAGAGTCAGATGGGGTTGGGGTGGAACGACTCCGCACTCTACCGCGAGCTGGGTTTCCATGACTGCAATGCGTTGCAACGGCCCCCGCAACAACGCCCCTCCAATGCGGGTGAACCCTAGCGTTGCGCGCACGCCGACGCGAAAGGCTCCAGAAAGGTCGCCCCCTCTACGCTCGCCCAGCGATTGCATCGGGCGGCCTGATTGACTGGATTCACCGCCCTCGCGCGTTACCCGAAGCCGGCATCACGACCGGACACCATTACCCACAAAGGAAGGAGACTTCGATGTCCCGTACCAAGTTCGCCCTGGCGGCGACCGCTGCAGCCGTGGCCACCCTGGCCGCCCCTGGCGCCCATGCACAAGCGTCGAACGTGACGCTCTATGGCCTGATCGATACCACCATCAGCACCGTCAACAACACCAACGCGGCCGGCGCACGCACCACTGGCTTCCAAGTGCCCTGGTTCTCGGGCAGCCGCTGGGGCCTGACCGGCAAGGAAGACCTGGGCGGCGGCACGTCGGCCATCTTCCGACTGGAATCCGAGTTTGAAACGCCGACCGGCAACATGGACACCCCGGGCGTGCTGTTCAACCGCGATGCGTGGGTGGGTCTGTCGAGCGAAGCCCTGGGCAAGCTGACCTTCGGCCGCCAGAACGCCATCGCGCGCGATATCTCGGCCATCTACGGTGACCCGTACACCAGCGAAAAGGTGGGCCTGGACGAAGGCGGTTACACCAACGTCAACAACTTCAAGCAACTGATCTTCTACGCAGGCAGCGCCACGGGCACGCGCCTGAACAACGGTGTGGTGTGGAAGAAGATGTGGGACGGCCGCTTCCTGACGGCCCTGGGCTACCAGTTTGGTGAAGTGCCGGGCCAGTTCTCGCAAGGCTCCACCGAATCGCTGGCCCTGGGTTACAACGGCGACAGTTTCCACCTGGCGGGCTTCGCGCAACAGGCCAAGGTCAACGGCTTTACCGATCGCTCGTACTCGATCGGCGGCAACGTGATCATCGACATCTTCCGCATCAATGCGGGCTACTTCCACTACACCGGCGAGCAGCCGGCCGCGATCGGTAACCGTAGCGACAACGCCTACACCGTCTCGCTGAAGATCGCTCCGCAAGGCGCCTTTGACTACGAGATCGGCTACCAGATCATGAAGGCCAACAACGCTGCCTTCGACGCCAACGGCAACACGCTCAACGCGTACGCCAGCGTGCTGGGTGCCACGGCCTCGGGCAGCGGCCGCAAGAGCACGCTGTACGGCTCGGTGTTCTATCACGTGTCCAAGCGCACCGAGTTCTACGTGGCGGCTGACTACATGAAGCTGAAGGATCAGTACATCGTGGGCTCGACCAACGGCCACAACAGCCAGACGGAATTTGCCATCGGTATGCGCACCCGCTTCTGATCGACGCGCCTGACGTAGTTAGCGTTGCTCGCGCACCTGATCGACAAACCTGTTGGTATAGGTGCGCGAGAGATCGATGTGCTTGTCGCGCGCGTTGGCATTGCTGGCGGCGAGGACGCGCAGGACGGTGGGTGGGCCGTCGTCCGGCATGCGTCCGTCGGCGCTGAAGGTGGGCAACGCGGCGGCAAGCGATTTGACGTAGAGCTCGGGATGTTCGTGGCGGAATTCCGCCGGCATGCGTGCGGCAATGTCCTCCGCGTTGTGCGTGTGCATGTAGCGCAAGGTCCGCACGAAAGCGCGGGCCAGCTTGGTGGCCAGTTCCGGATGGGCTTCGAGCCATTCGGTCTGCAGATACAGGCATGCCGCCGGGTACGGGCCGCCCAGCGCGGCACGCGTGCCTTCGAGCGTGCGCAGATCGAGCAGCACGCGGGCTTCGCCGTTGCGCACCAGGCGCGAGACGGTCGGGTCGGTGGTCATGCCGGCATCGATACGGCCGCTGCGCAGCGCTTTGACGAAGCTGTGTTCCGCGCCGACCGGCAGCATGGTGTAGTCCCCCGCAGACAGTCCCTGCTGTGCCGTCAGGTAGCGCGTGAGAAAGCTGGTGGAGGCGCCCAGGCCCGTCACGCCCAGCGTGCGGCCGCGCAGCTCGCGCATCGATTCCACCGTGGCGGGCAGCCGCGTGGACACCACTTCCGCCTCGCCCGGCACCTGGCTGAAGACCACAATGGCACGCACTTCCTTGCCCTTGGCCTGCAGGTCGATTGTGTGATCGTAAAAACCGACCACGCCCTGCGCGAAGCCGGTCAGCAGTTCGCTCTCGGCATCCACGCCGGCGGGCTGCGAGAGCAGTTCCACCTCCAGCCCTTCGTCTCGGAAGTAGCCCAGGCGCTGTGCCAGTGTGGCGGGCAGGTAGATCATCTTGGCCGTGCCGCTGACCATGATGGTCAGGCGCGTGGGGTCTTGCGCCAAGGCGTGCGTAGCTGCCAGCGCGAGGCAGGCAGCGAGCAACGGCGTGATCCAGCCCCGGGGGCTGCGGGTGCGCTGGTTTCGCACCCTGCCCCTGCAGGTAAAAACACCCATTGAGTTGTCTCCGGCTCTTTTGTAGATATCGGTATCGCGCGCGCTGCAGCAATCAGCGAGTGATGCCCCCAGCGCACGCGTAGGCAGCCGTCACCATTCTAGGAAGCGGCAACCCACAAATCGCTTTCATTTTTCGGACGCGCTGTTTTCGTATGAAGCTGCTCCTGATCGAAGACAACGCCCCCCTGGCGCACTGGCTGTCAGAAGCCCTGCGCCGCGCACACTTCACGGTGGATCACGCCACGGATGGCGAATCCGCCGATACCTTGCTGCTCACCCAGCACTACGACGTGGTGCTGCTCGACCTACAGTTGCCGACGCTGTCGGGGCAAGGCGTATTGCAACGTTTGCGCGGTCGCCGCAACCCCGTACCGGTGCTGATCCTGACTGCCAGCGGCGGCATTGACGACAAGGTTGCCTGCTTGGGCGCCGGTGCCGATGACTACCTCGTCAAGCCGTTCGAAATCCGCGAGCTGATCGCGCGCATCCAGGTATTGGTGCGGCGCAGCACGCCCGATCAATCCGTCGAGCTGCACTGTGGCGACCTGGCCTACCACACGGGCAGCCGCACATTCGCGCTGGCCGGCCAGCCGCTGGTGCTGCCCGCACGTGAGCACACCGTGCTGGAAATCCTCATGCTCAAGCTCGGGCGCACGGTGTCCAAGCCAGCGCTCGTCAACGGTGTGTTTGGCCTGGACGACGAAGCCAGCCCCGAAGCCATCGAAATCTACATCCACCGCCTGCGCAAGAAGCTGGAGCATTCCGCCGCCACCATCGTCACGCTGCGCGGCCTCGGTTACTTGCTGCGCGATGCTTCAACCCAGCAATCCTGAACAACCGGCGGTACAGGTGGCACCGGCCACCTCACGCGCGCGCAGCCTGCGTGCGCGGCTGCTGCTGTGGCTGGCGTTGCCGCTGGTCGTCTATGTGGCGGCCGATGCCTGGCTGGACCTGGCGGCCGCGCGCCACAACGCCGATCTCGTGCACTACCACGCGCTCGATACCGCCGCGCAGATGATCAGCGGCCAGATCGAATGGGACGAAGGCCGCCTGCGCGTATCCGTGCCGCCGGCCGCGCTGGCGGTGTTCGCCGCACCCGAGACCCCCGTGCGCGACCAGATTGCGTATCAGGTCAGCACCGAAGATGGCCGCCTGCTGGCCGGGCGGCTGGATTTCGGCACGCGCCCCGCCTTTGATGCCGCGGGCCTGGCCGATACCGGTACCTACACCGATACGCAGGAAGGCCAGCCCGTGCACGTGGCCGCCGTGGTGCGCACCATGTACGACGCCGGGCGCACCGAGCGCGTTGTCACGCGCGTGGCGCAAACCATGAACGGCCGCGACGCGATGATCCGGCAGTTGTGGTGGCCCGCCACCGTGCGCCAGTTGGCGCTGGTGGGGCTGGCGTTGGCGATGATCCTGATCGGCCTGACGCTGGAGTTGCGGCCGATTCTGCGGTTGGCCGGCAATGTGTCGGCACGCGCGCCCACCGATCTGGCACCGCTCGATCCCGAGGGCTTGCAGCGCGAACTGCAGCCGATTGCCGGTGCGTTCAATCAATACCTGCAGCGCATTGCGGACAACGCGCTCACGCAGAAGCGCTTCATTGCCGATGCCGCGCACCAGATGCGCACGCCGCTCGCGATTCTCGACACGCAGATGCAGGTGGCCGCGCAAACAAATGCCGACGATGCGCTGCACGAGGTGCTGAAAGCCGCGCGCACCAGCACGCGCAATCTGGCCGATCTCATCAACGATCTGCTGTTGCTCTCGCAGGCCGAAGCCTCCGCCGCCACCAGCGAAACGGTCGAACTCCTGCAGGTGGCGCGCACCGTGCTCGAAGACCTCGCATTGCTGGCCGATGGTCGCCGCATCGATCTGGGGATGGAGTCGGCAGAGCAGCCGGTCTGGACGTTGGGCAATCGCACGCTGGTTGCAGCCCTGCTGTTCAACCTGGTGGACAACGCCGTGCGTTACACGCAGGAAGGCGGCCACGTCACCGTGCAGGTGTCGGCCGACTATGGCTGGGCCATGTTGACCGTGACCGACAACGGGCCCGGGATTCCGCCCGAGGCGTACGCACGCGTGTTCGAGCGCTTCACGCGCTTGGGCAACACGCAGACCCAGGGCAGCGGCCTGGGCCTGGCGATCGTACGGCAGATCGTCGATCGCATGGGTGGGCAGATTGCGCTAGCGCCCGGGCCGGGTGGCGCGGGGCTGGCGGTGACGGTGTGGCTGCGGCGGGCCGGGGCGCCGGCCGCCGCCTGAGTTGCCGCTGTTGCTGCCTTGACACCGGCCTTACTGCACCGACACGAACACCGGGTTCGAGTAGAACCACAGATCGTTGTAGTTGCGGTCATTGATGGCGTTGAAGCGCGCTACGTTTTCCGTCACCACCGTCTTCTGGTCGGGCAGCGGGTTGCCGTTGCTGGTCTCGCCCGACACGTTCATGCCGAGGTTGGTGCCGCGCAGGCGGAAGTACTGGTTCTTCGTTGCGGTGGTGGTGTACGTGACGCTGTTGTAGCCGTCGGCATCGACCTTCCAGTCCGCCTTGGTGAAGGTGGCAACGACCTTGGTGGAGTCGTTGGTGGCCTTCGCATACGCGGGCGTGCCGGGGGCGGCCTTGGGGCCAACGTCACCGGCGATCAGATCAACGTGGTCGACCACCGGGCGCATGTTGGCCTTGAAGCCGCTGCCCAGCGGGTACTCGTAGTTGTTGTGATCGGGGCTCTTGAAGCGGATGGTGATCGTCACCTTGTCGCCGGCCTTTGCGGTGAGCGTGCCGCCCATGTCAGCCGAGGCGGTGGCGTTGTCGGCGTGGAAATCCAGCGCGTTGATGAGATCACCAAACACGCCGAACGACTTGCCCGAGCGCATGGCGCCCAGCAGTGTCTTCAGGTCGGTGCTGGTGCCCGGCAGCCAAATGTAGGTCTTGGCGTATTCACCGGGGTAGTAGCCGCTGCTGAACTGCTGCGTGGCGTCCACCTGGAAGTGGTGGTCGGAATCTGCAAAGTTCCAGACGCGGCGGCCTTCGCCCAGCAGTGCATCCCAGACGCCACCGACTTGCGCGACCACGTAGTCGACACCGCCGTAGGTGCGGTTGGGCAGGTTGGCGTCGATGTAGGCGCTGTTGTAGCCGCCGCGATCGGGCTCCATCTGGTTGCCGACCATGCCCTCGATGCCGAACATGATGTCGGGCGCGGTGTCGTTGAACTGGCGGAAATCCGCCACCGTGTACTTGCCCGGGTTGCGCGACGGGTGGTTGATCAGGCCGTAGCTGGTGTTCGGGTAGTTCGTCTTGAGCCAGGTGAAGGCGTTCACCACATCAGCGTGCGTGCTGCCGGCGCGCGGGCCTTCCTGCTGCCATGCGGCCACATCGTTCGGGTTGAACAGCGAGGCGGCCTGCTGCGTGAAGAAGTATTCGAACTTGTTCAGACCCTTGGCCGAGGTCTGCAGCTTGTCGGTGCCCTCGAAGATGCCGACGTTCAGGTGATCGTGTGTCGGCATGTCCCACTCGGTGGCCGAGAAGATCAGCTTGCCCGTGTACTTGCCGGCGGCTTGTGCCTGCGCAATGGCGGGCATCTCGTACTGCGCGATACCCGCCGATGCGGCAATCGAACCGCCCGGCAGCGTGGCGCCCGTGGCATCGCGCGGCGACGGGCGCAGGTGGTTGGACACCGCCATCCAGTCCAGGCTGTTCAGGTTGAATGCGTGATCGAGCACGGCCGCCAGCGGCGTGACGGCATCGACTGACTCGGCCGTGTGCACGTGCAGGTCGCCCGTCGTCCACACGCCTTGCGGCTTGGCGGGCGGGGTCGGTGTGGTTGGGTTGGTGGGCGTCGGGTTAGTCGGTGCGGTGTCGGGGCCGGCGGTCTTGGTGTCGTCGCTGCCGCCGCACGCGTACAGGCCGAAGGACAGGCACACGGGCACAGCAATCGCGAGCAGCGTCTTCTTGGTTGAGAGCATCGTGGTTTCCAGTCGAGGTGATGAGGTCGGGCAAATGCTTCCGGCCACCCATGCGGTGTGGGTGGCTCGTGTACAACTGAAACGTTTGCGCGGCCGAATCTTGGTGATGGACGATGACGCTCAAGTGAATTCAGCGCAGGCGGTTGCGTGCTTTGCTTAGAGAACGCTGAGTTGCTCTGGTCAGCGGGTTGCGTGCGGGGAAACGTTCTGGCGGGTGGAACTGCAGCGACGCTGCTACCGGCGCGAGGCCGGCTTGGCGCGCGCCCGCGGCATCGGCAACGCCACGCCCTCACCCAACGCCCGGCTCAACGCGTTGGGCTTATCGACCAGATCCTGCAGCGTGTACGTGTCGAGCACCGCGAAATACGCCCGCAGCGCGTCGTTCAGTACGCCGCGCAGCCCGCATGCACGCGTGATGACGCAGTGGTTGTCGTCTGCGCGGAAGCACTCGACCAAGCGGAAGTCGGGTTCGGTGGCGCGCACCACGTCGCCAAGGTTGATCTCGGCAGCGGGCCGGCCCAGCGTGATGCCGCCCGCGCGCCCACGCACGGTGTGCAGGAAGCCATCGCCCCCGAGCTGCTGCACGATCTTGATGAGGTGGTTCTTGGGAATGTCGAACGCATCGGCAATGCGCTGGATCGTGACCAGTTCGTCCGGGTGCACGGCCACGTAGATCAGCGTGCGCAGGGCGTAGTCGGTGTAGTCGGTCAGTCGCATGGCAGGTGCGTTGTGCGTAAAACATTCATGAAAGGCGCATCTTACGGGTAAGCGCGCGCCTTGGATGCGCCGGTTTGCCGCAGGTCTTATTGTTGTATAGAAAATGCACGTTTAATAGAATCGGTGTCAGGAAGTCGCAAGAACACGCTGCAGCACACCAGAAGTGCAACGGCGTCCCCGTCTTATTTGTTGCATTTGATATACATATTTGGAGTCTCCCATGCTGTCCGAACGTTCCAAGCCTCTGATCGATGCCAGCGTGCCCGTGCTGCGCGAGCACGGTCTAACCATCACGCAGACCTTCTACCGCAACATGTTTGCCGGCCACCCCGAGCTGACCAACCTGTTCAACATGGGCAACCAGGCGAATGGGTCGCAGCAGCAGTCGCTGGCGTCTGCGGTGTTTGCGTATGCGGCCAACCACGGCAACAACGCGGCGCTGGCTCCGGTGGTCGGGCGCATCGTGCACAAGCATGCGGCCGTGGGCATCAAGCCGAGCCACTACCCTATCGTTGCGCGGCACCTGTTGGGCGCGATTGCCGAGGTGCTGGGTGATGCCGCCACGCCGGAACTGCTGGCTGCGTGGGACGAGGCCTACTGGCTGCTGGCCGCCGAGCTGATCGCCGCGGAAGCCCGCCTCTATCAACACGCCGGCAGCGGCCCGGACCACCGCCAGCCGGTGCGCATTGTCGAGCGCCGTCAGCAGGCGGAAGACGTGGTCTCCTTCACGCTGGAAGCCGTGGGTGATGCGCCGCTGGCGGGCTTTCTGCCGGGGCAGTACATCTCGGTGCAGGTGGAGCTGGCGCCGGGCGTGCTGCAGCAACGCCAGTACAGCCTGTCGGATGCGCCGAATGGCCGCTCGTGGCGCATCTCGGTCAAGCGCGATACCGGTGATGCGGATCGCCCCGCCGGCACCGTGTCGAACTGGCTGCACGCCCAGGCGCGCGAAGGCGAGGTCCTGCTCGTCAGCCAACCGTATGGCGATTTCGTTCCGCGGCTCGCCACCGACAACCCGATCGTGCTGATGTCCGCCGGTGTGGGCATCACGCCGATGATCGCCACGCTCAACACACTTGCGCAGCGGAACAGCGCACGCAAGATCGTGTTCAGCCACGCGGATCGCGCCGCAGCCCATGTTGCGCACGCCGACGATCTGGCGCGTGCCGCGCAGGCCCTGCCCGATTTCGAGGCGCATGTGTTCCTGGAGTCCGGCGAGGCAGCGGAGTTCGCTTCACGCCCGGCGCAACCTGGCCGCATGGCAGTCGATACCTTCCTCGAAGCGCATGCCGCAGATGCGGATTTCTACCTCTGCGGCCCGCTGCCCTTCATGCAGGCGCAACGTGCCGCGCTGCTTGCGGGCGGTGTGCCGGCAGAGCGCATCCACCGTGAGGTGTTCGGCCCCGATCTGCTGGACGACATCCTGTAGGCCCGCCACTCAGGAGGCCCACCCTGCCCCGCCCTGCCCCGCTGCTGAGCATCGGCCAACCTGACCCTGCCAGCCGCGTGTCGTATGCGGGGCATCCAGCATTCGCGCTCGGCTTTCGCCCGTTCTACCTGCTGGCCGCGGCGTTTGCGGCCATCGGCATGGCAGCGTGGGCGGCGTTGCTGCTGGGCGGCCTGTCGTCTGCACACGGCCCGGCGCTGGCGCCGTTGTTCTGGCATGCACACGAGATGGTGTTCGGCTTTGCAGCGGCGGTGGTGGTTGGCTTCCTGTTCACCGCAGGCAAGAACTGGACGGGGTTGCAGACGCCGCAAGGCAAACCGTTGGCCGCGCTCGCTGGGCTGTGGCTCGCGGCGCGTGTGTTGACGTGGACGGGGCCGTTGCCCCTGGCGGTGGCTGCCGATGTGGTTTTCCTGCCGGCGTGCGGTGTGCTGTTTCTGTTGGTTTTGCGGCGCGCTGGCAGCGCCCGCAACTACGGCCTGGCGATTGCGTTGCTGGTGCTTGGCGTCGTCAACGCGGGCTTTCATGCGGCACTGGCCATGGGCGTACCGCTCGCGGCATTGCGCTGTCTCGATGCGGCGGCCGGAGTGGTCTGCGTGTTCGTGACGGTCATTGGCGGGCGCGTGATCCCGATGTTCACGGCCAACGCCGTCCCAGGCGTGCGCATTCGGCGCTTTGTGTGGGCGGAGCGCGCCGTGGTGCCGCTGACGGTATTGGCGGTTGCGGCACTCGCTGCGCCTGTGGAGGGCATTGTGCCGGCTGCTGTTTTCGTCGCCGCCGCCGTAGTGCAAGCGGTGCGCTGGAGTGGCTGGGATACGCGCCGCACACTGCGCACCCCCATCGTCGCCATCCTGCATGTGGCGTACGCCTTCCTGCCGCTCGGCTTTGCCATGCTGGGCGCCGCCGCGCTCGGCTGGGGCGATCGCTCGACCGCGCTGCATGCGCTCACCGCCGGGGCCATCGGCTGCGCCATCGTGGCGATGGTCACGCGCACCGCGCTCGGCCATACCGGGCGGCAGTTGCGCGCGGGCCGGGCAGAGACCTGTGCCTACGCGGCGATTGCGCTGGCGGCACTGGTGCGTGTGGTCGGGCCGATGCTGCTGCCGCGCGGCGTGTGGATCAGTGCGGCGAGCGCGTTGTGGGTGGCGGCCTTTGCTGTCTATCTCTGGCGCTACGCGCCGTGGCTGCTGGCGCCACGCGTGGATGGCCGCGAGGGCTGAGCGCACAACATTGCCCGCCGCCTCGGTGGCTTTCGTAGAATGGCGCAGCCCAACGCTTCCTGCGTCCACGATGGATGTCCATTTGACGATCCACGGCCAGCATGATCTTGCCGGCCAGCTCTACCGCCAGCTGCGCACCGCCATCCTGGATGGCCGCCTTGCGCCCGGCGAGCGGCTGCCTTCCACGCGCGATCTCGCGCTGCAGATTGGCGTGTCGCGCAAGACCACGCTCGATGTGTTCGAGCGCCTGATTGCCGAGGGCTACCTGCGTTCACGCGCGGGTTCCGGCACCTTCGTGGCCGAAGCAACGCAGGGGCTGGCAGGCCGTGCGCCGCGCGTGTCCCCCGCCGCGCAGATGGCTGCGCCTGCGCCGGCCACACACACCTTCGCCACACCCTGGAACGACGTGCCCGACGTGCTGCCGCCGCCGCGCACGAGCATCGTCTACGACTTCGTGGGTGGCGTGACCGAGAAGCGCCTGTTCCCCTTCGACAAGTGGCGCAGCTGCGTGGCGCATGGGCTGCGCCTGCAGGCACGTGGTCGCGGCGCGTATCACGACCCGGCCGGTGACCAGACGCTGCGCCTGGCGATCTCACGCTACCTCGCTTTCAGCCGCGCCGTGGTCTGCGCGTGGGGCGATATCGTTGTCACGCAGGGCGCGCAGCAAGCCATCGATCTGATTGCCCGCGTGCTGGTGCGCCCGGGTGATACGGTCGCCATTGAAGACCCCGGCTATCCGCCTGCGCGCATCGCACTGCAGGCGCTGGGTGCCAACGTGGTGCCCGTGCCGGTAGACGCCGAGGGCCTGGTGGTGGATGCGTTGCCACCGCAGGCCAAGCTCGTCTACGTCACGCCGTCGCACCAGTTTCCGCTGGGCATGCCGATGAGCCTCGCGCGCCGTGCGCACCTGCTCGATTGGGCGCAGCGCCACGGCGCACTCATCCTGGAAGACGACTACGACAGCGAGTTCCGCTTCGATGGCCGGCCGATGGAATCGCTCAAGAGCCTGGATGCCACTGGCTGCGTGGCCTACTTGGGTACGTTCTCCAAGACGATCTTTCCGGAACTGCGCATCGGCTATGTGGTGCCACCAGCGTCATTGCTGACGCCGCTGCGGCGGGCCAAGCAGGTGGCCGACTGGCATAGCGAATCGCTCATGCAGGCCGCGCTTGCCAAGTTCATGCTCGACGGCGATTTCGGCAAGTACCTGCGCCGCATGCACAAGGAATACGCGGCGCGGCGCGATGCGCTGCTGCGGCATCTGCGTGGGCCGCTTAGCACCTGGATGACGCCGTTGCCGTCTGCAGCAGGCATTCATATGGCCGCGCAACTGCACGCGCCGCTGCAAGAGGTTGCTGTGCTGAAGCTGGCTGAGAGCGTGGGCGTGGGCCTGTATGGCACGACCAAGATGCACGCCGCGCGGCCACCACAGCCGGGCCTGCTGATTGGCTACGGCTACGTGAACGTGGCGGAGATCGACGCCGGCCTCGCCCGGCTGGCGCGGGTGCTTGCCGAGCTGGCTACCTGAAACTCGCCAGAAGTGGTGCTTTTTTCAAGCCACTTTGGCCCCTAATCTGGCTTCCGTCACCACGCAACGGAGCCTGATCATGGAACCCCGCCTCGACTTCTACGCAGCCAATCCCGCCGCCATCCAGGCGGTGATGGGGCTGGAAAAAGCGCTGAGCAAAAGCACCCTGGAAAAGCCGCTCACCGAACTCGTGCGCCTGCGCGCCTCCCAGATCAACGGTTGCGCCTACTGCGTCGACCTGCACACCAGCGATGCGCGCAAAAGCGGTGAAGACGACCGCCGTCTGGCCACCGTGTCCGTGTGGCACGAAACGCCCTTCTTCACCGATCGCGAACGCGCCGCGCTGGCGTGGACGGAGGCCGTCACCCTCGTTGCTGAAACCCGCGTGCCGGACGACGTATGGCAGACCGTGCGCGCCCAGTTTTCCGATGCCGAGCTGGTCGACCTGACGCTGCTGGTGTCCACCATTAACGCGTGGAACCGTCTGGCGATCAGCTTTCGCAAGCTGCCGGTTTAAAGGGGGCGTCATGCAATCATGCAAATCGATCGGGATGGGGCTGGCTACGGGTTTGGTGTTCGCCACAATGGGTGTTGCGCAGGCGCACGGCAACAGCGATCACGCTGCCACCGGCAGTGCCGTCAAGCCGGTCATGCAGGAGCGTGTGCCTGAGCTGCCGAACAGCAGCGTGCTGTTGGCGACCGTGCATTACGCGCCAGGTGGCACGAGCGCAGCGCACATGCATCCGGGGTCGGTGTTCGCGTATGTGCTGGAGGGTGCCGTGGTTTCGCAACTGGGCGGCGGCAAGGAGCAGGTCTTCACGCAGGGCCAGGCCTGGTACGAGCCGGCGGGTACACATCATCTGGTGTCGCGCAACGCCAGCGCCGACAAGCCGGCCACGCTGCTGGTGTTCGGCATCGTGGCCGATGGGCAGCAACTGACGGCACCGATCGGGGCATCGCAGTAAGCGCGACTCACTAAACTCAGCGCAGCGGTCCTGGCCAAGCGTAGCAACGCCAGGAGGATCTTGTTGGCGGCGCTAAGGCAGATGCAGGACGGATGCCCTGCCGCCTATACTCCAGCGACCGGCACGGCTCTCGCCTGACGGTGCCCCGCCCTGGAGCCCGCATGCATCCCGTTCGCACACTCAGCATCAACATCGAGCGCCACTTTGACGATGTGGCCGCCTTCCTGGCCGAGCCGCTGAACTACCCCACCTGGGCGACGGGTTTGTCGACCGGCCTGGCGCCCAGCACGCAGGGCTCGGGTGCGGCGCCCGACGAATGGATTGCCGATGCGCCAGGGGCTGGCGAAGGCAACGTGTTCATCCGTTTCAGCCCACCCAACACGTTTGGCATTGCCGACCACTGGGTGCGTCTGCCGGATAACACCGTCATCTACGTGCCGCTACGCGTGGTACGCAACGGCGCCGGCACCACCGTTTCGCTTACGCTGTTTCAACTGCCCGGCATGGACGATGCGCAGTTCGAGGCCGATGCCGAATGGGTGCAGCGTGACTTGGTGAAGCTGAAGACGGTGGTGGAAGCGGAGTAAGCGCAAGCGCCCTGGCTCAAGCCTTGTCCGCCTGTGCAGCCTGCGGGGCGGTCTGCAAGGTCGATGAGGCGGCCGGTGCCGATGGTGCGCCGAGCGACGGATCGCCCTGCGCATCCGACCCCTTCACCTGGCTCACCCAGAACACGCAGAACAGCCCCGCCGCCACGGCCAGCCAGCCGTTGAGCCCGTAGCCATCGATGTGTCCACCCGCGCTGGTGGAGAGCAGCAGCCCGCCAATCCACGCGCCCGTCCCCGTGCCGACTGACATCACCGCGCTGTTGGCCGAGAGGAAGGCGCCGCGCACCTTCGCATCGGGCACGGTGGTCATCAGCGCTTGCATGGGCACCATGCGGCTGGAGAGGAGCACCATGAAGCACGGGAAGAACAGCAGCAGGCCAATGAAGGGCCAGTCCGGCAGATGCGTCATCACCAGCACAGGGATGAACGCCAGCAGTGCCGCCCCCACAAACACACGGCGACGGCCATAGCGGTCGGCCAGCTTGCCGACGGCGCGCGAGCTGAAGAACGACGCCGCGCCGCCCGCCACATACAGCCACGACAGATCCTGCGGCGCGATGCCGTGGTTGGCCACCAGCACCGGTGAAATGAACGGGATCACCAGCATGTGCGAGCCCATCATCACGAAGGTCAGCAGGAAGGCCCGCAGATGGCGCGGGTTGCTCAGCAACTGCCACAGGCCCGCGAGGATCTGGCCGGGGGTCTGGCGGGTATTGCTCAGGTGGTCGGTCAGTGGCGGGATGATGTGCCGTGCGCCCAGCCACGTCAGCGCGGTGAGTGCGGTCAGCAGGAAGAACGGCGCCGTCCAGCCGAGGTGCGCGCCCAGCGCAATACCGACCGGCACGCCGGCCATGGCCGCCAGCGCAAACGACGACATCACCACGCCGGTGGCCGCACCGCGCCGCGCAGGCGGAATCACATCCGACAAGATGGCGAGCACGAGCGAGCCGAGCACGCCGCCCGTGAGCCCCGCAAACGCGCGCGCAAACAGCAGCATGCTGTAGCTGCCCGACAGCGCGCAGGCCAGGTTGGCCAGCGTGAACAGGCCGAAGACGGTCAGCAGCAGCCGGCGCCGGTCAAAGCGATCGGTGTACGTGGCGGCCAGCAGGCCCGAGGCGCCGGAGCACAGCGAATACACCGACACTGCCGTGGCGAACGCCGCCGGGCCGATGCCAAACGTATGCATGATCTGCGGACCGAGCGGCATCATCACCATGAAATCCATGATGACGGTGAATTGCGTGAGCGCGAGCAGCCAGAGCAGATGCCGCTCGCGCTTGGGTTCAAGTAAGGGCATGGGAGAGAACGGAGAAAGCGGAGAAAACGAAGAGAAGGCGCTTGTCTCCGTGGCGGGGATCGCCCGGGTGATGTTTGCGCCGCGTTATGTCTAAAAACATATCTTACGATAGTTATCGCAACCGGCGAAGTCAACCCGAATTTGCGTGACGCGCATACAACGGCGGCCATCATGCGCCTGCCGTACGGGTGCGGCGCAGATTTTTTTTGAGGGGTGCGAATCCGTTCCGGCAAACGGCGCCTCTTAGGGGGCGAGGACTGTCCTCACCTTTCGTCCGACCCCTTTGGAGAACATCATGTCGTTTCTGAAATCTGCCCTGTATGTGAAGAACGTGCCGAACTGGGAGCGCGCCGTGCGCATCGTGCTGGCGCTGGCCGTCGTGGTTGGCGGGCTGGCCTTGGCGGCTGCGCCCTGGAACTGGTTGCTGGCCGCAGCCGGCGCCGGGTTTGGCCTGACCGGCGTGGTTGGCTTTTGCCCGGCGTGTGCGCTGGTCGGCCGCCGGCTGCAGCCGCCCAAGCGGTAACCTGCGCGACTGACGCCATGGATCTTGTCCGTCACCAACCCCTGCTCGATGCCGCCCGCGCGGGTGACGTATCGGCCATCGAGCGCCTGCTGGCCGTGTGTCAGCCCGACATCCGCCGCTATGCGCAACGCAACTGCCTGATCTCCGACGTGGATGACGCCGTGCAGGAGAGCCTGCTGGTGCTGTCACGCAAGGTAGGCTCGCTGCGGGCGGCGGCGGCGTTCTCCAGCTGGCTGTTCGCCATCGTGCGCCGCGAGTGTCATCGCATGGCGCGCAAGGCGCTCTCGACCGATCCGTGGGACGACGACAAGGTGGAAGCGTGGCTCGCGCGCATGCCGGTCGACGACCTGCGGCACGACGTGGCTGCAGCGCTGGAGTCCTTGCCCGCGCACTATCGCGAGATCATCGTGCTGCGCGACCTGAACGAGATGACCATCGGCGAGATTGCCGATCAGCTGAACGAATCCCGCGCGGCCGTGAAGAGCCGCCTGCATCGGGCGCGGCAACTCACGCGCGAATACCTGCTCGGCTGAGGCCCCAACCGAACACCGCCCTACCGCGCGCGCATGCCCCACAGCACGTCGAGCACATGCTGCGTGGCGCGTTCGATGTGCCCTGCCCGATGCGCGATGCCAAGCTGGCGCCACAACGCGGGCCGCAGCGGCCGCATGACGATGCGCGCATCCGGCACCGGCGTGGCCGCTTCGTGCGGCAGCAGCGTGGCGCCGTAGCCCGCTGCCACCAGGCTCTTGATCGCATCGTTGTAGTTGAGCTGGATGCGCGGCGCGGGGTGATGGCCGTCGGTGGCGAACCACTCCGCCGTCAGCCGTGAGAGCCGTGTGGTGGTGTCGTTGAGGATGAGCGGCTGCGCTGCCAGCCACGCCGGCGTAACACGCGCCGGGCTTTGCCAGTGTGCTGGGAGAAACGCCATGACCGGGTCGCGCCGCCATGGCTTGATTGCAAGTTTTGCCCCCTGCGCCGCCACCTGCGATTGCGGCAGCGCCACCAGCCCGATATCGAGCGCACCGTCGGCCAGCCGCGTGAGCGTCTCCTGCGACGTGAGCACCGCTACCTGCACGTCGATGCCCGGATGATCCTGCCGCAGCACCTCCAGCGCCTGCGGCAGAAGATGTGCGATCGCGCCGGTGGACGCGCCCAGCCGCACCCGCCCGCTTAGGCCCTGCACTTGGCGCTGGATATCGTCCAGCGCTTGCTCCGCATCCGCCAGCAGGCGGCGTGCGCGCTCGACCATCACCTCCCCAATCGCCGACGGGCGCACCTGCCCGCGCTTGCGCGACAGCAGCGGCGCACCCACGCGACCCTCCAGCTCGGCAATGTGCAGGCTGACCGTGGGCGGCGCCAGATGCAACGCGCGTGCCGCATCGGCAAACGAGCCGCGGTCGGCTACCTCCACCAGGGTGCGCAGGCGGTCCAGGCTGATCTCTCTCATGGCGGGCTTCCAGTTCAGAAAAGCTGAAGATAAGCGTTGTGAAATTCAACTTTTCATAGGCAACGCATGTCGTGAAGATAGCGATTCCCGCATCGTTTTGCACGCACCGCATTTCTGTACTGGAGGACACCAGCATGGCTGCACCCCTGATCTTCATCGATGGCGACCAAGGCACCACGGGCCTGCAGATCCATGAGCACCTGCGTGGCCGCACCGATCTGCAACTGCTGACACTGCCGGCAGACGCCCGCAAAGATGCGCAGCGCCGTGCCGAGGCCATCAACGCCTGCGATATCGCCATCCTGTGTCTGCCGGATGCGGCCGCGCGCGAGGCCGTGGCCGCCATCGTCAACCCGGATGTGCGCGTGATCGACGCCAGCTCCGCACATCGCACCACGCCGGGCTGGACGTATGGCTTTCCGGAGATGAGCGCGGGGCAAGCGCAGCGTGTTGCAGTTGCATCACGCGTGACGAACCCGGGCTGCTACCCGACCGGAGCGATTGGATTGCTGCGCCCGCTGGTGCAGGCGGGCCTGGTGCCGGCGGACTACCCGATCAGCATCCACGCCGTGTCGGGCTACTCGGGCGGTGGGCGTGCTGCGGTGGAAACCTACGAAGGCCCCGAGGCCGCGAACGCGCTCCCCTTCCAGGTGTACGGGCTTGGCCTAGCGCACAAGCACACGCCGGAGATCCAGCAGCATGCCGGACTCTCGCAGCGGCCGATGTTCGTGCCCGCGTATGGCGCGTATCGCCAGGGCATTGTGCTGACGGTGCCGCTGGAATTGCGCCTGCTGGCGCCGGGCGTTGATGCAGTCCGGCTGCATGCGTGTCTGGCCGGCCACTACGCAGGGGCACAGCATGTGGAGGTGATGCCGCTGCAGGTGTCGTCCGCGTTGCCGCATCTGGACCCGCAGGCACTCAACGGCACCAACGACATCCGCCTGGGCGTGTTCAGCAACGACCACGGCCAGATCCTGCTGACGGCGGTGTTCGACAACCTGGGCAAGGGTGCCTCAGGCGCCGCTGTGCAGAACCTGGAGCTGATGCTGGCGCACGCCTGAGACCGGTGCGCTGATTCGCATGTCGCAGCGCCAGCGGGTAGTGGGAAATCGAATGGAAGTCATCGCAACATTTAATTGGTCGATTGTTACCGACTTCGTTATCGTCAACGCCGCCCGCGTACGAACCGCCCGATGCTGTTTGCGCCCGGGGCCGGACCAACCCATTGCTGGATGCTTTATGTCTAAGACCACGTATTACGCGCCGCATGGCGGCCACCCGCCGCAGACCGATCTGCTGACCGATCGCGCGATGTTCACCGAGGCGTACGCGGTGATCCCCAAGGGGGTGATGCGCGACATCGTCACGAGCTGGCTGCCGTTCTGGACCAACACGCGCCTGTGGGTGATCGCCCGCCCGCTGTCGGGGTTTGCGGAAACCTTCTCGCAGTACATCGTTGAAGTGAACCCGGGCGGCGGCAGCGACAAGCCCGAGCAAGACAAGAACGCCGAAGCCGTGCTGTTCGTCGTGGAAGGCGAAGCCGAGCTGACGCTGCAAGGCAAGAAGCACACACTCAAGCCGGGCGGCTACGCCTTCATTCCGCCGGGCGCGGACTGGACGCTGCACAACGTAAGCGATGCGGCCGTGCGCTTCCACTGGATCCGCAAGCACTATCAGGTCGTCGACGGCATTCCGCTGCCGGAAGCCTTCGTGACCAACGAGCAGGATGTCGAGCCGATCCCGATGCCGGGCACCAACGGCACCTGGGTGACGACGCGCTTTGTCGACATGAGCGACATGCGCCACGACATGCACGTGAACATCGTGACGTTCGAGCCGGGCGGCGTGATTCCGTTTGCGGAAACGCACGTGATGGAGCACGGCTTGTACGTGCTAGAAGGCAAGGCCGTCTATCGCCTGAACCAGGACTGGGTTGAGGTGGAGGCAGGCGACTTCATGTGGCTGCGCGCGTTCTGCCCGCAGGCCTGCTATTCGGGTGGCCCTGGCCGCTTCCGCTACCTGCTGTACAAGGATGTGAACCGTCACATGAACCTGTTGCTGAACCCGGCGCGTTAATCGCCGCGCAGGTCGGACAAGAAAGCCCGCTGGTGTACGCCAGCGGGCTTTTTCATGGGGGCTGCAGTACCTATTTGCGCGTCGCCACGATGAACAGGCGCGGGAACGGCAAGAGCACTGTGCCGTCGTCCTGTGCCGGATATGCCTGTGCGATCGCATCACGGTAGCGCGTGAGGAATGCGCGCCGCTCGTCGTCATTCAACGCGGCTAGAAACGGCCGAAGCCCCGTGCCCTTCAACCACTCGACCACCGCATCCGCGCCACCACGCAGTGGGTGGTAGTACGTGGTGCGCCACACATCCACGCGTGTGCACAGCGGTGACAGCAGCGCGTAGTAGCGGCGCGGGTCGAACCGCTCGGTCCGCTCCACCCCTTTGAGCTTCGCTGCCCACGGGCCGGCAGCGGCCACCTCGCGCATCAGCCGGTGCGTGGGTTCGTCCAGGTTGTCGGGCATCTGCACTGCCAGATGGCCGCCTTGCGTCAGCTTGCCGATCAGCTTTGGAAGCAGCGTGTCGTGCGCGGGCAGCCACTGCAGCACGGCGTTCGCGAGAATCAGGTCGTACATACCGGGCGCATCCCACGCAGCAATATCGGCGACGTCAAAGCGCACATCAGGCAGGCGCTTGCGTGCAGCGTCGATCATGCCGGCCGAGGAGTCGATCCCGTGGACTACCGCGCCGGGCGCCCGTGCCATCAGCGCCGCGGTCGAGTTGCCCGGCCCACAGCCGATGTCGACGGCACTGTGGATGGGCGTTTGCGGCACAGTGGCCAACAAGTCCCGGGCGGGCCGTGTGCGCTCTTCTTCAAACTGAACGTATTGGTTTGCGCTCCAATCGTGTGGTGTCGTCATCACGGTTCTCCTTGCCAAGTTTGCGATCGATTGGCGGCATTCTGTGGTTTCCCGCTGGATCAGTAAAATGAATTCATTGTTCTCATTGATTCATTTATCTGATGAAGATCGATACGCTCGGTGTACAGGCATTCGTGGCGATTGCGGAGAGTGGCAGCTTTACGCAGGCCGCCGATACGCTCCACGTGACGCAGACGGCGATCACGCAACGGCTACGCAAGCTGGAGGCCTTCCTCGGTGTTGCGCTGGTCGAGCGCACGACGCGCCGGACGGAACTGACGGAAATCGGCCGGCGCTTTCTACCGCAGGCGCGCCGGCTGCTGAACGAGTTGTCCGATGCGCTGACAGAAATTCGGGAGACCGGCCTGAGCCAGCGCGGCGACATCACGATAGCCTGCGTGCCGACAGTGGGTGTGCAGTATCTGCCGCGCATCCTGCGGGCGTTCTCTGCGCACCGGCCGCACGATCGCGTGAAGATTCTCGATCATGCCTCCGCATCGGTGCTGCAGGCAGTGCTGCGGCGCGAGGCGGAGTTCGGCATCAGCATTGCGGGCGATCAACACCCTGAACTCACCAGCGTGCCGCTTACGAGCGACCCTTACGTGCTGATCTGCCGCGACGATCATCCGCTCGCCAAGCGACGCCGCATCCGCTGGGAGGCACTGCAACCGCATCCGCTGATCTTTGCCGGCGAGGTGAGCGGCAACCGCAGCCTGCTTGAGGGCGCGCTCAAGAGCAGCGGTGTGATGCTGCATTCGTTCTATGAAGTCCAGCGCAGTTCGACAGCACTCGGGCTCGTGGCCGAAGGGCTGGGTGCGGCAGTGGTGCCGCGGCTCGCGATCCAGAGGAATGCGTACCCGATGATCCGGACGATTGAGCTGGTCGAGCCGCAGGTGTCGCGCACGTTGGTGCTCGTGACGCGCAGGGCGGCACAGTTGTCGCCGGCGGCGCGTGCGCTCTACGAGATGATCGTCGAGGAAGGCGCGACGCTGGCGCGTTGATGAGCGATGACGAATGAGAAGGGCCACCGGCATGGGTGCGCCCTTCCTACGTCGGCAGCACGGCTCATGCGCGTGCGCCTTGCGGGGTGCTGGGATAGGTGGAATCGCGGTTCCATGCAAGCGCGTCCTGTGTGCCGGCGTGCTGCTGGTCGGCGCCTTGCGCGTACGGATCGAAGCGGTCGCGCCTCCACGACAGATAGCCGTAGGTATCGGCCTTGCGATCCGCGCCTTGCGTGAACGGATCCGCCTTGTCCTGCTTGCTCCCTTGTGTGTAGGCATCCACCTTGTCCAGGCGGCTCTGTCCTTGGGTATAGGGGTCGAAGCTGCGGGCGGCTGCAGCAGGTTGCGCCGCAAACAGGGCGGCGGAGGCCGTCAGCGTAGCCAGCAAGGCGAGCGACAGGCGGCGGGTGCGGGCGAAGGAACGGGTGGTGTGCATGGTGAACTCCTCATTCATGATTGAGCGTGCGCCATCCGTGGATGGCAGTCTGACGGATCGTTACCGGATGGCATCGACCTCCCCTGTTGGTCGCGGCATCAGAGCAAACCTGACACGGCTTGCACGAGAAATCTTTTGCACCAACCGGTATGCACAGATACGCAGGCCATGCCGCAGTGGATGCAGCATCGGTCAAACGTGCGCGCAACCCCACACGCCCCACACACGCCCACACGCGGCGCTCACGTCAACTGCATCACCCCTTGCACACCCTGCCAGCCCACGTACAGGCCAACGAGCGCGATCAGCCCGCCCGAGAAGTAGGGCGCCTTGCGCGCGAACTCACCAAAACCGCTCCAGCGCCGTGACACGTGCTTCACGCTCAGCGCCGCGAGCGCGCCCGAGGCGACCATCGTCAACGCCAGGCCGATGCTGAAGCACAGCACCAGCGCCGCGCCCAGGGTGACCTTCTTGAGCTGCAGGCACAGCAGCAACACTGTGATGGATGCCGGGCATGGCACCAGCCCGCCGGTCAGGCCGAACACGATGATCTGGCCGGTGGTCACCTCACGGTTGGCGAAGCGGCGGCGGATATCGTTGGCGTGCGCGCGTTCGTGCGCATCTTCGTAGCCACCGGAAGACACGTCCAGCCCGCCGTGGTCATGTGCAGCATGTGCGTGGTCATGCTCCACGAAGTCGACGTCGTAGTCGTGCCGATGGTGCGCGTGCCCGAGTGACAGGCGGGCCGTGAAAGCATGCGGCTCGGGAATGGTCTGCTCTGATTCGAGAAAGCCATCGCGTTGCACGAAGCTGAAGACTTGCCGGGTGCCATCGGGCCGCTCGGTCACCACTTCCACCTGGTCGGCTGACCACGCGTGGCCATGCGTGCTTTCGCGCACCAGCCGGAAGCGCGGCGGTACACCGTCTTCAAACACTTCCAGCCGGACCAAGCCGTGGCCGGTGTCGATGCGTTTGACCTCGTCATGGTCGTGATCATGATCGTGGTGATGGTCATGCGATGCGCGGGTGCTGCGCCACGTGTGCCACATCATCCACCCCGCCACCGCAACGATCAGCACAGCGGAGGCCACCTGGAAGTACGGCTCCGTCGTCTCCGGATTCCAGTTGCGGCCAAAGTACAGCCCCGCCATGGCCACCGCCCACACCACCGCCGTGTGCGAAACCGTAGCCGACAGCCCCAGCAGCACCGCTTGCGAGAGCGTGCCCCGGATGGCAACGATGAACGCCGCCATCATCGTCTTGGAGTGCCCCGGCTCCAGGCCATGCAATGCGCCCAGCAGGATGGCGCTGGGGACGAACAGCCAGGCATTGCCTTGCTGCAACAGGGTGGCGAACGCGGTCATGGAGAGGTAGCCAATGGTGATCTCAGGTGGGCGAACTATACTCCCCCCTAGTATATTGATGCTACCCTTTCTCGTCTTTCACCCACCTCAATCTTCCGACTCATGGCCCATACCATCCGCGACAAAGCCAAGCTGCTGGCGCGTGTGCGGCGCATCCAGGGGCAGGCGACTGCACTGGAAAAACAACTCGGTGAAGAGGGGGATTGCACGGCCATCCTGCAGCAGATCGCAGCCATTCGCGGCGCGGTCAACGGGCTGATGGCGGCGGTTCTCGAAGGCCACCTGATGGATCACGTGGTCAAGGAGCCGAACGAGGCGCAGCGTCAGGAGGACTTCGACGCCGTGATGCAGGTGATCAAGTCCTACCTGAAGTAAGACAACGCTCTCCTGTTCCCTACCTATGACAACGCAAGCTGAACGCAACCTCCAGCACGCGCACGCTCTGCTTGAGTGGAACCGCGCGCATCTGCGGCACGATACGGTGCTGACCGAGGCGGTCATCGCTGAACGCTTTGCGCCGCAGTTCACCGTGTTCGCAAACGGTCGGCACTACGATGCCAACTACGCGAACTACAAGACGTTTCTCGATGGCTTCAAGCACGCCATCGCCTCGATCGACTACAAGGTGACGCAGACCGTAGCGGACGCCGCCGGTGTGGTGCTCGGCATGCGCGCATCGGTCACGCGCACCCACGGTGCCGTTGACCAGTTCGAGGCCATGCTGCTGCTGCGCTTTGACGATGCCGGCAAGGTCAGCCTGTGGCACGAGGTGTATCTGCAGTCCCCACACGCGGCGGGCTGACTTTGCGCGAAGGCCGCGTGTCACTTGCGCGGTGCAGCCAACCTCGCTAACCTGCTGCAACGCCTTCGGCAAATTCTGATTCTTCGCATCCATGTCCCGACTTCACGCCACCTTCCTCGCCGCCGGCCGTCGCGCCCGCGTGGATGACGTGTGCGTGCAGCCTGGGCCCTTCCCTCCGCTTTCCCCACCTGCGGCCCCTCCGGGCCACGGCATGGTCGGCGCTCCGCCGCCGTGCCTGTTCGCTCGCGGCTGACTTCCAGCCGCATCGTTTCCGGTTGACCTGATCCAGGCTCGGGCTTGACCCCGAGGCAGGCGCACGCCTGCGCGCCGGAACCCGACATTCCTTTTCGACAGGTGAGTGGTATGCGTTCCATGCAAGCCGCGCTGGCAGGGTCCGGCGCGACGGTGTTATTCGTGCTGCTGTGGAGCAGCGGTGCGATCTTTGCGGAGATCGGGGTGCAGCATGTCCCGGCGTTTGCGTTTCTGGTGGGGCGGTTTGCGCTGGCCTCGCTGGTGCTGGCGGGGCTGGGCGTTTGGCGCGGGCGATGGTGGCCTGCGCCGGGTACGCGGTGGCAGGTCGCGGGCACCGGTGTGCTGCTGACCGGCGGCTATGCGATCTGCTATCTGCTGTCGCTTGACCGTGGGCTGACGCCGGGGCTGTTGGCCACGGTGCTCGGTGTGCAGCCGTTGCTGACGCTGCTGGCCACGGAGCGCGCTTGGTCTGCGCGACGCATGGCGGGGCTGGTGCTGGCACTGGGCGGGCTCGCGCTTGTTGTGGATGGTGCCAATGCGCAGCAGGTGCCGATGGCGGGCCTCGGCTACGCGCTGGCCGCACTTGCCAGCATGACGGTGGGGGCGATCTGGCAGAAGCGCCTCGGCCAGGCGCCTATCGATGTGCTGCCGTTGCAGAACGCGGTGAGCCTGGTGCTGTGCGCCGGTCTCTTGCTCGCGCAGCCGATGCCCAGTGCCTTCGTACCCAGCATGCCCGGTATCGTCGCCTTGTTGTGGATGGGCGTGGTCATGTCAGTGGGTGCGCAATTGCTGTTCTACCGGCTCATGCAACGCGGCAACCTTGTCAACGTGACGAGCCTGTTCTACCTCGTGCCGGTGGTAACAGCGTTGCTTGACGATGGGGTGCTGGGCCATCGTCTTTCCGGTGTGGCGATGGCGGGGATGGGGATGATCCTGCTGGGGTTGGCAGTGGTGTTTCGCGCGCAGCGTTAGGTGAAGCGCGGCGGCTGCTTTCAGGCGGGTGCCTGGGGCAGCCGCACCGTCACCCGCAGCCCACCCGTTGGGCTGTTCGCATCCTCCAGCACCACCTCCCCACCCAGCCGCTGCACCACCGTGCTCACGATCGACAGCCCAAGCCCCGAGCCGGTCGCCTCATTCCCGAGCACACGGTAGAACGGATCAAACACGCGCACACGTTCATCGGCGGGGATGCCGGGGCCGCTGTCCTGCACGGCAAGCGACACCACGCGTGCCGCAGTCGCAATCGACAGGTCGATGCTGCCGCCGACGGGCGTATAGCGGATGGCGTTGTCCACCAGGTTGCGCACCACGACAAAGAGGTCGAGCTCGCTGGCATGCACGTGGGCATCCGCCTCGGTGGTGACGCCCAGGTCCAGCCGCTTGGCTTCGGCCAGTGGCATCAGGTCTTCGAGCACGCTGCGGAAGATGCGCTGGACGGAGACGGTGCTCTCCGGTACGCCGGTGGCCTCCTGTGCACGGGCGAGCGTGAGCAACTGTTCGAGCAGCCCACGGCTGCGCTCGATACCCTGGCGCAGGGTCGCTAGACGTTCGTGGGCGTCGGCAGACATGGGTGCCTGCCCCAGCCGTTCGGCCTGTAGCGAGAGCGCCGTGAGCGGCGTGCGCAGCTCGTGCGCGGCATCGGCCACGAAGCGGTGTTGCGCTTGCATCGATTGCCCCACGCGCGCCAGCAGCCGGTTGATGGCCACGACGAAGGGCCGCACCTCGTCGGGGACGGCTTCGGGCGCAATCGCGTGCAGTTGGCGCTCGTCGCGCTGGTCCACCTCGTGCGCGAGGCGTTTGATGGGGGCGAACATCTTGCGCAACACGTCGGCCACCGCCAGCAGCAGGATCGGCGCCAGGATCAGGAACGGCATCAGCGTGCGGATGGCGCTGTCGCGCGCGGTCTCGTCGCGCACGGCGGTTTCCTGCGCCACGGCAATGCGCTGGCCGTTGTCGAGGGTGCGCACCCACACGCGGTATTCACGCTTGCCGGCGTGCGCGGTCTGCATGCCGTCCACCATGTCAGGTGGAAATGCCAGACGCGGTGCAGGTGTGCCGGCCGCAACCGTGCCATCCGGGCCGGGCAGCACCTGCACGATGACGCGGGCTTCCTGATCGGAAACGGGTGGCGCGCTTTCGGGACTCGCGGGCGGTGCGGGCAGGTGCTCAGGGTCGAACATCGCGCCCACCTGGCGCAGCACGTCGTCCTGCAGTTCGTGGGCCTCGCTAAAGGCGGAGACGAACGCAAAGCCGCCCGCCAGCACCGCCACGCCGATGATGATGATGGAGAGCCACAGCGACAGCCGCCGCTGTAGCGACGCCCTCACCCACCCTTGGACACCATCCATCCCACGCCCCTGATGTTCTTGATGGCCTCCGCACCGAGCTTCTTGCGCAGCGCGTGGATGAGGAATTCGACGGCGTTGCTGGCCACCTCGTGGCCCCAGCCATAGATGCGCTCTTCCAGTTCCGAGCGCGAAAGGATGGCACCCGGGCGCAGCATCAACGCCTGCAGCAACGCAAACTCGCGCGCCGACAGGCGTACCGCTTCGCCATCGCCCATGCGCGCTTCATGCGCGGCAGGGTCGAGCGTGAGCACGCCATTGGTCAGCACCGGGCTGGCAGCCCCGCCCTTGCGGCGCAAGACGGCGCGCATGCGGGCCAGCAGCTCGACCATTTCGAAGGGCTTGAGGATGTAGTCATCCGCGCCGCCGTCCAGGCCGCGCACGCGCTCGTTCACGGCATCGCGCGCGGTCAGGATCAGCACCGGCACCGGGTTGTCGCGGGCGCGCAGCGCGCTGAGTACGGCATGGCCATCCTTGCCCGGCAGGCCGAGGTCGAGCAGCAGCACGTCGTAGTGTTGATGCGCAGCCACGTCCAGTGCGGTCTGGCCGTTGCGCACCCAGTCCACCGCATAGGCGGCATCGCGCAGCGCGGCATCCACGGCCGCGCCGATCATCGGGTCGTCTTCAACAAGGAGAACGCGCATTCGGTTTCTGGTGGTGGCTCAAGCAGATTGCATGGCACCGCGCCGCGCCTGCCAGTTCGTATAGCCGATGGTGATGAGCAGCGCCGCCAGCAGCACCGCCGATGCGCCCGCCGTGCCCAGGTTCATGCCGCCCGCGCTGATCGGCTTGGTCAGCAGGTCACCGCCCGTGGCACCCAGCGGCCGTGTCAGCACAAAGGCCATCCAGAACAGCGCCACGCGCGAGATACCGGTCAGATAATACGCCGCCACGATCAGCGCAATCAGGCTGGCAATCAGCAGCGCCCCACCCGCAAAACCCAGCCCCGACGAATCCGCCAGGAAGTCGCCCAGCGCCGTGCCCAACGTGTTGGACACGAGGATGGCGCCCCAGTACAGCAGCTCCTGCTTGCCGCTGCACACGTTCGCGATCGACAGCGATTTCTGGCTCAGCTTCCAGTAGACGAGCACCGCACACAGCAGGCTGGCGAGAATGGTCGAGCCGGTGGCATAGCCCAGGCCCAGCGTGCGGTCCATGAAGTCCGACAGTGTGGTGCCGGCCGTGCTGGTGGAGAGAATGACCGCCCAGTACAGCAGCGGGTTGTACGTCTTGCTGCGCAACTGCGCGCCCAGCGTGATGAAGAAGATGCCGAGCAGCAGCATCGAACTGGCCGCGTAGCCGACCTTGAGCGTCATCGAGAGCAGGTCGCCGGCGGTTTCGCCCAGGGTGGTGGCGCAGATTTTCATGATCCAGAACGCCAGCGTGATCTCGGGCAGTTTGCTGGGGAGGGTGCGGGATGGGGTCATGCGCGTGTCCTTAATGGGAGGCAGCCGAAGAATCGTGTGCGGGGTCTGCTGCGTGCTCCAGCGCCGACAGGTAGGCCACGAGCCCCACGACCACCGCCAGGAACAGCGCGTTGACGGCGCCTGTGCTCAGGCCCAGGCCACCGTTGGCTTCCGGCTGGGCGAGCAGGTCGCGGCAGGCGGCGCCCAGCGGGCGCGTCAGCACGAAGGCCCACCAGAACGTGGGTGCAGCGCCCGCGCCAAAGCCAAAGCGCGCCATGGCCGCCACGGCCACCAGCACGCCAAAGCCCAGTGCCGATTGTGCGTAGCCCAGGCGCAGGCTTTCGATCAGCCAGTCGCCGCATGCGGTGCCGAGCGCAAAGGCCAGCAGCACGGCCAGCCAGTAGAGGCGCTCGCGCACGGGGGTGTCGACGGCATCGAGGGCGAGCGTGCCTTCGCGGCGGCGCCAGAGCACCAGCGTGGCCAGCAAGGCCACTGACAGCACCACGGTCGATGCCCCCGTTGGCAAGCCGGCACGCGCAATCAGCAGATCCACGACGAGCGTGCCGAACACGCTCGCCAGCAGTGCCGTGATCCAGTACAGCCACGGCAGATAGCGGTGCGTGCGGAGTTGCCCCGTCAATGCCGCCGCAAACAGCGCGCCCATGACGACCGTGGTGCCGCCCAACCCGAACTGCCAGCCAAGGTTGAGTGCATCGGCCGCAGCTGCACCCACCGTGGTGGCCATCATCTTGATGATCCAGAACAGGGCGGTGACTTCGGGCACCTTGTTGCGCCGGCCGGGGTGTGATGCGGCGTCCATATGGGAGACGGGGATGGGGAGATTCCACCGCAGTCTGCGGGGCCAGACTTAGATGCCCCATAGCCCCCTGAAAATGGCCGCGCAATATGGTGTTACCGCGTCACATGTGTGCGGCACAATTGCCAACCGATTCTGCCGGCCTGTCTTCCTTCATCCCACCCGAGAGGAATTGCCATGGTGACGCTGCTCTTGAATGCCCCCGCCCCCGACGAACATGCCGCGCAGACCCGCTTTGGCGGGCGCCCGCTGGTGCCGGCCGATGCCCCCTTCACGTGGCCGTGTTGCGCCGCGTGCGAGCAGCCGATGCAGTTTCAGGGGCAGATTGGTGTGGAGGCCACGGCCGAGCATCCAGCCGGCTTGTTGCTGGTCTTCATGTGCCAGAACGACCCCGGCTGCTGTGACGAGTGGGACCCAAACGAAGGCGGCAACCTTGCGGTGTTTGTCCCGGCGGGCGCCCTTACGCTGGCCGAGCCGCCTGCAGAGGGCCTGACCCTGCGCGAAACCACGAACGGCGCACGCACCGAAACGCAAGACGCGGAAGACTACGAAGCCGCGCGCCGCCAATGGTGCGAGCGCACCGGCCAGCCCGGCCGCCAGGTGATCGGCCAACTGCACGGCGCGCCGTCCTGGCTACAGGCGGATGAGACCCCTGGCTGCCCCGCCTGCGGTGCCCCCATGCACCTGGCCGCGCAGTTGGAGGAAGGCCCCGACGCGCACACCGCCATGAACTTTGGCGGCGGCTGCGCCTACCTCTTCCAATGCGCCAGCCACGCGGGGCAGGTGAAGTTCCTGTGGCAGTGCTGACGCGTTAGCGCAAGCGCTTGCTGGGGGGGCTTACTGGACCAGACGGCGCAGCTTCCACTCCCCGCTCGGTTGCTTGCACAGCCAGGCCGTCCATTGCTCCTTGCTGGAGCCGCGTGTCAGTTCGCTCTGCAGGCGGCGGCACGCTTGGCCGGCGTCGGTCTTGCTCTCCAGCGGCGTGATGGTGGCCTCGATGGCCGGTTGCTTGCCCTTGGCAGGCCACGTCCATTGCGCGGGTGTGTTGTCCGCAGTGTTGACCAGCACACTGCCGATGGCCTTGGTGAACGACTTCACCTCCGTCTCGCTCATGGACCCGATGATGGTGCTGGCCAGCACATTGCGGAAGTACGCGAACGACGGCGTGGCCGCGGCAAGCAGCGCGGCGCCCGTCAGGGCGAGGGCAAAACGGCGGGCAGGAAGGCGGCGAAGCAGCATGGCGTGTCCTTAGGATGTGACGAAAGGTGCCTTCATCCTAGACCATGCTGCACCGCCTGGTTGTGACAACCGTCAGCCGGCCCATCACCCGCCCAACTTGTCGAGCAGGCTGTACCACGCCACGCCGGCCGCAATGTAGAAGCGCTGCAGCCCATGCAGCGGGATCGGCGTGATGGGCGACACGGGGTACGGAAACGCCTCCCCACTGCCCGACAGCCGCGCAGCGATGTGCTGGCCCAGGCTGGTGCACAGCGCAATGCCGCGCCCGTTGCAGCCAAGCGCCATCGTCACGCCCGGCGCGGGTTCGTGGATGTGCGGCATGAAATCCCGCGTGATGGCGATGCGGCCGGCCCAGCGGTACTCATACTCCAAGGGCCCCAACTGCGGAAACAGCAGCTCCAGCGAGCGTTCGAGGTGTGCAAAGTCCTGCGCGTGGCGCGGCTCGGCAAAAAAGCCGCGTCCACCCATCAGCAGGCGCCCGGCTGCATCTTTGCGGAAGTACAGCAGCAGCCGTTGCGAGGTGGAGGCCGTTTCGCCACGCGCCAGGATGCTTTGCGCATCCGCCGCCCTGAGCGGCTTGGTTGCGACGATAAAGCTGTTGGCGGAAAGCACTGTCTGCGCCAACCCGGGCCACAGCGGGCCGGTGTAGCCGTTGGTGGCGATCACCACGCGCTGGGCGCGCACCAGGGCGCCCGTGCTGGTGGTGGCGATCCATTGCGTGCCCTGCCGCTCCAGCGCGGTGACGGCAGTGTGACCGTGCACGGCGGCGCCCGCTTGCTGTGCAGCGCGCACCAACCCGCGCGCATACCCCATCGGCTGGATGGCACCGGCACGGCCGTCGAGCCACGCGCCCGCAAACGCCTCGGTGCCGACACGGCGCGCGACGGCGGTGCGGTCGAGCACTTCCACCGATACGCCGCGCTTCTCCCATTGCCGTGCGCGGGCATGCAGCGCCGGCACGGCCTTGTCGGAGTACGAGAGCTGCAGCCACCCCGCGCGCACCGGCTGGCAGTCGATCTGGTGCCGCTCGATCAGATCGAACACCAGATCGGCGGAGCGCGAGACGGCGTCGATCAACGGCTCGGCGCGTGCGGCGCCGAACAGGCTCACCAGTTCATCGGGGTCGTGCTTGAGCGTCGGGTTGACCTGCCCGCCGTTGCGACCGGAGGCACCCCAGCCCAGGTCGTTGGCTTCCAGCACCGTGACCTGCGTGCCGCGCTCGGCCAGATGCAGCGCGGTCGAGAGCCCCGTGTATCCACCGCCGATGACGAGCACGTCGGTGCGGGTCGAATCCAGCAACGGCGGCGTGGGTGGTGCGGCTGGTGCAGTGGCCGCCCACAGCGACGGTGGCAGCGGCTCGCCGCCGACAGTACCGGATGCGATATCGAGTTGCGGCAGCGTCATGGCACAAGGTCCCCGGCCGGCGAGTTGGCCACACTGTCTGCAGGCTTGTGCAGTACGCGGCGCAGAAAGTCTTGCGTGCGCGGCTGACGCGGCGCGCCCAGCACCTGTGCAGATGGCCCTTCCTCGACGATGGTGCCGCTGTGCAGGAAGCACACACGGTCGGCCACCTCGCGCGCAAAGCCCATCTCGTGTGTGACGACGATCATCGTCATGCCTTCGCGGGCGAGTGCGCGCATCACCTCCAGCACATCGCCGACGAGTTCCGGGTCGAGTGCAGACGTGGGCTCGTCAAATAGCATCGCCTCGGGTTCCATCGCCAGCGCGCGGGCAATCGCCACGCGTTGCTGCTGGCCGCCGGAGAGCTGGTTCGGAAACGCCTGCGCCTTGGCGGCCAGGCCCACCTTCTCCAGCAACGTCATCGCCTTGGCACGCGCCGCGTCGGGCCGCTCACCTTTGACGTAGACGGGGCCTTCCATCACGTTTTCCAGCACGCTGCGGTGCGGGAACAGATTGAAGCGCTGGAACACCATGCCCATGCGGCTGCGCAGCGTGTGGATGGCTTTGCTGTTGCGGTCCACACGCTCGCCAAACGCGCGGATCTCCCCACCGTCGTACGACTCCAGCCCGTTGATGCAACGCAGGACCGTCGACTTGCCCGAGCCCGATGGGCCGATCAGGCAGACGACTTCGCCCTTGTCCACGTGCAGGCTCACGCCGCGCAGTACGTGGTGGTCCCCAAAGTGCTTCTGCAGATCACGGATCTCGATCATCGCTTGGCCCTCCCTGCGCCCATGCGGTGTTCCAACCGGCGCAGGCAGTACACCAGCGGCAGGCTCATCACCAGATACAGCAGCGCCACCAGCGTGTAGACCGTCATGTTCTGGAACGTGGACGAGGCAATAAGCTGCCCCGCACGCGTCATTTCCGCCACCGTGATGGTGGAGACCAGTGATGAATCCTTGAGCATCATCACCAGCGTGTTGCCGTACGGCGGCAGTGCAATGCGAAACGCCTGCGGCAGGATCACGCGCCGCATGATGAGCGCACCGCGCATGCCCATGGCCTCGGCGGCTTCACGCTGGCCGGGGTCTACCGCCTCGATGCCGGCACGAAAGTTCTCGGCCTGATACGCGGAATACGCAATGCCCAGCCCGATCACGCCCGCCTGAAATGCGCTGAGCTGAATGCCGATGTCCGGCAGCACAAAGTAGATGTAGAAGAGCTGCACGATGATCGGCAGCCCGCGAATGACGTTGACGATGGTCGCCCCCGCCGTCGACACGGCCTTGATGGGCGACAAGCGCATCAGCGCCAGCGCCAGACCAATCACACTGCTGAGCAGGAACGACAGCACAGTCACCTGCACCGTGACCACCGCCCCCTGCAGCAGGATCGGCAGGAACTCCTGCGCGTGTTCAATGAACGTTGCAACACTCATGGCGCATCACCTGTCCGTGTCGTCAGCGTTAGATGCCCCACTTCTTCACGATGGCGTCCAGCGTGCCATCGGCCTTGATCTTGGCGATGGCCTTGTTGATGCGGTTGAGCGTTTCGGTATCGCCCTTGCGCACCACCAGGCAGACGTCGCCCACGTTGGCGGGTTTGTAGTTGGGCGCGAGCTTCACGCCCTCGAAGGTTTTCTGGCGGATCTGGTACGCGATGATGGGCTGATCGCCCAGGCCGGCCTTGATGCGGCCCAGCGCCAGGTCACGCGTCATGTCGGCCACCGAGTCGTAGCTGCGCACTTCCTTGAAGATGCCCTTCTTGTTGAGCATGTCGAGGAACACCGTGCCCACCTGCGCACCCACCACTTCGCCCTTCAGGTCATCGAGCGTGGCGTAGTTCTTGGCGTCGTCTGCTTTGACGATCAGACCCTCGCCGTATGAGTACACCGGGTCGGAAAAGTCCACCACCTGCGCGCGTGCCGGCGTCTTCAACATCGCCGCCGAGATGATGTCGATCTTGTTGGACGTGAGCGACGGGATGAGCGCCGAGAACACCGTCTGCTGCACGTTCACGTTAAAGCCGCCGGCCTTGCCCACGGCCGTGACGGTGTCGACCATCATCCCCTGGATGGAATTCGTCTTCACATCCAGGAAGGTGAACGGCACACCCGTGGCCGTGGCACCCACGTTGTAGGTGTGCGCACTACCCTGCGCCCAGGCGAACGATGCGGTGCCGAGCATGCACAGAACGAGTGCGGCGCGACGGAAGGTGGTGACAACAGACATGGCAATCCTCCAGGCAACGGAAAAAGGTGCACCCCGAACGCGCATGTACGGGGACTGGCTCAACGTGATGCAATGCTTGTGCCAATATTCGAACGCACAGCATCGATATATAACTATGGAAAACCACTAATCGACGCATGTGAATCGATATGCGATTCTTTGGGTGTTCCAAGACCACGCACAAGCCACTCAGGCGCCACTTCCATGACTGACACCGACGACGCGCCCAACCTGCTGTTCAACCAGTCGCTGGAGAAAGGGCTGGCCGTGCTGGGCGCCTTCAACGCGCAGCGCCGCACCATGACGATTGCCGAAGTGGCCGTCGCCGTGAGCATCAACAAAAGCTCGGCGCAGCGCATGGTCTACACGCTGGAGCAGCTCGGCTACCTGCGCAAGCACCCGCAAACACGCCGCTATCAGCTCACCCCGGCGGTCATGAAGATCGGCTTCAACTACCTGGCCGCCGACACGCTCATCGACGTGGCTAACCCGTTCCTCTCCGAGCTGACCAAGGTGACCACGGAAACGTCGTGCCTGACCGAGCCTGACCAGGACGAGATGGTGTACGTGGCCCGCTTTGTGAGCGCGCATTTCGTGCCGGTGCACATGCCCATCGGCAGCCGCATCCCGATGTACTGCACGGCATCGGGTCGCGCTTACCTGGCCGCATTGCCCGTGCCCGAGGCACAGGCCATTGTCGAAAAATCGCACCGCGTTGCGCACACCATGCACACGCGCACCGAGGTGGCCGACATCATGGGAACGCTGCGCGAAACCCGCCAGCGCGGCTACGCCATCAACCGCGAAGAACTGTTCCTCGGCGACATGACCATCGCCGCACCCATCGTGAGCGGCAACGGGCGGGCGCTCGGGGCGATCCACCTCGTCGCACCCACCGGGCGTTGGACGCCGGAGGAGATGGAGAACAAGCTGGGGCCGGCGCTGCTGCAATCGGCGCGGGCGATCTGCACGTCGGTGCGGGCGCTGGGTTAACCGGGCATGCGGTGAATCGGTTTGCTAATCTCCGCAGAATATGCGGAGATTAATTTGCCGATGCGGAGAATCACCCCCATAATCTCCGCATGGAACGCGGAGATTGGCTCTACATCTGGCAGGCGCCCGAGTGGCCCGCCCTTCACTACGACCTCGCGCAACTCGCCGAGCCGCTGGAACACGTGTCGCGCGCGCAGGGGCGGTTACTCGGCCGGATGGCCGATGTCGGCCTTGCCATGCGCGATGAGGCCAGTTTGGCTGCGCTCACTGAGGACGTTCTGAAGACCAGCGAGATCGAAGGCGAACGGCTCAATGCCGAATCCGTCCGCTCGTCCATCGCCCGCCGTCTGGGCGTGGACATCGGCGCGCTCGCCCCGGTCGATCGCCACGTCGAAGGCATTGTCGAGATGGCGTTGGATGCGACGCAACGCTGCAAGGATCCGGTGACCCTTGAGCGCCTGTTCGGCTGGCACGCCGCGCTCTTCCCCACCGGCTACAGCGGCATGTCGCGCTTGGCCGTTGCCCGATGGCGCGATGACGCCAAAGGCCCGATGCAGGTGATCTCCGGCCAGATGCATCGCCCACGCGTGCATTTCGAAGCACCGCCAGCCGATCGTCTGGACGCCGAGTGTGAGCGCTTTGTTCGCTGGGTCAATGACGACGCATCGAACCCGCCACTCCTCAAGGCTGGCCTGGCCCACTTATGGTTCATCACCCTGCATCCGTTTGACGACGGCAACGGCCGGATCGCGCGTGCCATCGGTGACCTGCTGCTTGCTCGTGCGGATGGCAGCCCGCAGCGGTTCTACAGCCTATCGGCACAGATCCAGCGTGAGCGGAAGGACTACTACGACATCCTAGAGCGCACGCAGAAGGGGTCGCTTGATGTCACAGCTTGGCTGGCTTGGTTTCTCGGTGCACTGCTGCGCGCGGTTGAGAGTGCGCAGCATACGCTCGACGCTGTGCTCATCAAGACGCGTTTCTGGCAGCGCTGGGCCGCCACGCCCATGAACGCGCGGCAGGTGAAGCTACTGAATCGCTTACTGGATGGTTTCGAGGGCAAGCTCACGAGCAGCAAATGGGCATCCATCGCCAAATGTTCTCCCGATACGGCGCTGCGAGACATCAACGAACTACTGATGCTGGGCGTGTTGCGCAAGTCGGCGGCCGGTGGCCGGAGCACGGCATACGAACTGGCGGACTGACCAACGCTGCGCATCAAAGCCCGGCACAATGCACGCACCCTTGGCCGTTCCGAACATCACAATGACCCTCCCGCTGCTCAACGACTTCGCCCTGCAGGCCACCGACAAGCTCCGCTATGGCGACACCGACCGTCAGGGCCACATCAACAACGCCGTCTTCGCCACGTATCTGGAAACCGGCCGCGTTGAACTGCTCTTCAACCCCGACAACCCGCTGGCCGCACCCGGCTGCGAGTTCGTCATCGCCCAGCTTGTGCTCGACTTCCGCAACGAGATCCTCTGGCCCGGCTCGGTGCAGATCGGTACGCGCGTCGCGCACATCGGGCGCAGTTCGGTCAAGCTTGAGCAGGCCATCTTCCAGAACGGCCGCTGCGCCGCCACCTCGCAGTCGGTGATCGTGCAGATCGACGTCGCCACGCGCCAATCGGCGGCGATTACCGATAGCGCACGGGCACGACTGGCCACCCTGGTTGTGACCCCTGCCGGCGCGGAAACCGAGTAAGCGAACGCGCGCTGCGTGACGCCCGGTCGACGCAAACGACAGCGCGCGAAAATTTTTAACTTTGTTTGCGCTTCTGTCACTTGCCGGTGGGAAGATGGCTCTCCCTGTTCAAACATGCGGAGGTGACCATGGGACTGTTGGATGAAGTGGGCAAGATCGCCGGCGCCGTCGCCGCCGTTGAAGCCGCTGAAAAAGTCGACCCGGATGCTGGTCTGTTGACCAAGGGCATCGCCGCCATTGCCGGCTTCAAGGGCGCAGGCGCACTGGAAGAGATGGTGGAAAAGAAAGACGAAGCCAAGGCCGATGGTGCCGAGGCTGCTCCGGAAGATGGGGCTGCGCCGCAGGCTTGATGCGCTTGCAGGCTCGAAAGGATTTTGGGGACCCCGCCGGTTGGCGGGGTTTTTGTTTTGGAGCTACGTCACCGCATTTTCGATGACTAACGGAGATTGCGTTCGCCAATGACCGTGTGTGTAGGGGTGCGCCCTTGCGCGGGAGAATCAGCTTTCGGGGCGCGTTGTTTCGACCCTCGTGCTTGTTTCCTCTGACGCAATGGTTGCTGGTGAAACGGGTTCCAGGTTTGTGGGCTCGGGTAGTTCAATGCGCGGGTTTTGCACTATAAGTGCATCTGGCTCGCCTTCTTGCGTTCCATTGAAATCACTGCCGTAGATTTCTTTGTAGGATTTTAGAAACTCTTCTCGATGGCGAAATTCGTTAAATAGCGGCCAATCGTGATAAGAGCTCTGTTGAACCAATTCCCCTGTGCGTCCGATCTGGATCATCAGATCTGCAGCTTTCGAGAAATCATCTTTTAAGATGGCTACGGCGAGCTTGAAATCCCGAAGAGAAGCCGACCAGTCGCAAGATTCTAAAACACGCAACACGTCATCCTGCCTCTTTTGTTGCTTGTATGCAATTGCAAGATTGATGTGCCGAATTCTAACGTTAAGATCACTTGCATCTTTTATTATTTCTGGGTTGAGGGAAAATTCTCCCATTCTTGTGGCGAGTTTCCAGTGTTTCCGGTCTAGTGCGTCATATACGGCTTGATATATTTCGTGGTTCGCTGTTTCGGCTTCGCCAGGGAATATCTTGCGCCAGAGTGTATACACCAGCATGAATGCAACGAGCGAAAGAACGTGACACGCTCTTAGGTAGTATTTTGGATCTACCGAGAGAGTCTCTCCTACCTTAACTTCGCTGCCGGAAATGGAGCCTTCTCGTTTGCAAATGGCGGTGTATTGTTCGCTGACGATGCCATCATTGTGTGTCATCAAATTTCTGCGTTGGCCAATTTCGACAAACTCTGGCCATTCGGCAAACTTCTTTAGTGTCTTGAGTGAAAATTTGTTCTCTAGTAGCGTAAATTGCTCGACGTAGCTCTCTCGGCGAAAGGAGTCAATCTCCTTCTCTAGCATGTCCTTCTTTATGGCGTCGAGTGATTCGAATTGGAGTAGTTCTGGGAGGGAAACTTCCCGGCGGATACTTTTGAGTAGGTCGGGCTGTCTCTCGTAGATTGTCTTGAGAAGTTCGCCGATAAAAGCATCAAATTCGCTGAATAATCCGATAAAAAGACTTCTTTGGACGATTTTTACCATCCGTAGATCGCGCATGCGCTCGATAGTGTCAAGGGCTGCTTTGACATTGGCGCGCTCACGAACATCCTCGGGGAGTCTCAGTGTTAAGTTGTTTTGGTTCTTTTTGATGGTATATTTCTCAAGGGCCTTAGCTGCCTTTTCGAGCTCCGCTTTCATGTGCTCTGCAACGGCTGGTACGGAAATTTTCGCTGCTTGCCTCATTTCATCGACACGATGAATGAATTGTGCCGAAATTCGTGCAAGCGGATGCATCGAGGATTCGCTCGCCTCTGCAATTCCCCCTTGCTGGTCACCGCTGACGCTATCCAACGCATCATTAACCGCCTCCCGTCTTTCGCTAGAGGGTGTCGCGGTCGGATTTTCTTCGTGTGTGGTTTGTTCGGATGGAGCAGTATCCGGTTTAATATCTCTCCCCCACGGAGGCATTTTTGATTTGGGATGATCTCCATGGATTCTTGCACAACCATGATCGGATAGGGCAATGCAGAATATGATTCTCGTTTCTTCGTATTTGCTCCGAGAGGAGCCTATCCCTACTACAATCTTGCCGTCACCGCCTTCGCGGTGACCGGGTTTCGCAGCCCATCCAACATCACGACTGGACGAACCGCCGGCGGCGGTTTTTTTACGTCCGGGTGCTTGCGCACGTCTGTACCTTGGCGGGCCGGGCAGGGAGACCTCCGGGTCTGCCGGTGTCGTGATGGCCGGTCTGCGAACCCTGTCGTCAGGCCCGCCACCCCTCGTTTCGCAGCGAGCGGCGGGGCCTCAACATCACGATGGAGGCCACATGGCTACCGCACTCAGCGGGCATTGCCCCGCGTCTTACCCTTCCCCACCCCCTTGGCGTTCAGCGCATCCCGTTTGGGGAGGCCACCCATGACGCCTAGCAAACGCCGCATCTACCTAACCGGCGCGCTGGCGGCGCGGGACTTTCTCTGCCGCACGCAATCCGACTTGCACCGGCATCAGCGGTACGAGCCGAACGTGCTGCGTTGGGAAATGGCGTTTTCGGGCATGCACCCGCCCGAGTACCGGGCAGGCTTTCTCGATGCCATCGGCGCGTTTGTGCTGATGACGTTGGAAGGCTGTCAGGTGAACCCTGAAACGTGGGAGGTGCTCACCGCCGTAGAGCGGGCTGGCGAGAGCCGGTAAGAACCAGATGAACGTATCCCCGAGACGGGCGGGGATGCCGGCAACAAGCCACCAGCCAACAACGGTGTCCCAAGAAACACCATGCAGTGCCCTGTGGCATCCTGAGCCCCGCAGATTTCTGACGCAGTCCAACGGGAGCTGTCTTGAAGATCGATCACATCGCCTTCGCCGCGCAATCGCTCGACCAGGCGCACGCGTATGCCTCGCAGATGTTCGGCGTGAAGCTGCCGGCCGGCGGCAAGCATCCCTTGATGGGAACGCACAACCTGGTGACGCGGATTGCGCCGGGCATCTTCCTCGAGTTCATTGCCATTGACCCGGAGGCGCCTGCGCCAAACCGGACCCGCTGGTTTGCGCTGGACCGCCTCATGCAAGAAGGCAAGCTGAAAGACGCGCCCCGGTTGTTTGGCTGGGTTGCCAGCCTTCCCGGGTTGGCGCACAACGCGATCGATTCATCGCAACACGAGTTGCTTGAAGTGTCCCGTGGTGATCTGCGATGGCACTTCTTCCACCGCAAGGACGGTGAGGCAGAAGCCGGCGGATGCCTGCCGGCCATGATCGACTGGGCTGGCGGTAAAAGCCCCGTCGACAACATGCAGGATGTCGGCCTCCACCTGAACCAGTTCCAGCTCGCGCATCCGGAGATGGCCGCCATTCGCACAAAGCTGGATGGACTGGGCTGGGATGCTGCCTGCCCGGAGAATCGGTATGTCGCATTTTCCGATGCGGCGCGGCCTGCATTGACGCTCGTGCTCGACACGCCGAATGGGCGCGTGCAGATCGAAGGCGGTGGCGTGTAACAGCACGCGCGGGCCGGTCAGGCCGCGCGATCCCACCCGATACCCGTAACGCGCCGCTCTCCGACCCGGTGCCGCGTAGAGAACCCTTCACGAATACATTGCCCCAGCGCCTGCGCCGCCGCACTCGCGCCCTGCGCGGGCAATAGCAGACTGATCGCAAACATCGGGAGTTCCGGCAAACCGGCTTCAGGCCCGAGGACGTCTAGGTCCGCCGGCACCGTCGGCGTGAGCCATGCGGTGACGGCCAGGCCGGTACGCACCGTGGCAGTGGTCGCTTCGATGTTGCCGCTCTCGAACACCGTGCGCCATTCGATGCCTTGCTCGCCCAGCACCTTGAGCACGCGGGCGCGGAAGGCGCAGCTCTCATCCACCATCGACAGGGGCAGCGGCCGCCGTGCATGCACGTTGCCGCCGCGTGCGCCCACCCACACCAACCGTTCCACGCACAGGCATTCACCGGTGGCTTCGTCCACCGGGGCTTCGACCACGGCGACGTCCAGTTCGCCGCGTGCAATGCCCTCGGCCAACTCGGGTGAGGTGCCGCACACGATGGTCAGCTCCACCGACGGCCACGCCTCGGTAAAGGCTTTGAAGATGGGCGGGAAGATGGTGCCGACCAGGTCATATGGCACGCCCAGGCGCACCGGGCCCTGCAGCGGGCGCGCGGCCATGTCGGCCCAGACTTCATCATTGAGGGCGAGCAGGCGCTTGGCCCGGCCGAGGAAGCGCTCACCCGCGTGGGTGAGTTCAAGCCGGCGGCCGTCGCGCTCGAACAGGCGGCATTCGAAGGCATCTTCGAGCCGCTTGATCTGCTGGCTGACGGCGCCCTGCGTGAGGTGCAGCGCGTTGGCCGCCACCGTCATGCTGGCGTTTTCCGCCACGGCAACGAAGGTGCGGACGAGGGTGATGTCGAGGTTCTTGGCCATCAATGCATTCTAGGTGCTAATGCATCAGGCCAAAAACCTCAAAGTTGCTAATGCCTTGTCAGCGCACCAGCAGCTTCATCATCGAGTCGAACGTCTTGCCGTACGGCGCGCGGAACATGCCCAGCCCGTTGAGCTTGGCCTGCTTGAACACCGGCTTCATCTTCGAGAACCGCTCGAACCCGTGGATGCCGTGGTACGCGCCCATGCCGCTCGCGCCCACGCCGCCAAACGGCAGGTCGTCCTGCGCCACGTGCAGCAGCGTCTCGTTGATGCACACACCACCGGCAATGGTGCTGGCCATGACGCGGTCGACCGTGCTGCCGTTGCGCTCGAACAGGTACAGCGCCAGCGGACGTGGGCGGGCGTTGATGTAGTCGATCGCCTCACCCAGCGTGCGGTACGGCACCAGCGGCAGCAGCGGGCCGAAAATCTCTTCCTGCATGACGCGCATCTCGTCAGTGCCGCCGGTGATGAGCGCGGGCGGGAATTGCCGCGTGTCTGCGCTGGGGGCGGTATTGGTGAGCGGCAGTACCTGGGCGCCCTGCTCGCGTGCCTCGTCGGCCAGGCTGGCCATGCGCTGGAAGTGGCGCGGGCTGATGATCGTCGTGTAGTCGCGGTTGCTCGCCATGTTGGGGTACATCTTGCCGACCAGCTTGCGTGCCGATTCGATAAAGCGTTGCTCGGTGCCGGCGGGCAGTAGCACGTAGTCGGGTGCTACACAGGTCTGCCCCGCGTTGAGCAGCTTGCCGACCAACGTGCGTTCCACCGCGCGATCAAAGTCCGCATCGGGCCCGATGATGGTGGGCGACTTGCCGCCCAGTTCCAGCGTCACCGGCGTGAGGTTGTCCGCCGCCGCACGCATGACGTGGTGGCCAACGGTGGTCGAGCCCGTGAACAGCAGATGGTCGAATGGCAGCCGCGAGAACGCTTCTGCCACGGCGGTATCGCCATTGATCACGCGCACTTCATCGGCGGCAAAGTGACGCTCGACCAGATCGGCAAACAGCGCGGAGAAGCGCGGCGTGTACTCCGAAAGCTTCACCATCGCCCGGTTGCCCGCGGTGAGTGCGGAGACGAGCGGCCCGATGGTCAGATAGATCGGGTAGTTCCACGGCACCACGATGCCCGCCACGCCCAGTGGCTGCGGAATCAGCCGCGTGCTGGCGGGGCGGAACCACAGGCTTACGCCGCGCCGCTGCACGCGCATCCAGCGCTTGCCGTGTGAGAGCGCGTGCTTGATGCCGTCCACGCTCGGGAAGATTTCCAGCAACTCGGTTTCCTGCCGCGAGCGGTTGCCGAAGTCTGCACTGACGGCCTGGACGATGGCATCACGGTTGTCCATGACGAGGCGCTTGAGGCGCACCAGCCGGTTTCGGCGCACGGGCCACGCGGGCAGCATGTCGGCCTGGTGGGCGGCGCGCATGGCCTCAAAGGTTTGCTGCATGCGCAGCAGGTGCGGGGCGGGCAGGTCGGCAGGTTGCATGGTGATGCTCCTGGCAAGGGTGGGTGGTTGGCGAGGTGGCGCAATTGCAAGGGAGTATGGTCGCCCAGGCAGCCTTGCGAAGCCCTGATACGGCCGCGCCGTGTGCGGCATGGCGCCCTCGCAGTCGCCAGGGCAGACGCACACCGGCCGTGAGATCTCGCAACGCAGCATGCCGCATTGCCAAGTGTGGCAAGCCTGTCTTCCCGGCCGCCGCCGATTTTGCTGCGTGACATCGAACGATGCCTCTAATGCGGGTTAGCCCGACCGTTTGAAACGACCCGTGGCGCCTAGGATGTGAGTTCGTGACCGGCAGCCAGCCGGCGGCGGCGCTCGCCCAATAAAAAACACATCCGGAGACACCCATGGCCAACGATTCGCTCACCTTCGACTACGTCATCGTCGGCGCCGGCTCGGCCGGTTGCGCGCTTGCCAGCCGCCTGACCGAAGACCCGGACGTGACGGTTGCCCTGCTAGAAGCCGGGCCGCACGACCACCATTTCTCGGTGTGGGTGCCGGCGGGGTGTGCCGCATCGCTGCCGTTCAAGAACAAGCGCAACTACGGGTTCGAGACCGTGCCGCAGCCGGGCCTGGGCGGGCGCCAGGGCTACCAGCCGCGTGGGCGCGGGCTGGGCGGCAGCTCGTCGCTCAACGCGATGATCTACATCCGCGGCACGCACAACGACTACGACCACTGGGCCGCGCTCGGCTGCACCGGCTGGGGCTGGAACGATGTGCTGCCCTACTTCAAGCGTTCGGAAGGCAACGAGCGCGTTGCCGGCCGCGATGACGACGCACTGCACGGCGGTACCGGCCCCCTGCACGTGAGCGACCTGCGCACCGGCAACCCGATCGCCCGCCGTTTTGTCGACGCGGCCGCCGCCGCAGGCTACCGCCGCAACGACGATTTCAACGGTCCCGACCAGGAAGGCGTCGGCCCATACCAAGTCACGCAATACAACGGCGAGCGCTGGAACGCCGCACGCGCCTATCTGCATGGCGGTGACAAGACCGACGCCACCTACAACCGTGGCCGCCGCCAATTGACCGTGCTGCCTGATACGCAAGCGCTGCGCATCGTGTTCGAGGGCAAGCGCGCGACGGGCGTGGTGGTGGATCGCGGTGGCCGCACCGAGACCCTGCAGGCACGGCGCGAGGTGATCGTGTCTTCCGGCGCGTTCGGCTCGCCGCAGTTGCTGATGGCCTCGGGCGTGGGGCCGGCCGAGCATCTGCGCTCACTCGGTATCCCGGTCGTGCAGGACCTGCCCGGCGTCGGCCAGAACCTGCAGGACCACCTCGACATCATCCTGCACAAGAAGACCTTCAACCTGGACCTGATCGGCTATTCACTGCGCGGCAGCGTACACATGCTGGGCGAGATCCTGCGCTACCGCCGCGAGCGGCGCGGCATGATCGCCACCAACTTTGCCGAGGCCGGCGGCTTCATCAAGAGCCGCCCCGATCTGGCCGAACCCGATCTGCAACTGCACTTCGTGGTCGCCATGGCCGACAACCACAACCGCACGTTCAACTACGGCCACGGCTATTCATGCCACGTCTGCGTGCTACGCCCGAAGAGCCGCGGCGAGGTGCGCCTGGCGACCACCGATACGCGTGACGCACCGCTCATCGACCCGCGCTTCCTCTCCGACCCGGATGACATGAACGGCATGCTGGCAGGCTTCCGCGCGGTGAAGCGCATCTTCGCGCAGCGCCCGCTGGCCGAGCTGGGCGGGCGTGAACTGTATTCGGGAGACATCCGTGGAGACGGCTCCGACGACGAAGCCGTGCGCGCACTGATCCGCCAGCGCGCAGACACCATCTATCACCCGGTCGGCACCTGCAAGATGGGCAGCGCAGACGATGCGATGGCGGTGGTCGATCCGGAATTGCGCGTGCGCGGCGTGACCGGCCTGCGCGTGATCGACGGCTCGGTCATGCCCACGCTGATTGGCGGCAATACCAACGCCCCGATCATCATGATTGCGGAGCGCGCGGCAGACCTGATGCGCCAAGGCGGGCGCCCGACGCTGAATGTGGTGGCAGGGACTTCTGCGCAAACCACGCCGGCCGAGGTGCACTAAGCAACAGAACATGCCTTGGCGGTGAGGCTCACACACCGACGGTGTGGCCGTACCCTGCCCTAGATGGCGCCTTGAATTTCTGTTGCAGGGAGGAAAAAGAAGGGAGGCTGTTTGAGCGCAGCGAGTTTGCCTCCCTTCCCTCCCTGCGGCATAAATTCAAGGAGGGGGGCGCCATCTCGGGCGCGCCTCTCTTTGCTTACTTTCTCTGGCAAGACAGAGAAAGTGAGTCAGCCCCGGCAGGGGATGAAACAGGGGATGAACCAACAACATCCATCCCCGCCTGGATCAGTTACCAGCACTATCCGTAGGCGTATTGAACGAGTCCCGCAGCAAATAGCTCATCGGCACTTCCAAATTCACGCCATTCGGCGGAATCGGCTGCTGAAACCACTTCTTGTAAAGCTTCGGCACCTCGCCATCGACAATCAGCCGCGTCATCGACTGGTCGATCATCTTCTTGAACTCCGGATCCTGCTTGCTGAGCATGATCGCATACGACGACACCAGCTGCGTCTTGCCGGCCACCGCAAAGTCCGCCGGGTTCTTCGACGTAGCACGCATGCCCGAGAGCAGGATGTCATCACCCGCAAACGCATTGGCACGGCCATCCGCCAGCATGGCGAACGCGCTGCGCAGATCGTTGGCATCCACCACGCGCACCGTCATGCCGCTCTCATTGAGCTTGCGTGCGAGCTCGGCATTGGTCGACCCACGCGCCGCCACCACCGTCTTGCCGTTCAGGTCTTCCCACTGCTGAATGCCCGAATTCGCCTTGACCAGCATGCGGCCCTTGGTGATGTAGTGCGGAATGGTGAAGGCCACCTTCTCGCGGCGGTCCGGCGAGTTGTTGGTCGAGCCGCATTCCATGTCGGCCTTGCCCGAGGTGATCACATCCATACGGGTAGCCGCCGTCACCGGCACGTACTGCACCTTCAGGTCCGGGCGCTTGAGCGAGGTGCGCAGCGAATCGATCAGCCGCGAGCAGATGTCGATCGTGTAGCCGACCGGCTTGCTGCCGTCGAGGTACGAGAACGGGATGGAGTCTTCACGGTAGGCCACGTGCACCGTGCCGGAATCGCGGATGCGATCGAGCGTCGGGGTAGCGGCCATTGCGTTGGAAGCAGCAAAGAACGCCGCAGGAACGGCAAGCGCGGCCAGCAGCCACGTGCGCGCAGGGAACAGCATCGTCAAAGGTCCTAGGAGAGGGTTAGGGCTATCTGGGCACGGCTGACCATGTCGCTGCCCTGTCGACGCGGCCATCTGAGCAATCGTTTGCTGGGCTGGGCCCGGCTCGATTGCGCAGAACTGGCTTGCGCGCCGCCACTCCCCGGGGAATGCCAAAACGTGAAGCAATGTCACGCGCCGCCATGGGCGCGCATTATGGCCTGATTGCGGGTATACCCTCAAGCACCTTCGTGGTGCATGGATTCCGGGTGTTGCGTCAGTCCGCCACCTTGTCGGTCGGGAACTTGAACGAGTCGCGCAGCAGGAAGCTCATCGGAATCTCCAGCTTGACGCCGTTGGGCGGAATGGGCTGCTGGAACCACTTCTTGTAGAGCTTCTCGGCCTCGCCATCGAGGATCGTGCGCGACATTGCCAGGTCGATCACCTTCTTGAACTCGGTATCGTCCTCGCTCAGCATGATCGCGTATGGCGCCACCGCCAGGTTGCTGCCGACCACCACGTAGTCCGCCGGGTTGGGCGAGGTGGCCCGGAAGCCATAGAGCAGCACGTCGTCCATCGCAAAGGCGTCAGCCTTGCCGGCGGCCACCATGCCGAAGGCCTCGGCGTGGTCCTTGGCCTCGATCACGTTGACCTTGAGCACACGCGCATCGGCCATCGCCTTGATCTGCCCGCCATTGGTGCTGCCGCGTGTGGACACCACCGTCTTGCTGTTGAGGTCTTCCCAGCGCTGGATGCCCGAGCTGGTCTTCACCAGCATGCGGCTGCTGGCAATGTAATGCGGGATAGTGAACGCTACCTTTTCACGCCGCTCACGCGTGTTGTTGGTGGAGCCGCATTCCAGGTCCGCCCTGCCCTCGGTGATGGCGGCGATGCGCGTGGCGGGTGTCACGGCCACGTATTCCACCTTCAGCACCTTCAGGTCGGGCCGCTTGACCGCCACCTTGATCGCGTCGACCAGCTTTGCGCACAGGTCGATCGAATACCCCACCGGCTTGCCGCCATCGAGATAGGAAAACGGCACGGAGTTCTCCCGATACGCCAGCCGGACGATGCCGGTGTCGCGGATACGGTCAAGCACGGGGGATGCAGCCAACGCCTGGAAAGCGCACAACGCCAGGCCGGCCGCGAGCAAGGCGCGGGTCGGGTGCGGCACGGGGGATGTCTCCTGTTTGTTTGTTCTTTTTATGCCGGGCGTGGGCGCGCGGCCCACCTACCCTAGGCGATGCAGACTTTCATCGTGCTTTCACGCGGTTTGTGCTTCACGGATTCTTCACACTGGCCACGCGCGTTGCAGCACCGCCCCTAGTTCCTGCGCATGGCCATCGAGCGTGCCGAACACCCGGCCATGCTGATGGTGGAAGCGGCTGGCGATGAAGCGCTCGGCGTCGTCCGGGTGGGCGTGGGCCAGCATCAGCGCAGCCTGCGCCGTGAGTGCCAGCCCCTGCGCGATGCGGCGGGCGGAGGTCTCCTGGATGTCGCCCGGCCGATGCAGCATCGCCTGCAGCGCGGCCAGTTCGGCGCGTACGGCACGGTGCCCCTGCGCGCGCTCGCCAATGTCCTGCAGCAGGCGCAGCGCATCGTCCGGCGTGCGGGCGATGGCGCGCAGCACGTCCAGGCACATCACGTTGCCCGAGCCTTCCCAGATGGAGTTGACCGGTGCCTCGCGGTACAGGCGCGCCATCGGACCCTCTTCCACGTAGCCGTTGCCGCCCCAGACTTCCATCGCCTCGCCGGTGGCTTCGATGGCGCGTTTACAGACCCAGAACTTGGCGGCGGGCGTGACGATGCGCTTCCACGCGGCGGCCAGCGGATCAGTGTCGGCCCGCTCGAAGGCGCCGCCCAGTTCCATCATCAGCAGGGTCGCGGCTTGCGATTCGAGTGCGAGATCTGCCAGCACGTTGCGCATGAGCGGCTGATCGGCCAGCAAGCGGCCGAACGCCATGCGATGGCGCGCGTGGTGCAGCGCCTGCATCAGCGCGTGGCGCAGGATGCCTGCGCTGCCGATCACGCAATCCAGGCGCGTGTGCGTCGCCATCTCGATGATGGTCGGAATGCCGCGCCCTTCCTCGCCGATGAGGATGCCCTCCGCGCCGCGGAATTCCACCTCGCTGCTGGCGTTGGAGCGGTTGCCGAGCTTGTCTTTCAGGCGCTGGATCTGGATGGGGTTCTTGCTGCCGTCATCGCGAAAGCGCGGCACGAAGAAGCACGACAGCGGGCCGTCTTCCGCGCCCATGCGCGCGACCACCAGGTGCGCATCGCACATCGGCGCGGAGAAGAACCACTTGTGCCCGGTGATGGCGTAGGTGGCGCCGCGCCCCTCGCCGCGCAAAGGCGTGGCCACCGTGGTGTTGCTGCGCACATCCGATCCGCCTTGTTTTTCGGTCATGCCCATGCCGATGAGGATGGCCGTCTTCTGGCGCCACGGCAGGTCGCGTGCGTCGTGTTCGCGGGCGAAGAGGCGCGGGGCCAGATCGGCAAACAGCGCGGTCTCTTTCTGCAGCACGGGGATGCTGGCGAACGTCATCGTCGCCGGGCATAGCGTGCCGGATTCGATCTGCGCCTGCATGTAGTAGCCCGCTGTGCGCGCGGCCCATGCGCCGGGGCGCGGGTCGGCAAACGGCAGGGCTTGCAGGCCCTGGCTGCGCATCAGGCCGAGCAGCGCGTGCCACGCGGGGTCGAAGCGGATGGCGTCGATGCGCTCGCCGGTGCGGCTGTGGGTGTGGAGTTCGGGGTGGTACTGGTTGGCTTCGGTGGCCCACCGCAGGGTCTCGGGGGCGCCGAGCTGGTCACCGAAGGCTTGCAGCGCGCTGGCGTTCCAGCCGCCACCCAGGCGTTCGAGTGCGCCTTGCAGCGTGGTGTCGGACGTGAAGGGATTGAAGCCGGTCAGGTCCGGGACCTGGTTGAAGATGCGGTGCGTGGCCTCGGTGGGCATTGGGGGGTCTCCTGGGGTGTCACGTTTGTTGTGCACCCATGGTAGACCACCGATGGTTTGCGCGGCTGGAGGCAGGTTTCTATACGGCGGTGGCGGCTTCCGCGTGCGTTTCAGACGCCGTGAGTGCAGGCTTTTCCCCAGTCAGCAAGTAGTGCATCAACTCCCGCACAGGCCGAATCGTCTGCCCAAACGGCAATTTTCCCGCCCCCCGGAAGAACAGCCCCCGCTCCACATCCCCACGCAGCGCCTGCGCCAGCTTCAGGTCAATGCAGAACTGCCCCACCTTGCCGATGCCATCCCGCAGCCCGCACGTCTGCAAACAATCGAACCCCTGCAGGCAATCCCGCACCTTGGCCTTGGCCTGCAAGGCGCTCTCACGCGACAGATAACGCGACAACCAGGGCGTCATCACCGCACGTGCAGGCAACCCTGCCACGCTGACGAACTCGGCAATGTCGCCATCCTCCGCGCCCGTCAGCACACGCTTGAAGCGCGGGTGCGCATCGCCTTCCTCTGTCACCGCAAACGCCGTGCCGAGCTGCACCGCAGCCGCGCCCTTGTCGAGCCAATGCCGCACCTTTGCATGTGAATCGATGCCACCGGCCAGGATGATCGGTATCTGCTCCGCCGCCAGCCCCAGCTTGACGAACAGCTCGCGGCATTCGTCCAGTACGCGCGCGAACGAGAACCGCTCATCGCGTAGGTCTTCGATCCGCGCCGCGCCCAGGTGGCCGCCCGCGTGCGCCGGATGCTCGATCACCACCGCATCGGGCAATCGCGCCTTCTTCATCCACCGCTTGAGTACCACGCCCACGCCGCGCGAATCCGACAGGATCGGGATCAGCGCCACCTTCGGATACCCCGCCGTCATCTCCGGCAGATCGAGCGGCAGGCCCGCCCCCATGACGATGGCATCCGCACCGCTCTCGCACGCCTGCCGCACCAGCGCCGCGTGCGATTCCACCGCCTTCATCACGTTCACGGCGATCAGGCCGTTGCCTTGCGCTCCCTCGCGCGCGGCCCGGATCTCCCGATCCAGTGCGACGAGGTTGGCCGCGTTGATGGCGTCCTTGTCATGCGATTTCTCAGTCGCAGCGACGAGATCCGCATGGTGATGCCGCAGGTCGATGCTGGCGATGGTGCCCACGCCGCCCTCGCGCGCTACGGCGCCGGCCAGCCGGTGCGCCGAAATACCCACCCCCATCCCGCCCTGCACGATGGGCACGAGGCTGCGCCCCGCGAGTGTGAACCGACGTTCCAGCATGACAACTCCCCTGCGGCTCAACCGCAACATAATGCGATGCAATAGAAAATGGGTTCGAGCGTCGCATAGGTGAAACGCGGCTGGATTGCGCCAGATCAAGGCAGGCGGTGTCCGTGCGGAAGGCAGCACATTTGCAGCGCGTTGCATGGGGGTTTGGACTGAAATGACCGGCTGACCGTCACCTGCCGGGTTTTCTTGCTGGCAACGTCGATCCGGCTGTGCTTAAATGCACCCTCGTTGGATGAAACAGGGGTGCCGTACGGATGGGCCGTGCGGCTGAGAGAGTCCCTTAGCACCCGATCCGGTTCGTACCGGCGTGGGAAGTTTCTTCAGAACACCGAGCCTCTGGCAACCCGATCTTTCGGGCCCCGCCTCTCCTCCCGGTTTCGTCCACAGCCTGCTCCACCAGGCCACAGAATCAAAGGACGAGACCATGCCCCAAGCCAAAAACGCCCCCGCCGCCTCATTCGACTCGCTGCAGTCCGAGCTCGACCAGAAGTTTGCCTACCCGGCCTCCAGCAAGACCTACATCGCCGGCAGCCGCCCGGACATCCGCGTGCCGATGCGTACCATCAAGCAGACCGCCACGCGCACCGACAAGGGCGAGATGCTGAACCCGCCGGTGCCGGTGTACGACACCTCGGGCCCGTACTCGGACCCGGACGTGCACATCGACCTGAAGGCCGGTCTCGCCCCGCTGCGCGCCAAGTGGATCGACGAGCGTGGCGACACGGAAATCCTCTCCGGCCTGTCGTCCGAGTACGGCCGTACGCGTGCCAATGACCCGGCCACGGCCCACCTGCGCTTTGCACAGCTGACGAACCCGCGCCGTGCCAAGCCGGGCGCCAACGTGAGCCAGATGCACTACGCGCGTCGCGGCATCATCACGCCGGAAATGGAATACGTCGCGCTGCGTGAATCGCTGAACCTGCAGGCGCTGCAAGACAAGCCCGAGTACCGCCAACTGCTCAAGCAGCATCCGGGCTTCTCGTACGGCGCGAACCTGCCGCAGCGTCCGGAAGACATCACGCCGGAATTCGTGCGCGCAGAAATCGCCGCCGGCCGCGCGATCATCCCCGCCAACATCAACCACACGGAACTGGAGCCGATGGCCATCGGCCGCAACTTCCGCGTGAAGATCAACGGCAACCTCGGCAACTCGGCGGTCACCTCGTCGCTGGCCGAGGAAGTGGAAAAGATGGTGTGGGCGATCCGCTGGGGCGCCGACACGATCATGGACTTGTCCACCGGCAAGCACATCCACGAAACGCGTGAATGGATCCTGCGCAACTCGCCGGTGCCCATCGGCACGGTGCCCATCTACCAGGCGCTGGACAAGACCGGCGGCGTGGCCGAAGACCTGACGTGGGAGATGTTCCGCGACACGCTGATCGAACAGGCCGAGCAAGGCGTCGACTACTTCACCATCCACGCCGGCGTGCTGCTGCGCTATGTGCCGCTGACGGCCGACCGCATCACGGGCATTGTTTCGCGTGGTGGCTCGATCATGGCCAAGTGGTGTCTGGCGCATCACAAGGAAAACTTCCTGTACACGCACTTCGACGAGATCTGCGAAATCATGAAGGCGTACGACGTGTCGTTCAGCCTGGGTGATGGTCTGCGCCCCGGTTGCATTGCCGACTCGAACGACGCTGCGCAATTTGGCGAGCTGCACACGCTGGGTGAACTCACCAAGAAGGCGTGGGAGCACGACGTGCAGGTGATGATCGAAGGCCCGGGCCACGTGCCGCTGCAACGCGTGCAGGCCAACATGGACGAAGAGCTGAAGCACTGCTTCGAAGCGCCGTTCTACACGCTGGGCCCGCTGGTGACGGACATCGCCCCCGGCTACGACCACATCACCAGCGGCATCGGTGCGGCCAACATTGGTTGGTACGGCACGGCCATGCTCTGCTACGTCACGCCCAAGGAACACCTGGGCCTGCCGGACAAGGAAGACGTGCGCGAAGGCATCATCACCTACAAGATCGCGGCCCATGCGGCTGACCTTGCGAAGGGCTGGCCGGGCGCGCAGTTGCGCGACAACGCGCTGTCCAAGGCACGCTTCGAGTTCCGCTGGGAAGACCAGTTCAACCTCGGCCTCGACCCGGAAAAGGCACGCGCCTTCCACGATGAAACGCTGCCGGCTGAAGGCGCCAAGATCGCGCACTTCTGCTCGATGTGCGGTCCGAAGTTCTGCTCGATGAAGATCACGCAGGAAGTGCGTGATTACGCGGCCTCGCTCGACGCCAACGCCACGGCCGCAACGCAGGGCATGGAGGAGAAGTCGATCGAGTTCCGCAAGACGGGCAGCAAGATCTACAGCTAACTCACTGGGCGAAATGCCAACTCCCACTCCGTTCGACGTAACGATCCTCGGTGGCGGCCTCGCTGGCCGCCTGTGTGCCTGGCAACTCGTGCAAGCCGGTGTGCCGGCTGCACGCATTGCCGTGGTGGAGCGCGGCGCGCGTGACGGCAGCAGTGCTGCCGCGCACGTGGCTGCAGCCATGCTGGCGCCGCTGGCCGAAGCCGCCGTGGCGGATCGTTTTGTCGTCGATCTGGGGTTGGCGAGCCTGGCGCTGTGGCGCGACTGGCTGTCGAAGCTGCGCACGCCGGTGTTCTTCCAGGAGGCTGGCACGCTGGTCGTGTGGCATGCAGCGGATCGTGGCGAGGCATCGCTGTTTGCCAGCCGCGTGCGCGCCGTTGCGCCGCCCGAGCGAGTGACGGCAGATCTGCGCGCGGTCGATGCTGCGGGCATCGGTACGCTGGAGCCGCTGCTCGCGCAACGCTTTACGCAAGGGCTGTATCTGGCGGGCGAAGGCCAACTCGACAACCGCACCCTGCTGAATGCAATGGCGACCGAGCTGGAAGCCGTGGGCGTGCAACTGCGCTGGAACACGGACGTTGCGGATCCGCGGCCCGATGCCCTCGCGGCCAATGGCCTTGGCGCACGTCTCGTGCTCGATTGCCGTGGCCTCGGTGCCAAGCCCCAATGGCCGCGCCTGCGTGGTCTGCGCGGCGAGGTCGCGCGCATCCACGCACCCGATGTGTCGCTCACGCGGCCGGTGCGCATGCTGCATCCGCGCTATCCGCTGTACATCGCGCCCAAGCCGGGCAACGTGTATGTGATCGGCGCGACGGAAATCGAATCCGACGACATGTCGCCGGCCAGTGTGCGCTCCACGCTGGAGTTGCTGTCCGCTGCCTACGCCGTGCACCCCGCCTTTGGCGAGGCGCGCGTGCTGGAACTGAACACGCAGTGCCGCCCGACGCTGCCTGACCACCGTCCCGCGTTGCGCTGGGATGGCGCTGGCACGCTGTCGGTCAACGGCCTGTACCGGCACGGCTACATGATCGCGCCCGCCGTCACCCAAGCTGCGGTGGCCGTCGCGCGTGATCTGCTGGACGGCCGTGCCCTCGATGCGAACGACCGCGAATGGCCCGAGCTGTTCGCCGCCGCTGCATCGCCTGAACCTGTTTTGTCATGACGCTGAACGTCACCCTCAACGACCTGTCGCTCGCACTACCTGTTGGTAGCACGCTGGCCGACGCCATCGGTGCCGCCGCGCCGCAACTGCAGATCGCGCCGCCGTTTGCCGCCTCCGTGAATGGCGATTTCGTGCCCAAGGCGCGCCACGCGCAGCACGCGCTCAACACGGGCGATCGCATTGCACTCGTGCAGCCTGTTGTGGGTGGCTAGGAGTATCTGATGACCACTACGAATCTTTCCGCGCTCGCTGGTCAAGCTGATCCGCTGCGCCTGTACGACGAGACCTTCGCCTCGCGCCTGCTGTTGGGTACAGCGCGTTACCCGTCCCCACAATCGCTGGAAGACGCGGTGCGCGTGTCCAACCCGGCCATGCTGACCGTGGCGCTGCGCCGCCAGAGCGCGGGCTCGCCCGAAGGCGGCGCCGGCTTCTGGAAGATGCTGCGCGAACTCGGCGTGCCCGTGCTGCCGAACACAGCCGGCTGCTATTCCGCCGACGAGGCCTATACGCTGGCGCAGATGTCGCGCGAAGTGTTCGAGACGGACTGGATCAAGCTCGAAGTCATCGGCGACGACTACACGCTGCAGCCCGACACGCTCGCGCTGCCCGCAGCGGCCGAACGCCTCATCAAAGATGGTTTCAAGGTGCTGCCGTATTGCACCGAAGACCTCGTGCTGTGCCGCCGCCTGCTCGACGTCGGTTGCCAGGCGCTGATGCCGTGGGCCGCGCCCATCGGCACGGGCCGTGGCCCGACCAACCCGTACGGTCTGCGGCTGCTGCGCGAGCGCTTGCCCAACGTACCGCTCATCGTCGACGCAGGCCTGGGTGTGCCGTCGCACGCCACGCAGGTCATGGAGTGGGGCTACGACGCCGTGCTGCTCAACACCGCCGTCGCCCAAGCCGGTGATCCGGTGGCGATGGCGCAGGCGTTTGCCATGGCCACGCAGGCGGGTCGCCTTGCGCGCCTGTCTGGTCCGATGCCGGAGCGCGATGTCGCGCAAGCCAGCACCCCCGTTGTTGGCCTGCCCTTCTGGCACGCCGAAGAGAAAAGCGCATGAGCATGTCTGCCCTGCGTTTCTCCGCCGCGTGGCCGGAGGCGGCCGCCCTCGCTGCGCAGATCATCGATCGCCATACCGAAGCCTTCGGCCGCGCACCGCACGCCTGGAGTGTGACCGACCGCGTTGATGAAGCCACCAGCGCCACCACTGTTCTGCTGACCTCCGACGCCGCACACGCTGACCGTGCCCGCACCGCCGGTGCCGCCGTCGTGTTGACCGCTATGGAAGGTGATCAACGCATCGACACCGTGCACGACCGCCTCGGCACGTATCGCTTCACGTCGGTGGCGCAAGGCGATGCGCTCGACGCACGCTTCGTCGCCATCTTCGGTGCGGCACTCGCGCTGGCCTTCGAGCCGCGCGATGCGCTGTGCGTGGCCCGCGCGTGGATCGCTGAAGCCAACGCCGATGCGCTCGCCTGGCCCACGCGCTTCAACGCCCTGCCCCGCGTGCTCGAACCCGCGCTGCCGTGCCCGACCGCAGCAGACCTCGCCTTCGCGCCGTGCCCGACGCAACTCGGCATCTACGCCGTGGTGCCCGATGCGGACTGGGTGGCGCGCCTCGTCGCGCTCAAGGTGCCGACGGTGCAGTTGCGCTTCAAATCGGACGACGCGCAGGCTGTGGCCGATCAGGTCCGTCGCGCAGAAGCCGCCGCACGCGGTAGCGACACGCGCCTGTTCATCAACGACCACTGGCAAGTCGCGCTCGACGTGCATGCCCAGGTGCCCAACAGCGGCATCTACGGCATCCACCTCGGCCAGGAAGACATCGACGATGCGGACCTGGTAGCGATTCGCGCCGCAGGGTTGCGCCTGGGCATCAGCACGCACGGCTTTGCCGAAATGCTGCGCGTCGCGCCGCTGAACCCGAGCTACCTCGCGCTGGGCGCTGTCTTCGCCACGCCCACCAAGACCATGCCGACCGTGCCGCAGGGCCTGGGCCGCTTATTCGCCTACGCGGCGGCCATGCGCACGCGCGTGCCGGCGCCACCGCTGGTGGCCATCGGCGGGATCGACCTGGCCGCGATGCCGCGTGTGCTGGAATCCGGTGTCGGCTGCGTGGCCGTGGTGCGTGCCATCACGCAGGCGGACGATGTGCCGGCGGCGGTACAGACCCTGCAAGCGACGTTCGCGGCGCACGTGCGCGCCTGACGATACGCAAGGGTTGCGCAACGCAGTTTGCGTCCCATGACTGCCCCACAAGCGCCATCTCACTGACCTATCCTGTTCGTGCGCTGCCCCGGTCACTGAGGTTTACGGTCCTGGGGCGGCGCATCCTCATTCACGCTGCAGGAGACAGACATGGCGGCCAAGCCCATTCCCGAGGGTTATCACAGCGTCACCCCGTACCTGAGCATCAAAGGCGCCGCACGCGCGCTCGATTTCTACAAGCAGGCCTTCGGTGCCACCGAACTGCTTCGCATGGATGGCCCCAACGGCACCATCGCGCACGCTGAAATCCGCATTGGCGACTCCCCCATCATGTTGTCGGACGAAGCCCCCAACATGGTTTGTGCCAGCCCCGACACGCTGCAGGCCACATCCGTCGGGCTGATGATCTACGTGCCCAACGTCGATGCCGTGTTTGCCAACGCGCTCAAGGCCGGCGGCACGGAAGTCCGCCCCGTGGTGGACCAGTTCTATGGCGACCGCTCCGGCACGCTCAAAGACCCGTTCGGCCACGTATGGACCGTGTCCACCCACGTGGAAGATGTGTCGCCCGAAGAGATGAATCGGCGCATGGAAAAGTGGACGAAGGAGCAGGCCGGCGCATCGGCGTGAGCCGGCGAGCTCCAACGAAAAAGCGCGGACCGTGATCCGCGCTTTTTCTTGGTCGGCGTGGGTCGCCTAACGCGGCACGCAGGTCACCTGCACGTTGTTCACATCATTGGTGGCCGTGCCGCTGGCGTTGGTCACTGTGCAGTTGGCCGACGCCGGCTGCGTGCTGATCGTCACCAGATAGCTGCCGTTGAACGGCACCAGCCCGCCGAACACGAACCTGCCGTTTGCCGCAACGGTCAGGCTGTCGCGGCCGTTGTTGAGCAGCACGATCGACTGGCCGCCCGGCAACCCGCTCAGCGTGCCGCCAATCGAAAAGTTGCTGCCGAAGTCACTGACAAAGCTCGCGTTGCAGGCGGCCAGCAGCCCGCACAACGCGGCCATGGGAAGCATGCGGATCATCTTGATCGGCAGACGCGTCATGGCAGCTCCTTGGGATCAGTCTTCGTCGATGTCGACTTCGAGCGCGCGCGGTGCAGCCAGCGGACGCGGCGCAAAGCCGTGGTTGAGCGGGCCGGCCCCGCGCCCCAATGCCAGGTGACGCCCCGCGCCGATGGCGTGCAGCAAGTAGTCGAGCGCAGCCTCGATGGCGGCTTCCAGCGCGTCGCCACGCGCGAGGTGCGCGGCAATGGCGGCAGACAACGTGCAACCCGTGCCGTGCGTGTGCGGCGTGTCGATATAGGTGTGCGCGTAGACGCGCTCGGTGCCATCGGCGGTGACGAGCACGTCTTGCAGCACGCCGTCTTCACCGGCGGTCGCCACATCGGCCAGGTGCCCGCCTTTGAGCAGCACCGCACGCGGGCCCAGCGCCAGCAGATCGCGCGCGGCGGGCAGCATGTCGTCTGCGGTGCGGATGTCGCGGCCGAGCAGCGCGCTGGCTTCCGGCAGGTTGGGTGTCACCACCAGCGCGCGCGGGAACAGCCATTTCGCCATGGCCTGCACGGTGGCATCGGTGCCGAGCTGCGCGCCGCTGGTGCTGACCATGACCGGATCGACGACGAGATTGGCGATCGGGTGGCGGTCCAGCGCCGAGAGGATGGCTTCCACCACCTGCGGTGTGCCCAGCATGCCGGTCTTGGCGGCGTCCACGCCGATGTCGCCTGCCACGGCATCGATCTGCGCGGCCACGATGTCCGGTGTGAGCGCTTCCACCGCCGTCACGCCCAGCGTGTTCTGCGCGGTGATGGCCGTGATGGCCGACATGCCGTAGCAGCCGAGGGCCGCAAACGTCTTCAGGTCGGCCTGGATACCGGCCCCGCCGCCGCAGTCCGAACCGGCGATGGTGAGCACGCGCGGCACGTGCGAGGCGGGAGCGGCAAACGCAGCGAGGGTCGGGTCGGTGATTGTCATGGCGGGGGACGTGTGCAAGCGGCGTTGGGGGTTGCTCGCACTATAGCGCCATCGCAGCCGGATCGGCGTGCGTGGTGCTGCGCACCATGACCGAGGCCTCAGCAGGTGGCGATGACGCTTCGGAAGCCGGAATCGTGTCTCGGAGCGTCAGTGCCGGCTCTTGGAGAGTCAGCTGCGGGTCTCGGAGAGCCGCCAGTAGTTTCCAGAGAGTCGGCATCCGTTCCTAAGGAGCCAGCGCCGGTTTCCAGGGAGTCAGCATCAACTCTGAAGGCGCCAGTGCCGGTTGCCAGGGAGCCGGCATCAGCTCCTAACAAGCCAGCGCTGGTTTCCGGGGAGTCGGCACCGGCACCTGGAGCGTTCGCGTCGGGACTTGCTGTCCGGCGCGGGTGCATTCAATCCATCAGGTCGGTGTAGTCGGCGGCGGCAAAGCGCTGGGCACGTACCCACGGTGCAGCGGCCGGGGCGGGCAGCGCCGTCACGCGCGTGAGCTTGCGCTGCGAGCCGCTGGCGTTGCGCGATTCCACGCGGCGCGGATACTGGCCGGCCACATCCCATTCCACCGTGACGGTGCGCTCGCCCTGGGTCGAGCGGTAGGTCTGCACGCCGTTGCGCACGGGACCCTCGGCACGCATGCCCTTGAGCGCGGCCGGGTCGAGCAGGTGGTAGGCCGTGGCCCACGAACCGTCGAAGCCGATGTTGGAATACTCGGCGGGCAGCACGTTGTAGTTCTTCTGCTGCGATTCGCTCACCACGCGCACGGTTAGTGCGCCCTTGGCGTCGCGTTCGATCCAGCGCGGGGCGGTGTCGGTGTCGGCGTGCTTGTGGCCGGCGTGGGTGTTGGTGGCGTCATGCTCGGCGTGGGCAGAGGCCGGCGGCAGTTCACGCGCGATCCACACGCGGTCGCCCTGGCGGTAGACGCGCTCGGCAAAGCGCATGTCGCGCTGGATGCCGTCGGTGCCGAGCGATGACAGTTGGTGTTCAACACGTAGCGCGGTGAGTGGCACGGATGCGGCCGGGCCGGCGGCCTGTGCGGTAGCGGCGAGCGCGCTGAGTACAGTGAGTGCGAACGAAAACAGAAGGCGGGCAGATCGGGTCATACGAATGCGAAGTCGGGAAAGCCAAAACGAAAAAAGCGCATGCCGATTGCCTCGGCATGCGCGTCAATGGAAACGCCAGGATCAGAGGCCCATGGCCGTCTTGACCACGCCGAACACTTTCGTGTTGTCCAGCGTGCCCTTCAGCGGTGCGCTGCCCGGACCAGAGGAGAACAGCATCACATCCCCGCCGCCGTGCGTTTCCGAACCAGGCGTGCCGAGCTGCACGCCCACTTCCTGCAAGTAGTCATCCGCCGTCGTGTCGACCCCGGCCACGTTGTCACGCGTGGCCTTGCGCGGCGTGCCGCCGTTGCCGAACACCAGCGTGGTGTACGGCAGGCCATCGGCGGCCAGTTGCGGCTGACCGGTCTTGATGTCGTTCGACACACCCAGGATCGGGTTGCCCTTGCGGGGGTAACCGTTGATCGTCATCGTGTGGTCGTGGTCGGCCGTGACGACGATCAGCGTGTTTTGCAGATCGGCAATCGACAGGGCGCGCTTGATCGCTTCGTCAAACGCACCGGCATCTTCCAGCGCGCGCTTGGCGTTGGTGCCATGCAGTGCGTGGTCGATACGGCCGCCTTCCACCATCAGGAAGTAGCCCTTGCCGTTCTTCTGCAGCACGCGGATGGCCTTCTCGGTCATGTCCGCCAGGCTGGGCTCGTCCACATTGTTCTTCTTGCGGTCCAGCTCGTAGTTCATGTGGTCGAGGTTGAACAGGCCGAGCAGCTTGGTGGTGCTGGCCGGGTCGACCGCCGCCAACTGCGTGCCGGTGCTCACGTACTTGTAGTTGGCTGCCGTGAACTGGCCGATCAGGTCGGTGGTGTCCGTGCGCTTGCTGCCGGTGGTGCCCTGCGGCAGGTAGTGGCGACGGCCACCGCCCAGCAGCACGTCCAGCCCGTCCTTCAGCGCGGCGTTGTACAGCGCGTTGGTCGGTGTGCCTTGCGCGGCGATCTGATTCTCGCCATCGCGGTGGCAGATATGCGAGTACGTGGCAGCCGGCGTGGCGTGCGTGACGCGCGTGGTGGTGACCGCGCCCACCGACTTGCCGGCGGCCTTGGCCAGTTCCAGCAGCGTGGTGGCGGGCGTGCCGTTGCCTGCGGGGCAGGTGCTGTCAGAGCCGGTCACATAGCCCTTGCCGGCGGGGTCGCTGGCCTTGGTGTCCTGCGACATGGAGATGACTTCGTTGTTCATCTTCACGCCGGTCATGTAAGCCGACATCGACGGGGCGCTGTCAGTGGTCTGCGCATCGTTGGAGTACGTCTTGATGCGCGCCGTGCGCTTGAGCGTTTCCATCGTCAGCTTGCCGCTCTCGCCCACCTTGTAGATGCGCGTGGCGGTGACGGTGGTCGGGCCCATGCCGTCGCCCAGGAAGAAGATCACGTTCTTGGCTTCACCAGCGGCGTGCGCTTGGGCACAGGCGCCGGCGGCCAGCGCCAACAGGCTCGCGCGAATGATGCGGTTCGATTGCTTGTTCATGATTTGCCCGCTCCCTCTTACAGACCCACGGCCTGCTTGATGAGGCCGAAGACCTCGGTGTTGTCCATCGTGCCGGTAAAGCGCTCGGCGCCCAGGCCGCGTGCGCCGATGAAGACATCGGTGCCGCCGTGCGTTTCGCCGCCCGGCGCGACTGGGATCACTGCTTCCTGGTGGTACGTCGGGGCGTAGACGTCAGCGTCCGTCAGCGCGCCGCGGTTGGGCTTGCGGCTCTCGCCGGTACCAAAGCCGATGATGGTGAACGGCGCGCCGGTGGAGTCGACAGCGTTGGCGCCCGTCACGTAGTTCTTCAGCAGGCCGAGCACGCCAGGGTTGGCGTCGCTGCTCGGGCCCGTGCGCTTGGCGTAGCCGTTGAGCACCAGCGTGTGGTCGTGGTCAGCCGTCACGACGATCAGCGTGTTCTTCAGGCCCGGGTCGATCGTGTTGAGCTTGTCGATCGCACCGCGAATGGCCGAGTCGAACGCCACCGTGTCCTGCAGTGCCTTGCGGGCGGTGGTTTCGTGCAGCGCGTGGTCGATACGGCCGCCTTCCACCATCAGGAAGAAGCCCTTCTTCTTGGCGGCGAGCACGTCGATGGCCTTGTTGGTCATCTCGCCCAGGCTCGGCTCATCAGCCGGGTTGCGGTCCAGGTCGTACGACATGTGGCTGCTGGTGAACAGGCCAACGACCTTCTTGCTGCTGGCCGACAGCGCGTCGAACTGTGCACGCGTGCCGGCATAGCTGTAGCCGGCTTTCTGCAGGTCGACCGTGAGGTCGCGGCCGTCGGTGCGCACGCCGCCCTTGGTTTTGTCCGACAGGAAGTGCTTGCGGCCGCCGCCGAAGATCACGTCCACGCCGTCGCCCAGCGCAGCGTTGTAGCCTGCGCCGCCCGGCGTGAGTTGCGCGGCGATGGTGTTCTCACCGTCGCGGTGGCAGATGTGCGCGTACGTGGCGGCCGGCGTGGCGTGCGTGATGCGCGTGGTGGTGACCACGCCCGTGCCGTAGCCTGCGGCCTTCATCAGTTCGAGCAGCGTGGTGACGGGCTTGCCGTTGCCGCTCGGGCAGGTGCTGTCGGCGCCCGACAGGTAGTCCTTGCCGCCCGCGTCATAGGCGCTGGTGTCCGGCGACATGGAGATGACCTCGTTGTTCATCTTCACGCCGGTCATGTAGGCCGACATCGACGGCGCCGAGTCGGTCACCTGCGCGTTGTTCGAGAAGGTGCGCACGAAGCCGGTTTCCGGCAGCGTGTCCATGGTCAGCTCGCCGTCTTCGCCCACCTTGTAGATGCGCGCGGCGGTCATGGTGGTCAGGCCCATGCCGTCGCCCAGGAAGAACACGACGTTCTTGGTCGGTCCGGTGGACGGGGTGGTCGGCTTGCCATCAGGCTCGGCGCTGCCGGTGGTGGATGTGCCATCACTGCCGCATGCCGTCATGGCAATGGCGGCCGCCATGGCGGCGGCGTATTTCGTGAATTTATGGTTGTGCATCGTTGGCTCCCTGAACGATGCCCCTCACTCTGGTGCCCGCGTGTTGCAGGTCTGTGATGCGAGTGCGCCGCTTCCTAACCCGATCGCAAGGTTCAAATATGACAACGCATTGACACCGCCAGATGGAGCGGGCTATGGCCTTGCGCTTGCCTGAGCGGTGGACCCATCACTCCACGCTACGATGCTTGCTATCGCTTGCACCTGCGTATGCCCATGCTCACTCGCCAATTCGTCAGCCATGTCACGCTACGGCGCGACACCATCACCACCTTCGACGCCTATCCGTTCAACCTGCCCGCCGTGCGTGCGCTCGACACGCTGGCGCTGCACCCGAAGATGACCTTCCTGGTGGGCGAGAACGGCTCGGGCAAATCGACCCTGATGGAAGCGATGGCCGTGGCGATGGGGTTCAACGCCGAGGGCGGCTCGCGCAACTTCAACTTCAGCACGCACGCCTCGCACTCGGAGCTGCACAACCACCTGCGCATCGCCAAGGGCTTCCGCAAGCCGCGCACCGAGTTCTTCCTGCGCGCCGAGAGCTTCTTCAACGTGGCGACCAACATCCAGCGCATGGATGAGGAACCCGGCCCAGGTGGGAGCGTGATTGCATCCTACGGCGGCAAATCCCTGCACGCGCAATCGCACGGCGAGTCGTTCATGGCGCTACTGATGCATCGCTTTGGCGGCAATGGCCTGTATCTGCTCGACGAACCTGAGGCCGCGCTCTCGCCGCAGCGGCAGTTGGCGGTGCTGGCGCGTATGCACGCGCTGGTGCGGCAGGAAAGCCAGTTCATTATCGCCACGCATTCGCCCATTCTGATGGCGTATCCCGACGCCTATATCTATCAGTGCGATGGTGATGGCATCCGGCGTATTGCCTATGAGGAAACCGAGCACTTTCAGGTGACGCGGGATTTTCTGGCGCATCCGCAGCGGATGTTGAACATGCTGTTGGATCACTGAAGCGCGCATCTTCAATGATTGGCGTTTGTGTTGATTCAGTAACGTGGCGCCGATTTTGGCCGTGGATAATGCAGCCGAGGCCCGGCCACCCAATGCGCCGGCGGCGATTGAGCACCGCAATTGAACGCGAAGCGATGAAACTGAACAGAATGCGATGGATGTTGGCCAGCCTCATGGCGGCCTTGGGCGTGATGGTTGTCGCCGGATGCGCGCAACAACCCGTAGCGTTGGACAAGCGCGCGGATTCCGCACAACTCGGCACGCAGTGGGGTGAAGGGATTGAATCGCGCCTGCAAACGGTGGATCTCCGGCGTGTGAGCAGCGAGCCGGTGACTCAGCACACGCTGTCGTACTCGGAGGCCAGCGGAGAAGGCCGAGCCGTCCGCGAAATCATGCTCGCCAAAGGCCGGATCGGATTGACCGTGCTTCGTGACGGGAACGAGCCCTGGTCGATTTACCAGGATGGCACGAACGGTCACCTGAAAGGGAAGAAGGGTGAGCGCTATGTGCTGCAGTATCAGAATTACTCGAAGCAGACCATCTACGAAATCGTCACGACAGTGGATGGGCTGGACGTGATGAACGGCCGGGCGGGCAGCATCCGAAACAATGGCTATGTTCTGAAGCCGGGTGAAACCCTCCAGGTGGAAGGATTCCGCAAGAGCCGGAAGGAAGTGGCAGCGTTCCGGTTTGCTGAGGTGGACGACGCCTACGCGGCCAACAGCAAGAACGGGGCGGCCAGCAATGTTGGCGTCATCGGTACCGCCGTGTTTGAGCTGTACGACCCGAACAAGAAGAACAAGCCGTCGCCGGCAGAGGGCCCGAATGCATTCCCGGGCGATGACAAATCGGGCGACGATCATCGCTTTGCCAGCCCACCCGAGTACAGGAAAGGCTGATCGCCTCACGGGGCCGTCGTTGACGGCCAAGGTGGCGAAATCGCGACGCTGAAAGCGAGGCCGGCTCCGGGCGAAAGCCTTGACCGGCCTCGTTTTCATTTGCCGGTGGCCTCATGCATCACACGGCAAGCGCGTGCTGACCTGCCGCAGCGGGAACGAATCCGCTACAATCCAGCCCATTCCGAGGAGCGTTGCAACGGCCCAGCACAGTCTGGCCGCCAGGCTCGGAAGTTCAAACGGCGCTCGCAGTATCGTGGCTACACGATGGCGAGAACGCATCTATCCGGGGTCCAGCACATTGGCGCCCCGTCTCGGCAGTTATCTCTCCAGCGTGCGGTCACCCAAATCTTGACGGAGTGATCCAATGAACGCTGTGACCGATCTGAAGAACGACTACCTCGTCGCCGACATCAAGCTGGCCGACTGGGGCCGCAAAGAAATCGCCATTGCCGAGACCGAGATGCCCGGCCTGATGGCGATCCGCGACGAGTTTGCCGCCAGCCAGCCGCTCAAGGGCGCGCGCATTGCCGGCTCGCTGCACATGACCATCCAGACCGCCGTGCTGATCGAGACGCTCAAGGCACTGGGCGCCGACGTGCGCTGGGCCTCGTGCAACATCTTCTCGACGCAGGACCACGCGGCCGCCGCGATTGCCGTGTCGGGTACCCCGGTGTTTGCGTACAAGGGCGAGTCGCTTAAGGAATACTGGGACTTCACGCACCGCATCTTCGAATGGGCCGACGGCGGCACGCCCAACATGATCCTGGACGACGGCGGCGACGCGACGGTGCTGCTGCACCTGGGCGCCAAGGCTGAGAAGGACGCTTCCGTCATCTCCAAGCCGACCAGTGAAGAAGAGACGTACCTGTTCGCGGCCATCAAGGACAAGCTGACCAAGGACGCGACCTTCTACAGCCGTAACCTCGACGCCATCAAGGGCGTGACCGAAGAAACCACCACGGGCGTGCACCGCCTGTACCAGATGGCCCAGCGCGGTGAACTGCGCTTCCCGGCCATCAACGTGAACGACTCGGTCACCAAGAGCAAGTTCGACAACCTGTACGGCTGCCGTGAATCGCTGGTGGACGGTATCAAGCGCGCGACCGACGTGATGATCGCCGGCAAGGTGGCCATCGTGGCCGGCTACGGCGACGTGGGCAAGGGTTCTGCACAGGCACTGCGTGCGCTGTCCGCCCAAGTGTGGGTGACGGAAATCGACCCGATCTGCGCACTGCAGGCCGCCATGGAAGGCTACCGCGTGGTCACCATGGACTACGCTGCCGAGCACGGCGACATCTTCGTGACCTGCACGGGCAACTACCACGTCATCACGCATGACCACATGGCCAAGATGAAGGACCAGGCCATCGTCTGCAACATCGGCCACTTCGACAACGAGATCGACATCGCCTCGATCGAGAAGTACCAGTGGGAAGAGATCAAGCCGCAGGTCGATCACGTGATCTTCCCGGACGGTAAGAAGATCATCATCCTGGCCAAGGGCCGCCTGGTGAACCTGGGTTGCGCCACGGGCCACCCGTCGTACGTGATGAGCAGCTCGTTCGCCAACCAGACCATTGCGCAGATCGAGCTGTGGACGGAAGCGGTCAAGGGCTCGAACAAGTACCCGGTGGGCGTGTACACGCTGCCCAAGCACCTGGACGAGAAGGTCGCGCGCCTGCAGTTGAAGAAGCTGAATGCGCAGCTGACCGAGTTGACGGATCAGCAAGCCGCGTACATTGGCGTGAGCAAGCAAGGTCCGTACAAGGCTGACCACTACCGCTACTAAGCTGTACCCGCCGGCGGCACCCCGCCGCCGGCATCCAACCCGAGGACTCCCCATGAGACTGCTCGCTGTCTGGGTCATCAACGCGCTGGCGTTGCTGCTTGTCGCTTACCTGCTCAAAGGCATCCACGTCGCCGGTTTCACCTCCGCGCTGATCGCGGCGCTTGTGCTGGGTCTCGTCAATACGCTGATCCGTCCGATCCTGGTCATCCTCACCCTGCCGGTGACGATTCTCACGCTCGGGCTGTTCATCTTCATCATCAACGCGCTGCTGTTCATGTTTGTCGGCAACGTGCTGTCGGGCTTCCAGGTGGCCAGCTTTGGCTCGGCGCTGCTGGGCTCCGTGCTGTACAGCGTGATCTCGTGGCTGCTGTCCAGCTTGCTGCTGGGCGAGCGCCGTTAATGGGTCTTCCATGAACGATCGTCAATTCAGTTTCGAATTCTTCCCGCCCAAGACGGCGGAAGGTGCCGAGAAGCTGCGCAACACGCGTGCACAGCTCTCGCCGCTCAAGCCGCGTTTCATTTCCGTGACCTTCGGCGCGGGCGGCACCACGCAACAGGGCACGCTCGATGCCGTGGTGGAAATCCAGCGCGAAGGCATCGAGGCTGCGCCGCACCTGTCGTGTGTAGGCTCGTCGCGCGAGAGCATCCGCGCCATCCTCAACACGTATCGCGAGAACGGCATCCGCCGCATCGTCGCGCTGCGCGGCGACATGCCCTCTGGCATGGGTGAGATCGGTGAATTCCGCTTTGCCAACGAGCTGGTCGAGTTCATCCGCCAGGAAACCGGCGACGCCTTCCACATCGAGGTCGCGGCGTATCCGGAGTACCACCCGCAGGCGCGTTCGCCCAAGCACGATCTGGACAACTTCGCCCGCAAGGTGAAGGCTGGCGCAAACTCCGCCATCACGCAGTACTTCTTCAATGCGGATGCGTACTTCCAGTTTGTTGCCGACGCGCACAAGCTGGGCGTGGACGTGCCCATCGTGCCCGGCATCATGCCGATCACGAATTCGTCGCAACTGATGCGCTTTTCCGAGATGTGCGGCGCCGAGATTCCGCGCTGGGTGGCCAAGCGTCTGGAGAGCTTTGGCGATGACCGCGAATCGATCCGCGCCTTTGGCCTGGATGTGGTGACGGCGCTGTGTGATCGTCTACTGCAAGGCGGTGCACCGGGCCTGCACTTCTACACGCTCAATGCCGCCGGTTCCACGCGCGCCATCTGGCAGCGCCTCGGTCTGTAAGCAAGCGACAGAAAAAGAGAAGACAAGGAGATCGTCATGGCAGCCGCACCTGATCCGCTGGTCGCCTGGTTGCTTGACGAACTCCGGCCGCTCGCCGCGCAGATCGGCGAGATCCGCGCGCGCCGGATGTTCGGCGGTGCGGCCCTGTATTACGACGACATTGTCTTCGCGCTGGTGATCGACAGCACCTGCTACCTGCGCGTGGATGACGCCACGCGGGCGCGCTTTCTTGCGGAAAAGTCGGTGCCGTTCAGCTACGACCGTGAGGGGCGCACCATCAGCATGAAGGGGTATCTGAGCGCGCCGGCCGATGCGCTGGATGGCGGCCAGCCGCTGCGTGATTGGGCGCGCTTGGGCGTCGAAGCCGCGCTGCGCGAGGCGAACGCGAAGGCGGCCAAGCCCAAGCGTGCCGCTACAAAGACAACGGCGACCAAGAAGGTCGCCGCCAAGAAAGTCACTGCCAAGACTGCCGCCGCCAAGAAGACGGCTAAGCGCTGAACGCTCAGTACAGCGTCGTCTTCAGCCGCTCGGGCAGTTCACGGTCGTAGGCTTCTCCATCAAACGCGCCACCGCTGATGTGCTGCAGGATCCTGCCTGCGGTGGGCAGCGCGGGTTTTGTCTCCTGCGCGCCGCGTTCCCACAGCCTTGAGCGCACCACCGCCTTCGAGCAGTGGAAGTACACCGACTGCACATTCACGATGATCACGCTGCGCGGCAGCTTGCCTTGCACGGCAGATGCGGCGAGCAACTCAGGATCGGTCGAGATGGTGGCCGTGCCGTTCACGCGCAGTGTTTCCCCCGCACCCGGCACGATAAAGAGCACCGACACGCGCCCGTCTTCCACGATGTTGCGCAGGTTGTCGATACGGTTGTTGCCGGGCCGATCGGGAATCACCAGTGTGCGTTCGTCGAGGATGCGCACAAAGCCCGGCGCGTCACCCTTGGGCGAGGCATCCGTGCCCTGCTCGCCCACCGACGACAGCACGATGAACGGCGAGGCCTCCACGAACGCGCGGTAGTCCGCGTTCAGGTGGTCGATCTCTTTCAGGACGGAGCGCGGGTTCGGGGTGCCGTAGACGGCTTCGAGGTCGGCAACGGTCTTCAACGTATGGGACATAGGCGTTCCTGCGTGAGAGTTAAAAGACGCCACGCTCGGTGACGATGCAGTCGAGCGCGATGTCGTGCGATTGCGGTGCGATGGATTCCACCCGGTTCACCTCGAACGCCACGCCAATGGTGTGTGGACGGTGGCCAGCGGCGTGCAGCGCGGCGAGTGTGCGGTCGTAGAAGCCGCCACCGTAGCCGATGCGATAGCGTTGCGCATCAAAGCCCACACAAGGAATCAGCAAGGCATCGGGCGTTTCCATCTCACCCGAGCGGGGGATGGGGATGTTGTACGCGCCCGTCGCCATTTCACAATCGGGCGTCCAGCGCCGAAACTGCAAGGGCGAAAACTTGTCAGTCACCACGGGCAGCAGCGCGTGGCGCGTGGCATCCGCCGTCAACCAGTGGCCCAGCACGGTCAACGCATCGAACTCGCCCTGCGTTGGCCAGTAGGCGGCCAGGCGCTTGACGGGCAGCGTGCGCAGCAGGTCGGCCAGGTGGTGCGCCAGCGCGGCATCGTGGGCAACGCGCTCGGGCAGCGCGGCGCGCGCATCGAGCAGTATGGCGCGCAGCGTGCGGCGCGATTCGATGGGCGTGGTCGCGATTGTCGGACGTGCCGGATCGTGCGGGTTCCCTAAGGCTGGCATGGGATAATCGACGGACCTAACAGTGATTGGATGGGGTAGGAGATGGCATTGAAGGGCAAGGCAGTATATCGCGCAGTGGCGCTGGCTTTTGCAGGGGTGATCGGCATCGGCGCGGTGGGTCCGCTGAGTCCCGTTGGGGTGGCTGCACCGGCCAAGCGGCAGGCGCCGCAAGGCATTCCGGCCAATCCGGACGACGCCTTCGTCGAGTTGCGCAACGCCGCACGCCGCAACGACGTGTCGCGCAGCTGGGAGCTGGCCGACAGCCTGTCCGATTACCCGATTCAGTCGTACGTGCAGTATTTCCGCATCAAGCCGCAGCTGTTTGACGCCAGCGGCTATGCACGCACGGATGCGCCGGAAGACGAGATCCGCCCGTTCCTGCAGCGCTACCAGGGCGACGCCATTGCCGACCGTTTGCGCAACGACTGGCTGCTCGTGCTCGGCAAGAAGCGCGACTGGGCCACCTTCGATGTCGAATACCCGAAGTTTGTGCTCAAGGACGACACGCAGGTCGAGTGCTATGCCCTGCTGTCGCGCGCCATGAAAGGCCAGAACGTGGCTGCCGATGCGCGCAACACGCTGGCTGACCCGAAGGGCTATGGCGAAGGCTGCGTCGACCTGATCGGTTATCTGGCGCAGGCCAACCAGTTCACGCGGGCGGACGTGGCCTTTGCGGCGCGCCTGTCGCTGGAGCAGAACCTGGTGACGCAGGCGTCGCGCATTGCGGCGGTGCTGCCCGAGGGCGATCGCGTGGACAACGACACGCTGGCCAACGTCACCCGCATGGCGCGCAATGACCCGTCGCAGGCCACGGCGTATCTGATGGCACAGAGCGGCGGCCTCTCGCGTGAAGAGCAAGGCGCGGGCTGGGGTGTGATCGGCCAGTACGCGGCCAAGAAGCAAACGCCGGATGCGCTCGATGCTTACCGTCGCCAGTTGACGCTGGGCGGCGATGCCTGGCTGTCGGACGATTCGCAGGAATGGCGCGTACGCACCGCCCTGCGCGCGGGCGATTGGAAGATGGTGCGCCAGGCCATCGACAAGATGCGCCCCACCCTGCGCGATCGTGATCCGGCCTGGACGTATTGGTACGGCCGTGCGCTCAAGGCAGACAACCGTAACGACGACGCCAACAAGCAGTTCCAGTCGATCGCCGGGCAGTTCAACTTCTATGGCCAACTGGCACAGGAAGAACTCGGCCAGCGCATCACGGTGCCGCCAAAGACCACCGTGACCGATGCCGAGATCGATGTGATGGGCCGCAACCATCCGGGCTTCGGTCGTGCCAAGCGTCTGTATGACTTGAACCTGCGCTTCGAAGGCAACCGCGAGTGGAACTGGGAGCTGCGCAACATGAGCGACCGCGAGCTGATCGCCGCGGCGGAATACGGCCGCAAGCTCGGCCTGCTCGATCGCACCGTCAACTCGGCGGACAAGACCCGCGCCGAGCATGATTTCTCGCTGCGCTTCCCCACGCCGTTCCTCAACGTGGTGCAGCGCAACGCCGATGCTGTTGGTCTGGACATCGCCTGGGCCTACGGCCTGATCCGCCAGGAGTCGCGCTTCATCATGGACGCGCGTTCGTCGGTGGGGGCATCGGGCCTGATGCAGGTGATGCCGGAAACCGCCAAGCGCGTGGCCAAGAAGATCGGCCTGCCGGGCTTCCGCCCCTCGCAGATGAGCGACATCGATACCAACGTGCTGCTGGGCACGAGCTACCTGTCGATGATCCTGACGGATCTCGATAGCTCGATGACGTTGGCAACCGCCGGCTACAACGCCGGCCCTGGCCGCCCGAAACGCTGGCGTTCGACGCTCACGCGTCCGGTGGAGGGCGCGATCTTCGCCGAGACGATTCCCTTCAACGAGACGCGCACGTATGTGAAGAACGTGCTGTCCAACGCCACGTACTACAGCGCGCTGATGACCGGTCGCCCGCAGTCCTTGAAGGACCGCCTGGGCAAAGTCGGGCCGGAGGCGGTGACGCCGGACGACCTGCCATAAGCGACGCAATCATCATCTGCATCAAAAAAACGCCCGCAGCAATGCGGGCGTTCTGCTTTGGGGACGGGCGTGCTTGCGATCACAACGGTGCGGCGCGGAGCACATCGCACCGGTACGCCTTGGGGGCGGTCGCCTTCGGGATGTATTGTGGTGGAGCCCCCTCTGTCCCTCTCCTCCCGTCTTGGAGATGCACCATGCACACCTCCAATCTGCTCGTCTTCGGTGGTACAGGTTTCATCGGCACGCAGTTGCTCTCGCGGCTGGTGACCGAGACTTTTGCCGCGCCCGGCCTGCCCGAAGGCCGCGTGATCGTGCCCACGCGCGATGCCGAATCTGCTCGGGCGCACAACCTGACATTGCTGCCGCGCGTGGATGTGATGGATGCCGACATCTACGCCGACGACGCTCTCGACGCGCTATTCCTGGCGCTCACTGAACGCGGCGGCAAGCACTGCGCCGTCATCAACCTCGTCGGCGTGTTGCAGGACGAGCGTGCGATGCCCTACGGTCCTGCGTTCCAGCGCGTGCACGTTGACTTGCCGCGTCGCATCGTCGCCGCTTGCCGCCGGCACGGCGTAGACCGGCTGCTGCACATGAGCGCGTTGGGCGCTGATCCCGCCGGCCCGTCGATGTATCAGCGCAGCAAGGGCGATGGCGAGCGCGTGGTGATGAACAGTGAGCTGGACTGGACGGTGTTTCGCCCCTCCGTGGTGTTCGGCCCGCAGGATCACTTTCTCAACCTGTTCGCACGCATGCAGCGCATGGCGCCGTTCGTGCCGCTGGCCTGTGCCGATGCGCGCTTCCAGCCTGTCTACGTCGACGATGTGGCGGCGGCCTTCGTCAACGCGCTCGACAATGCGACCACCATCCGGCGCGCGTATCCGCTGGTCGGCCCGCGCGTCTACACGCTGGCCGAGCTGATGCGTTTTGCCGGACGCGCCAGCGGCCACCGTCGCTGGATCGTGCCGCTGCCGGAGGGCCTGGGCCGCATGCAGGCGGCGCTGTTCGAGCACTTGCCCGGCGCACCCATCTCGCGCGATAACCTGGATTCCATGCGCGTGGACAACGTCAGCATGGAGCCCGTTGCCCCGGAACTCGGCATCCACCCGCTCGGGATGGAGGCCGTGATGCTGCCTGCGCTGGCCGGATTCGGCCTGAACCCAAGGCTGAGCGCAGCGCGCGCCCGGGCGCATCGGTAGCGGGCCTGCACCGCAGCGCGCCTCGCTTGTGAGGCCACTTCACAACCGTGGCCAATCCGTTTCATTTTGTCGCGCTGCAGCGCAGGGCTAGAATGACTCGTTCGCCCCACGCTGCAGCCCCTTTCTCCATCGCCAAACACAAGAGCGTTCTGGTGCGTCGGCGTGACATACGCGAACTCCCACAATAATTGCAGTGCACTCTCCAAGGACGGGAATCATGAAACTGGTCATCGGCAACAAGAACTATTCGTCGTGGTCGCTACGCCCGTGGCTGCTGGCCAAGCAGGCCGGCATCCCGTTTGAAGAGATCCGTGTGCGCCTGGCGAGCGAGACCTTTGCCGCCGACGTGGCACGCCATTCGCCCGCTGGCCGTGTGCCCGTGCTGGTGGACGGTGACATGAACGTGTGGGATTCGCTCGCCATTTGCGAGACGTTGGCAGAGCGCTTCCCACGCGCGCAACTGTGGCCGGCGGACCCGAAGGCCCGCGCACACGCCCGCTCGATCTGCGCCGAGATGCACTCCGGCTTTGGCAACCTGCGCAACAACATGCCGATGAACGTGACGGCAGTGCTGCCCGGCATGGGCTGGAACGTGGCCGTGCAGCGCGACATCGATCGCATCGCGCAGATGTGGACCGAGCTGCGCCAGAAGTACGTCGCCGAAGGCCCGTTCCTGTTCGGCCACTTCACGGTGGCAGACGCGTTCTACGCGCCGGTGGTCAGCCGCTTTGCCACGTACGGCGTGCGCCTGCCCGAAGCCGCCAAGGCCTATGCAGACCACATTCTCAACCTGCCCGCCATGCAGGAGTGGATTGACGGCGCACGCGCTGAGAACGACTTCATCGCCGACGACGAGCCGTACCGCACCGCGCTGGATGAGGAAACGCTGGTCGCCGCCAATCAATGACGGAGCGCGCAGCACAGACTGAGGCGATCGTCGATCCAGCCACACATGGGTTGGAGGTGTATGCCGTGGGCGGCGCGATTCGTGATGCGCTGCTCGGGCTGCCCGTGCAGGATCGGGACTACGTGGTCGTTGGCGCCACGCCGGAAGACCTGGAGGCACGCGGCTTTCGCGCTGTCGGCAAGGACTTTCCGGTCTTCCTGCACCCGCGCACGCAGGCCGAGTACGCCCTGGCCCGCACCGAGCGCAAGACGGCGGCTGGCTATAAGGGCTTCTCGGTCTACTACGCGCCCGACGTCAAACTCGAAGACGACTTGATCCGCCGCGACCTGACCATCAACGCGATGGCCCAGCGCGTGGCGGAAGACGGCGCGCTGGTCGGCCCGGTCATCGACCCGTACGGCGGGCAGGCGGATCTGGCCGCGCGCACGTTCCGGCATGTGTCGGATGCGTTTGTGGAAGACCCGGTGCGCATCTTGCGCCTGGCGCGCTTTGCGGCGCGCTTTGCGGACTTCCACGTCGCGCCCGAGACCAACGCGCTGATGCAGCGCATGGTGCAGGCTGGCGAGGTGGATGCGCTGGTGCCCGAGCGCGTGTGGCAGGAAATCGCCCGCGGGCTGATGGAGGCGCACCCGCAGCGCATGTTTGCCGTGCTGCGTGACTGTGGCGCGCTGGTGCGCTTGCTGCCCGAGCTCGATCGGCTGTGGGGTGTGCCGCAGCGTGCCGACTATCACCCCGAAGTCGACACCGGCGTGCACACCATGATGGTGATCGAGACCGCCGCCGCCATGGGCGCGCCCCTGCCCGTGCGCTTTGCCGCGCTGGTGCATGACCTCGGCAAGGGCACCACGCCCGACGACATCCTGCCGCGCCACATCGGCCACGAAGAACGCAGCGTGCCGATGATCGAGGAGGTCTGCCAACGCCTGCGTGTGCCGACGGATTGCCGCGAGCTGGCATTGGTCGTCGCACGCGAGCACGGCAACATCCACCGCAGTGATGGGTTTGATGCGACGGCGCTGGTGCGCCTACTGGAGCGCTGCGATGCGCTACGCAAGCCCGAGCGGTTCCGCCTGGCGCTGCAGGCGTGCGAGGCGGATGCCCGTGGCCGGCTTGGGTTTGAGGATCGCGCCTATCCGCAAACGGAACGCCTGCTGCAGGCGTTGCAGGCTGCATCGTCCATCGATGCCGGCGCCGTTGCCAAGCGCTACGCCGACAACCCGGCGCATATCAAGCAGGCCGTGCACGTGGCGCGCATCGAGGCGGTCACGCAGGCCGGTATCTAGCGCAACGCAGCTCAGCTCAGCTCGGCTCGGCCAGCGCGGCCAGCCGCTGCGACATCGCAAACAACTTCAGGAAGAACGCACGGAACGCCTCGGGATCGGGGCGTGCCGTGGTTTGCTGCGCGCCGATAAAGCACAGGTGCGCGATGCGGCCCCAGAACGCCGCGTCATCCGGTGCGCCACCCTCCAGGCTGCACAGCGAGGTGGCGAAGGCCAGCCGCAGGGCATCCACACGCTGCATGGTGTCGGCCACCAGCGGCTCGCGCATCGCCCAGGCGCGGATGGCGACTTCGCGCTGCGGGTGCATTGATGCGGCGACATCGAGGTAGCGCATGAGCAGGGTCTCTGCCGTGTCGTCGGGCTGGATGAGCGAGAGGATGCTGCCGGTATAGGTGCGCTCCCACTCGGCGAGCAGGCTGCGCACGTAGTCGTCGCGGCTGGTGAAGTGGTGGTAGAACGCGCCGCGTGTCACGTTCAGGCGGCGGGCGAGGCGCTCCGCAGAAATGCCGACAGCCCCTTCGATGTCGAGCAACTCGAAACCGGCTTCGATCCAGTGCGCGCGGGTGGTCTTGGGCATGGTGGCGTCCTTGGGGCAAAAACTGACAGGCTGTGTAGGGTGTGCAGCCGGCCGCTATTGTAGGCGCCGTCATCTCCTTCTTCCTTGCCATGCGACATTTCATCGTTGTGGGTGCGGGCATTGCCGGGCTCAATGCCGCGCGCCATCTGCAGCGGGCCGGCTGCTCCGTCACCGTGCTGGAAGCGGCACGCTCGCCCGGCGGGCGCATCCGCAGCGTGCCCTTCCACGGCCAGACCATCGAGTGCGGCGCGCAGTTCGTGTCATCGCGCTACCGCTACGTGCTGCCATTGCTGCAGGAAGCTGGGCTGGCCTCGCGCCTGCGCAAGACTTCGGCGGTGGCGGCCATGCAGCGCGGGCCGGTGTTCCATGCGGTGCACAGCAAGCGCCCATGGACGCTCGGCACCAGCGGCCAGCTCACCTGGGGCGAGACCTGGCAGATGCTGCGCGGCGGCCTGGCCACCGCGCGCGAGGTGCGCGGTGTCGATCCCAGCCACTACGCCAGCCTTGCCGCGCTGGACGACGAGGATGCGCAGGCCTGGAGCACCCGCGTGTTCGGCGAGGCTGCCGCGCGCTACTTCTTCGAGCCGATGGTCCACGGTCTGTACTTTCATCGGCTGGCCGGCACGTCACGCGCGCTGCTGGGTGCGCTCACGGCCTTCAACGGTGCTGACACGCTGACCGTCGATGACGGTTGGCAAGCCTTGCCACGTGCGATGGCCTCGGCGCTCGATGTGCGTTACGGCGCGAATGTGGAGCAGGTCAGAGAAACGCTCGACGGCGTGCGCGTGTGTGTGAACGGAGAGTGGCTCGACGCCGATGGCGTTGTGCTTGCTGCGCCGGCACACATCGCGCGTGCATGGCTGCCACAACCCACGCTTGGAGAATCTGCCGTGCTGGATGCGCGCTACGCACCGAGCGTGCATGTGGCGCTGGGGCTCCCGCCGTCCTGGTCGGCGCCCAAGGTGTTCCAGCCGGTGTATGGCGCGCTGTTTGCGCCGGTGGAGGGCAGTCCGCTTGCCGCACTCACGTTTCAGCAGGGGAAGACGCCCGGCGATGGTCCGATCGTCTGCGCGATGCTGGGCGAGCAGGCGGCGGCAAAGGTCGGGCACTTGAGCGATACAGCGCTGGTGCGCTTTGTCGTGGAGGCGATGGCCGCGCACCTGCCTGGCATCGACCGGGCTGCGGTATCGACACACCTGCAGCGCTGGGAGGTGGCCGAGCCGCGCTCACCCGTGGGCCGCGCACGTGCAGTGGCGGCATATCGCAACACGCTCGGGCGCGATCGTCGTGTGGTTCTGGCGGGGGACTACCTCGGCAGCCCCTGGACGGATGGCGCCGCAGAAACCGGCCACTGGGCCGCACAGCATTTGCTGGCGGCCCGCATGCAGCGGCCGGATCACGCTGCACTTGCGCGGGCCGTTGCCTGAGCGGACCTGATGTCGGCCTGTCCGCTTACTCGAACGGCGTGTCGTTCGGATTGGCGTACAGCGCCTTCAACGGATCGCTCATCTTGAAGTTGAAGTTCAGGCTCTTGGGCGGCACCGGACTCTCGAACCACTTGGCGTAGAGCGTAGTGATCTCGCCGCTCTTCATGACGCTGGTGAGCGTGTCGTCCACCAGCTTCTTGAACGGCGGATCATCCTTGCGCAGCATGAAGCCATACGCCTCGAACGATTGCGGCGTGCCGGTCACGACCCAGTCGGTGGGCTTCTGCGCGAGGGTGCGTGCGCCGGCCAGCAGCACGTCGTCCATCATGAACGCCGCCACGCGGCCGCTTTGCAGCGTGAGGAAGGATTCGCCATAGTCCTTGCCACTGATGACGTTCATGTTCATCTTCTTCTCGTCGTTCATCTTGCGCAGGATGCGCTCCGACGTGGTGCCCGCATTGGTGATGACCGACTTGCCTGCCAGGTCCGGGAAATCCTTCACGCCCGAGTTCACGCCCGTCAGCAGGCGCGTACCCGCGATGAAGAAGGTGGTCGAGAACGCCGTCTGTTGCTCGCGCGATTTCAGATGCGTGGTCACGCCGCACTCCAGATCCACCGAGCCGTTCTGCACGAGTGACGTGCGGTTCTGCGAGGTGACCGGAATCTGCTGCACCTGCAGGTTGGGCTTGCCCGTCTTCTGCTTGACCGCGTCGATCACGCGTGTGCACAGGTCCGCCGAGAAACCGATGATCTTGTTCTGGCTGTCGCGGTACGAAAACGGAATCGACGATTCGCGCACGCCGATCAGGATGGTGTTGCTGTCCTGGATCTTCTTGAGCGTGCCGTCGAGTGCCTGCGCCTGTGCGCCAACGGCGGACAGGGCGGCCAGCGCCAGCGGGATGGACCGGATACACCGGGTGGTCAAACGCATGCTTCCTCCAATGGTTGAGTGACGCGGCCTTGTGTATTGCGGCCGTCTGGTCGGTGGCTTCGTGGTGATGAATGCGAAAGAGACCTAGCGGCCGAACCAGGCGCGCAGTTCCGCCGCGCTGGCCAGCGGGCGATGCAGTGCGTCGAGGTGGCCTCGCAGGTTGGTGATGAGTGCCGCGTTGTCGGGCGCGGTGCTGCCGTCGGGCAGCATCATGTTGTTCTCGAAGCCCAGGCGGGCGTGGCCGCCGAGCAGGGCTGCGGTGAGCGCGCACTCGGCTTCGCGCGGGCCGAATGCACACATCGCCCACGGCACGTTGGACGTGACCGCGCCGCCATCGGCCCAGGCTTGCAGGAACGGCAGCAGGTCCGACGGATTCGAGCGCTGCCCCGCCGAGTAGCGGCCGAGCACGAACAGCACCCAATGCGGTGTATCAGGCAACACACCGCGCGCACGCAGGTCGCGGTAGCGCACCACGTCATCGGCGGAATACAGGATGTACTGGATGGCCGTGCGCGCCGCGGCAAGCTCGCCAAAGAAGCGCGCGGCTTCCGCCTCGTGCGCAGTATCCGGAACCAGTTCGCGCAGCGCGGCGGAGATGGCCTCCGGCTGTAAGGCCCGCACCGATGCCATTTGTTGTTCCGGCGTGTAGATGCCGACCGCTTCCGTGGTGATCTGGAGGACCAGTGCATCGCCCACGGCCTGCTGCACGGCGGCGATGGCCGGGCGGTAGTGGTCGGGTTCCAGGCTGTGCGTGCCATCGGGGCGGCGCACATGCAGATGCAGCATTGCGGCGCCGGCCTCGACGCACTGACGTGCGCAGTCGGCCAGCTCGTCGGGCGTGATCGGCAGCGCGGGGTGATCGACGTGCGTCTTGCGCGCGCCATTGGGCGCAACGGCGATGGCGATGGGCTGGTTGGCTTGGTTCACCACACGGCCTCCGGTGCGTGGGCGGTGGCGGCATCCACGGCGTCGCCCAGGCGTTCGACGATGGCGTCGATGTCCTGCGCGGTGGCGATGAACGGCGGCGCGAGCAGGATATGGTCGCCACGCTGGCCGTCGATCGTGCCGCCCATCGGATAGACCATCAGGCCGCGCTGCATGGCTTCAGCCTTCACGCGTGCGTGCGTTTTGTGCGCAGGTGGCAGCGGTGCCTTGGTGGCACGGTCGGCAACAAGCTCCACGCCAACGAACAGCCCGCGGCCACGCACATCGCCCACGTGTGCATGGTCGGCAAAGCGGGCGCGCAATGCGGTGCGCAGTTGTTCGCCGCGCCCCCGCACGTTGGCAAGCAGGTTCTCTTCGGCAATCACCTTCTGCACTTCCAGTGCAGCTGCACACGCGGTGGCGTGGCCGATGTAGGTGTGACCGTGCTGGAAGAAGCCGCTGCCCCGCGTGATGGCGTCATAGATGCGGCGGCTCACCAACGTCGCGCCGATCGGCTGATACCCGCCGCCCAGGCCCTTGGCAATGGCAACCATGTCGGGCACCACGTCATCTTCTTCGTAGGCAAAGAGCGTGCCCGTGCGGCCCATGCCGGACATCACCTCATCCAGCAGCAACAGCACGCCGTGACGGTCACACACCGAGCGGATGCGGCGGAAGTAGTCAGCCACCGGCGGCACCGCGCCGGCCGTGGCACCGACCACCGTCTCGGCGACAAACGCGGCGACGTTTTCAGCGCCAAGCTCGACAATCTTCGCGTCCAGTTCATCTGCCAGACGCTGCACGTATTGCGCGTCGGTCTCGCCATCCAGGCGCTCGCGGTAGGCGAAGCACGGCGAGACGTGATGCGCGGGCACCAGCAGGGGCAGGAAGGGCTCCCGCCGCCACGCGTTGCCGCCAATCGCCAGCGCGCCGAGCGTGTTGCCGTGATAGCTCTGGCGACGCGCGATGAAGAGCTGGCGCTGCGGCTGGCCGATCTCGACGAAGTATTGGCGCGCGAGTTTCAGTGCGGCCTCGATGGCTTCCGAGCCGCCGGAGACGAAGTACACGTGATCGAGATCGCCCGGTGCTGCGGCGGTCAGGCGTGCGGCCAACTCCTCCGCCACATCTGTCGTGAAGAACGACGTATGTGCGTAGGCCAGCGCGCGCACCTGCTTGCAGATGGCCTCGACCACACGCGGATGTCCGTGGCCGAGGCACGAGACGGCCGCACCGCCGCAGGCATCCAGGTAACGCTTGCCGTCGGAGTCGATGAGGGTCATGCCCTCGCCGCCGACGGCGGTGGGCAGCGTCTTGCGCGGGTCGCGGTGGAAGACGGCAGTCGTGGACGGTGTCATGGTCGGTCGGGGAGTGTCAGCGTTGGGTGGGGACGACGGGCGCGGGATGGGCAATAGCCGCTTCACTGCGGCGGGCGCTGCGGACGTAAGCTTGTTGCTGTTTCAGTTGGGCATCGCTGTCGGCCAGGTGGGCGAGCGCGGTGGGGCCGGCGCGGCGGAACCACGTCATCAGCAGCGCATCGAGCAGCGCCAGCGGCGCGGCCAGCGAATGGAAGAACGACGGGATCGCCACGGGCGCAACGAGCTGCTGCCACGCCAGCTCGGCACCGGGCGCGATCGCGCTGTCGGTCACATAGACGAGGCGTGCGCCGCGGGCATGCGCGTACTGCATCGCCTCGATCACTTCGCGCGTGTACGGGTCGAACGTGACGGCGATGACGACATCGCCCTCCCCGCAAAAACGCAGCGGATCGGCCAGCGTGTTGCCTGCGCCGCTGCACAGCGTGACCTTGTCGTCGAACAGCTGTGCGGCATAGCCAAATGCGTGCGTGAGCGCGAGGCAGCTGCGCGCGCCGAGCAGATAGACGCGGCGCGCGGCACACAATGCGTCGGCGGCAGCTTCTAGCGCAACCAGATTGGTCGGAGAGAACGCCGATTGCACGTGCGCGCCGATGGCGGTGCCGATGCGCTCGGCATCTGACGCACCCGCCGCATCGGTACCCTGTAACGTGCTGGCCCGGCCGGCAAAGCCGTCCGCCTGCTGGCGCAGGTGATTCACGCAGATGTCGCGCAGCGCTGCAAAGTCTTCAAAACCCAGCGCCCGTGCAAGGCGCGAGAACGTAGCCGGCGGCAGGTCGCAGCGCCGCGCCAGATCGCGCATGGAAAGCAGCGCGATGTCGTGCTGGTGGGTTTCCAGCAGCATGGCGGCACGCTGCAACTGTGGCGACAGATCTGCTGCGCGGTCGCGCAACGTCTGCATGAGCCCTTCGAACGTCATCGAGATCGCGATATTTGATTCAACTGTTTCGTAAACTACTGAATTGAAACAAGTGAGTCAATATCGGGATCACCCCGGGGTGGCCCAGAAAGCAAAACGGCCGCATCCAGGAAGGTGCGGCCGTGGCGGGCAAACAAAAACGGAGGCCGAAGCCCCCGTCTAGGGTGTGACGTGCGGGATGCTCAGGCGGTCGGAGCGTCCAGCTGCTCCATGCGGAACTGGAAGAATCCCGCAGCAATGAGACCCAGCAGGCTCACCGCCATGAACGAACAGGCCAGGGTCATGACTGCCGCCAGCGGGGTCACGCCGTTCAGGATCGGCGTGTGCATCAGGGCCGACAGATTGCCGCCCACCCACATGGTCGCGATCAGCGCCATCAGGCACGTCAGCGCTGCGGCATTGCGCAACCACGTCAACCGCGTCTTGCGGCTGATGCCGTCGAAAGCGTGGAAATGGAAGTGGTGGTGACCGGTGCCAACGAGTGCCATGGAGAATCTCCTTGTGCTTGCCGTTTGATAGCGTTGAGTCACTATACCGAGACCTGCGACAGTTTGGCGCAGTTTTCGGCGCTAGGTATACCCTAAGCTGCGGCGCGTCAAGAGGTTCTGGGACAATTTTTGTGTCTGCGACGTTCCGCCACAGATCGGCGACTGGCGCGGCGCTCCGGCAACTGGAGGCGTCAGGAAGACGAGGCCGGAAATGAAAAAAGACCTCGCGAGGAGGTCTTTTTTGTTGCTCCGCAGAATTGATACACCTTGCGGAACGAAGAATTTTGGTGGCCTGGGGCGGAATCGAACCACCGACACGCGGATTTTCAATCCGCTGCTCTACCAACTGAGCTACCGGGCCAGAACAGAAAGGCGAGTATGGCAGGGTTTGCCCCCTGTCGTCAAGCCCTGTTGAAAAAGAGATTGGATCAGACTGTCGGCTCGCCCTTGTTGCGCGAGAGCTCGACGCCCAATTGCTTGAGCTTGCGGTACAGGTGCGTGCGCTCCAAGCCGGTTTTCTCGGCCACACGGGTCATGCTGCCGCCCTCGCGCTGCAGGTGGTATTCGAAGTAGGCGCGCTCGAACAGGTCGCGTGCTTCGCGCAGCGGCATGTCGAACGAGAATTGCATGCCGCCGCCCTCGACCGTGCGGACCGGTGCGCCGTTGATGTCGGTGCGGTCGATCGTGGCAGGTGCCCCCGCAATGGCCGCATTCGGTGCCGCGCCTGCGCCTGCAGCCGGTGCCGCCAGCGGTGCCGCTGCGCGCGGCTTCTCCTTGCTGCGGGACAGCCCCTGCTCCACTGCGCTCAGCAGCTTTTGCAGCGCGATGGGCTTCTCCAGGAAATTCAGTGCGCCGATCTTGGTTGCTTCCACGGCGGTGTCGATGGTCGCATGGCCCGACATCATGATGACGGGCATGGTCAGCAGGCCCTGCGATGCCCATTCCTTGAGCAGCGTGACGCCGTCGGTATCCGGCATCCAGATATCGAGCAGGACGAGGTCGGGGGTTCCGTTCGCGCGGTGTTCACGCGCGCGCTGCGCGTTCTCGGCGACTTCGACAACGTGCCCTTCGTCTCCGAGAATTTCGGAGAGCAACTCCCGGATACCCATTTCGTCGTCGACAACGAGGATGGTGGCCATGCTTTTCCTCTATGTGCGGCGGGATTGCCGTCCGCGTCAGGCAAGTTTTACGAACAGTATGGAAACCTGGGCGCCGACGGTGTCGGTGCCCGTTTGACCCGATTGGCCGTTGCGCAATTCGATGCGCGCCCCGTGCTCGTCCATGATCTTCTTCACCATGGCCAAGCCCAATCCTGTGCCCTTGGCTTTGGTCGTGACGTACGGCTCGAAGGCGCGGTTGAGGATGCGGGATGAAAATCCGCCGCCGTTGTCCGCGATCGCAAGCCGCACGGCCTGCCGCCGCGCGCCCGAGGCGTCGTCGTATTCTACCGTGTCAGTTTGCAACATGACATGTGCGGCAGGTCTTCCGGCGCTTTCGTTCTCGGCCACGGCGTCCTGCGCGTTCTGCAGCAGGTTGTGGATGACCTGGCGCAGCTGGGTCGGGTCGCCCTTGATCAACGGCAATCCCTCGCCCAACTTGACCTCGATGACGGGGTGATCGTGCTGGCTAGGGTGATCGATGCCGTACAGGTGCAGCACCTCAGAGGCGAGCGCGTTGAGGTCCAGTTCCTGTAGTACAGCGGGCGGTGTGCGCGCGTAGTCGCGGAAGTCGTCCACCATGCGCTTCATCGCCGCGACCTGGTTGACGATGGTGGTGGCGCCACGGCGCAGCACCTCCGCATCGGCGTCGGACAGCTTGGGCGAGAGCTTCATCTCCAGGCGCTCGGCCGACAGCTGGATGGGCGTGAGCGGGTTTTTGATTTCGTGCGCGAGACGGCGCGCGACTTCACCCCATGCCACCGAACGCTGCGCCGAGATCACGTCAGAGATGTCGTCGAACACCACCACGTAACCGCGCTCCGTGCCGTGCGCACCCACTGACGGCCCCGGCAGGCGCGTGCCGCGCACCAGCAGCGTGAGTGGCTCATCTTCGTCTTCGAGCGGAATTTCGACCTGTTTCTGCCAGTGGGCTGCAGCACCGCCGGCTGCGGCACTGGCGTCTTGCTCTGCGAAAGCCTGCTCGACCACTTGATCAAAGGCCGACAGCGGCACGATGCTGGCCAGCCCCTGCCCGACCCACGCGCCGAATGGCTGCTTGAAGATGCGCTCGGCACCCGGGTTGGCAGTCAGCAGGACAAAGCGATGGTCGAACACGAAGACGCCTGCGGTCAGGTTGGTCAGCACGCTTTCAAGATAGGCTTTCGATTGCTCGAGTGCTGCACGGTTCTGCTCAACGGCGCGGCGCGCGTCGGCAAGCTGGCGCGTCATCTGGCTGAACTGCTGCGTCAATACGCCGAGCTCGTCGCGCGTGTGCAGTTCACGTTTGGGTGAGAGATCGCCCTCGGCCACCTCGCGCGTGCCCTGCAGCAGCATCAGCAGTGGTCGTGCCAACTGCGCGCCCAGCAGCAATGCCAGCATCACCGCGATGAACACCGCGAGGAACAGCGTGAGCGTGAGCGTGCCGATGTACATCTTGCGCAGGCCGGTGCGGCCGAGCGCTTTCTCCTGGTATTCCTGATACGCACGCTGGACCGCGTCCGCATTACGGGCGAGCGCCTGCGGCACCGGCTGTATGAGCTGCAGGAAGCGCTCTTCGCGGCCGGTTTCGCCCGTCAGGCCAAAGCCGCGTGAGACGCCCCCGTTGCCGTCTTCCGAGCGGCGGTCGGCCAGCAGGCCGGTGCCGGCCCACTTGCGCGCCGGTGAGCTTGCGCCGAGTGTGGGCTCCTCGCGCGAGGTCGTGCCCAGTGCCACCACCACGCGCAGTTGGTAGAGATCGTTGTGACGGTTGTTGCTGCGTGTGGAGGGCGTGGGGCCGGTGTCGCCTTCGGTGTCGCTGCCGCCTTCGAGGCTGGCGTAGCCGCCGGGTGCGCGCGCCTGTTCGAGGATGGCTTGGTCGGGCAGGCTCGGCACGAGCGTGTCGTAGGTGCTCGATGCGGTGGCGACCACGCGGCCGTTGGCGGTGAAGATGGTCGCTTCCTGCACGCCGAACTGTTCGCGCAGGCGGTTGAGCGTGATGGCGGTGGCCGAGGCCGAGCCGTCGCCCACCTGTTCGGCAATCAGGCGGCCCTTGTTCTGCAGGTCGGCCAGCGACGCATCCATGGTCGTGCGGCCGAGGTTCAGCCCCGCCTCCAGCGCCGATTCGACCTTCACGTCGAACCATGACTCGATGCTGCGCGAGACGAACTGCAGCGACACCAGATAGATCAGCACGCCCGGCAGCACGCCCACCACGCCGAAGAACACGGCGAGCTTGGTCATCAACCGCGTGCCGAACTTGCCGCGCCGCGCGCGCAGCGCCAACGCCAGCATCAACCCGCCGATGATCACCACCAGCAGCACGCCAATGACGAGGTTGACCTTGTAGAGCAGCGTGAAATACCGGTCGAAGAATTCGGTGTTGGCCGAGGCGGCGGCCAACAGCCCCACCAGCACAATCGCCAGAAAGACGATGGTGCCCGCCACCACCTGATATAGCAGGCGCTTGTAACTGCGGTCGAAGATCATTTGGCGGGCGCCAGCAACGAACCTGCGTTGCCGGGGCCGGCGCTCATGCCCCAGCCCGGATTGAGCGACAAGCCCGGCGCAGGCGTTGACGAGGCGGGTGCGCTGGCCGCGGGTGCTGAGACCGACGGTGCAGGCTGTGGTGCCGACGGGGGCGATGCAGGTTCGCTCGGCACCAGGAAGCCGAACTGCTTCCATTCGGAAGCGAGGTTCCAGTCGCGCGTATTGACGGCGTTGATCTGGAACGGCTTGGGCAACTGCGTCACGTCCAGGCGCATGCGTACTTGGGCCTGCACGGTCTCACCGGTCTTGACGGCGCCACGTTCGAATACACGCCAGCCGCGCACGTGCTGCATGAAGTCGACCGCGTCTTTCAGGCGCGAGAACGGCACTTGCAGGCCACCGGTCGATACCCGGTACTGGCGCGTCAGCGGATGGTAGGACAGGCGCACCACGCGCGTGGCACTGACGGCATGGTCATCGAACCAGTACCAGCGCGGGCGGATCAGCTCGAACTCGACAAGAAAATACAGCGCGATGCCTTTGTTGACCGCATCTTCGAGGTTGCTGGGCAGATCGAAGTCGAAATCGGCGGTGAGGTTCCAGCCGCCGTCGGCGTATTCCAGCTGGGCGCGGTTGACTTCGATGGTTTGTGCGGACGGCGCTGTCGGCCACAACAGGCACAGCATGCCCAATACGACAAGCCGGTGCAGCATCTGCCGGAATCGGGCGGGCAGCAGCTGGAGCGATGGGCGGAGGAAGACAGTCACAACGGTCGTCGCATCAGGGCCGTTTCTGGAACACCGCGTAAAAGAAGCCGTCGTGGTCGAGCGGCAGTGGCGAGACACCCGGGATGAAACCGCCGGTCGGTGCCGCGTCGGGCAACAACTCGGGCAGCAACTGGCCGGGCGCGTGCAATCGTATCGCATCTTCGAGATGGCTTTCAAACCATCGGGCCTGCGCTTCACCTTCCGTCGGGAAAATCGAACACGTGACATAAACCAACTTGCCACCGGGCGCGAGGCATGCCCAGAGGGCGCGCACGATGTCGCGCTGCAAGGCGGCCAATGCCTTGAGATCGGCCAGGCGGCGCAGCCAGCGGATGTCCGGGTGGCGCCGCACGATACCAGCGGCCGAGCACGGTACGTCGGCGAGGATGCGGTCGAACGGGCGGCCGTCCCACCAAGTGCCGGGCTGGGCGGCGTCGCCCACGCAAACGGTGGCGGTTTGGGATAGGCGTGCGAGATTCTCGTTGATGCGCACCGCGCGTGCGGCGTCGGATTCGAGCGCTGTTACGTCCAGGTCGTCAGCCAGTTCCAGCAGATGGCCGGTCTTGCCACCGGGCGCGGCACAGGCGTCCAGCACACGCTGGCCCGGTGCCACGTCGAGCAGGATTGCAGCCAGTTGCGCGCCGGCGTCCTGCACGGAGACGTCCCCTTCGGCAAAGCCGGGGAGTTCGGCGACCGGTACGGCGCGCGCGAGGCGCACGGCCTGCTCGCCGATGCGTTCGGCGTCGATGCCGGCCTCGGCCAGTTGAGCAAGGTAGTCATCCACGGCAACACGGCGCGGGTTCACGCGCAACACCATCGGCGGGCGGCGGTTGCCGGCGGCCAGGATGCCTTGCCAGGTGTCGGGATAGGCGCTGCGCACGGCGTCGATCCACCATTGCGGATAGTTGGTGGTGGCCACCGGGTCAGCCTGCATGGCGGCGACGAGTTCACCTTGTTCGCGCAGGAAACGCCGTAGCACGCCATTGATCATGCCCTTGCCGTGCGCGAGCTTCGGGTCGGCCGAGGCGGCCCGCACGGTCTGGTCAACCACAGTGAACGGCGTGTACGGCGGCGGCGCATCCAGCAATTGCGCCAGCGCGACGCACAGCAGGTTTGCAGCGCTTTCGGCGGGCGGGCGCGGGATCAGCGTGCGGATCAGCCAGTCCGTGCTGCCGAGCCAGCGTGTCGCGCGGTAGGCGAGATCCTGCACGGCGCCGCGCACCGGAGCCGGCTGGCCCTGGCAGGCGGCATCAATGGCCTGGGGCAATGCCGTGCCCTGCCGCAGCTTGCCCAGTACAACGGCGGCAAGCGATAAGGCATGGGCGAGAGAATCGGGCGGCAGGCGCATTGGGCAGCAGAAAATCAGGCGGGAGAAAAGCAACGAGCCCGCGATGGGCGGGCTCGTGCGGACGGTGAAAGTATAAAGGATGCGCCTGATCGGGCCGCCTCTTTTACGTCGGATACTGCCCAGTCTGCGCCATCTGCATCAGGCGCGCGATGCGCTCTTCCGTGGCCGGGTGCGTGCTGAACAGGTTGGCCAGGCCGCCGCCGTGCAGTGGGTTCATGATCATCATCTGCGCGGTAGCCGGGTGGGCCTCGGCAGCGGCAAACGGGATGCCGGCGGCATAGCGGTGGATCTTGTCCAGCGCCGACGCCAATGCTTGCGGGTCGCCGCTGATCGTAGCGCCGCCACGGTCGGCTTCAAATTCGCGCGCGCGGGAAATCGCCATCTGGATCATCGCCGCTGCCAGCGGGGCGAGAATCGCCACGGCAATCCCGGCGATCGGGTTGGCCGGACGCCCTTCGCTGTCGCGCCCACCGAAGAACACCGCAAAGTTGGCCAGCGCCGAGATCGCACCAGCCATGGTGGCCGAGATGGTCGAGATCAGGATGTCGCGGTGCTGCACGTGCGCCAGTTCGTGCGCCATCACACCGCGCAGTTCGCGCTCGGAGAGGATGTTGAGGATGCCGGTGGTGGCGGCCACCGCGGCATGCTCCGGGTCGCGGCCGGTGGCGAAGGCGTTGGGCTGGGCTTCGTCGATCAGATACACGCGCGGCATCGGCAACTGCGCACGCGTGGCCAGCTCGCGCACCATGCGGTAGAACTGCGGCGCGCTGGTCTCGGTGACTTCCTGCGCGTTGTACATGCGCAGGACCATCTTGTCGGAGAACCAGTATGAGAAGAAATTCATGCCCAGCGCGAACAGCAGCGCCAGCATCATCCCGCTGCGTCCGCCGATCATGCCGCCGATGACGATGAACAGCGCGGTGATCGCTGCCATCAGCATGAAGGTCTTGATCCAGTTGAACATGGGGGCGTGGCTCCTGTGGGTCTAGGGTGTCCTGGCAGGGGCGCAGGACGGTTTCTCGAGTCTCTTAGATCGCGATAATCGCTGAAAATTCAAGGATTTGCGCGATATTTCGCCGCAGATGATGCTTGACGCATCAACGGGTGGCGAACGCCAGCCGCGCACCGAGCCCGATGAAGGCCGTGCCGACCACGCGATCGAGCCAGCGCTTGATACCCGGCTTGCCCGCCACGCGCCGTGTGACGCTGGCGGCCACCCACGCCACCATGCTGTTCCACACCGTCGACATGGCGATGAACACCACGCCCAGCGCCAGGAACGCCGCCGCCTTGTGGCTGGCATGCGGATCGACGAACTGCGGGAAGAACGACAGGAAGAACAGCACCACCTTCGGGTTCAGCACATTGGTGAGAAAGCCCTGCATGAACAGCGCCTTGAGCGGGCGCGGGCGCTTGGCTGCCGCTGCCTGCGCGGAGGTCTCGGCGGGCGCGTCGTCGCGTTCGGGCGGCGCCAGCAGCATGCGCCCGCCCAGGTAGATCAGGTAGGCCGCCCCCACCACCTTGATGACCGTGAAGGCCGCGGTGGAGGCCGCCAGTAGCGCCGTCAGCCCGAAGGCCACCGCCAGCACGTGCACACAACACCCGGCGGACACGCCCAGGGCCGACAGCAGCCCGGCCACACGCCCCTGCGACACACTGCGCCCGACGATGTAGGCCGTGTCCGGCCCCGGCGTCACATTCAGCAGGAACACCGCCAGCACGAAGAGCGGCAGGTTGATGATGCCCAGCGTGGTCATGGCGAGGTCCTCTCTCTACATAGACAGGGGTGATGCGAAGGCTTAAGCGCGTGAGGCGAAGCGCTGGCCAGGCTGGATCGCCAGGCCCTGCAGGAATTCGCGCGCGGGCAGGCGCTTGCCGCCCGGCTTTTGCAACTGTGTCACGCGCAGCGCGCCGGCGCCACAGGCAATCGTTACGCCGTCGGCGTTGGCGGCGAGCACCGTGCCGGGGTCGGCATCGGCCGGCCGGTCAGCCAGCGCCTCGGCTTGCCAGAATTTGATCGTCACGCCATCGAGCGTGGCCGACGCACCCGGAAACGGATTGAACGCATGCACCTGGCGCAGCAGCGCGGCAGACTGGCGCGACCAATCGAGCGCGGCTTCGTCCTTGGCGATCTTCTCGGCGTAGGTCACGCCTTCTGCCGGTTGCGGTGTAGCGGGCAGCTTCCGGCCGTCCTGCGCCAGCCTGGTCAGCGCCTCCACCACCATGCGCCCACCGAGCGCGGCCAGCGTGTCGTGCAGCGTGCCCGTGGTATCGGCCAGGCCGATGGGCGCGCGCTCCATGCTGATCATGTCGCCGGTGTCGAGGCCCGCATCCATTTGCATGAGCGTGATGCCCGATTCGGCGTCACCAGCCTCAATGGCGCGGTGGATGGGCGCGGCACCACGCCAGCGCGGCAGCAGCGAGGCGTGGATATTGATGCAGCCAAAGCGTGGCAGGTCCAGCACTTCCTGCGGCAGGATCAGGCCGTAGGCGGCCACCACCATCACGTCAGGACGCTGCGCGGCCAGTGCATCAATGGCTTCCGCGGCTTCCTGCGGATACTTGCCCGTGCGGCGCAGCGACGGCGGCTGCAGGATCGGCTCGAACCCATGCGACACCGCGTACTGCTTGACGGGGCTCGCCTGCAACTGCATGCCGCGCCCGGCCGGACGGTCCGGCTGGCTCAGCACGGCAACGATCGGGAAGCCGGCCTGGTGGATCGCCGCCAGGGCGATCTGCGCAAATTCTGGTGTGCCGGCAAACGCTACGCGAAGGGTGGACGTCATGGAGCAGGGAGCGGAAAAGGAAAGTGCGCTACACGCCAAGCGTAGCGCATTGGACTTAACGACCGCGATGCGGCGTGTCGGTCAGCGGGACGATGGGTTCGGGTGCGGGCAGCGTCTCGGATACGCCATTGCTGCGCCGCTGGAACAGCGAGAAGGTTTCGTTGGTGTCGCCGGGGCGGCTGCCGCGCCACACCATTTCCCAGTTATCGCCTTGCGGACGGCGTCGGTTGTGCTCCGGCCTTTTTTCGAGCACCAGCATGAGGTCGCACGTGCGTGCGGTCGGGTTGGGGCGAAGGTCGTCGCCCGCACCGCTGTGGCCAAGCAACCATTTGACCGGGCGCACGCCGGTTTCGTAGTGCATCAACGCGCGTTCGCTCTCGCCCATGCCGCGCGTGGCCACGCAGATCTGCGCGGATTCGAGTACGGGTTTGATCGCCTGGAACAAGGGGCGGTAGCTGCGCGCATCGTCCACCCAAGGCATCAGCAGTGTGCCGAGCAGGCCCCACACCATGCCAAGACCTGCTGCCCACGCCACCACGCCCGAGCGCGCCGGGCGCAGCCACACGCAGACAATCCACAGCACGGTCATGCCGGCCGCCGCCAGCACGGCCACCGGGTGGAGCAGCATGTCGTAAGGCAGCGGCAATACGCGGCCCAGCACCTTGGCCAACCAGCCCGGTAGCGACTGTCCACCGTTCGTCACGAGCGTTGCCCATACGGCCCAGACCACCATCCCCAGCACGCCGAACAGCGTGACCGATACCACCCAGGCGCGCGTGCGCCAAGCGGGTGGAATCAGCAACAGCATCGGCGCACCCAGCAGAACGAGTGCCGGTTGCAGCGGCATCAGATACACGTCGCGCAGCACGGCCGAGCGCAGCACCACTGCAATCGTCACGAGCACGAACAGCGCCACCACCAGGTGCCCCTGATACGGCAGCAGCCAGGCTGCCCGTGCACCACGTCCGCGTTGGCGCACCAGCTTGTAGAGCGAGATTCCCAGCACCGCCAGTGCCGGCCACACCGCCGGCGTGCCGGTCAGCAGGATCGAGCGAATGGTGGTGACGAGCGATCCTTTTTCACCGCCCAGGTGCGAGAACCCGAAGAAGCGGCCCAGGTTGTTGACCCAGAACCACTCGATGAACAGGTCTGGCGATTCGTGCCAGAAGATGGCCGGCCAGATCACCAGCCAAGGCAGCGCGGCCAGCAGCGACAACCCATAGAAGCGCCATGCCTGGCGATTGCGGAAGTCCGGCAGCAGCACCATTGCCGCCAGCAGGGTCAGCCCGAACAGGCCTGGCACCAGGACGCCTTTGCCGAGGAACGCCACGCCGGCACCCGTGCCGAACCACAGGGCCGGGCGCAGCACATCAACGCCATGTACGCCGCCCGCTTCGCTCGCCTTCACATAGCGCACCAGGCCATACAGCGCGATGGCGGTGCCGGCCAGTTGTGGCACGTCGGCAATGAATTTGTGGACATGCTCAACCAGCCCGATACAGCCGGCAAACAGCAACAGCGCGCCCAGCGCGTAGTCACGGAACGCTGCGCCGCCGGCATCCTGCCCCGCGATGCGGCGTTCGGCCAGCGTCGGACCGGGGCGCCCACGTGCCAGTTGTGCCCCGACGCGCATGCGCCAGTCACGGGCCTCGCCGCGTAGCAGGCGCGCTGTGCGCCAGACCGCCAGGCAGGTCAGCGCCATCCAGAACAGCACGGCCAGTCGCACCGCTTCGTGCGGCGGCAGGTCGGGCACGGCCAGCGCGGCCAGTGCGCCGGTCCAGTACATCAGCGGGGGTTTCTCGACGAAGGGCTCAAAGGCGACGTTGGGGATCACCCAGTCGCCGCGCTCGATGATGTTAAGCACCACGCCGAACGAGTACGGCTCGTCGGCTTTCCAGGGCGCGCGCCAGAACGTGCCCGCCACAAAGTACGCGCACACCATCAGCACGACGATCACGCGCCAGTGCCGCACCAGCACGGCGGTGAGGCTGCGTGTGCGCGTGGCCGGGCCTGCGTCGGCGGGTACGGTCGACATCAGTGGGAGGGGGTGGGCACGCGCGTTCGCGTCGGGCGGCATGAACGCGGGATCAGCGCTGGTGCTCCAGATCGCGCTGATGTTTCTTGAGCTTGGAGCGGATGCGCGTTTGCTTGAGCGGCGACAAGTATTCGACAAACACCTTGCCCATCAGGTGATCCATTTCGTGCTGTATGCACACGGCCAGCAGGCCATCGGCCTCCAACTCGAAGGTTTCGCCGCGCTCGTTCAGTGCACGCACGCGCACGCGGTCGGGGCGGTCCACCTTGTCATAGATGTCCGGCACCGACAGGCAGCCCTCATCCCAGACCTTGTGCTCGTCACTCGCCCAGATGATCTCGGGGTTGATGAACACGCGCAGTTCGTCACGCGACTCCGACACGTCGATGGTGATCACGCGCTCATGCACGTCGACCTGCGTGGCAGCCAGGCCGACACCCGGCGCCTCGTACATGGTCTCGGCCATGTCGGCTACCAGTTTGCGGATGCGATCGTTCACTTCAGCGACTGGTTTGGCGACCTTGTGCAGCCGCGGATCAGGGTATTGCAGGATATTCAGTAGGGCCATGATGCTTGGCAACAACGGTTGCGGAAGGCCACGCTAACGAGGGGTTGCCTTCAATTGCGATCGCTTGGAATGTCATGCAGAATCGGGGGCGCTATCCGCCACATGGCTTAGGAAAAAGCCTGACGAATGTTCGATGTCATACCCCTCTAGCTGCAACGCACCGAAGCGTGCAGCGGCGGCGGCCAGGCATCGCGCAGGCACTGACCAAGCACGCGGACCACTCGCCGATTCTTCATAGAATAATGCGCCATCGTAACACACCGATGCTGATCAAGCCCGCCACGCAATCTGCCACGAAAGCGCGCCAGTCTTACGTTTGCGCCCTGTCTGTGGTTGCTGCGGCAACACTGTTTTGCGTCGGCGCTGCACATGCTGCCGAGCGCGCTGTCTCGCCGGCGCAACAGGCGCAGGCCGCAGCGGCCGCGCAAGCCGGTATTCCGGAATCCGAACTCGCTGCAAACGCACCTGCGCAGTACACCGTGCGCCGTGGCGACACGCTATGGGCGATCTCCGGCAAGTTCCTCAAGCGGCCTTACCGCTGGCCCGAGCTGTGGGGCATGAACCGCGAGCAGATCCGCAACCCGCACCTGATCTATCCGGGGCAGGTGCTCTATCTGAATCACGCCAACGGCCGTGCTTGGCTGTCGAGCTCGCCGGCCTCGGCTGACGGCAGCACGGTGCGCCTGTCGCCGCACACCCGCGTGGCGGGCCAGGATGGCGACGCTATCTCCAGCATTCCCGCCTCGGTCATCGAGCCATTCCTCACGCAGCCGATCGTCGTGGACGAAGAAACGCTGGCGACGCCGGCGCGCATTTTTGAACTGCCGGAAGGCCGTGTCTACCTGGGTAAGGGCGAGAGCGCCTACGCTCGTGGTCTGCCCGGTGGGGAAGCAGGCCAAGCCGGCACTGAGTGGCAAGCCTATCGCCCAGTCAAGCCGCTCAAGGACCCGGTCACCGGCAACGTGCTCGGCTATGAGGCCGACTTCCTCGGCACCCTGCGTGTGGTGCGCGCGGCCACCGGCCCGCAGGCCGTGACCAAGATGGAGGCGCTGACGTCCAAGGAAGAAATGGGCGTCGGCACGCAACTGATGCCGCTGCCGCCGCGCGTGCCGGTGCGCTACGTACCGCATGCGCCGGAAGGCAATGTGCATGGCGTGGTTGCCAAGGTGACGGGCGGTGTGCGCTTTGGCGGTTCGGATCAGGTGGTGGTGCTGAACATCGGCAGCCAGCAGGGGCTTGAGGCAGGCCATGTGTTGGCGCTGTCGCGCGCCGGCACGGTCGTCAAGGATCGGACCGCCGGCGGTGAAGCCGTGCAACTGCCGGAAGAACGTTACGGCTTGGCCTTTGTGTTCCGCGTGTTCCCGCACGTGGCCTACGCGCTGGTGACGGACTCGTCGAACACCGTTGAAGTGGGCGATGCTGTCGATAATCCGATGACGCAACCCTGATCACGCTGACCGCAGTCCTGATTTGACCGATGCCTCACAGGTCGCGGCGGGTGCCGCGACCGACTCCATAGATTCCCTCTCCTGCACACGCGATTCCGTAGAGCTGGCCGCGTGGCTGCGTCTGACAGAAACCCCCGGTGTCGGCCCTGTTGCCGCGCGTCAGTTGCTGGCGGCCTTCGGCCTGCCGCAGGACATCTTCGTTCAACCGTATTCCGCGCTTGCCCGGGTGTTGCCCGAGCGGCAGGCACGCGCGCTATTGGCCGCGCCGGACGCAGCGCTGGCAGCGCTGATCGAACGCACCGTCGCGTGGGCAAACGAGCCTGGTAATGCCGTCTTCACGTTGGCCGATCGTGGCTATCCGCCCCGCCTGCTGGAGCTGACGGACCCGCCGACCGTGCTGTACGCCAAGGGCGATGTGTCGCTGCTGCGTGCGGCGGCGGTGGGTGTGGTGGGCGCGCGCAGCGCCACGGCGGCTGGCATCGACAATGCGCGGGCGTTTGCGCAGGCGCTATCTGCGGCGAGCGTGACGATCGTCTCCGGCCTGGCGCTGGGCATCGATGCGGCGGCACATGAGGGCGCACTGAGCGGGCCCGGCAGCACCATCGCCGTGGTGGGTACGGGCCTCGATATTGTTTACCCAGCGCGCAACCGGGCGCTGGCGCACCGCATTGCCGAGGCGGGGGTCATCATCTCCGAATACCCGCTGGGCATGGGCGCGCGGGCGGAGAACTTTCCGCGCCGCAATCGCCTGATCGCCGGTCTCGCGCGTGGGCTGCTGGTGGTGGAGGCGGCGGCGCAGTCCGGCTCGCTCATCACCGCGCGGCTGGCTGCCGAGCAGGGGCGCGATGTGTTTGCGATTCCGGGATCGATCCATTCACCGTTGGCCAAGGGCTGCCATCTGCTGATCAAGCAAGGGGCCAAGCTGGTGGAAACCGCCGCCGACATCCTCGATGAGCTGGGCTGGGGGCGCTCCACCGCGCCGGTTAAGCGTACCTCGCGTACAGCGCCGGCTGAAGATGCCGTCATTGCGCAGGCGCCGGTCGCACGCGCCGCGCCAAGTGCGGCTGAAACCACGTTGCTCGATGCGCTCGGTTTTGATCCCGTTGATCTGGATACCTTGTGCGAGCGCACCGGCCAAGCTGCGGCTGCGCTGTCGGCACAGCTTCTGGCGCTGGAACTGGATGGCCGCGTAGAGCGCCAGCCAGGCGGGCGCTTTCTGCGCCTTCCTTGAAAGCGTGCCTACAATAGCTGCGACCTGTTCGCTGCGCACTGCCACTATTTATGCGACTGCTCTCGCCTGACACTGACGCCACCATGCTGCACACGCGCGTGCGGATGGGGCAATTGCTGGTTGCGTGTCTGTGCGCCGAGTGGTGTGGCACCTGCCGCAGTTACCGCACGACGTTTGCCGAGCTGGCCGCGCGACATCCGGAATGCTGCTTCGTCTGGGTGGATGTGGAAGACCATGCCGACGCCCTGGGCGATTTCGACGTCGAAAACTTCCCCACCCTGCTGATTCAACGCATGGATGACGCCGGTGATGTGTTGTTTTTCGGCCCCGTCTTGCCGCATGCCGGTGTGGTGGAAGGCATGCTTTCGCGTGATTTGCGCGCCGCACCAACCGTGACGGCGGCACCCGACTTGCGTGGCTGGCTGCTGCAATCGGCCTGATTGCGAGCCTTGACAATGCAAGGCGAAGTCTGCGTCACTCTATTGCACCTGAAAAGGAACCGCGCTTATGATTGGCGGCCAAATTCGGGGCAGACTGCCTGAATGTGCGCTTTGATAGGCGCCGGCAGCACTTGAAGTCGGCACGCGTTGCCATAAGACTCTACAAAACCCACGCGAATGGCCGCTAATAGAAAGCGACCTCTTGTTTACCTGATTGCTTGCGATCGCCAGGATCCGCTCACATGTCCAAGGCCCTCATCATTGCCGAAAAACCGTCGGTCGCCGCTGATATCGCGCGCGCGCTGGGTGGCTTCACCAAGCACGACGAGTACTTTGAGAGCGACGACTACGTCCTCTCCTCGGCGGTTGGCCACCTGGTTGAAATCGCCGCCCCCGACGAATACGAAGTCAAACGCGGCAAATGGAGCTTCAACCATCTGCCGGTGATCCCGCCGCACTTTGACCTGCGCCCGATCGCCAAGTCTGAATCCCGACTGAAGGTGCTCACGCGCCTGATCAAGCGCAAGGACGTGACCGCGCTGATCAACGCTTGCGACGCGGGGCGCGAAGGTGAATTGATCTTCCGCCTGATTGCGCAGCACGCGAACACCAAGCTGCCTGTACAGCGTCTGTGGCTGCAGTCGATGACGCCGCAGTCCATCCGCGATGGCTTCACCAAGCTGCGCAGCAACGAAGACATGATGCCGCTGGCGGATGCCGCGCGCTGCCGCTCCGAGGCCGACTGGCTGGTTGGCATCAACGGCACGCGTGCCATGACCGCCTTCAACAGCAAGGGCGGCGGCTTCTTCCTGACCACCGTGGGCCGCGTGCAGACGCCCACGCTGTCGATCGTGGTGGAGCGCGAAGAGAAGATCAAACGCTTCGTGCCGCGCGATTACTGGGAAGTGCGCGCCGAATTCATCGCCGCCGCTGGCCTGTACGAAGGCCGCTGGTTCGACCCCAAGTTCAAGAAGGACGAGTTCGATCCCGAGCGACGCGATTCGCGCCTGTGGAGCGAAGCCGAGGCCAAGAGCATCGTCGCCGCATGCCGCGACAAGACGGGCACCGTTACCGAAGAATCGAAACCGTCGACGCAGATGTCGCCGGCGCTGTTCGACCTGACCAGCCTGCAGCGCGAGGCCAACGGCCGCTTCGGCTTCTCGGCCAAGAACACGCTGGGCCTGGCGCAGGCGCTGTATGAAAAGCACAAGGTGCTGACCTATCCGCGTACCGATTCGCGCGCGCTGCCCGAAGACTACATGGGCACGGTCAAGCAGACGCTGGACATGCTGGGCGAGAGCTCGCCCAACTATCTGACGCACGCGAAGAAGATCCTCGCCAACCAGTGGGTCAAGCCGAACAAGCGGATCTTCGACAACAGCAAGATCAGCGATCACTTCGCCATCATCCCGACGCTGCAGGCACCGAAGAACCTGTCGGAGCCGGAGCAGAAGCTGTACGACCTCGTGGTGCGCCGCTTCCTGGCGGTGTTCTTCCCGGCGGCTGAGTACCAGGTCACCACGCGCGTGACCGAGGTGGCCGGGCATCACTTCAAGACCGAAGGCAAGGTGCTGGTGAACCCGGGCTGGCTGGTCGTGTATGGCCGTGAGGCGCAGGGCGAGGATGCCAACCTCGTGCCGGTCGCCAAGGACGAGAAGGTCAAGACCGACAAGGTCGAGCCGGTGGGCCTGACCACCAAGCCGCCCGCGCGCTACAACGAAGCGACGCTGCTCTCCGCCATGGAAGGCGCCGGCAAGCTGGTCGACGACGACGCGCTGCGCGAAGCCATGGCCGGCAAGGGCCTGGGCACGCCAGCCACGCGTGCGGCCATCATCGAAGGCCTGCTGGGTGAGAAGTACCTCGTACGCGAAGGCCGCGAGTTGATCCCGACCGCCAAGGCCTTCCAGCTGATGACGCTGCTGCGCGGCCTGGGCGTGGAAGAATTGACGCAGGCCGAGCTGACCGGCGGCTGGGAGCACAAGCTCTCGCTGATCGAACGCGGCCAGCTCGAGCGTGACGAGTTCATGCGCGAGATCGCGCAGATGACGCAGCAGATCGTCAAGCGCGCCAAGGAATACGACAGCGACACCATCCCCGGCGACTACGCGACGCTCTCCACGCCGTGCCCGCAATGCGGCCACGTGGTCAAAGAAAACTACCGCCGCTTCGCCTGCAGCCACTGCGACTTCTCGATCAGCAAGATCCCGGGTGGCCGCCAGTTTGAGCTGGACGAGGTGGAAGAGCTGCTGATCAACAAGACCATCGGCCCGCTGCAAGGCTTCCGCAGCAAGATGGGCCGGCCGTTTGCGGCCATCCTCAAGCTGGCGCAGGAAGACGGCCACTGGAAGATGGAATTCGACTTCGGCCAGAACGATGAGGACGACGGCGAGCCGGTCGACTTCTCCGGCCAGGAGAGCGTCGGCCACTGCCCGAAGTGCAATGGCAGCGTCTACGAACACGGCCTGAAGTACGTGTGCGAGAACGCCGTGGCGCAGCCCAAGACCTGCGACTTCACCACCGGCAAGATCATCCTGCAGCAGGAGATCAGCCGCGAGCAACTGGCCAAGCTGCTGACCGAAGGCAAAACGGATCTGCTGACCGGCTTCAAGTCGGCACGCACGGGCCGCAACTTCAAGGCGTTCCTCGTCAAGCAGCCGGACGGCAAGATCGGCTTCGAGTTCGAGCCGCGCGGCGAAGGCAAGGGCAAGCCCGGCGCCAAGACTGCTGCGAAGAAGACAACGGCCGCGGCCAAGACGCCTGCTGCCAAGAAAGCTCCGGCCAAGACCGCAACGAAGACGGCTGCGAAGACTGCTGCCAAAAAAGCCCCGGCACGCAAGAAAGCCGCCGAAGCCGAGACCGACGAGGAAAGCACCAGCGAAACCTGATCACGGTTTCATCGGCACCAAAGCAAACGGGAGGACACTGTCCTCCCGTTTTGTATTGGCGATGCGGTTTGCGCGCAGTTTGCCGATCAGGCGGCTTCGCTCAAACCTCGGCCAGCGCGCGCTTCGCTGTGCTTGACCTCCATCGCCTGGGCCAGCATGTAGTCGATGAAGGTGCGTACCTTGGTCGGCAGGAATTTGCGGCTCGGGTACACCAGCGACAACGACCGGGCCGGCAGCTTGTACTGCGGCAGCACGCGCACCAGCTTGCCCGACTCCAGATCCGGCCGGGCCATGTACGACGACAGAATCGCGATGCCCATGTCGGCCAGTACGGCGCGGTGCATCAGCTCGGCATTGCTCGTCACCAGCGACGGCTGCACCGGCACCGAAATCGACTGGCCGTCGGGCGTGCTCATCTCCCACTCGTGACGCAGTTGCGGGTGCCACATGGCGATCACGCGGTGCTCGGCAATGTCTTCCGCGCGCTGCGGCGTGGAGTGCTGGCGCAGGTAGGCGGGCGTGGCCGCCATCACCATCTCGGCGGAGATCATGCGACGTGCTACCAGGTGCGAGCCCAGGCCTAGCTCCGACACCATGATGCCGACGTCGCGGCCGTCTTCAACGATGTCGATCGGGCGATCGGACAGCGCCACGTCAAAGGTCACCTCGGGGTAGAGCTGCTGGAAGCGCGCCAGCAGTATCGGTAAAACGTGTAGCCCGAACATCACCGGTGCGACGATGCGTAGGCCGCCCACCAGCGCCTGGCTGCGCGAGGTGGCGAGCGATTCCGCCTCGTCGATGTCGAGCAGGATCTGCTGACAGCGCTGCAGGTAGGTTTCGCCCACGTCCGTCAGCGACAGGCTGCGCGTGGTGCGATTGAGCAGGCGCGTGCCAAGGTGCGCCTCCAGATCGGCCACGTAGCGCGTGACCACAGCATTGCTCATCGACAGATGCTGGGCCGCCCGGGCGAAGCTGCCAAGCTCCACCACCTTGGAAAACACCCGCATCGACTGCAAACGATCCATTCCAGCCTCTCACATGATTTGTTGTCAAAAATAGAACAAATCTGTCTTGGCGGCAAATTTTTGATGTTGTCTGCGCAATTTACTGCTCAGGTCGAATCATTGAATGTAAGTACACGCTCATCCTGAGGCGGGCGTGCCATTTACACTTTGCGGGCATTGCTGCCGAGGCTGAGTATCCGCCTTCTCCCTGATTGACGTTGCGGCGGATTTGCGTCGAGACTCTATACCGAATGGTAGATTTTTTTTGGAATCTGTCTTGCGTGAGATCACATTCGCTGCAGTTGCGGGTGGAACACCGTCTTGCGCAAATCGATACGGCAACCGCAGGGCGGGCTCGTCATACTCGAACGATGGATGCCAAGAAACCTGCCCCGCATGAGCGCCCCGGTACGAGGGCAGCCATCACGGCCAAGGCATTGCCTAGCGATGCCGACGGTCGAGGAGACACCACATGACGATCCAGAACCGCGAACCGGTCGACTATCTGGCAGGCGAGATGCCGCTGCACCGGTATTGCACCCACCATGCACAACAGACGCCGGAGCGCATTGCCCTGCTCTGGTATGGCCGCACAATCTGCTGGCGCGAGCTGGATCAGCTCTCGACACGGCTGGCGGTGCAGTTGCAACGGCTGGGCGTGGCGCGCGGCGACCGCGTGGCGCTGTTCCTGCAGAACTGTCCGCAGGCCATCCTGGCGCATCTGGCCACGGCCAAGCTGGGCGGCATCGTCGTGCCGTGTGGCCCGCTGTCGCGTCAGCATGAGTTGCGCGACCAACTGGCCGATTCCGGTGCAAAGATCCTGGTGGCTGCGGCGGACCTGATGCCGATTGTCGAGGCCGCGCGGCCGGGCACCTCGGTGTCCACTGTCATCACCACGCGCTATGCCGATCTGCAGCCCTCGCAGCCCGCGTGCCGCAAGGCGCTGGCGGTGCCGCCCGAACTGATCGCGGCCGATGCCTCGTCCGCGCCGCCGATCAAGAACAAGCCCGGCGCATCTCAGCTCGACCTGATGCAGCTGCTGGCCGAGCCAGTGGATGTGGCCGAACGCAACGCCGTGACCGCCATCCAGGTCGATCTGGATGAGGTGGCGCTGATGATCTACACCTCGGGCACCACCGGCCGCCCGAAGGGCGCAATGCTCACGCACCGCAATGCGCTGTACAAGACCGCTGTGACGGCGCAGGTGAGCGGCATCCACGCATCCGACGTGCTGCTGGCGGTGGCGCCGCTGTCGCACATCGCCGGCATGCTGATGGGCATGAATGTGATGCTGTATTCCGGCGCGACCACCATCCTGCTCTACCGCTTCGACCCGCTGGCCGTGCTGCAGGCCGTTGACCGTTACCGCGTCACGCGCTGGTACAGCATGACGCCGATGAACCTGGCGGTGATGGCGCATCCGGATGCTGGGCATTACCGCATGGAATCGCTGGTGGCCAATCCGTGCACGAGCTTTGGCGTGACGCTGACCGAGGCGATTGCCGAGCAGTGGCGTGCCTTTGCCGGCCGACAGTGCAGCATCTACGAGGCCGCCTACGGCTTGTCGGAAACCCACACCTGCGATGCCATCACGCCGCCCGACGCGCCACGCTGGGGCTGGCACGGCAAGATCGTCCCGCAGACCGAGGTGCGCATCGTCGATCCGCACACCGGCGCCGAGTTGCCGCCCGGCCAGGCCGGCGAGATCACCATCCGCAGCCCCGGGGTGTTCCGCGGCTACTGGCAGCGCGACGAGGCCACGCGCGCCGTGATGCACAACGGCTTTCTGCGCACCGGGGACATCGGTCAGCTCTCGCCTGACGGCTATCTGCAGTGGCAGGGCCGTATCAAGGAGATGATCAAGGTGTCCGGCTACAGCGTGTTCCCGGAGGAGGTGGAGTCACTGCTTTCGCGCCACCCGGGCATCCGCCAGGTGGCCGTCACCCCCATCCCCGATCCGGACAAAGGCGAGGTTGTTTGCGCGCATGTGGTGCCGATGCATGGGGTCACGCTCACCGAGGCGGAGCTGATTGCCTGGTCGCGCGACAACATGGCGCCGTACAAGGTGCCGCGCCGCGTGAAGTTCCATGAGGCGCTGCCCGCCACATCCACCGGCAAGGTACTGCGGCGCTTGCTGCGCGAAGAGGCGCTCGCCGCCTGAGTCGCTGGCCAGAAAGCACAACGGCCGCCTATTCTGGCGGCCGTTTTTGCTAGGTCTGCACGAAGCGCTTCTGTCGGGCGATGCTCATCAGGATACCGATACCCATGCCCAGTGTGACGAGTGCGGTCCCTCCATAACTGATGAGCGGCAGCGGCACGCCCACCACGGGCAGGATACCGCTCACCATGCCCATGTTGACGAAGGCGTAGGTGAAGAAGATCAGCGTGATCGACCCCGCCAGCAATCGCCCGAACAGTGTGCCCGCATTCGCCGCGATAAACAGCCCGCGAATGATCAGCAGCAGGTACAGGAACAGCAGGAAGCCGTTGCCCACCAGCCCGAACTCTTCCGAATAGACCGCGAAGATGAAGTCGGTGTGCTTCTCGGGAATGAACTCCAGGTGGGTTTGCGTGCCCTTGAGCCACCCCTTGCCGCTCACCCCGCCCGAGCCGATGGCGATGATCGACTGGATGGTGTGGAAGCCCTTGCCCAGCGGATCGGTGGTCGGGTCCAGCAGCGTGCACACGCGGTGCTGCTGGTAGTCGTGCAGGATCGGCCAGTTCACGCCCGGCGCGCAGATGCGCGACTCGAACGACACCACCAGTGTGATCGCCGTCACTGCAATCACCAGCACCGGCACGATCAGCCGCCACGACAGTCCGGCAAAGTAGATCACGTAGATGCCGGCCGCCAGCACCAGCAGCGCCGTGCCCAGGTCCGGCTGCTTGGCGATCAGGCCCACCGGAATCAGCAGCAGTACGGCCGCGGCCAGGTAGTCGTACCAGTGGACCACGCCCTCGCGCTTCTGGAAGTACCACGCCAGCATGAGCGGCATGGCGATCTTCATGATCTCGGAAGGCTGCACCACCACGCCGATGTTCAGCCACCGCCGCGCACCCTTGCGGATCAACCCGAATGCCGCCACGCCAATCAATAGCGCCACGCCAACGGTATACAGCGGCACCGCAAAGCGCATCAACGTCTGCTGCGGCAGGTTGGCGATGATCCACATCAGCACGAACGACAGCAGGATGTTGCGGACCTGGTCTTCCACCCGGCCCGGCATGTCGATGGCGGCCGAATACAGTGCGACTAATCCCGTGCCCAGCAGCAGAAACACGATCAGTGCCAACGGCACGTCAAAGCCGGTGAAGAGCGACTTGATGACGTTGAATATGCGGCGCTTGTCCAGTTTGTCCATGGCGTGATCCTCAAGCGCGAATGTCAGGGCGCGGCCTGCGCGGGTTTGGGCGTCGGCTTCGGTGCCGGCTTGTTGCCAGGCTTCACCTCTTTCCCGCCCTTGGGGCTCGTGGCCGGCGCCGAGGCTGGGGCGGCGGCATTGCCGCGTCCGCGCGGTGGCAGTTCAGGCGCGGGCTGCGCATGCGACAGTGCCTGCAGCACCTGGGCGTCCAGCGTGGCCGGGGCGATGGCTTCGGCGCTGGTGCCGGCCTCGCGCAGGGCGGGGGCCAGCAAGTCAGGCGACATCGGCGGCGTGGTATGCGTGGCGCCGGCGGCCACCGACGAAGCCGCAGCCACTCCACTGGCGGTGGGCGCCGCCACGGCCGAAGCGGCGGCGACCCCCGAAGCCGCTTGCGCGACAGCCTCCGCGGCTGCCTGCGGCGTGGCCGTGGCGCTGGCGATGGTGGCCGTCTTACCGGTCGAGAACACGCTCGGCGTGTCCACCGGCGGTTGCGGTTGAGGCTTCGGCGCGCTGGCGAGCAGTTCGGTCGGCCACTTGCCCGTCAGGTAATAGTCCATGACGGCGCGTGCGATCGGCGCGGCCGATGCTGCGCCAAAGCCGGCGTTTTCCACGATCAGGGCCAGCGCGATCTTCGGATGGTCGGCCGGGGCAAACGCCTCGAACAGCGCGTGGTCGCGCTTGTTCTCGGGCAGCGCGTGGTGGCTGTACTTTTCGTTCTTGCCCAGCGAGTACACCTGCGCTGTCCCCGTCTTGCCGGCCGACACATACTGCGCACCGATGAACGCCTTGGCCGCGGTACCTGCCTGGTTCACGCCCACCATCGCGCGCTTGATCACGTCGATGTTGGCCTGCTTGAGCGGAATCCGGTAGCTCTCGGTCGGCACGGTCAGCGTGCGCGATTTGGACAGCGAATCTTCGACGGCCTTCACCAGGTGAGGCTTCATCACCACGCCGTTGTTGGCCAGCGTCGACACCGCGTGCGCCAACTGCAGGATGGTGAAGTTGTTGTAGCCCTGGCCGATGCCCAGCGAGATGGTTTCACCGTCATACCACTTCTGCTGCTCGGGGCGCTTGTAGGCTTTGCGCTTCCACTCGGTGGACGGCAGGATGCCGGTGCGCTCGCCCTCGATGTCGATGCCCGTGACCTGCCCGAAGCCGAACGGCTTCATGAAGTCGTGGATGGCATTCACGCCCATGTCGTTGGCGAGCCGGTAGTAGTACGTGTCGCACGACGCCACGATCGAGCGGTACATGTCGACCCAGCCGTGCCCGCCCGGCACGTCGTCGCGGAAGGTGTGGTTGCCCAGCGTGAACGAGCCCGGATCGGCCATGCCCCACTGCGGCGTGCGCTTGCCCAGCTCCAGCGCGCCCAGCGCCATGAACGGCTTGTAGGTCGAGCCCGGCGGATACGTGCCGCGCAGCGGACGGTTCAGCAGCGGCTTGTCGGGCGAGTTGTTCAGCTCGTTCCAGGAAGTGCTGTCGATGCCTTCGACGAACATGTTCGGGTCGAACGTCGGCTTGGACACGAACGCGAGGATGTCGCCCGTCTCCGGCTCGATCGCCACCAGCGCGCCACGGCGGTTGCCGAAGAGTTGCTCGGCCAGGCGCTGCAGGTTGATGTCGAGCGACAGGATCAGGTTGTTGCCCGGCGTCGCCTGCGAGGTCGACAGCGTCCGGATCGGCCGCCCGCCCGCGCTTACTTCCACCTCTTCGTAGCCGGTCAGGCCGTGCAGCTCGGTCTCGTAGCTTTGCTCGATGCCGACCTTGCCGATGTATTCGGTGCCGCTGTAGTTGTTGGAGTCCTTGCGCGGGTCGTACGCCACGCCGGGCTGACTGTTGGCATCGCTCATGTTGTCGATGCGGTCCAGGTCACGCTCGGAGATCCGCCCGATGTAGCCGATCACGTGTGACGCCGACTCGCCCAGCGGGTACTGACGGAACAAGCGCGCATGCACATCCACACCCGGAAAGCGGAAGCGCTGCGCAGAGAAGCGCGCGACTTCCTGATCAGTGAGCTGGCTGCGGATCGGCAGGCTTTCGAAGCTGCGCGCGTCTTCCATCAGGCGCTTGAAGCGGCGGCGGTCGCGCGGCTGGATGTCGATGACCTGGGCGAGCTGGTCGATGGTGTTGTCCAGCGTGTCCTGCAGCTTGGACGGCGTGATCTCCAGCGTGTACGCCGAGTAGTTGCGCGCCAGCACCACACCGTTGCGGTCCATGATGATGCCGCGGTTGGGCTCGATGGGCGCGACCGAGATGCGGTTGTCTTCCGCCTTGGCCGAGTACTGCTCGTGCTTGACCTCTTGCAGCCAGAAGAAGCGCGCCAGCAGCAGCCCGAAGCAGATCACCACGAACAGCGCAGCCGCCGCCAGCCGCAGGCGGAAGCGCGACAGCTCCTGTTCGACGTTGCGGATTTCGGTCATGCCGGACTAGCAGCTAGGTACATCAGATTGGACGCCTTAGATTGGCCGCGTCTCGTCGACGCTCTCCGGCCGGCGCTGCGGCGCCAGCAGGATGGCATTGGCGAACGGCCACAGCGCCGCTTCGATCAGTGGCGGCAGAATGACCTGCCAGTCCGGCAGGTGTGCGCCCATCAGCAGGCGGATGACGATCGGCACGGCGTGCGCCAGCACCAGCAGCGGCAGCACATGCAGCGCCTGCGACAGCACCGAGAACCACAGCACGCGCCGATGGATGGTGATCGCAAAGTACGACAGCATCGTGTAGGCCATCGCATGCTCGCCCAGCAGGCGCGCTTCGTGCACGTCCATCAAGAGGCCCAGCAGGAAGGCCACCACCATGCCCACGCGGCGGGGCTGGTGGATGTTCCAGAACACCAGCACCAGCGCCACCAGATCGGGAATCCACTGCATGTGGCCCCACGGCATCAGGTTGAACAGGAATGCCAGCACGAAGCTGAAGGCGATGAAACCGGGGTTGACCGGGCGCAGCAGGTATTGGGGCGAGTTCATGTGGATGCCTCGCTTAGCGTTTGGCCGCTGGATCAGCAGTGTCCAGCGGATTGCCGTCAGCGTCGGTCGGGCGCGGCGGCGGGGTGTTGTCTTCGGCAGCGGGAGCAGGAGCAGGCACGTTGGCCTCGGCGGCAGCGCGCGCGGCGCGGTCCTTCTCTTCGCGGGCGTCGCGGGCAGCGTTCTTGCCCTTGGCGGCCGGTGCGGGCGCCACATCGATCGGCGGCGGGAAGCCCGACTCGTACTTCACGATCAACAGGTGCCGGTTGCTGCGGATGCCAGCCACCGGCTCGCAGATCACGCGCGAGAACGCGGTGTCGGCCTTGCGCTCGATCTGTGCGATGCGCGCCACCGGCAGGCCCGCCGGATACACGCCGTCCAGCCCCGAGGTCACCAGCAGGTCGCCCTGCTGCAGATCGGCCGAGGCAGCCATGAAGCGCAAGTCCAGCGCACCCGGGCGGGCACCGCCAAACGCCACGCTGCGCAGGCCGTTACGCACGACTTCCACGGGGATCGCCTGATCCTTGTCGGTCAGCAGCGTCACCTGCGATTCGAACAGCGACACGCGCGTCACCTGGCCGACCACGCCGCGATCATCAATGACCGGGTAGCCGGCGCGCACGCCGTCCTTGGAGCCACGGTCAATGACGATACGCTGGGTGTACGGATCACGCGCTTCGTAGAGAACTTCCGCCCCAATGGTGGGGATGGCGGCGTGCTGTTTCAGGTTGAGCAGCGTGCGCAGGTTGCGGTTCTCGGCTTCGAGCTGTGAGGCACGCAGCGATTGCTGGGCCTGGGCGACGGCCGATTCGCGCAGGTTGCGGTTATCGGCGGCGAGCTTGGTGGACGACTGCGTGTAATCCAGCGCGGCACGCACCGTATCGCGCGGAATCAGCACCAGGCGCTCGACGGGGTACAGCACGACCGACACAACCTGCCGGACCACGCCCAGCACCGACATGCGGGCATCGATCACCAGCAGCGCAAGCGCGAGCGCGAGCAAAGCAACCAGCCGCGCGGTGGCGGACGGGCCCTGCTTGAAGAGGGGCGGCGGGGAGTAGTCCATGACCCGGACGCTTCAGATGCACACGGCAGGCGCGTAACGAATAACGTCAGCGGCCTGCCGGTAACGGATTAGGTGTGGCGTCGGTGCGGTGCCTGGGCCCGGGGTGGGCGGAGCACGGCGCACCGGCGCGGGACGCATCTCAGCGGCCCGCCACGGCCGCTGGTGCGGCCAGGAAGACAGGCATGGCGAAATGCGCCGGATGCGAGCGGTGCATGATCCCGTTATTCGTACGAGAAGATGCTGCCGAGCTTGTCCATGCGCTCCAGCGCCATGCCCGAGCCCCGCACCACGCAGGTCAGCGGATCTTCGGCCACCAGCACCGGCAGGCCGGTTTCTTCGGCCAGCAGGCGGTCCAGGTCGCGCAGCAGCGCGCCGCCGCCCGTGAGCATCATGCCGCGCTCGGCAATGTCGGCACCCAGTTCCGGCGGGGTTTGTTCCAGCGCGATCTTCACCGACGACACGATCTGGTTCAGCGGGTCCGTCAGCGCTTCCAGGATTTCGTTGGACGACACCGTGAAGGCGCGCGGAATGCCTTCCGACAGGTTGCGGCCCTTCACTTCCATCTCACGCACTTCCGAACCCGGGAAGGCCGAGCCGATTTCCTTCTTGATGGCTTCGGCGGTCTGCTCGCCGATCAGCATGCCGTAGTTGCGGCGGATGTAGTTGACGATGGCCTCGTCGAACTTGTCGCCGCCCACGCGCACCGAACCCTTGTAGACCATGCCGCCCAGCGAGATGATGCCCACCTCGGTGGTGCCGCCGCCAATGTCCACCACCATCGAGCCCGACGGCTCCGACACCGGCAGGCCGGCGCCAATCGCAGCGGCCATCGGCTCTTCAATCAGATAGACCTGGGAAGCACCGGCGCCCAGCGCCGATTCACGGATGGCACGGCGCTCGACTTGGGTCGAGCCGCACGGCACGCAGATGATGATGCGCGGGCTCGGACGCAGCAGCTTGGTGTCGTGCACCATCTTGATGAACTGCTTGAGCATCTGCTCGGTGACGGTGAAGTCGGCGATCACACCGTCTTTCATCGGGCGGATCGCTTCAATATTGCCCGGCACCTTGCCCAGCATCTGCTTGGCTTCCTTGCCGACTGCCTGGATGGTCTTCTTGGCGTTCGGGCCGCCTTCCTGGCGAATGGCCACCACCGACGGCTCGTCGAGGACGATGCCCTTGTCGCGGACGTAGATCAGGGTGTTGGCGGTGCCGAGGTCGATCGCGAGATCGTTGGAGAAATAGCTGCGCAAAAAGCCGAACATCGAATGAATCCTGTTTTCGAGTCATGGGCGGCTCAGCAGCAGAATCTCGGCCAATGGCTACACCGATACGCGGACGTCGCATGGCTACCATACGGTCCGATCCTGCTACTGCGCTCCCGGGAATGTCGCGGGCTCCGTGGTGGTCGGCGGTGGGGTGCCGTGGCACTGGCCATCCTGCCGAGGGTGAGCCGCCCGGAGGGGGCGGCCCCAAGGAACCTTTGATTAAGTGTCGCCAGATGCTGACGGCGGCGTCGCCGGGAGGTTCCCGGCCACTTAATCAGAGGGTCCGTGGCTGCACGAAGTCGCCTGCTGACTTAGAAATTTAGTCGGCAATCATACCTTATAATTCGGGCATTCTGCGGGTATTCGGCGGGCGTTTGCCTCCAATTTTGCGGCAAATCGGCACAACTCGGGCGTAACCTGAGCGAGCCTGGCGCGCAGTAGCCGTCGCTTGGCTGCCACTTGCGCACATTGCCCGCCTGCCTTTACTGATTGCCGCACTCACTGATCCACTCCGATGGCACTCGAACTCTCCGACGTCAAACGCATCGCCAACCTCGCCCGCATTGAAGTCTCCGATGGCGAGGCGGCGCAGACCCTGACCCAACTCAACCAGTTCTTCACCCTGGTCGAGCAGATGCAGGCCGTGGATACCACCGGCATCGAGCCGATGGCCCACCCGATCGAGCTGATCCAGGCGCCGGCACAGCGCCTGCGCGAAGATGCCGTCACCGAGGCCGACCGCCGCGCTGACTACCAGCAGTGCGCCCCGGCCACCGAGGCTGGTTTGTACCTCGTGCCAAAAGTGATCGAGTAATCGGCGCCCAAACGCGCGACTTGAGCCTCCCCTTTTTGCTGTCGCCGGCCGCAGCCGGCAGCCCATCCGAACGTATTCGATGACCGCATCCACGATCAAAGCCCTGTCTGCCCAACTCGCCGCCAAGGAGGTTTCGGCGGTGGAACTGGCGCGCCATTACCTCGCGCGCATTGACGCCGGGGCACACCTCAACGCCTTCACCCATGTTGATGCCGAGGCCACGCTCGCGCAGGCACAGGCCGCCGACGCACGCATCGCTGCCGGCAATGCGGTGCCGCTGACCGGCGTGCCGATCGCGCACAAGGACGTGTTCGTCACGCGCGGCTGGCGCGCGACGGCTGGCTCCAAGATGCTGGCCGACTACGTCAGCCCATTTGATGCCTCCGTGGTGGAGCGCCTGGGCGCCGCCGGCATGGTGACGCTGGGCAAGACCAACATGGATGAGTTTGCGATGGGCTCGTCCAACGAAAATTCGGCCTTTGGCGCGGTCAAGAACCCGTGGAACGTCGACTACGTGCCGGGCGGCTCGTCGGGTGGCTCGGCGGCGGCCGTGGCGGCCGATCTGGCGCCGGCGGCAACCGGCACAGACACCGGCGGCTCGATCCGCCAGCCGGCATCGTTCTCGGGCATCACCGGCATCAAGCCGACGTATGGGCGCGTGTCGCGCTACGGCATGATCGCCTTCGCCTCGTCGCTGGACCAGGGCGGCCCGATGGCGCGCACGGCTGAGGACTGCGCCCTGCTGCTGTCCGCCATGGCCGGATTCGATGCGCGCGATTCGACCAGCCTGGAACCGGGCCGCGGTGGTGACGTGGAAGACTTCACCCGCCTGCTCGGCCAGCCGCTGCAAGGTGCGGACGCTGCCCGCCCGCTGGCCGGCCTGCGCATCGGCCTGCCCAAGGAATACTTTGGCGAAGGCTTGGCCGACGACGTGCGCGCCACGGTGCGCGCCGCGCTGGCGGAACTGGAAAAGCTCGGTGCCACGCTGGTCGACATCAGCCTGCCCAAGACCGAGCTGTCGATCCCGACGTACTACGTGATCGCCCCGGCCGAGGCCTCGTCCAACCTGTCGCGCTTTGATGGCGTGCGCTACGGCCACCGTGCGGCCGAGTATCGCGATCTGGCCGACATGTACCGCAAGTCCCGCGCCGAAGGTTTCGGCTGGGAGGTCAAGCGCCGCATCCTGGTCGGCGCCTATGTGCTGTCGCACGGCTATTACGACGCGTACTACCTGCAGGCGCAGAAGATCCGCCGCATCATCGCGCAGGATTTCCAGAACGCGCTGGCGGGTGCAAATCGCCAATGCGACGTGATCATGGGCCCCGTGGCGCCGACCGTTGCGTGGAAATTGGGTGAGAAGAGCGACGATCCGGTGCAGATGTACCTGGAGGACATCTTCACGCTGTCGACCAGCCTGGCCGGTCTGCCGGGCATGAGCGTGCCCGCCGGTTTTGGCGCAAACGGTCTCCCGGTTGGCTTGCAGATCATTGGCAACTATTTTGAAGAGGCACGCATGCTGCAGATCGCGCATGCGTTCCAGCAGGCGACCGACTGGCACGCACGCCAACCGGCAGCCTGACGGCAATCACAAGCGCCAAGACCACCGCTGCACCGCAGGGGGCCGCATGAACAGTAAGCAGGGGCCCCGCGCAGCGGGGAGGCGCACGTCCGTGAATGCAGGCTGTCGCCGACACCACGAAGGCAAAATGAACGCAATCCGCTCGGAGGCGATCGCAATGAACCCCCGCAACCGCAACGCATTCGGGCTGGCGCTTGCCGCCGTCCTGCTGGCGGCCTGCGTGCCGATTCCGTTGCCATCGCTGCCGGGCATTCCCGGTTTTGGTCGCCCGTCTGGGCCGCCGCCGATTGCCGATCGCACCATCAGCGTCAACGGCTACTGCAGCCAGACCGAGGAAGACGGCTTCCGCGAGCAGGCAACCCTGACCGTGGACAACAACAACGTCAGTGCGTTGCAGTGGCAGTTGTGGGTTGGCCGTCGCGGTTCGTGCCAGTTTGATCTGTCGACCTTCCAGCAGACCAAACGCCGCCCGAGCATCGAACTGCGCGAGCGCAATGGCAGTTGCACGCTGATGGTCTGGCAGGACCCGCGCCGCGTGACGCTGGCCCACGCCAACTGCGAAGCGCATTGCACGCCCGGCATCTACGAAGAAGCCTGGCCGGTGATGTTCGACCCGCAAACGGGCCAATGCGCCCGCAATGCCCGGTAATGCGCCCGGTGATGCGCACATCGCTTCGGGTGGTGGCCGTGTTGACGGGCGCCCTGCTGGCGCTGCACGCGCTCGCCCAGCCGACACCCGACGCGGACGGCGCCCTGCCGGACATGCCGGCCGCGCGCGCCCCGTCGGCAGCGGAACTGGGGGTGCAGACGGTGGAGATTCCGCGCGCGGTCATGAAGGACGCTGAAGACGCGCCGCAGACGCTGACCGCGTACTGGGTCAAACCGGGGATCACGCCTGCGGGCAAGGCGCCGGCGGCCGGTTTGCCGGTGGTGATCGCGCTGCACGGCTGCAGCGGTTTGTACACGCAGGCCGGTACGGATGCGAAGGCGCTGGGTACGCGCTATCGCGGCTATGCGCAGTGGCTGGGCGCGCGTGGTTACGCGGTGGTGCTGCCCGACAGCTTTGGCCCGCGCGGCAAACCGCACGGCATCTGCACCGAGCGGTTTGCGGCACGCGATATCAACGGTGCCGTGCGTCGCGCAGACATTCTGGCGACGATGCGCTGGGTAGCCGCACAGCCCGGCGTGGATGCGCGCCGCATCGTGCTGCTGGGCTGGTCCAACGGTGCGCAGGCGGTGCTGGAAACCGTGGACGCGAGCCTCGCCTGGCCCGCCGACACGCCGGCCGTGGAGCGCGCCGTGGCGTTTTACCCGGGCTGTGCCGCTGCACTGCAGCGTGCGAAGTACCAGTTGAACGCGCCGTTGCTGCTGCTGGCCGGCGGCAATGACGATTGGACACCCGCCGACCGATGCCAGTCCTTGCAGACCGCGGTGCTGGCCCGCCAGCCGCAGGCGCGCTTCGAGCTGGAGACGTTTGGCGGGGCCTATCATGGCTTTGATGGCACGGCACCGGTTACGGAGCGCAGCGGCATCCCGAACGGGCGGCGTCACGGAACAGTCACCGTGGGTGGCGATCCGGCGGCACGCGAGGCCGCCTTCGCGAAGCTTGCGGCCTGGCTTGACGCGCCGCACCCCTGATCGCACCGAGCAGAAATACACGCAACACCTCAACATTCACACCACAACAATCGACAGGACACACGCAACATGCAATGGGAAGTGGTGATCGGCCTCGAGACGCACACGCAGCTCTCGACGGTCTCGAAGATTTTCTCCGGCGCCTCCACCGCATTCGGTGCTGAGCCCAATACGCAGGCCGCGCCGGTGGATCTGGCGCTGCCGGGCGTGCTGCCGGTGCTGAACAAGGGCGCCGTTGAGCGCGCCATTACGTTCGGCCTGGCCATCGGCGCCAAGATCGCGCCCAAGAGCATCTTCGCGCGCAAGAATTACTTCTACCCCGATCTGCCCAAGGGCTACCAGATCAGCCAGTACGAGATCCCGGTGGTGCGGGGCGGCACGCTGACCATCCAGGTGGAAGGCAAGAACGGCCAGCCCGGGTATGAGAAGACCGTGCAACTGACGCGTGCCCACCTGGAAGAAGACGCCGGCAAATCGCTGCACGAAGACTTTGCCGGCATGACCGGTATCGACCTGAACCGCGCCGGCACACCGCTCTTGGAAATCGTGACCGAGCCCGACATGCGCAGCGCTGCGGAAGCCGTGGCGTATGCCAAGGCACTGCACGCGCTGGTGATGTGGCTGGGCATCTGCGACGGCAACATGCAGGAAGGCAGCTTCCGCTGCGATGCCAACGTTTCGGTGCGCCCGGGCCCGGATGCGCCGTTCGGCACGCGCTGCGAAATCAAGAACCTGAACTCGTTCCGTTTCCTGGAAGAGGCGATCAACTACGAAGTGCGTCGCCAGATCGAACTGATCGAAGATGGCGGCACCGTGGTGCAGGAAACCCGCCTGTACGACCCGGACCGCAAGGAAACGCGCTCGATGCGCAGCAAGGAAGACGCGCAGGATTACCGCTACTTCCCGGACCCCGACCTGCTGCCGCTCGTCATCGGCGACGACTGGATCGAGCGCGTGCGCGCCACGCTGCCCGAACTGCCTGCCGCGATGGCTGCGCGCTTTGAATCGGCCTATGGCCTGCCGAAGTACGACGCCAGCATCCTGACCGCTACCAAGGCGACTGCCGCGTACTTTGAAGCCGTCGTGGCGGATGCCGGCGCTGCCAACGCCAAGGCGGCCGCCAACTGGATCATGGGCGAGCTGGCCTCGAACCTGAACCGCGCGGATCTGGAAATCGACACCGCACCGGTCAAGCCTGCGCAACTGGCCAAGCTGCTCGCCCGCATTGCCGACGGCACGATCAGCAACAACACCGCGAAGAAGGACGTGTTCCCCGCCATGTGGGCTGGCGAGCACGGAGGGGACGCCGACGCGATCATCGAGGCAAAGGACCTCAAGCAGACGTCCGACTCTGGCGAGCTGGAGAAGATCATCGACGATGTGTTGGCGGCCAACGCCAAGTCGGTCGAGGAATTCCGCGCGGGCAAGGAGAAGGCGTTCAACGCGCTGGTCGGCCAGGCCATGAAGGCTACGCGCGGCAAGGCCAACCCCGCACAAGTGAACGATCTGCTGAAGAAGAAACTGGGCGCAGCCTGATGAGCACCTCCACGATGAACGCACAAGACGTCGCCAACTATCTGCAAGCGCACCCGGCCTTCTTTGAAGAGCACGCGGAATTGCTGGCCGCCATTCAACTGACGAGCCCGCACAGCCACCGTGCCGTGTCGCTGCAGGAGCGCCAGATGGAAATCTTGCGCGACAAGAACAAGCACCTCGAACTCAAGCTGTCGGACCTGATGCGCCACGGCAACGAGAACGATCGCACGCAGCAACGCGTGCACGCGTGGACGGCGCGCCTGCTGGGCGAGGCCGACACGCATGCGCTGCCGTACGCGGTGCAGGATGGTCTGCGCGAGATTTTCGAAGTGCCGGCCGTGGCACTGCGCGTCTGGCAGGTGGGCGAAGAGTTCGCGCATCTGGAAGTCGCGCAAGGCGTGAGCGAGGAAGTGCGCCTGTTCGCGGCTGGCTTGCGCGCGCCGTACTGTGGCGCCAATGCCGGCTTCGAAGCCGCCGGCTGGCTGGAGACCGCTGAGACGATCGAGTCGGTCGCCATCGTTACGCTGCGCGTGCCTGTACGTGGCGATGCCGATCAGGCGGCAGCGCCCGCCTTCGGCCTGCTGGTGCTGGGTTCCCCCGATGCGCGTCGCTTCCACGACGGCATGGGCACGACCTACCTCGCGCAGATTGGCGAACTGGCCGCTGCCACGCTCAACCGCCTGCGCGACTGAGCGCGCGCTCCGCATGCCGCAATCTGCTCACCACGCGAGTGACGACGATGCGCGCGACGCACCCGCGCCGCCGCATCCGCAGATTGCGGCCTACCTCGATGCGCTGAAGTTCGAGCGGCAACTCTCGCCGCATACGCTGGCAAGCTACGGCCATGAGTTGGCCGTACTGCAGCGATTGGGCACGCAGCTCGCAGCCGGTATCGATCTCACGCAACTCCAGACGCACCACATCCGCCGCATGATGGCGCAACTGCACGGTAGCGGTCTGTCGGGCCGCAGCATTGCGCGGGCGTTGTCGGCGTGGCGTGGCTGGTACAAGTGGATGGCGCTGCGTGATGCGGCGGTGACGGCCAACCCGGTCGACGGCGTGCGTGCACCCAAGAGCCCGAAGCGGTTGCCGAAAGCCCTGTCCGTCGAACAAGCCGTCGCGCTGATGGAGCAACTGCCTGGCGACGACGCAGAGACGATCCGCGATCGCGCCGTCAACGAGCTGTTCTATTCGTGCGGGCTGCGCCTCTCGGAACTGGTCAGCCTCGACTTGCGCCACGTGAAGGCCGGCGAGTATGAGTCCGCCAGTTGGTTGGACCTCGACGCACGCGAGGTGATGGTGCTTGGCAAGGGTAGCAAGCGCCGCACCGTGCCGGTCGGCTCCAAGGCTGCCGAAGCGCTGTCCGCGTGGCTGGCGGTGCGCGAGCAACTGGCCAGGCCTGCGCAGCTTGATACGGCGCCGGAGGATGCGTACGCGCTGTTCCTGTCGCCGCGCGGCAAGCGCCTTGCACAGCGGCAGATTCAACTGCGCATGAAGCGCAACGCCATCGAGGCTGGTGTCCCGGCGGATGTGCACCCGCACGTGCTGCGGCACTCGTTTGCCACGCATATGCTGCAATCGTCCGGTGACTTGCGCGCCGTGCAGGAACTGCTCGGGCACGCCAGCATCGCCAGCACGCAGGTTTATACTTCGCTCGATTTTCAGCACCTGGCCAAGATCTACGATCAGGCGCATCCCCGCGCGAAGAAGAAGTAACGCGCCGCCCTGATTCCGCTGTCCCTGTACAGGGGCGCACTCATTTCCCAGTCGTATGCAAACCCTGATTCTCAAGCCCGGCAAGGAGCGCTCGCTGCTGCGCCGGCACCCGTGGATTTTCGCCAACGCCATTGACCGCATGGAAGGCCGCCCGCCGGCCTCTGGCGCAACGGTGGTCGTGCGTGCCGCCAACGGCCAGTTCCTGGCGCGCGCCGCGTTCAGCCCCGTCTCGCAGATTCGCGCCCGCGTGTGGAGCTTTGACGAGGCCGAGCCGATTGACCACGCTTTCTTCAAGCGCCGCATTGCTACCGCCGTGGCGTACCGCCGCGCCTGGGTGCATGACACCGATGCCGTGCGCCTCATCATGGGCGAGGCCGACGGCCTGCCCGGCCTGATCGTCGACCAGTACGGCACGGGCAAGGATGGCAATGGGGGCCAACTCGTCTGCCAGTTCAGCGCCGCCGGCGTGGAGCACTGGAAGGACGCCATCGTCGCTGCGCTCATCAAGGAGACCGGCTGCCCGAACGTGTACGAGCGCTCCGACGTGAGCGTGCGAGAGCGCGAAGGCTTGGAGCAGATGACCGGCGTGCTGGCCGGCGCCGAACCGCCAGAAGACCTCTCCGCCACCGAGCACGGCGTGCGCTACTACGTGGATGTGCGCGAGGGCCACAAGACCGGCTTCTACGTCGATCAGCGCGACAACCGTGCGCTCGTCGGCGCGCTGGCGAAAGACCGCGACGTGCTCAACTGCTTCTGCTATACCGGTGGATTCTCGCTGGCAGCGCTCAAGGGTGGCGCGAAGTCTGTCGTGTCGATCGACTCGTCGGGCGAGGCACTGGCGGTGGCTGAGCGCAATGTTGCCCTCAACGGCTTCGATCCGGCGCGCGCCGAGTGGCTCGATGCGGATGTCTTCAAGTCGTTGCGCAACTTCCGCGCGGAAGGCCGCCAGTTCGACCTGATCGTGCTGGACCCGCCCAAGTTTGCGGCGTCGGCCCAGCAGGTGGACCGTGCAGCGCGCGCGTACAAGGAGATCAACCTGGTCGGCATGCAACTGCTGCGACCGGGCGGTCTGCTGTTCACGTACTCGTGCTCGGGCGCGATCGATGCGGATCTGTTCCAGAAGATCGTTGCGGGTGCGGCGGCCGATGCCAAGGTGACGGCGCGTATTCAACGTCGTTTGGCTGGGGGCGTGGACCATCCGTTGCTGACGAGCTTTCCGGAAGGCGAATACCTCAAGGGTTTGCTGCTGCAGATCGGCTAGCAATTTGTCGCAATTTTTGGCTTGTTCCCGCAAGCCGCCATTGCGAAGATGCGGCCCTTCGTTTTCCGCATCACGTTGATGGCATCCAACGCAGCACATCATGCGACGGGCTGGGCGGCAGGTTTGATCGCCGCCAGCTTCGTCGCGCAGGCTTCCCACACCTCCCTCGAACACCTCGCTTCCATTCTCGCGTTTTGCGCTGCGGTTGCCGGCAGCACGGCGCCTGACTGGATGGAGGTCGCTTGGTGGAGCCGCGCCCGCCGGCTCTGGATCACGCACCGTACCGTCACGCACTGGGGCATCGGCTGGGTCGCAGCGCTGGTGCTGTCTTACCAAGCGCTGAGCCATGATCACCTGTGGGCGCCGCTGCTGTTCGGCTTTGCCTGCGGCGGACTGATGCACTTGCTGGCCGATTGGCCGAACCCGCTGGGCGTGCCCTGGATCTGGGGGCGCCATTCCCTGAACCTCTGGAAGAGCGGGCGCTGCGACCTGATCGTGGTGATCCTGGCATGGGCGGCGGCGTGCTGGCTGGTGCGCCCGCTGTGGGCGACGACGGCATCACGGGTGCTCACTTGGTTTGCCCATCTGGTGCGCTGAGGTGGCCTTGGCCGACCCAGCGCACACGTTGTGCCGGCAATGTCTGATGGAACCCGGACGCACGAACGACTAAGTTGGAACCGCCGGACGTATCGCGTCCGAATCCAACTCCGTTTGCGCAACGCTTGCGCAAACGCCCTCACCGGGAGTCGTCGATGACACTGGATGTGACCCGCCAGGACCCTCGCTACAACACGCTCAAGCATGGCTTCAACCTGCGCTGGCCCGCCACGGACGCCCAGGCCGCTGGCCGGATCGCCCTCGTTGAAAAGCCCGATGACGTTGCCCCCGCCATTCAGCGCATCGTCAACGCGGGCCAGCGCCCGACGGTGCGCAGCGGCGGACATTGCTATGAAGACTTCGTCTCCAACAACCCCGACGGCACGATCGTCGACCTGAGTCTGCTCGACTCGCCCGATGTACGTGCCGACGGCTCGGTGCACATTCCCGCCGGCACGCAGAACTGGAACGGCTACCTCGAGCTCTACAAGTGCCACAACGTGACGCTGCCCGGCGGCTCGTGCTATTCGGTGGGCGCGGGCGGGCACATCTGCGGAGGCGGTTACGGGCTGTTGTCGCGGCTGCAGGGGCTGACGGTGGATTGGTTGTCCGCCGTGGACATCGTCACCGTGGACAAGGATGGCAAGGCGGCCGCCCGCATCGTTGATGCCACGCGCGATCCGGAGCTCTTTCGTGCATGCCGTGGCGCGGGCGGCGGTACCTTCGGTGTCATCACCGGCTACACGTTCGCCAAGCTGCCCGAGGCGCCGCAGGAGGTGGCGCTGGCCACGGTGGCCTTCGACTGGGCCAGCATGACGCCGCAGCGCTTTGCCGAATTGCTGCGCATCTACGGCGAATACTGGGAGACGCGCGGCAAGGACCCGGATACCTGGGGCATGTTCTCCCTGCTCAAGCTCACGCACAAATCGGCCGGGCAGATCGTGCTGCTTACGCAATTCTGCAACCCCGATGGCACGTGCCGCGATCTTTCCGTGCTCAACGATTTTCTCGATCGCTTCCAGGCCTGCGCACCCACGCCCGTGAAGGGCCATCCGCCCGGCTATGGTCCCGCGCACAAGCCGGGCATGGGGCAACTGCTCTGCTCGAAGCCGCACACCATCGTGCAGTACGACTGGCTGACCGCCACGCAATACCTGAACGGCTCGGGTGCCAACCAGCGCGGCAAGTACAAGTCCGCTTACATGAAGCGCGGCTTCACGGCGCGCGAGGCGCAGCGCATCTACACGCACCTTACGCGCACCATCCCTGGCGTGGACTTGAGCCAATCGCTGCTCCAGGTGGATTCGTACGGCGGCGCCGTCAACAAGACCGAGCGTATTGCCGACACCGCCGTGCCGCAGCGCGCTTCCATCATGAAGCTGCAGTACCAGACCTACTGGACCGCCGCTGCCGACGACGCCGGCCACCTGCGCTGGATCAGCGATTTCTACCGCGATGTCTACGGCGCCCCCGACGTGCCCGCGCCGCACAGCGGCACACCCTACCCCGGCGACCGGTACGAGGGCTGCTACATCAACTACCCAGACGTCGACATGCTCGCCTACTCGTTCTGGCCGCAGCTCTATTACGGCGATGGCGATCTCTATGCGTTCCTGCAACGCGTCAAGCGCCGTTATGATCCGAACAACATCTTCCACCACGCGATGTCCGTGCGTGCGTGAGGAGGAGCCTATCCATGACTAACCGCAATTCGCCAACCCGTCGAACCTTCATGCAGTGGACCGGTAGCCTGCCCTTGTTGGGCGCTCTTCCCAAAACCGCGATGGCCCAGGCGAGTGAGCAGCCTGCCGCCTCCGGTGCACAACCCGCCGGCGCCGCGCGCCCGCCGCGCTTTGCCTACGTCGGCACCTACACATTCAACGCACCGGGTGGTACCGCCGGTGGCCCGCCCGCACGTGGCATCTACGTACTCGCCCCGCGCGGCGATGCGTGGACGCAGGTGCGGGTGGTCGAAAGCGCCAACCCGTCGTTCCTGGCGGTGCACCCGAATCAGCGCTTCCTGTACGCGATCAACGAGCTCGAGGTCTACGAGGGCCGCCCCAACGGCAGCGCCGAGGCCTACGCCATCGACCCGCACGACGGTAAGCTGACGTTGCTCAACCGGCAGCCCCTGTCGCTGTCGGGCACGAACCCGGCGCACGTGGTGGTGTCGCCGGACGGGCGCTATCTGGCGGTTTCGATCTATAGCGGCGGTGCGTACAACCTCCTGCCGATCGGCGCGGACGGTAAGCTGGGCGACGTGTCGGGCATCTTCAAGGACACCGGCGCCGGCCCACGCCCTGAACAGGAGGCGCCACATGCGCACATGATGCTGTTTGATCCGGCGGGCAAGCACGTGATCGGCACCGACCTGGGCACCGACCGCATCAACGTGTTCGCCATCGAGGGCGGCAAGCTGGCGCCGCGCGACCGGGCGCAACTCAAGCCCGGCAGCGGCCCGCGCCATCTGGCGCTGCATCCACAGGGCAAGCTGCTCTACGTCATCAACGAGCTGGACGGCACGGTCGCCTGCCACGGTTATGACGCGGACACCGGCCGCGTACTGGAGGAGCGCCAGCGCATCTCCACCACCCCCGCCGACTACACCGGCCAGAAGAGCGGCGCCGAGGTGCTGCTGCACCCGTCCGGGCGCTTCCTGTATGCCAGCAATCGCAAGCTGAAGTCGGATCACCCGCTGGCCGACAGTGTGGCCGCCTTCAGTATCGACACCTCGGGCAAGCTCACCGCCATCCAGTACTGGAGCGAGGGCCTGCACTTCCCGCGTGCGATGACGATGGCAGCCGACGGCAACCACCTCTACGCACTCAGCCAGAAGGGCGACACGATCCTGCGGCTGCGCATTGACCCGCAGACCGGCAAGCTGGATCAGCCCGTGGTGGTGGCCAAGGTGCCGACGCCGGTGTGCCTGGTGTTTGCCACCTAACGCGTTGAAAAACCCTGGGCGGTGCAAGGCCGCCCAGTTGCAACTCAATTGCAGCACCCCTCCGGCCGTGGGACAATCCCGCGCATGAACACCCCGGCCCCGCGAGACGATCTCGCCACATCACAACCTGATTCGCCTGATGCGGCTGCCCGCACACGCCTGCGCAGCCTGGGCAGCCGCGTGACGGAGCCCCGTGTGCGCGTGCTGGCCGTGCTGATGCAAGACGCCGAGCCGCTCTCGCACCAGGCCGTGTGTGATGCGTTGCCAGAAGACGCCGGCATCGACCGCGTGACGGTCTACCGCGTGCTCGACTGGCTGGTGGCCGGCGGCATCGTCCACAAGACGGCCGGCGCCGATCGCGTCTTCCGCTTCAGCCTGGCCGAGCACGACGCCGCGCGTGAAGCCGCGCACCGTTCGCACAGCCATTTCCACTGCACGCAATGCGGGCGCGACTTCTGCCTGGAAACGGCGGAGCCGCCGGCCATGCCGAAGGCCGCCCTGCCCGCCGGTTTCGCGGCCGACCACGCTGAACTCACCATCAAGGGCTGCTGCGCCGACTGCGCGCATCCAGCCGCCCATCACCAGACAGGAAACGCCTCATGTCCAAAATGATCCCGGTCACCATCCTGACGGGCTTTCTCGGTAGCGGTAAGACCACGCTGCTCAAGCGCATCCTGACCGAGCAGCACGGCATGAAGATCGCCGTGATCGAAAACGAGTTCGGTGAAGAGAACATCGACAACGACATCCTCGTGCAGGACGGCAACGAGCAGATCGTGCAGATGAGCAACGGTTGCATCTGCTGCACCATCCGTGGCGACCTTGTGGCGGGCCTGTCCGACCTGCTCACGCGCCGCGACAACGGCCAGATCCAGTTCGACCGCGTGGTCATCGAGACCACCGGCGTGGCCAACCCCGGCCCCGTCGCGCAGACCTTCTTCATGGACGACGAGATCGCCAGCCGCTACCTGCTGGACGCCGTCATCACGCTGGTCGACGCCAAGCACGGCAACATGCAGCTCGACAAGCAGGAAGAGGCGCAGCGCCAGGTGGGCTTTGCCGACGCCATCTTCATCACCAAGAGCGATCTGGTGCCGGCTGAGGACGTGGACGCGCTGCGCCACCGCCTGCTGCACATGAACCCGCGCGCCCCGATCCGCACCGCCAATTTTGGCGACACGCCGATCGACACGATCTTCGACCTGCGCGGCTTCAACCTGAACGCCAAGCTGGAGATCGACCCCGACTTCCTGCGCGAAGATGATCATGACCATAACCACGATCATGATCACGACCATGCCTGCTCGGCCGACTGCGACCACGGTCATGACCATGACCACCATCACGGTCACCACCATCACCACGGCCACGCGCACCACACGGATCGCATCGCCTCGTTCGTCTTCCGCAGTGACCGGCCGTTCAACTACGCCAAGCTGGAGGAATTCCTCTCGGGCGTGCTGAACATCTACGGCGAGAAGCTGCTGCGCTACAAGGGCGTGCTCTATATGGAAGGTGTCGACCGCAAGGTGGTGTTCCAGGGCGTGCACCAGCTCATGGGCAGCGACGTGGGCGGCAAGTGGGATGGTGAAAAGCCCAGCAATCGCATGGTTTTCATCGGGGTGGATCTGCCGCGCGAAACAATTTTGAAAGGATTGGAGAACTGTCTGGCCTAGGGCTTGTTTCCCTCGGGCCGCTTTCCCCCCTCCTTTTGGGTGGCCTTGTCCGGCGCTTTCAGGCAGAATCCGGGCCGTATTTTCTGTCCGTGTTTCTCCGATAGTTCGGGTAAGATCGTTCGGCTACAATAAGTCGATTCAGTGCACGTCGTCCCAGGCACGTCCGGTAGGAGGAGCAGGCGATGGTGACCAAGAACAAGGATGGACGCGGCGCCAACGGCGGCGCCCTGCGGTCCAATACGGAGTCGGCTGCAGCCCAGGCTGCGCCAGCCACCCGAAAAAAAGCGGCAGGGGGCGCCGCTGCGGGCAAGGCAACAGGAGGCGCGCGGGGCGGCAAGTCCGCCGCTAGCCAGAACGAGTCCAACGCATCCCCGCGCAAGGACGACGCGACAGCCGACACGGCGCGCGATTTACCAGGATCATCCGCAGCAACCATGAGCAGCAAGAAACTACTCACCGAAGCCGAAATCCTGAAGATGGGCGAAAAGGATTACATGAACGAGGCGCAGCTCGCCTTCTTCAAGGACCGGCTCGAACAAATGAAGGCTGACATTGAGAAGAATGCCAGCCAAACCGTCAACGAGCTGCGCGAGACCGTGGTCGTGCCGGACCCGGCCGACCGCGCGACCATCGAGGAAGAGCACGCGCTGGAATTGCGCACGCGTGACCGCGAGCGCAAGCTGCTCAAGAAGGTGGAGCAGTCGATCGCCCGCATCGAGAAGGGCGACTACGGCTACTGCGACGAAACCGGCGAGCCGATCGGCATTCCGCGCTTGCTTGCACGCCCCACCGCCAACCTGTCGCTGGAGGCGCAGGAGCGCCGCGAAAAGCGTCAGAAGTTGATGGGTGACTGACGCGCGCGTCGCACTCGGTTGACGCATTCGTTTGAATCTTGCAGCCCGGTCACCCACCGGGCTGTTTGCTTTTTTTAGCCACAAACTAGGGCCACGATCATGTCCCGTCCGCTTCCCGTTACCGTGTTGTCCGGCTTTCTGGGCGCCGGCAAGACTACGCTGCTCAACCATGTGCTCGCCAACCGCGAGGGCAAGCGCGTGGCCGTGATCGTCAATGACCTGTCGGACGTCAACATCGACGCGCAGCTCGTGGGCGACGGCACGGCCACCAGCGCCCAGCTCTCGCGTACCGACGAGCGCATGGTGGAGCTATCCAACGGCTGCATCTGCTGCACGCTGCGCGAAGACCTGCTCGACGAGATCGCGCGTCTGGCCCGCGAAGACCGCTTCGACTACCTGCTGATCGAATCGACGGGCGTGGCCGAGCCGTTGCCGATCGCCGAGACCTTCACGTTTGAAGACGCCGAGGGCGACGTGCTGTCCGACCTCGCACGCCTGGACACCATGGTCACGGTGGTCGACGCCCAGCACTTCCTGGCTGACTACGATGCTGCCGATTTCCTGGCAGACCGCGGTCAGGCCCGCGACGAAGACGACGACCGCACCGTGGTTGACCTGCTGATCGAACAGGTCGAGTTTTGCGACGTGATCGTGCTCAACAAGATCGACCTCGTGAGCGAGGCCGAGCGCGCGCGTCTGGCGAGCATTCTGCATTCGCTGAACCCGCGTGCGCGCATCGTGCCGGCGTCGTTCGGCAAGGTGCCGCTGGACGAAATTCTGAATACGCATCGCTTCGATTTCGATGCGGCATCGGCCGCGCCCGCCTGGCTGGCCGAACTGCGCGGCGAACACGTGCCCGAGACGGAAGCGCTCGGCATTCGCAGCTTCGTCTATCGCCGCCGCGTGCCGTTTCACCCGCAGCGCCTGTGGGATCTGATGCACACCGAATGGCTGCGCAGTCCGAACGGTGGCGGCCGCGTGCTGCGCTCGAAGGGCTATTTCTGGTTGGCCTCTCGCATGGAGACTGCCGGGAGCTGGGGCCAGGCTGGCGGCGTGATGCGCCACGGTGGCGCCGGCGCATGGTGGGCGGCAGTGGATCAGGCTGAATGGCCCGATGAGGACGAGGCCCGCGCCGACATCATCGACAAGCTGCACGACAACGGTGCGCCTGCGCCGTGGGGCGACCGCCGTCAGGAGCTCGTCTTCATCGGCACCGATCTGGATGAGGCCGCACTCGTCGCGCAGCTCGATACGTGCCTGCTGACCGATGCGGAACTGGCCGCCGGCCCTGCAGCATGGGCCGTGCTGCCCGATCCCTTCCCCGCCTGGGCCTTCGATGATCACGACGACGTTGATGACGACGAAGACCACGATCACCAGCATGGTGACGACTGCGATTGCGGGCACCATCACTGAGCATGCACACCCCCTGCTTCACCGACGTTGACACCGGCGTCATCCGGTCCTGACAATCCCCGAACGTTTTGCGAATGTATTGATTGAGTAACGAGCTATCGGGGAGTCGTCATGCCGGTTCTGCGTTTGCTGCGTGCCGCGGGTTTGGTCGCTGCGCTGTCTCTCACTACCGCCGCACCGCTTGCCGCGCAGGCTGCGCCGGCCAACGCGCTGGTGGTTGGCCTGTCAGGCGACATCACCTCGCTCGATCCACACTTCCATAACGTCACGCCCAACGATAACGTTGCCGAGCACATGTTCGAGACGTTGATCGCCAAGGACGAGAGGATGCGTATGAAGCCCGGCCTCGCCACCTCGTGGAAGGCCGTGAGCGACACGGTGTGGGAGATCAAGCTGCGCCCCGGCGTGCATTTCCATGACGGCAGCGAGTTCACCTCGGCCGACGTTGTCTACTCGCTGGCGCGCCCGGCCACGATCAAGAACAGCCCGTCGCCATTCACGATCTACACGCGCGGCTTCAAGGAGGTGACGGCGGTCGACAAGCTGACCGTGCGCATCACCACCAACGGGCCGTATCCGCTTGTGCCGAACGATCTGTCGACCATCTACATCGTGTCGAAGAAGGTGGCTGAGAAGGCCGGCCCGGAAGATTTCAACAATGGCCGTGCGCTGATTGGTACGGGGCCGTACAAGTTTGTGTCGTTTACCAAGGGCGATCGTGTGGAGCTGACGCGCTTCGATGGCTACTGGGGCAAGAAGCCGCAATGGGAGCGCGTGACGCTGCGCATCATGACGGCCGATCCGTCGCGCGTGGCGGCACTGCTGGCCGGCGATGTGCAGGTGATCGAAAACGTGCCGACCTCCGACATCAAGAAGCTGTCGAGCGATCCGGCGGTGTCGGTGTTCAAGATGCCGGTGTTCCGCATGATGTATCTGCACCTGGATTCGAATCGCGATGTATCGCCGTTCGTGACCGACAAGGCCGGCAAACCGCTGGCGAAGAATCCGCTCAAGGATGCGCGCGTGCGCGAGGCGATTTCGCTGGCGATCTCGCGCCAGGCCATCGTCGACCGCGTGATGGAAGGCGCTGCCGAGCCGACCGGGCAACTCGTCAACAGCGCCCTGTTCGGCCATGTGCCAAGCCTGAAGGCGCCAGCGGCGGACCCTGCTGCCGCAAAGAAACTACTTGCCCAGGCGGGTTATCCCGACGGCTTTGCCATCACGCTGCACGCCACCAACAACCGCTACGTGAACGACGACCGCGTCGCGCAGGTGATCGCTTCGATGCTTTCGCGCGTGGGGATTGCCACCAAGGTGGAGGCGATGCCATCGGCGACGTTCTTCACGCGCGCCAACAAGCTGGACTTCTCGTTCCTGCAGGCGGGTTGGGGGGCGGATACGGGTGAAGCCAGCTCCAGCCTGAAGGCGCTGCTGGCAACCTATGACCCGGCGCGCGGCTGGGGTGCCTCGAACCGCGGGCGCTATTCCAATCCGGCGCTGGATGCCAAGCTGGCCGAGGCGCTGCAGACCATCGACGACCTCAAGCGCGAGAAGCTGCTGCAGGAAGCCACGGAAATTGGCATGCGCGACTACGGGGTGATCCCGCTGTACTTCAACATCAACGTGTGGGCTGCCCGCAAGGGCTACACGGCGGTGCCGCGTCTGGATGAGCGCACCTACGCTTTCGACGTCACGCACTGACGATCCGACAAGCGATGCGGCGCGCACAAAAACTGTGCGCTGCTGCGGAAATCAGGCTTGAAATCCTGGGGGCTGGCGTCAAGTATGGAACTCTTTGACCGGCCCGCGGTGGGCCGGCTCAGGCTGCACCCCAAGGAACAAGCGCATGGAACAGTATCACGGCACCACCATTGTCAGCGTGCGGCGCGGCAACCAAGTCGCGCTCGGCGGCGACGGCCAGGTCACGCTGGGCAGCATCGTGATGAAGGGCACCGCCCGCAAGGTGCGCGCCATCTATGATGGCAAGGTGCTGGTCGGCTTTGCCGGCGCCACCGCTGATGCCTTCTCGCTGCTCGACCGCTTCGAAGCCAAGCTGCAGAAGCACCAGGGCAATCTGCTGCGCTCTGCCGTTGATCTCGCCAAGGACTGGCGCACCGACCGTGCGCTGCGTCACCTCGAAGCGATGCTGATCGTCGCGGATCGCGAAACGACCCTCATCATCACCGGCAACGGTGACGTGCTGGACCCGGAAGGCGGCATCGCGGCGATTGGCTCGGGCGGTTCGTACGCGCAATCGGCGGCCAAGGCACTGGTGGAGAACACCGACCTCAGCCCCCGCGACGTGGTGGAGAAATCGCTGAAGATCGCCGGCGAACTCTGCATCTACACCAACACCAATTTCGTGATCGAGACGCTCGAGTAAGCGGTCTCGCTCTGCACAGGATTCCCATGTCTGAAACCATGACGCCGTCGGAAATCGTTTCCGAACTCGACAAGCACATCATCGGCCAGCAGAAGGCCAAGAAAGCCGTGGCCGTGGCCCTGCGCAACCGCTGGCGCCGTCAGCAGGTGGGTGACCCCCTGCGCCAGGAGATCACGCCCAAGAACATCCTGATGATCGGACCGACCGGCGTGGGCAAGACCGAAATCGCCCGCCGCCTGGCCAAGTTGGCGGATGCGCCGTTCATCAAGATTGAAGCGACCAAGTTCACCGAAGTCGGCTACGTCGGCCGCGACGTCGACACCATCGTGCGTGACCTGGCCGAGATGGCCGTCAAGCAGACGCGCGAATCCGAGATGAAGAAGGTGCGCGCCAAGGCCGAAGATGCGGCGGAAGACCGCCTGCTCGACGTGCTGATTCCGCCGCCGCGCGATATCGGTTTTTCGCAGCCGGAAGAGAAGGATTCCAACGCACGCCAGGCGTTTCGCAAGAAGCTGCGTGAAGGCCAGCTCGACGACAAGGAGATCGAACTCGAAGTGTCGGCCGGCACCCCCAGCATGGACATCATGGGTCCGCCGGGCATGGAAGACATGACCGAGCAGATCCGCTCGATGTTCGCGGGGCTGGGCCAGGGCAAGAAGCATCGCCGCAAGATGAAGGTGGCGGAGGCATTCAAGCTGCTGATCGACGAAGAGGCGGCCAAGCTGCTGAACGAAGACGAGCTCAAGCACAAGGCCGTTGCCAACGTCGAGCAGAACGGCATCGTGTTCCTGGACGAGATCGACAAGATCGCCAGCCGCAGTGAATACGGCGGCGGCGAGGTGTCGCGTCAGGGCGTGCAGCGCGATCTGCTGCCGCTGGTGGAAGGCACGACCGTCAACACGAAGTACGGGATGATCAAGACCGACCACATCCTGTTCATCGCATCGGGTGCGTTCCATCTGTCCAAGCCGAGCGACCTGATTCCGGAACTGCAGGGCCGCTTCCCGATTCGCGTGGAACTGGATTCGCTGTCGGTGGACGACTTCCGCGCGATTCTCACGCAGACGGACGCGAGCCTGACCAAGCAATACCAGGCATTGATGAAGACTGAAGGCGTCGACCTTGTGTTCGCGGATGACGGTATCCGCCGCCTCGCCGAGATCGCCTGCGCGGTCAACGAGAAGGTTGAGAACATCGGCGCGCGCCGCCTGTACACGGTGATGGAACGCCTGCTCGAAGACCTGTCGTTCCACGCGCACAAGTCGTCGGGCGAGACGGTGACCATCGACGCGGCATATGTCGATGAGCGCCTGAGCGAGCTGTCGGGCAACGAAGACCTGTCGCGCTACGTGCTGTAAAGCCAGCCGCGCAGACCAAAAGAAACGGGCCGCATCTTCAACGATGCGGCCCGTTTTCCATTGCGCCATTGACGCGCTCTCGTGCGGTGCCTGTCGGATTTTTCCGATAGTGAGCGGTGCCTATGGGCAGGACCGCAGTGCTTTATCGCTTTTTGTGCCTCACGATTGATTGGTGTGAGGCATCGAAAAACAATCGAGATGCACAGTTTGTGCAATCGAGGGCGGAGCTTGAAAGGGAGACCAGCGCTTCTTCAAAGCGCCGTCCATTTCTTTCATGATATTTGACGGAGTACTTTCATGAAAAAAGTCTTCACCGGTCTCATGCTGGCCACGCTCATGCTCGGCGCGCAGGTTGCGCACGCAGGCTGTTATGGCAGCTACTGCCAAGCGTGGTGCTGCAGGTAAGTCGTGCTGCATCTGCAAACGCACTGATTGAGTTTGGTGCGGATGCTTGAAAACGCCCCTGTTTCCATCTTTACACCCCAGCGATTGGCGTTGGGGCGACGGAAGCAGGGGCGTCAGTCTTTCCGAAACGATCGCAATATCGCTCGACCGCGCTTTTTATTTGGCGACCGGTCGCTTGCCCAGCTTGCGCTGCAGCGTGCGCCGGTGCATGTTCAGCGCCCGCGCGGTGGCGGAGATATTGCCGCCATGCTCGGCCAGCACGCGTTGGATGTGCTCCCATTCCAGCCGCGCGACCGACAGCGGTGTGGGGTTCTCCATGGTCTGCTCGGCCACGGCTTCAGATACCCCCACCTGCAGCGCCAGCAGGATCGAATCGACGTTCGCGGGTTTGGCGAGGTATTCATCGGCACCGAGCTTTACCGCTTGCACGGCAGTCGCGATGCTCGCGTAGCCCGTCAGGATCAGCATGCGTGCGTCGGGCAATGCTTGGCGGAGTGGGGCGATCCAGTGCAGGCCCGAGTCTGTGCCACCGTGGGGCATCAGGCCCTTGTCGCTGGTGGCCAGGTGCAAGTCGACGGTCACGTAGGCAAAGCGCGTCTGCCGTGCCAGCGACAGTGCCTCGCCACCGGTGTGGGCGATCTGCGGAGCAAAGCCGCGACGCGTGAGCGCGCGCGCCAAGGTTTGCGCAAAGACGTCGTCGTCGTCGAGGATCAGGAAGGGGGCGGGTTGTTGCATGTGGATCTCCAGGCCACAAGGGCCGTGTTGGAGCGGTCGCTCTTATGTGAATAGGGTGGGCGCGCCGATGATGGGGGCAGCCGATTCTTCTTTCGGACCACCAACGGGCAGCCGGAGTTCGGCAATCGCGCCCTGCGGCGGGTTGGGGCGCAGCACCACGGTACCGCCCAGTCGACGCGCCGTGGTCGCGGCCAGATAGACGCCGATGCCGTGGCCACCATGCTTGCTGCGCACCGGCGTGCGGCCCAGCGATGTGCGCAGGTCTTCCGGCAGGCCAAGGCCCGTGTCGACGATGGACAGCACAATTTGCGGTGGGGCTTCACGCAGCACGTCTGGGTTGGCGTCAATCTTGGCGGTCAGCAGCAGCGGCACCTGATCGCGCTTGGCCTGTTGCTGGCTGCGCGCGGCGTTGTCGAGCAGGATGGTCAGGATCTGGCCCACGTAGACCGGGTCCAATTCCACCGCCTGCGCGGCCGGCGAGCTTTCCGTGTGCAGGCGGATATCGGGGTGGCGCAATTGCCAGGTCTGTGTGAACTCCGGCAGCCACTGGCCGAGCGGTTCAGGTGCGCCATCGTTGGGCTTGCGCTGCAACCGGGCGAGCGCGGCGCGACACAGTTCGAGCTGCTGCTCGATGGCGCGCAGGTCCTCGCGGTACGGTGCGAGCGGTGAATCGGGCTGCTTCGCATCGTGCTGCAACTCGCCGGTGATGACCGCCACGGTGGACAGCGGCGTACCCATCTCGTGTGCCACGCTGGCGCCTTGTGACATCAGCGCTTCGACACGCTGGTCGCGCAGCAGGCGCTCGCGGGCTTCGGTCAGCTGCTCATCGCGCTCGCGCAGTGCGGCGGACAGGCGCGCGGTAAAGCCGGCGATCATCGCGCTGCTGGCCACGAAGTCGATCCACATGCCGGCCAGGTGGTACGGCACGGCATCAGCCTGGTTCAGCAGGTTCAGCGGGATGTAGTTGCCGAGCATCATGCTGTAGGCAGCCAGCGCGTACAACGTCAGGCCGACCACGTGCGCGATCGGCAGCATGGCGGCAGCAATGGCCAGCGCGGGCAGGTAGAACGAGACGAACGGGTTGGTCGCGCCACCGGTGAAGTACAGCAGGGCCGAGAGCGCGGTGAGGTCCACCAGCAGCTGGATGGTGATCTCGATATGGCGCACCGGCCGCTCGCTGCGCATGCGCAGGCCCGTGGCCAGGTTGAACAGCGCATGCAGGCCCATCACCATGAGCAGCGGCACCACCGGCAGTTGCACGCCAAACACCTGCGGCGCCAGCAGCATCAGGATCAGTTGGGTGGCGAGCAGGCTCCATCGCAGCCAAAACAGGCGGCGTAGACTGGATGTGTCCAGTAGCGGTGCGGCAATCGTCAGGGTTGAAAGCATGGGGAAGAAGTGTAAACGCGGGCACCGCGCCGTTTCCTGTGCCGCGATGCGTCAATCAGCCGCACAATTGTGCACCCAACGTACCTTGCCACAAGCCCTGTGCTTTAATGCGCAGCACGTTTGTCCTGACAGGAGCTGTTCATGATGAAGTCCCGATCGATCCGTTCTTCTGCCCGCTTGGCCGCTTTGGCTGCCGGTCTGCTGGTCAGCGCTGCCGCCTTCGCTCAGGTGACGGTGCAAGACGCCTGGGTGCGTGGCACCGTGCCGGGCCAGACTTCCAGCGGCGCCTTCATGACGCTGCAGGCTGCGGATGGCGCCAAGGTGGTAGGCGTGTCGACGCCGGTGGCGGGCACGGCCGAGATCCACGAGATGAAGATGGAGGGCAACGTGATGCGCATGCGCGCCGTGCCGTCGCTGGACCTGCCCAAGGGGCAGTCCGTGCAGCTCAAGCCGGGTGGCTACCACGTGATGCTGATGGACCTGAAGCAGCCGCTGTCCAAGGACACCACTGTGCCCATCACGCTCAAGGTGGAGTTGGCCGACAAGCGCGTCGTCGAGCAGAAGGTGGATGCCAAGGTGCGCGACCTGACCGCCGGCAATATGCCCGCCATGAACCACGGTCATGACCAAAGCGGCGGCGAACACAAACATTGATGGCTTGCGGCGAGTGTTGCTGCGGGCCACGTAAGGCATGCTTCCACATGGCTAACAAGACGCTTGGCACTCGCCAGAAACTGACGTTTCGCATCGAGCCTTCCACGAAGGCTGGCACAGCGCGCCCGCGCAACTTCCTGGTGCCGCTCGCGCGCGGCCGTAAAGCCGGCGCCCACATCGAAGGCGGCCACGCTGAGCGTCAGCGCGGCCGGGCCGACGTCCGCCGCGCATTGCGCACAGTGGACGACGACAGCAACGACTAATCAGTTCAATTCCGACGCGGTTCGCGCGTGTGCGATCGCCTCGCGCAGGCAATGCTGGCAGCGGCAGCCCTGTCCAGGGCGCCGCGCACTGGCGGGCAGTTTCTCTTCCGTCATGCACCAGCAGGTTGCGTCTGGCTGTGTGCCATCACCGATGGCGCCACAGCGCAGCGCCGCCCCGCAGATTGCGCAGGCGGTGTTGGCATTCGGCGATTCCAAGGGTGCGCTCACGGGCGCCCGCCTCCTGCATCATCATCCTGCCCTAGCCGGTGCATGGCGCTGCGCAATACCCCCATTTGATGCGAAAAGCGCGTGCAGGCATCGCACACAAACAGGTGCGCGTGCAGGCGTAGGCGTTCGCCCGTGCTCAGATCGCGGTCCATTCTGCTGACCAGCACGCGGTGTGCTTCCTTGCAGGTGAGTTTTCCCCAACGGTTCGGCATGGTGTTCCTCTGTAATACGGCCTATGCGGCTGCAGGCTGGTTGCCGAACCAGTGCAGATCCAGGCACTCGCGCAGGCGCATACGGGCGCGGTAAAGCAGTGCCCAAGCATTGGTCGCGGTGATCTCCAATTCCTGACAGATTTCGTCGGTCTCCAGCTCCAGCCACTCGCGCATCATGAATACGCGCCCCACGCGCGGCGGCAGGTGATCGACACACATCTGCAGGATGTCGAAGAATTCCCGCCGCGACAGCGCCGCATCCGGGTTCCCCCAGTCGGACGGCGGCGTCACATAGTGGCCGTCGGCAGCAAAGAGCGTATCGAAGATGGCCTCGTCGGAGCGCAGGTCGGCTTCGTCCGATGTGCCACCGGCGAGCATTGAGACGCGCACTTCGCGCCGCCCAGAGCGAATCTCGTCGATGATCTTGTGCTTGAGGATGCCGATCACGTACGTCTTGAGCGATGCATTGCCGGCAAACCGCTCGGGGTGCTCCAGCACGGCAAGGATGGTGTCGGCGACCACATCTTCCGCGAGTGCCGTATCGCGCAATTGCAATTGCGCAAAGCGCAGCAGGTGCGGGCGCAGGGCGTTGAGCTGATCGGGGGCGATGGCCATGTCGGATGAATGGTGTTCTGTGTCTGCAACGGTGCGGTCGATACGCAAGGTGTGCCATCAGACCGCGCCTGCTTTTCTTGTAAAATCGCGCCTGCCGAAAATGGGCTGCAACGCTTTTGTGTCGCACGCGACATTCGGCGCTCCATCATACCCGCCCCAATCCGCTCAATCCCGGATGTCTCCGACATGAACGCTTCTGTTGCTGCTGCCCCCGACCCTGCTGGCCTGGACCCTGAACTCGCGCACATTGCGCCGCCGGTGAAGGCCGAAATCCTCGCGCAGGCTCTGCCTTACATTCGCAAGTTCCACGGCAAGACCATCGTCATCAAGTACGGCGGCAACGCCATGACGGAAGAGAAGCTCAAGCACGGTTTCGCGCGTGATGTGATCCTGCTCAAGCTGGTCGGCATGAACCCGGTGGTGGTGCACGGCGGCGGCCCGCAGATCGACGAAGCGCTGAAGAAGGTCGGCAAGCAAGGCACCTTCATCCAGGGCATGCGCGTGACGGATGAAGAGACCATGGAAGTGGTCGAATGGGTGCTCGGCGGCGAAGTCCAGCAGGACATCGTCATGCTGATCAACCAGTACGGCGGCCAGGCAGTCGGCCTGACCGGCAAGGACGGCGGCCTGATCCGCGCCAAGAAGCTGAAGATGCCGGATCGCGAGAAGCCGGGCGAATTCATCGACATCGGCTTCGTGGGCGACATCGAGACGATCAACCCGGCCGTGGTCAAGGCGCTGCAGGACGACGCGTTCATCCCGGTCATCTCGCCGATCGGCTTCTCGGATGAAGGCCAGGCTTACAACATCAACGCCGACGTCGTGGCCGGCAAGATGGCCGAGATCCTGAAGGCCGAAAAGCTGGTCATGATGACCAACATCCCGGGCGTGATGGACAAGCAGGGCAACCTGCTGACGGATCTGTCGGCGCGCGAGATCGACGAGCTGTTTGCCGACGGCACGATTTCGGGCGGCATGCTGCCGAAGATCTCGTCGGCGCTGGATGCGGCCAAGAGCGGCGTGAATTCGGTGCACATCGTCGATGGCCGTATCGAGCACTCGCTGCTGCTGGAAATCCTGACCGAACAGGCGTTCGGCACGATGATCCGCTCGCACTAAGCTGACATTCATGAGCAACACCCGGGTGGCTCAGGCGCGCCGCGCGCACGCCTGGCCACGCGAGGTGGTGGCCCCAACGCCACCCAAGCAACAGCCGGTCTGGCTGTTCGACCTCGACAACACCCTCCACCACGCCTCGCACGCGATCTTTCCGCAGATCAACCGGCTGATGACGGCCTACGTGGCGCGCGTGCTTGGCACGGATGACGCCACCGCCAGCCAGGTGCGTGTGGACTATTGGCGCCGCTACGGTGCCACCCTTCTCGGCATGGTCCGCCATCATGGTGTCGACCCCGATGACTTCCTTGCCCAGGCCCATACGTTTGACGACCTGCGCGCCATGGTGCGCGCCGAACGCGGCCTGGCCCAACTGCTGCGTGCGCTGCCTGGGCGCAAGATCCTCCTGACCAACGCCCCCGTCGCCTATGCGCGCGAGGTGGTGCGGCTGATCGGCCTCAAGCGCGCGTTTGCCCGAGAGATTGCCGTTGAGCACATGTGGGTGCACCGGCGCCTGCGCCCGAAACCCGATCCGCTGATGCTGCGCCGGCTGCTGGCGCGTGAGCGCATTGCGCCGTCGCGCGCCATCCTGGTGGAAGACACGCTTTCGCACCTCAAGCGTTACCGCAAGCTGGGCATCGGCACCGTGTGGGTGACGGGCTATCTCCGGCGTGTGGCGCCTGGGGTGGTTTCGCCGTCTGCTGCGCTGTCATCGCAATCGGCTGCCGAGGCTTTGCATCCAATGCAAGTGGCGGCGATGGGCGCCCGTGCAAATTCGCCACATCAGCCGGCCGCTGCACCGATTTTGTTCGCCAACCGGCCCGGCTATGTCAGCGTGAAAGTAAAATCGGTGCTTCAACTAAAACGAAGGCTTGTTCGACGCGGCTAGGCTGTTGCATGGTTTCCGCGTGCAGAACGGGAGAGGGGCCAGGAAGTCATGAGCAACGCGCAAACGGGGTTTCCGACGGCCGAGCTGGCTACGGAAGCGCCTATTGAAGCCACACCCGTACGCAAGCGCCCCCGCCCGGGCGAGCGCCGCGTGCAGATCCTGCAGACGCTGGCGGGCATGCTCGAACAGCCGCGTGGCGAAAAGATCACTACAGCGGGTCTGGCTGCCAGGCTGGACGTTTCCGAAGCGGCGTTGTACCGACATTTCGCCAGCAAGGCGCAGATGTACGAGGGCCTGATCGAATTCATCGAGCAGACCGTCTTCGGCCTCATCAACCAGATCACCCTGCGCGAAGAGCACGGCCTGCGCCAGGCGCACGCCATCGCGCACATGCTGCTCTCGTTTGCCGACAAGAACCCGGGCATGACACGGGTGCTGGTGGGAGAGGCGCTGGTCGGTGAGGATGAGCGCCTGCCCGAGCGCATGGCGCAGTGCCTGGACCGTATCGAAGCCTCGTTCAAGCAGAGTCTGCGCGTGGCGGTGACGCAGGGTGCGTGGCCGGCCGATACCGACATCGCGTCGCGCGCCAACCTGATCGTCTGCGTGGTGCTGGGGCGCTGGCACCGGTATGCCAAGAGCGGCTTCCGCAAGTCGCCCATGGAGGGTGTCGAGGCGCAGTTGCGGGTGGTGTTGGCCTGAGCCACTCGCCCAAGAAAACGCCCCGCGGATGCGGGGCTTTTTTGTGCGCTCAACCGATCGTTCGCACCGCCTCCGCCAGCGTGTGAAAACGCGCGGCAATGTGTTCGGTCTCCACGTGACCGTAGCCCAGCAGCAGGCCCGGTTGGCGGCGCGCGTCGTCCTGGTAGTAGCGCGAGAGCGGCCGCGTGACGACATCGTTGGCGAGCGCCAGATCTGCCACGGCCACGTCATTGGTACCCGCCGGCAGCCCCAGTACGAGATGCAGGCCCGATGCGCCGTCATGCACGGGCAGCGACTCGCCAAACTCGTTGGCGATGGAAGCAAGCAGCGTTTCGCGCCGCTCGGCATACACGCCGCGCATGCGCCGGATGTGCGAGACGAAATGGCCTTCCGCAATGAAGTCCGCCAGGACCGCCTGCGTGAGGATCTGGCCGCCGCGGAACATCTCTGAGAGCCCTGTCGCAAAGGCATCGGCCAGCGCGGGCGGCACCACCAGATAGCCGATCCGCAGACTCGGGAACAGCACCTTGGAGAACGTGCCCATGTAGAGCACGCGCCCGCCTTCGTCCAACCCTTGCAGCGATGGTAGCGGGCGGCTGCCGTAGCGGAACTCGCTGTCGTAGTCGTCTTCAACGATCCATGCGTCGGTGGCGTGTGCGGTGGCGAGCAGCGCGCGGCGGCGCGCCAGGCTCATCACCGAACCGAGCGGGTATTGGTGCGAGGGCGAGACCACCATCAGTTTGGGCGGCTTGCCACGCTGACGCGTGCGTGCGGGTACGGAAGTCGGCACGTCAAAGCGCATGCCTTCGTCGTCCACCGGCAGCGGCACGGTGCGGATGCCCGCAGCGGTGAGTACGCTGCGCACGCCCCAGTAGCCGGGGTCTTCAATCCAGGCGCTGTCACCCGCATCGCACAGCAGTTGCGCGATGAGTTGCAGCGATGGGTGGATACCCGCGGTGATGATGATCTGCTCGGGCTCGCAGCGCACGCCGCGCGCGGTGCGCAGGTAGTCGGCCAGCGCGGTGCGCAGCGGCAGGTAGCCGGCGCCCACCGGATACGTCAGCAACGCGGGCGAGGGTTTGCGCAGCAACCGGTTGTGCAGCCGCGACCAGATACGCGCGGGAAACATCCGCACCTCCGGTACGCCCGGCATGAAGGCGCCCCATTGGCGAGAGCTGGCGCCCGCATCGCGCACCAGGGCGCGGCCTCGCGTAGAGAGCATCGGTGCGATGGGGGCAGCAGCTTCCGCAACCTCAACAGCGGGGGCCGTTGGCACAGGCGTGGCGTCCAGCCGGTCTGGTGCGGTATCGGCGACGAAGGTGCCGCTGCCCACGCCTGCCGACACGTAGCCTTCCACGCCCAACTGCTCGTACACGTGGATGACCGTATTGCGTGCAATGCCCAGCTCGGTTGCCAACTGGCGTGACGATGGCAGGCGCGTGCCGGGCTGCAGCTCGTCGCGCAGGATGCCCTCCTGCAGCGCGCGATACAGGCGGCGGTGATCGGGCTCGCCGCTGGCATCGGCGCGGTCAAAGCGGCGCTGTAGGTAGTCGACCAGCATGCTGGCGCGGTGGGCGGGGGAATGCTCGGCCATGGCAGGTTGTGGAGCCAAAGTGGCTCCATCAGAAAAACACGATTGGGTCTCATTGTACGGGGCCAATGGCTGCCACACTGACCTTCATCGCATCTTTTTTGACCCAACGCACCCCAACGCCATGAACGCCCGAGATCCGCAACAAGCGCCGCAACAGAACGCCCAATGGAATGCCCGCCGCCTCGCTGCCACCCCGCGCGGCGTGGGTGTGATGACCGACCGCTACGCAGAGCGCGCCGAGAACGCCCTGTTCTGGGACGTGGAAGGCCGCCGCTACATCGACTTCGCGGCCGGCATTGCTGTGGTGAACACGGGGCACCGTCATCCGCGCCTGGTGCAGGCCGTGCGTGAGCAGCTCGACCACTTCACGCACACGGCTTATCAGATCGTGCCGTATGGCTCGTCCGTCGAACTGGCGGAGCGTCTGAATGCGGCCACGCCCGGCGCGCACGCCAAGAAGACGGCGTTCTTCACCACGGGCGCCGAGGCCGTTGAGAACGCCGTCAAGATCGCCCGTGCACACACCGGTCGTCCGGGCGTGATCGCGCTCACGGGCGCCTTCCACGGCCGTACGTTCATGGGCATGTCGCTCACGGGCAAGGTGGTGCCGTACAAGACGGGCTTTGGTCCGTTCCCGGGCAGCATCTATCACGTGCCGGCGCCGGTCGCGCTGCATGGCGTGAGCACGCAGGATTCGCTGGACGCCATCCAGCGTCTGTTCAAGGCTGACATTGACCCGCGCCAAGTCGCCGCCATCATCTTTGAACCGGTGCAGGGCGAGGGCGGTTTCTACCAGATGCCTGCCGACTTCGTGCGCGCCGTGCGTGCACTGTGCGATGAGCACGGCATCGTGATGATTGCCGATGAAGTGCAGACCGGCTTTGCCCGCACCGGCAAGCTGTTCGCCATGGAGCACACCGGCGTGCTGCCGGACCTGATGACGATGGCCAAGGGTCTGGCCGGCGGTCTGCCGTTGTCCGCCGTCACTGGCCGTGCGGAAATCATGGACGCACCGGCGCCGGGTGGCCTGGGCGGTACGTACGCGGGTAACCCGCTGGCCGTGGCGGCAGCCCATGCGGTGCTCGACATCATCGCGGATGAAAAACTGTGCGAGCGCTCCGCCGCGCTGGGCGCACGTCTGGTCGATGCGCTCAACGGCATGAAGGCCAAGCAACCGCGCATCGCTGAAGTGCGTGGCGTGGGCGCGATGGTTGCTGTGGAATTCAATACGCCGGACGGCAAGCCCGACGCCGACTTCACCAAGCGCGTGCAGCAACGTGCGCTCGACGCCGGTCTGCTGCTGCTGTCGTGCGGCGTGTACGGCAACGTGATCCGCTTCCTGTTCCCGCTCACGATTGAAGATGCGGTGTTCGAAGAGGGCCTTGCCATCCTGCAACGCGCACTGGAGGGCTGACAGCATGACCCGCACTGATTTGCCGAACGCACCGGCCGCACCGATCGCGCTCAAAGACCCGGGCCTGTGGCGCACGCAGGCGTTTCTTGCCGGCACCTGGGCCGATGCCGATGATGGCGCCACGCGCGATGTGACCGACCCCGCCACCGGCCGCACCATCGGCACCGTGCCCGGCATGGGCGCGGCCGAGACGCGCCGCGCCATCGACGCCGCACAGGTTGCGCAGCGCGCCTGGCGCAAGGTGCCGGCGCGTGAGCGTTCGAAGATCTTGCGCAAGCTGGCCGACCTGATGATGGATCACCAGCAGGACCTCGCTGCCATCCTCACGGCCGAGCAAGGCAAGCCGCTACCCGAAGCCGCTGGCGAGATCGCTTACGCCGCCTCGTTCATCGAGTGGTTTGCCGAAGAAGCGCGCCGCGTCTATGGCGACACGATTCCCGCGCCGCAGAGCGATCGCCGCATCGTCGTGACCAAGGAGCCGATCGGTGTGACGGCCGCTATCACGCCGTGGAATTTCCCGATCGCGATGATGACGCGCAAGGTGGGCCCGGCGCTGGCGGCGGGCTGCTCGATGGTGGTTAAGCCCGCGCTTGAGACGCCCTATTCCGCGCTGGCCTTTGCCGAGTTGGCTGCGCGTGCGGGTGTGCCTGCGGGTTTGCTCTCCGTCATCACGGGGGACTCGCAAGCCATTGGCGGCGAGCTGACCTCCAACACCATCGTGCGCAAGCTGAGCTTCACGGGCTCCACGGGTGTCGGCAAGTTGCTGATGCGCCAGTGCGCGGAAGACATCAAGAAGCTATCGCTCGAGCTGGGTGGCAACGCGCCCTTCATCGTGTTTGACGATGCGGATGTCGATGCCGCCGTGGAAGGCGCGATGATCGCCAAGTACCGCAACGCCGGCCAGACCTGTGTGTGCGCCAATCGCTTCTACGTACAGCGCGGTATCTACGACACGTTTGCCGCCAAGCTGGCCGATGCGGTGCGCGCGCTGCGCGTGGGCAATGGCACCGAGCCCGGCGTGCAGCAGGGCCCGCTGATCCACATGCGTGCGATGGACAAGGTGCGTCAGCATCTGGACGATGCCATCGCACAAGGTGCCCGCGTGCTGGTAGGCGGCAAGCCGCATGCGCTGTCCGCACAAGGCGGTGCGTTCTTCGAGCCGACCGTTGTGGTCGATGCCAAGCCGGGCATGCTGGTTGCGCATGAAGAGACCTTCGGCCCGCTGGCGGCGCTCATCCCCTTCGACACCGAAGACGAAGCCGTGGCCGCCGCCAACGACACCGAGTTCGGCCTGGCCGCGTACTTCTACACGCGTGATCTGGGCCGCGCGTGGCGCGTGTCGGAGGCGCTGGAGTCGGGCATGGTCGGTGTCAACACCGGGCTGATCTCGACGGCCGAAGCACCGTTCGGCGGCGTCAAACAATCGGGCCTGGGCCGCGAAGGCTCCAAGTACGGCATCGACGAGTACCTGGAGATCAAGTACATCAACATGGCTGGGCTCGGTTAAATCTCCATACGCAGCGCATCTGACGACAGGCCGGACACTAGAATCCGGCCGTTGTCATTTCCACCCAACCCCGGGGGAATGAAGCATCAAGGAAGAGACATGACAGGATCAAAGTCAGGCCTGAGTTCAGGCCTGAAGCCGCGCCACGTGACCATGCTGTCGATTGCAGGCGTGATCGGCGCGGGTTTGTTTGTGGGCTCCGGGCACGCGATTGCCAAAGCGGGGCCGGCAGCCATTGTCGCGTATGGCATCGCCGGTTTGCTGGTGGTGTTGGTCATGCGCATGCTGGGTGAAATGGCCGTGGCGCATCCGGATACCGGTTCGTTTTCCACCTATGCCGACCGAGCCATCGGGCACTGGGCGGGCTTTAGCATCGGCTGGCTGTACTGGTGGTTCTGGGTGCTGGTGATCCCGATCGAGGCCACCGCCGCTGCACTCATCCTCAACACGTGGTTTTCCGATGTGGCCACCTGGGTCTTTGCGTTGGGTGTGACGTTCGTGCTCACGCTCACCAACCTGTTCTCGGTCAAGAACTACGGCGAATTCGAATTCTGGTTTGCGCTCATCAAGGTGGTGGCCATCGTCATCTTCCTGGCGGTCGGTGGCGCGGCGGTGCTGGGCTTGCTGCCGGGCTCCGGCGTGTCGGGCGCGGCGCGGCTGCTGGATGTGGGCGGCTTCATGCCCAACGGCTTTGGTGCCGTGCTGGCGGCATTGCTGACGACGATGTTCACCTTTCTCGGCACCGAGATCGTCACCATTGCGGCGGCAGAGTCCGCTGACCCATCGCGCCAGATCGTGCGCGCCACCAAGTCGGTCATCTGGCGCATCTGCCTGTTCTACCTGGGCTCGATCTTCGTGGTGACGGCGCTGGTACCGTGGAACGATCCGCTGCTGGCGGCGCATGGCTCTTACCAGCGTGCGCTGGAATTGATTGGCGTGCCGCATGCCAAGGCCATCGTCGATGTGATCGTGCTGGTGTCGGTGGCGAGCTGCCTGAATTCGGCGCTGTACACGGCGTCGCGCATGCTGTTTTCGCTGTCGGTGCGCGGTGATGCGCCGGCCGCCTTGCGCCGGACAGATGCCAACGGCACGCCGCGTGCAGCCGTGCTGGCCTCCACCGCGTTCGGCTTTCTCACGGTCATTGCCAACTACGTGATGCCGGAGCAGGTGTTCTCCTTCCTGTTGGCTACGTCGGGGGCGATTGCGCTGCTGGTGTACATGGCGATTGCAATCTCGCAATTGCGCATGCGGGCGTCGTTGGATGCGTCTGGGGTGAGCACACCGCTGCGCATGTGGCTGTTCCCGTGGCTGACGTGGGCAGTCATCCTCTTCATCTGTGGGGTGCTGCTGGCCATGTTGATCCTCCCGGGCCTGCGCACCGAGGTGATTGCCACGGCGATTCTCGCTGCGCTTGTGTTCGTGGCCGCTTGGCTGAACCAGCGCAAGCGCACGGTGCTCACCGCCCAGCCCGCAAACGCGTGAGTAGCAACAGGCGGCGCCCGCCCCGGTCGAACCTCCCTTTGCCGCGACGGCTCAGGCCGGGGCGTTTTCCGTGGCAGGAAAGCGCCGCGCAAAGCCTTCGAGCGGCAACCGCAGAGCGTTGGTGAGATAGCTCACTGTGCGGTAGAAACCCGCGAGCATCAGCAGTTCGAGCACGGCATCGTCGCTGTAGTGGGCTTTCACGCGTGCCCACAGTGCGTCGTCGATATCGCAGGTCTCGTGCAGGGCATCGCAAAACTGCAGCAGCGTGGTCTCGTGCGGCTGCCAGCAGGCGTCGGTCGGATTGCCGTGCACCAGTGAGCGGATCTGTGCTTCGGTCAGGCTGGCTGCCTCGCCGAAGATCGCGATATGCACGCCCCATTCGTACTCGGAGCCGCAGCGCGCGGTGGTGCGATCGATCACGAGTTCGCGGTCCCGCAGGCTGAGGTGTCCCTTGTCCAGCAGACCGCCCGCGAAAAACTTGCCAGCGAGCCGTTCATCGCGGGCCAGCGTCGTGAACAGGGTCAGCGGTGGTTGCCCGCGCATGACCTTGTCGATGGTTTGTTGGATCGATGCGGCAAACGGTGGTGTCGCGGGGGCGATACGAGCGGTTTCCATGCGGTCTCCTGCGCTATGATTTCCATAGTAAACGTACAAAATTTGCTATGGAAAGTAAAGCATGAAGACGCCACTTCCCGGTCAGGCCGTGCGCGGTTCGGATTCCGGCCGTCCGATCATGGCCGCGCTGGACCTGTTCGGCCGACGCGGCACGCTGCGCATCATCTGGGAATTGCGCGACGGCCCACTGAATTTCCGGGCGCTGCAGGACGCGGCGGATACTAATCCGGCGTTACTCAACACGCGCCTCAAAGAGCTGCGCGCTGCCGGGCTGGTTGATCACGATGAGGGCGGATACCGGCTCACCGATTTATGTGTGGAGCTGCAGGCGCTGCTCATGCCGCTCCACGCCTGGGCTGAGCGTTGGGCGTTGGCGTTGCGTCATGACACCGCTGATTGATCACCACGCTTTCGACAGAGCATCACGAGACGACACAACGGCACGGCCGCATCGCTTCGGGCTTGCTCTATAATCACCATTTCCTGACGCGCCGATTTGACGACTGGCTTGCGGGCGCGCGGGAGTCTTGATGGCACGAATGTGGCTCAGGGCTCTCATTACAAATGCGGCTAAAGAGGTTCGGTCAGAACGCGGGTGGTGAAGGTAAGTGCCCCACGTGCGCCACATGAGAACCCGATTGGTTGCGACATCAGCGTTGCCGGTCGGGTTTTTTCTTTGGTGCCATGACAGAACTTCAGGCGGCCTCCGCAGATGCTGCGGCAGTGACCGAGACCCCTCCTCCAGCGGCACACAAGGCCAAATCGGCCAACGCCATCGGCCTGGTTGTGCCTGAGCGCATGCACTTTGCCGAGCCGCTGCCGCTGCGCAACGGCACGCAGCTCGCCGGCTACGACCTGATGGTCGAGACCTACGGCACGCTCAATGCCGACCGCTCCAACGCGGTGCTCATCTGCCATGCGCTCAACGCCTCGCACCATGTGGCCGGCGTGCATGCGGAAGGCGAAGTCGGCTGGTGGGACAACATGGTCGGCCCCGGTAAGCCGGTGGACACCAACCGCTTCTTCGTCATCGGGGTGAACAACCTCGGTTCATGTTTCGGCTCGACCGGCCCGATGAGCCCGCACCCGGAGACGGGCGCCCCGTACGGCGCGCGCTTCCCCGTGGTGACGGTGGAAGACTGGGTGAACGCCCAGGCGCGCGTGGCCGATCGTTTCGGCATCCAGCAATTCGCGGCGGTCATGGGTGGCAGCCTCGGCGGCATGCAGGCGCTGGCCTGGAGCCTGATGTATCCGGAGCGCGTGCGGCACTGCGTGGTGGTGGCCTCCACGCCCAAGCTGTCGGCGCAGAACATCGCCTTCAACGAGGTGGCGCGCAGCGCGATCCTGTCTGACCCCGACTTTCACGGCGGCGATTACTACGCCCACAACGTCAAGCCCAAGCGCGGCCTGCGCGTGGCGCGCATGATCGGCCACATCACGTATCTGTCGGACGAGGACATGGCGTCCAAGTTCGGCCGCGAGCTCAAGGCGGAAGACATCCGCTTCTCGTTCGATGTCGAGTTCCAGGTGGAGAGCTACCTGCGCTATCAGGGCGACAAGTTTGCCGAGTACTTCGACGCCAACACGTACTTGCTGATCACGCGTGCGCTCGACTACTTCGATCCCGCACTGGCCTACGGCGGCAATCTAACCAAGGCCGTGGCACACACGCAAGCCAGTTACCTCGTCGTCAGCTTCACGACCGACTGGCGCTTCGCCCCCGCGCGTAGCCGCGAGCTGGTCAAGGCGCTGCTCGACAACAAGCACCGCGTCACCTACGGCGAGATCGAAGCCCCCCACGGCCACGACGCCTTCCTCCTGGAAGACGCGCGCTACCACGCCCTGGTGCGTGCCTACTACGAACGCATCGCCCAGGAGATCGGCGCATGACCACCGAAACATTGAACGCGCAGAACGCCGCCGCACCCTCCGCTGTGCCCAACATCCTGGCCGACCGTGCGGATTTCCGTGCCATCGCGCGCTGGATCGAGCCGAACTCCACGGTGCTCGACCTGGGCTGTGCGGATGGCAGCCTGCTGCGCGTGTTACAGGACGAGCGGGACGTACAGGCCTATGGCATCGAGATTGACGACGCCGGTGTGCTGGCGGCCGCCAAGAAGGGCGTGCAGGTGATCCAGCAGAATCTTGAGGGCGGCCTGGCGCTGTTCGAAGACAAGAGCTTCGACACGGTCATCCTTTCGCAAACGCTGCAGACCATCCACAACACCGCACAGGTGCTGCGCGAGATGCTGCGCGTGGGCCGCGAGTGCATCGTGTCGTTCCCGAACTTTGGGTATTGGCCGCATCGGCTGTCGATCTTCCGCGGGCGCATGCCGGTGTCGGAAGCATTGCCGTATGAGTGGTACGACACGCCCAACGTGCGCGTGCTGACGATCCGCGACTTTGAAGTGCTGGCGTCCAAGGTGGGGCTGCTGATTCTCGATCGCGTCGTGCTACACGAAGGCAGCGTCGTGCGCTGGGGCGCCAACTGGCGTGGCAGCGTGGCGGTGTACCGGGTGCGTGCAGCCTGATTGCCACGGCAATCAGCTCGCGTCCGTCCATGCGCCTGCGCCATGCCAACGCGAGACGGGGCGCCGCGGTACACTCGACCATCTTCCGGTGAGGAGCACGTGATGGGCATATCAGTCACACGACGCATGCTGCGGACGGTCGTTGCCCTGGTGGCGAGTGCTGCGATGCTGCCGGCGCTGGCCGCGTCCTCACCGACAGAGACCCACAGCGATGCCGCCGCCCTCACCCAGATCGCCATCGCGCACTACGAACACAACGACTTCGGCCACGCCTTTGACGAGTTCGCCGAGGCCGCGCAACGCGGTAATCGTCTCGCGCAATTCAACTACGCGATGATGCTGATGCGCGGCGAAGGTACCGTCGCCCGCCCCGAAGAAGCCGTCAAATGGTTGCGCCGCGCCGCCGACAATCAGATGACCCACGCGCAGTTTGCCTACGGCGAGTTGTACGAACGCGGCGAGCTGGTGCCGCGCTCCGTGGAAGAGGCCAACAAGTGGTACGAGCGTGCCGCCGTCGGCGGGCATGTCGAGGCGCAGCGCGCGCTGGCCACCAACTACTTCACCGGCCGGGGCGTACCGCGTGATTACAAGCGCGCCTTCACCTGGTACAAGAAGGCCGCCGAAGGTGGCGATGCACCGTCGCAGTACATTGTCGGCAGCTACTACGAGCGCGGCGAGCCAGGCGTGGTGCCGCAGGACGTCGAGCAGGCCAAGACCTGGTACGGCCGTGCCGCCGCGCAGGGCGACGTGGGTGCGCTAGGCAAGCTGCGCGAGCTGGTGGAGAAGACCTATCGGGCCAAGCATGGCGATCCGCCCACGGCGGCGCGCCCATCCTTGTAGCGCACGCATGAGAAAACCGCCGGGCATGGCTTCATGCACCGGCGGTTTGTTTTTGCAGCGTTTGATTCGCCGTCAGCAGCAGCGACCCACGCGGCCCTTGTAGCGTGCGTCCTGGCGCTCGCGGAAGAACTCCTCGTACGTCATGACGGGCTGGCCGGGATGGGTCTCTTGCATGTGGCGCACGTAGGTGTCGTAGTCCGGCACGCCCACCATCAGGCGCATTGCCTGGCCGAGGTAGCGGCCGAGGGTTTCGATTTCTTCGCGCATGTGGGTGCTCCTTGCAAGACAGCGGCACGCACGTGGCATGCCGCTTCCACGGTGCTGGGCCTTATGCGCCCAGCGCTTCGTACGGCGTTTCGTTGACGGTCGGGCGGTTGGCCGCGCGCGCCTTGAGCACCGTGCGCACGCCGTACCAACCGATGCTGACCACCACCAGCACGAACAGGCCGCACAGGAAGGCGTCGATACGGTCGTTCAGCACGATCTGCTGCATCTGCGCCACCGACTTGGCCGGAGCCAACAGCTTGCCTTCGGCAATCGCGCCAGCGTACTTGTTGGCGTGGGCCAGGAAGCCGATCTTCGGGTCCGGATCAAACAGCTTCTGCCAGCCGGCCGTGAGCGTGCAGATCAGCAGCCACGCGGTCGGCAGCAGCGTCACCCACACGTAGCGGTCACGCTTCATCTTGACCAGCACGCAGGTGCCCAGTGTCAGCGCAATCGCGGCCAGCATCTGGTTGGAGATGCCGAACAGCGGCCACAGCGTATTGATACCGCCCAGCGGGTCGACCACGCCCTGGTACAGGAAGTAGCCCCACAGTGCGACCGTTGCGGCGGTGGCGATCAGGTTGGCGACCAGCGAGTCCGTGCGCTTGAGTGCCGGCACAAAGGTACCCAGCAGATCCTGCAGCATGAAGCGGCCCGCACGCGTGCCTGCGTCCACGGCGGTGAGGATGAACAGCGCCTCGAACAGAATCGCGAAGTGGTACCAGAAGGCCATCATGGCCTGACCGCCCACCACCTGGTGCAGGATGTGCGCCATGCCCACAGCGAGCGTCGGTGCGCCGCCTGCACGGGCGAGGATGGTGTTCTCGCCGACGTCCTTGGCGGTCTGGATCAGCACGTCCGGCGTGATGACGAAGCCCCAGGTGGACAGCGTCTGCGCCACCACATCCGGCGTTGCACCCACCAGTGCTGCCGGGCTGTTCATCGCAAAGTACACGCCCGGGTTGATGACCGAAGCGGCCACCAGCGCCATGATGGCGACGAACGATTCCATCAGCATCGCGCCGTAGCCGATGAAGCGCGCTTGGGTTTCGTTCTCCAGCAGCTTGGGCGTGGTGCCCGACGAGATGAGCGAGTGGAAGCCCGACACCGCGCCGCACGCAATCGTGATGAACAGGAACGGGAACAGGTTGCCCGACCACACCGGGCCACCGCCGGCCGCAAACTGCGTGAGCTGCGGCATCTGCATCTTCGGCGCGACGATCAGGATGCCGATGGCCAGCGCGATGATCGTGCCGATCTTCAGGAACGTCGACAGGTAGTCACGCGGGGCCAGCAGCAGCCACACCGGCAGTACCGAGGCCACAAAGCCGTAGCCGATCAGCATCCACGTCAGCGCCTTGCCGTCGAACGTGAACAGCGGCGCGAGCGCGGCGTTCTCATGCACCGCCTGGCCGCCGATGATGGCGAGCATCAGCAGCACGAAGCCGATGATCGACACCTCGCCGATGCGGCCCGGGCGGATGTAGCGCACGTACACGCCCATGAACAGCGCGATGGGAATCGTCGCGGCCACCGTGAAGGTGCCCCACGGCGAGCCGACCAGCGCCTTCACCACGATCAGCGCCAGCACGGCCAGGATGATGATCATGATGAGGAACGCGCCAAACAGCGCGATCACGCCGGGCACCGTGCCCATCTCGCTCTTCACCAGGTCACCCAGCGAGCGGCCGTCGCGGCGGGTGGAGATGAACAGCACGATGAAATCCTGCACCGCGCCGGCAAACACCACGCCGGCCAGAATCCACAGCATGCCCGGCAGATAGCCCATCTGCGCGGCCAGCACGGGGCCGACCAGCGGGCCAGCACCGGCGATGGCCGCGAAGTGGTGGCCGAACAGCACGTACTTGTTGGTGGGAACGTAATCGAGCCCGTCGTTATGACGCCAGGCGGGCGTCTTGCGGGTGCCGTCCAGGCCGAGCACGCGGTCGGCAATGAAGCGGCTGTAGTAGCGATACGCGATCAGGTAGATACATACGGCGGCCACCACCACCCACAGCGCGCTGACTGCCTCGCCGCGCGCGAGCGCAACGGTGGCAAAAGCAGACGCGCCAAGAATGGCGACGACCAGCCAGATCAGGTGTTGCCTGACGAAGCTCATGTCGGTCTCCTCGAACCTTGGTCGAAGTTGCTGAATGCGGGATGTGGGCCCATCCCTGCGGGTTGGTCCTGCCGATCCTGTCGCTCTCGCGTCGTCGGCAAGGTTTGCACGCAGTCCGTTGGCCTGAGTTGGCCGGACGGCGAGGCCGTGTAGTATTTGCCAGCCCCACCCTGTGCCACAAGCGGAGGACTACGCAGCATCTGTCCGTAGTACTACGCAGGCCACGTGATTCCCAATCGAATTCGCGCCCGAACCTTACGATGTTGCAACGCAAGGTGTCGCGCCCTGCCATGAAGCTCCGCCAGAAGATCCTGTTGCTCGCTGTTGCGCCGCTGACCATCGCCATGCTGGCGATCATGCTGACCGTGCGGCACCAGTCGATCGCGCTGGCGCAGCATGAACGGCAACTGGTGGAGTCCGCCTACCTGCAGGCCAAGGAGACCGAGCTGCGGGCCTATGTGAAGCTTGCTCAGAGCGCCATCGCGCCGCTGGTCGCGTCCGGCCGCGACAATGAGGCCACGCGCGACGAAGCCATGCGCACCCTCGCTCGCCTCGACTTCGGCACCGACGGCTACTTCTTCCTCTACGACATGCGCGGCCGCAACCTCATGCACCCGCGCCAACCCGAGCTGGTCGGCCGTGACTTGTGGGACCTGACCGACGCCGGTGGGCAGCCCACGATCCAGAAGCTGGTCGCGGCCGCACAGAATGGCGGCGGTTTCGTGCGCTACATGTGGGACAAGCCCTCCACGCACCAGAGCGTGCCCAAGCTCGGCTATGTCGAGCCGATCCCGAAGTGGGGCTGGATGGTCGGCACCGGCCTCTATCTGGATGACATCGAGCAGACCCTGCGCCAGATCGATCAGCGTGCGCAGACCAATATCGACCAGACGCTTGCGTGGGTGGTGGCCATCGCGGCCATCAGCATCCTGCTGGTGGCCGGCAGCGGCCTGGCACTCAACGTGAGCGACCATCGTGAGGCGGACGCCAAGTTGCGCCAGCTTGCGCAGCAGGTGGTGCGCTCTCAGGAAGACGAGCGCGCGCGCGTCTCGCGTGAGCTGCATGACGGCATCAGCCAGGTGCTGGTGTCGACCAAGCTGCTGCTGGAAACGGCGCACGGTCATCTGGAAGCGCAGCCTGCAAAAGCGGCCGCCACCGACAAGGCCACCAGCATGCTGCGCCGCGCGCTCGATCGCTTGAACGGCGCGCTGGGCGAGGTGCGGCGCGTGTCGCACAACCTGCGCCCTGCGCTGCTCGACGACCTGGGCCTGGCGGCTGCGCTGGAGTTGCTCGTGCGCGAAACGCGCGAAGCGCATGAAGACCGCCAACCGGGTTTCGCCATCGCGCTGGAGCTCGCCGGGCCGGTCGTGCAGTTGCCGGATGCCTGCAACACGGCGTTGTTCCGCATCGCCCAAGAGGCCATCTCCAACGTCGAGCGCCACGCCACGCATGCCACGCGCATCGGCGTGCTGCTGGAGAACGACATCGATGCCGTGCGCCTGTCCATCCGCAACAACGGCCCGGGCTTCGATGTCGAGTCCGTACAGGTCGACCCCGAGCACGGCATTGGCCTGCGCAACATGCGTGAGCGCATGGCTGCATTGGGCGGCACCTGTACCATTGTTTCCGACGTGCACGGCACGGAGGTCTGCGCCGTGCTGCCGCACATTGTTATCGCTCAACTGGCTTCTGCCGCCGCATCCACATCCGCATGAACACGCCCGTCAAATTGCTTCTCGTCGACGATCACCCGCTGGTGCGCGATGGTGTGCGCGTGCGGTTGGAGGCCGTGCCGCATTTCGAAGTGGTGGGCGAAGCCGGCGATGCGCAGGGCGCGCTCGAAGCCGCACGCACGCTGTCGCCCGATCTGGCGCTGATGGACATCGGCATGCGTGGCATGAACGGTATCGCGCTCACCGAAAAGTTTGCCGAGCAGTTTCCGGAGATTGCTGTGCTCGTGCTGTCGATGCACGACAACCTGGAGTACGTGCGCCAGGTGATTCGCGCCGGTGCACGCGGCTACGTGCTCAAGGACGCGCCTGCCAGCGAGCTGGTGGAGGCCATTGACGCCGTGCTCGCCGGTCGCGCCTTCTACAGCGCACAACTGGCGATGCGCATGGCCGAGCAGGCCATCATGCCCACGCCCGTGGAGGCGCTCACACCGCGCGAGCGCGACATCCTCGATGGCATCGCCAAGGGCTACGCCAACAAGCGCATCGCTGACGAACTCGGGCTCTCCGTGCGCACGGTGGAGTCGCACCGCCTGAACCTCAAGCGCAAGCTCGGCATCGAGGGCCAGGCGGAGCTGGTGAAGTTTGCCGTGGAGCTGGGCAAGGGCCGCTAAGTCATCGCTATCGTTACTGTTGTCGCTATCGTCTTCCGAGGTTTGCCATGCCGCGCTTTGCCGCCAACCTGTCCATGATGTATCAGGAGCACGCGTTTCTCGACCGCTTTGCCGCCGCGGCAAAAGATGGCTTCGAGGGCGTGGAGTTTCTCTTTCCCTACGACTTTGACCGCGCGGACATCCGTGCCCGCCTGGACGATGCAGGTCTCGCACAAGCGCTGTTCAACGCCCCGCCGGGCGATTGGGCAAGCGGCGAGCGCGGCATTGCTTCACTGCCCGGGCGCGAAGACGAGTTCAAGCGTGGCATTACGACAGCGCTGGAGTATGCGCAGGTGCTCGGCAACACGCGCCTGCATGTGATGGCCGGCCTGCTGCCCACCGGCGCCGACCGCGCACGCCATCAGGCCACCTACGTGAGCAACGTCGCCTACGCCGCGCGCGAGGCGGCTAGCGCAGGCGTCACCATCGTGCTCGAGCCGATCAACACACGCGACATGCCCGGCTTCTTCCTCACGCATCAGGCGCAAGCGCACGCGGTGTGCAAGGAGGTGGGCGCCCCCAACCTGAAGGTGCAGTTCGACCTGTACCACGCGCAGATCATGGAGGGCGATCTGTCGGTCAAGCTCAAGCAGTACGTGGCCGATGTCGGCCATGTGCAGATTGCCGGCGTGCCCGATCGCCACGAGCCGGATGCGGGCGAGTTGAACTACCCGTACCTCTTCGCGTTGATGGATGCGCTGGGCTACGACGGTTGGGTCGGCTGCGAGTACCGGCCGCGCGCCGGCACCAGCGAGGGGCTGGGCTGGCTCAGGCGTTGGCGCGAGAGCCAGCGCTGATCGGGCGCGCCGCAAAAGAAAAACGGCCGGATCTGCATACGCATTCCGGCCGTTGTTGTGTTGGCGCGTCGGCTTACGATTTGCACGCCCCCACGTAGCGCCCCTGGTAACGGAAGCCGATGGTCATCGGTCCGAGCTGCGGATGCTGCGAGCGCCCCGTCCCCGAGATGTCGTAGCGGTTGGCACTCAGGGGGCCGCTGCCTTCCAGTGTGCCCGTGCCACCCTGCGCGCCGGCATCGCAGTTGACCTTCACCTTGAGCGTGCCCGCAACATAGTTCCATTGCGTCAGGCGGCAGCCGGGCATGTCGCGGGCCATGTTGCGCTCCATTGTTGCGCGGACATCGCCGGCATCCTTGCTCGCCAGGCAGCCGGTGCTGGTATGCACGGAGACCTGGCGGCCGTGCTCATCCGGAATCGCCAGCGGCTTGCCGTTGACGGTGTAGCTGGTCTTGTCTTCCCATTGCCCTGGTGTCACTTCCTGCGCGTAGGCACAGACGGCCAGCCCGGTCAGCAAGGCGCTACTCAACCACGATTTCATGCGTGTTCTCCCCACGTTGATAAGAAAACGGCGCTCTTGGGCGCCGTTTTGTTTGATGCGTTTGTGGCTTGCGTCAGGCCGTCATCTGCATCGCTGTGGGACGCAGCGGCGTGCGTGCAAACGGGGTCTCGACGATCGGCTCGGGCTTGCGCGAGGCGGCCACGTTCAGGCGATCACCAATCGGTTCGGCCGCCTGAGCCGCACCACCGCCCACCACCAGGCGGTAACCACCACCACGCACGGTCTGGATCAGGCCGTCGCAGGGTGTGCCAGCCAGCGCCACGCGCAGCTTGCGCACGTGCACGTCGACGGTACGTTCCCCCACGAAGACGTGGTTGCCCCACACGCGGTCAAGCAGTTGCGTGCGCGAGTGCACGCGCTGCGGATGCGCGACCAGGAAGTGCAGCAGGCGGAATTCCAGCGGGCTGAGTGCGATGGCGCGCGGGCCGGTTTCGACTTGCGCAGTCACGCCCAGGGTCAGCGGGTCGAGGCGCAGGCCGTTGACCTGCAGGATCTCGTCGCCTTGCTGCGGTGCGCGTCGGCGGAGCACGGCGCGGATGCGCGCATGCAACTCGCCCGTGTCGCAGGGCTTGACGACGTAGTCGTCTGCGCCGGCGTCGAGTGCCGCGATCTTGGCGCGCGCGTCGCCATGGCGCGACAACACGATGACAGGCAGACCGCGCGTTTGCGCGTTGGCACGCAGCGCCAGCAGCATGTCGATCGACTCACGCTCGGGCCATGCCCACTCCATCACGAGCAAATCCGGCGTGGACGCCTGGATTGCGGTTTGCGCTTGCACTGGGCTGTCGACACGCAGGACATGATGTCCGCCGTCGCGCAGGGAAAATGACAAACGTTCGCCCTCTGCCTGGTCCTGTTCGACCAGCACGATTTGAGTACCCACTTGTAAAACCTCCCGTCTAACCAGCCGACACACTCCGGCGAGCAGCCTTGCGGCTGCGCTCTGCTGTCTGCGGTGCGCGTTGTTATGGATTCCGTGCCGGCATTGCGCGTCTGCCTGCAGGTCATGCCTCTCGGGCGCCATCTGCCGGACCTTGCGGACCTGCAGGACGATCGTCGTGTGTTGCCATCCCGTTGACGATCGGTGGCGGAGCCTCCTGGTGTATCCAGGGTGGTTTGGGATTGGTCGATCAGCCCCCCGGCCTTCTCGTGGCGCGCCGCACTATGCAATCGTTTGCACAAGGTGCGGCATCGTCAACGCGAAAACCGAGCCGGCGCCCCCCCGGGCGCCGGGAAGATGGGGCATATCCCCCATCGGCACATGGCATTGGCCAGCCTTCCTTTCCCGATTCCTCTTGTCTGGATACCCCCTCCGGCTCATGGAAGAGAAATCCCGTTTTGCTGGATTATAAGAATGTCGTGGGAATTCGTCACGCGCCAATTTTAAAAGTCGGTAATTTTTTAGGGGCGGTACATTTCGTACGCCAATGATTGACATGCGATCTTCATAAAGCTATGCCCAGCAAAGGTTTCGGGGCGCGTCATGCTTGCAATGATTTGCTGTTCGCATAAATGTGCGGTGATTATGTTTCCACCGGCATATTGTGCAATCACCTGTGCTTGACGGTATTTTTTACAACGGGATTCAATTAAATTTAATTCAAGTGATCTGTTTTATTGAAAGGGGTAAATCGCCTAATTTAAACCTTTAGGATTACTGCTTGTTGCTTGAGCAAGTGCCGGCTGTGGGCGAAAAAAAGCCCGCGCGAGGCGGGCTTCCTGTGGGGCGCGGGTGAGCGTCAGCCTTGCAGGCGACTCTCCAGGCGCGCCTTGGCTTCGGGCAGTGCCTGCGGCAGGTGGTTCGCCAACTGCGTAAACAGCTCGTCGTGCAGCGCCAGCTCCTGCTTCCAGGCGGTGGCGTCCAGCGAGATCACCTTGGCAAACTGCTCGGCCGTGAAGTCCAGGCCGTCCCAGCTCAGCTCTTCGTAGCGCGGCGACACGCCAAAGACGTGCTCATCGCCCTGCACCTGGCCTTCCATGCGGTCGATCATCCACTTCAGCACGCGCATGTTCTCGCCAAAGCCCGGCCACACGAACTTGCCGTTCTCGTCCTTGCGGAACCAGTTCACGCAGAAGATCTTCGGCAGCGTGGCGCCGCTCTTGGCGAGCTGGTCGCCCAGCTTGAGCCAGTGCGCGAAGTAGTCGGCCATGTTGTAGCCGCAGAACGGCAACATGGCGAACGGGTCGCGGCGCACCACGCCCTGCTGGCCAGCGGCCGCAGCGGTGGTTTCCGAGCCCATCGTGGCGGCCATGTACACGCCTTCGATCCAGTCGCGCGCTTCGGTGACGAGCGGCACGGTGGTCGAGCGGCGGCCGCCAAAGATGAACGCATCAATGGGTACGCCGGCCGGGTTGTCCCATTCCGGATCGATCGATGGGCATTGCGAGGCCGGTGCCGTGAAACGCGCATTCGGGTGCGCGGCCTTGCGGCCGGTTTCCTTGCCAATCTCCGGCGTCCAGCTTTGGCCCTGCCAGTCGGTCAGGTGCGCGGGCACGGCGTCGGTCATGCCTTCCCACCACACGTCGCCGTCGTCCGTCAGCGCCACGTTGGTGAAGATGACGTTTTCCTTCAGCGTCGCCATTGCATTGGGGTTGGTCTTCTCACCCGTGCCCGGTGCCACGCCAAAGAAGCCCGATTCCGGGTTGATGGCGTACAGGCGGGTCTGGCCGTCGGCGTCCTGGCGCGGCTTGATCCAGGCGATGTCGTCGCCGATGGTGGTCACCTTCCAGCCGTTGAAGCCGGCCGGCGGAATCAACATCGCAAAGTTGGTCTTGCCGCAGGCTGACGGGAAGGCCGCCGCCACGTGGTACGTCTTACCCTCGGGCGAGGTCACGCCCAGGATCAGCATGTGCTCGGCCAGCCAGCCTTGGTCGCGGCCCATGGTGGACGCGATACGCAGTGCGAAGCACTTCTTGCCCAGCAGCGCGTTGCCGCCGTAGCCGGAGCCGAACGACCAGATTTCACGCGTTTCTGGGAAGTGCACGATGTACTTGGTCGGGTTGCACGGCCACGGCACGTCTTTTTCGCCGGCGGCGAGCGGCTTGCCGACGGTGTGCACGCACGGCACGAACTCGCCGTCAGTGCCCAGCACGTCGTACACCGCGCGACCCATGCGGGTCATGATGCGCATGTTGACGGCCACGTAGGGGCTGTCCGACAGCTCCACGCCAATGTGCGCGATCGGCGAGCCCAGCGGGCCCATTGAGAACGGCACCACGTACAGCGTGCGACCGCGCATGCTGCCGTCAAACAGGCCATTCAGCGTCTGGCGCATCTCGGCCGGGGCGGTCCAGTTGTTGGTGGGGCCGGCGTCTTCCTTCTTTTGCGAGCAGATGAAAGTGCGGTCTTCCACACGCGCCACGTCCGACGGGTCCGACAGCGCCAGGTACGAGTTCTTGCGCTTGGCCGGGTTGAGCTGCTTCATGGTGCCGGCGGCGACCATCTCTGCGCACAGGCGGTCGTACTCTTCTTGCGAGCCATCGCACCAGACAATGCGCTCCGGCTTGGTGAGTGCAGCGATTTCGCCCACCCATGCGACCAGGCGCGGGTGTTTCACGTAATCGGGCACGTTCAATGCGGGCACGCCCTGCATCGCGGGTTGATTCATGACCAAAACTCCAATGGAAGTGAAAAAGAAAGCGGTGGCAGATCAGCACGGCAACCAGGGGCAGCGCGCCCGGCGGCGGCATGGAAGGCGATCGACGGCGCATCGTGAACGGGCCGGATCAGCGATTTCCAGAGGGAAGGGCAACGCAGGCGGAGGGACAGGAGCCGTGCTGATTTCACATTCAGTTACAAAGCGGTGCGCTGACGGAACGTGGGTTTTTCCGGGCAGCGGGGGCCGCGTGCGCTAAAGTGGCGGGACCGAGGTCAACAGACCCTAGAACAAGGACTCGTCACCAGCGAGGCGGCGCAAATTGCGTGCCCGCGGCGGGCAATTCCAAACGTCGCAACGGATTGTTGTGCGACGAGGGATGGGAAGAATACCACCGCGAGGGATCGCTGTTTTTTGCTGCGCACCATTGTTCGAAGTGAGATGTCGATGAAGATTGCCGTACTGGACGACTACCAAGACGCTGTCCGCAAGCTGGATTGCTTCAGCCTGATGCAGGACCACGAAGTCAAAGTGTTCAACAACACCGTCAAAGGCGTGGGGCAATTGGCCGCACGCGTGGCGGATGTGGAAGCCATCGTGCTGATCCGGGAGCGCACGCGCGTGACGCGTCAGTTGCTCGATCGCCTGCCCAAACTCAAGATCATCAGCCAGACCGGCCGTGTGTCGCGCGATACCGGCAGCCATATCGATCTGGATGCCTGTACCGACAAGGGCGTGGTCGTGCTGGAGGGCAAGGGCTCGCCGGTAGCGCCGGCCGAGCTGACGTGGGCGCTGGTGATGGCCGCGCAGCGCCGCATTCCGCAGTACGTGGCGAGCCTCAAGCACGGCGCGTGGCAGCAGTCGGGGCTGAAGTCGACCACGATGCCGCCCAACTTCGGCATCGGCCGTGTGCTGAAGGGCCAGACGCTCGGTATTTTTGGTTACGGCAAGATCGGCCAGCTTGTGGCGGGTTATGGCCGTGCCTTTGGCATGAACGTGCTGGTGTGGGGCCGTGAGGGCTCGCAGGAGCGCGCGCGCGCCGACGGCTTTGGCGTGGCGGAATCGAAGGAGGCGCTGTTCGAGCAGTCCGACGTGTTGTCCGTCCACCTGCGCTTGAACGACGAGACGCGCGGCATTGTGACGGTGGCCGACCTCACGCGCATGAAGCCGACCGCCCTCTTCGTCAACACCAGCCGCGCTGAACTGGTGGAAGAAAACGGCCTGGTGACCGCGCTCAACCGCGGGCGCCCGGGTATGGCCGCCATCGACGTGTTTGAAACGGAACCCATCCTGCAGGGCCACACCCTGCTGCGCATGGAGAACTGCATCTGCACGCCGCACATCGGCTATGTGGAACGCGACAGCTACGAGATGTACTTCCGCGTCGCGTTCCAGAACATCCTCGATGTGCTGCAGGGCAACGTCGACAGCGTCGTTAACCCGACAGCGCTGGCACCCGCGCTCATTCGCGCCTGACGCCAACCATCGTTTAGACCGATCAAGCCGCGGCGCGAAGCTGCGGCTGATTGGCGCCTGCGCCGTCAAAGCGGAAGCTGTCCATTGCCAGCGAGCCGTAGGTGACGGTGTCGACCACGTGCTGGGCCTGCACGCCGCCGGCCGTGGCCTGCGCCGGTTGGCCCATTGCCGCGCCCAGTGCCACGTACAGCGGCATCAGGTGCTCGTCGGTCGGGTGGGCGTGGGCGGCTTGCGGGGCTTGCGCGCGGTAGTCGCAGAAGGTGGTGAAATCACCACTGCGGATGCCTTCGGTCATGGCCTCCATCATCCATTCGCGGAACGCATCCACCCACGGCTCGACCGGCACACCATGCTGCGCCGTGCCGGGGCCGCGCATGAGCGCGCGCAGGTTGTGTGTGAAGCTGCCTGAGCCGATGATCAGCACGCCCTCGTCGCGCAGCGGCGCGAGCGTGCGCCCCATCGCCATCTGGCAGGCGGGCGACAGGCCAGGCATCAGTGATACCTGCACCACGGGGATCTTCGCCTCGGGGAACATCAGCATCAGCGGCACCCAGGCGCCATGGTCCAGCGGCTGGCGCGGGTCGAGCACGGTGGAGGCTTGCTCCTCCAATCCGGGGACGATGTTGCCGTCGATCAGCGCGCGGATGCGCTCGGCCAGATCGGGTGCGCCTGGCGGCGCATATTCCAGCGCGTAGAGCTGCGGCGGAAAGCCGCCAAAGTCGTGCCAGGCCTCCTGCTGTGCACGCGCGGTGACGGCCGGGCGGCGCGTCATCCAATGCGGAGAAACGACCACGATGGCACGTGGGCTGAGCGCGGTCATCTCTTGCCCAAGCGCAGCGAGGGATTGGCCGACAGGGCCCGGATCGGCCGCCAGCATCGGCGACCCATGAGACAGATAGAGCACGGGAAGCATGTCAAATTTCCTGAAGAATGTGGCCATCATTTTGCGCCTCCTCTACGCGGGTAACGTGCATGGATTTGGCGGTGGGGGTCAGGAAAACTGAAGAAGATGTGCGCAAAAAAGCCCGCCGGAGCGGGCAATGGAATCGGAGGACAGGCGCGTCAGCTTGCCGAAGTGGTCTCCGGCGACGGTGCCGCGGCGGCCGATTGCTCGGTCCACCCGCCGCCCAGGGCCTTGTACAGCGTCACCAGATTGTTCAGCCGCGACACGCGCAACGTGATCAGGCTCTGCTGCGCGTTGAACAGCGAGCGCTCGGCGTCGAGCAGCGTCAGTGCGCTGTCCACGCCACGTTGGGCGCGCGCCTCCGACAGGAGGAAGCGTTTGCCTTCGGACTGCACCAATGCCTGCTGTGCAGTCAGTTGCTCGTCGAGCAGGGCGCGGCCCGACAGCGCGTCCGATACCTCTTGGAACGCGGTCTGAATGGCCTTTTCGTACTGCGCCACAGCGATCTTCTTGTTGGCTTCCGACACGCGCAGGTTGGCCAGGTTGGCGCCGCCCGAGAAGATCGGCAGGCTGATCGACGGGCCGAAGCTCCACGCGCCCTGGCCGCCCTTGAACAGGTCTGAGAACGCAGCGCTGGCGGTGCCGTAGCTGCCGGTGAGCGTGATGCGCGGGAAGAACGCCGCACGCGCCGCGCCGATATCCGCATTGGCGGCCTTGAGCGTGTGCTCGGCCTGGAGGATGTCGGGGCGACGCTCCAGCAGGTCGCTCGGCAAGCCGGCGGGCAGGTCGGTCAGCAGGCGTTGTGCATCAAGGCCACCGCCGGTGGGCAACTCCGCTGGCAGCGGCTGGCCGATCAACACCACCAACGCATGCTCGGCCTGTGCGGCTTGCAGCTTGGAGGCGGCCAGTGCCGTTTGCGCGGTGTTGCGCGCGGTCTCGGCGGCGGCCAGGTCCAGTGCGGACGAGGCACCGACCTCGAAGCTGCGCTGCGTGAGCGCGAGGCTGCGCTCGTACGATGCCAGCGTGCCTTGTGCCAGCTGCACCTGCGCCTGCGCGCCCAGCCACGACAGATACTGGCTCGCCACGCCCGACACCAGCGTGATCTGCGCCGAGCGCTGTGCCGCCAGGGTCGAGAAGTAGGTCTCCAGCGCCTCGTTCTTCAGGCTGCGTACACGGCCGAACAGGTCCAGCTCGTAGGCGGTAAAGCCCAGGCCGGCGGAGTAGTCGTTGCCAACCGTGGCCCGGCCCAGCCCGTTGAGGTCGCCCGGCGTGCGGGCGCGGGTGCCGGCCGCTGAAGCGGCAATGCTCGGGAACAGATCGGCACGCTGGATCTGGTACTGCGCGCGTGCCTTCTCTACCTGCAGGGTGGCCACGCGCAGGTCGCGGTTGTTCTGCAGGGCCAGCGTGATCAACGCTTGCAGGCGCGCATCGGCAAAGAAGTCGCGCCAGCCGATGTCGGCGGCGGCGACTTGCGATGTGGCTGCACCTTGCGCGGCGTGCGGCGCATCGGCGGGCCAGTCCTGGGCCACAGGTGCATCCGGGCGATGGTAGGTCGGGGCCAGCGTGCAGCCGGCCAGCGTGGCCGCCGCAGCGGCGGCCAGGGTCAGTCGGGTGAGGGTCGTTGTCATGTCAGTGGCCCTTCGCCGGTGCGTTGGGAGTTGCGGTGGCAGCGGTGCCCCCGCTCGGAGTGGCCGGCGGGTTCGGTTGCGTCGGCACATCTGGAATGCGGAACAGGCGATTCACCACCACAAAGAACACCGGCACGAAGAAGATCGCCAGCAGCGTGGCCGACAACATGCCGCCTGCCACACCGGTGCCGATGGCGTTCTGGCTGCCCGCGCCCGCGCCGTTGGCAAACACCAGCGGCAGTACGCCCAGGATGAAGGCGATGGACGTCATCAGAATCGGCCGCAGGCGCATGCGCACGGCAGACAGCGTGGCGTCGATCAGGCTCTTGCCCGCTTCGTGCTCTTCCTTGGCAAATTCCACGATCAGAATCGCGTTCTTGGCGGACAGGCCAATGGTGGTCAACAGCCCCACCTGGAAGTACACGTCGTTCGACAGGCCGCGCCCAGTGGCTGCCAAGATGGCGCCGAGCACGCCCAGCGGCACGACCAGCATGACCGAGAAAGGAATCGCCCAGCTTTCATACAGTGCCGCCAGACACAGGAACACCACCAGCAGCGAGATCGCGTACAGCGCCGGCGCTTGCGAGCCGGAGAGCTTTTCCTGGAACGACAGGCCGGTCCACTCGTAACCGATACCGGCCGGCAGCTTGGCGATCATGGCTTCCATGGCCGCCATTGCGTCGCCCGTGCTCTTGCCCGGTGCGGGCATGCCGAGGACTTCCATCGACGACACGCCGTTGTAGCGCTCCAGGCGCGGCGAGCCATACGTCCAATGCCCGGAAGCGAAGGAGCCGAACGGCACCATCGTGCCGGTGGCGTTGCGCACGTACCAGCGGTTCACGTCGTCGGGCAGCATGCGGAATTCCGCATCGGCTTGCTGATACACCTTCTTCACGCGGCCGTTGTCGACAAAGTCGTTGATGTACTGCGAGCCCCAGGCGGCCGAGAGCACCGAGTTCACGTCGGTGAGCGACAGCCCGAGTGCGGCGGCTTTCGCCTGGTCCACGTCGATCTTGTACTGCGGTGTGTCGTCCATGCCGTTCGGGCGCACGGCCATCACGTCATGGCTCTTGGCGGCCATGGCGAGCAACTCGTTGCGCGCTTCGGTCAACTTTTCATGGCCAAGACCGGCCTGGTCTTTGAGCTGCAAGTCAAAGCCGCTGGCGTTGCCCAGCTCCATCACTGCGGGCGGGACGAAGGCGTAGGCCAGTGCGCCCTTGATGTGCGAGAAAGCACCCATGGCACGGTTGGCCACCGCCTGGACCTTCTGGTCGGCGCGTTTGCGCTGGCTCCAGTCCTTCATCATCACAAAGGCCACGCCCATGTTGGCGCCGCGCCCGGCAAAGCTGAAGCCCGCTACGGTGAAGACCGAGGCGACGTTGTCCTTCTCATCGGTCAGCAGGTAGTGCTCGACTTGCTTGAGCACCTCGATGGTCTGTTCTTGCGTGGCGCCGGTCGGCAATTGGATCTGCGCAAACATCACGCCCTGGTCTTCGTCCGGCAGGAAGGCCGAGGGCAGGCGCATGAACAGCACTGCCAGCACGCCCACAATGGCGGCATACACCAGCATCATGCGCACCGGCTTCTTGAGCAGGCGTTGCACGCCCGAGGTGTAGCGGTGTGTGCCGTTGTCGAGTGTGCGGTTGAACCAGCGGAACAGCGCGAACTTCTTCTCCTCGTGGTCCTTGTCGATCGGCTTGAGCAGCGTCGCGCACAGCGCAGGCGTGAGGATCATCGCCACCAGCACCGACAGCACCATGGCCGAGACGATGGTGATCGAGAACTGACGATAGATCGCCCCGGTCGAGCCCGAGAAGAACGCCATCGGAATGAACACGGCCGAGAGCACCAGGGCAATGCCGACCAGCGCGCCCGTGATCTGCCCCATCGATTTGCGCGTAGCTTCCTTGGGCGGCAGGCCCTCTTCGCTCATCACGCGCTCGACGTTTTCCACCACCACGATGGCATCGTCCACCAGCAGGCCGATCGCCAGCACCATGCCAAACATGGTGAACGTGTTGATGGAGAAGCCCGCCGCCGCCAGCACGCCAAACGTACCCAGCAGCACCACCGGCACGGCAATGGTCGGGATGAGTGTGGCGCGGAAGTTCTGCAGGAACAGGTACATCACGCAGAAGACCAGCACGATGGCTTCGGCCAGTGTCTTGATCACGTCCTCGATCGACTGCTTGACCACCGGCGTGGTGTCATACGGCGTGACGACTTCCAGGCCCTTCGGGAAGTATTGCGACAGCGTCTTCACCTCGTCGCGCACCACCTGGGCGGTGGCCAGCGCGTTGGCGCCCGTGGCCAACTGAATGCCGACGCCGGCCGCCGGCTTGCCGTTGTAGCGCGAGAGGATCGAGTAATCCTGGCCGCCCAGCTCCACGCGGGCCACATCGCCCAGCAGCACTTTCGAGCCATCCGGGTTGACCTTGAGCAGCACGTTGCGGAACTGCTCGGCGGTTTGCAGGCGCGTCTGTGCGGTGATGGTGGCGTTCAACTGCTGGCCAGATACGGCGAGTGCGCCGCCCAACTGGCCAGCCGACACGTCGGCGTTTTGCGCCTGCACGGCGTTGGCGACGTCGTTGGTGGTGAGCTGATAGCTCGTGAGCTTGTTCGGGTCCAGCCACAGGCGCATGGCATACGGCGCACCGAACACGGTGACGGTACCGACGCCGGGCAGGCGGCTGATCGGGTCCTTCATCGTCGAGTTGATGTAGTCGCCCAGTGCGCTCTTGTCCATCGAGCCATCGGTGGAGACTACCCCCAGCACCATCAGGAAGCTGGCGTTGGCCTTGGCCACGCTGATGCCCAACTGCTGCACCACTTGCGGCAGCAGCGGTGTGGCCAGTTGCAGCTTGTTTTGCACTTGCACCTGCGCGATGTTCGGGTCCGCCGCCGACGTAAACGTCAGCGTGATCTGCACGTTGCCGGCGGAGTCCGACGTCGACGCCATGTATTGCAGGTTGTCGATGCCGTTCATCTGCTGCTCGATCACCTGCGTGACGGTGTCCTCCACCGTCTTGGCGCTCGCACCCGGGTAGGTGGCGTTGATCACCACCGACGGCAGCGCGATGGTCGGATACTGCGACACCGGCAGGCTGGTGATGGACAAAGCCCCCGCCAGCATGATGACGATGGCGACCACCCACGCAAAGATAGGGCGGTCAATAAAGAAGCGTGCCATGTTGAATGCCCTCGCTTACTTGGCCGCAACCTGCGCCGCCGGGGCGGAGGCCGCATCCGGGGTTGCTGGTTGCGTGGCGGGAGCATCGGCTGCCACGGTCGTCACATCCCCACCCGGCTTGACCTTTTGCAAGCCGTTCACGATGACCTTGTCGCCGGCGGTCAGGCCGCTGTCGATCACCCACACCGAGCCGACGGCCGTGGTGGCCTTCACGGGGCGCGCTTCCACCTTGTTCTGCGCGTTGACGATCATCACCGTGGCGTTGCCTGCGGCATCGCGCGAGAGCGCGGCCTGCGGCACCGTCAGTGCGTTCTGCTGCGTGGCCTGGTCCAGGCGCGCGCGCACGAACATGCCGGGCAGCAGGTCCTTGTTGGGGTTCGGGAATTCCGCGCGCAGGCTGACCGACCCGGTGGTCTGGTCCACCGTGATGTCGGAGAACTTGAACGTGCCCGGCAGCGGGTACACCGTGCCGTCATCCAGCACCAGGTGCACCTGGGCTGCCTTGCCGTCCACGCCTTGCAACTGGCCGGCCTGCATGGCGCGGCGCAGCGCCAGGATTTGCGTGCTGGCCTGCGTCACATCCACGTAGATCGGGTCGAGCTGCGTGACGGTCGCCATGAGCGTGGCATCGCCCTGCCCGACCAGCGCGCCTTCCGTCACCTGTGCGGCACCGATGCGGCCATCGATGGGCGAGTTGACCTTGGTGTAGCCGAGGTTCAGCTCGGCCGTACGCACTGCTGCGCGGGCTGAGGCCAAGTCTGCCTCGCTCTGCTTCACGGCGATGACGGCGTTGTCGTAGTCTTGCTTGCTCACCGCGTTGATGGGCACCAGATCTCGATAGCGTGCCTCTTGCAAGGCGGCTTGCGCCAGCGTGGCCTGGGCCTTGGCAGCGGCGGCGCGGGCGCTATCCAGTGTCGCTTGCAGCGGGGCCGGGTCGATCTGAAACAACGATTGGCCAGCCTTGACCTCGCTGCCTTCCACGAACTGCTTCTTGAGCACGATGCCTGCAGCACGTGCGCGCACCTGCGCTACGCGCACGGGGTTCACGCGGCCGGGCAACTCAACGGCCACCGGCAGGTTTTGTGCGGCGACGGTGACGACGCCCACTTCAACAGGGCCCGAAGCATGTGGCACGGGTTTGTCTTTGCCGCAGGCGGCAAGCACGGTCACCAGCGCGGCAGCAGCCACCAGGCGACGGGAACACAACAGGGAACGGTTACGCATGACGCGTCCTCGGCTAACAAAGCGTGGGTTGATGGAGCGCCCCGCCAGGAGTTGGCGGTGGCGTTGGTCAGGCGTGAGGGCGATGAGGGGGCGGCACAGCGTCGGGCGGCATGTGTGCCGGCAGTGCAGCCGTATCACCCGCATGTAGTACCGCGTAAGCCAATGGCCGAGGCAGCTTGCCTGATCAGTCAATCGGCAAATATAAGGATGCCGATGTTGCGGTGCACCCTAACCAAGCAGAACGACATCTTTTCAACATGAATTTAAGAAGTCGCTTGGGAATCGTCTGAAAAACGGCCCCCGGTACGGTGTTACGCGCAACAGCCTGTTGTTGCCAATGGGATTAGAGGCTCAGCAGTTCTTCCGCCACCGTCGGGTGCAGGCCCACCGTGGTGCGCAGATGCTTGAGCCGCACCCCCATGCGCACCGCCACCGCCAGCGCCTGGATGATCTCGGGCGCGGCGTTGTCGACGATGTGCGCGCCGAGCACGCGCCCGCTGCGCGCGTTGCACACCAGCTTGATCAGCGATTCCATGCCGGTGCCGGCAAAGCGCTGTTCGAGTGAAACGAAGCGGCGGACTACCACGTCAATGCGGTCGGCGGCGGCGCGTTTGTCGGTGTCTGCGCGGTCTGGCCAGCGCGTGCGTGCGTCAGCTTCGGTCAAGCCCACGGTGGCGATGGCCGGGTCGCAGAACACTGCCGTCGGCACCGCATTCATGTCGGGCAGTCGCAGCATCCCCTTCAGGCCCTTGCCGAACAGACGCTCCGCCACGTACTGCCCTTGTGCGGTGGCCACGGGCGTGAGCTGCTGCGCGCTGCTGACATCGCCCACGGCATGCACGCCGCGCGCGCGGGTACGGAAGTGGCGGTCCACGGCGATACCGCCGCGCGCATCGAGCGAGACACCTGCCGCGTCCAGCCCCAGCCCCGCAGTGGTCGGTGCGCGGCCAATGGCGGCCAGCACGCGCTGGGCACGCAGCACGCGTGGGATGTCACTGGACGTGTCGTCGCTCACGTAGACGGCCACGCCATCGCCATTGACCGCATCGCGCTCCACGCGCACGACGTCGGCGTTTGGTACAAGGTCGACGCCGCAGTGGGCTAACGCCTGCGCGGAGGCCTCCGACACGGCGACATCAAATTCGGACAGCACGCGTGCCTCGCGCACCAGCAGCGTCACGCGCACGCCAAAGCGCGCCAGCATCGATGCCAACTCCACCGCCACCACACCGCCGCCCACGATAATGAGCGAGGCGGGCAGTGTGTCCCAGCCGAAAACGTCGTCGGAGCTGCAGGCGAGTTCGGCGCCGGGCACCGGTAGCGGAACAGGGTGTGCGCCGGTGGCCAGCACCACCTGCCGCGCGCGCAGCGTGGTCTTGCCGGTCTCGCCGTGCAACCGGACGATGCCGCGCCCGCGCAGCGAGGCCATGCCGGTCAGCCACTGCACACCGGCGTCCAGCAGGTGTGAGTGATAGACCTCGTTCAGGCGCGCCACCTCGGCGCGGGTGCGGGCGATGGCCTGGCCCCAGGCGTCGGCGGCATGCGTCGCGCGCAGGCAACGCGCAATCGTCTGTGACCAGGCCGCACCGTAACCGAGCAGCTTCTTGGGCACGCAGCCGCGGTTGACGCAGGTGCCGCCCACCTGCGCGCGGTCGATGATCAGGGTGCGCGCGCCCAACTGCGCTGCACGGCGCGCGGCCGCCAGCCCGGCCGAGCCAGCGCCGATCACGATCAAATCAAAGGAGGCTGCGGATTTTGCGGGCATGGCGGTGTCCGTCTGTCCATCAAGGTGGCATCGGCCGGACGGCCATGGCGGCACGCCGGCGGGCGCACCGTGTGCAGCAAACGGCGCGACCGCCGCTTGCCGGATGACGATGGCTACGCAGCCACCGGTTCGGCGAACCCGCGTGGAAGTTCGCGCAGGAAGGTTTCGCCGTCATGACGGCCGAGTGCATAGGCGTCGCGCATGGCGCCCGGGCGGGTGTAGTCCCAGCTCGAGATCGGCACCTTGCGCGAGGGTTGCACGTAAAAGCGGCGCTGTACGCCGCCGGCCACGGGCACATCCATGCGGAAGAACGTTGGGCGCGGGTACAGGCGCGTCACCAGCACCAGTGCATCGCCCGGGGTCGGGTCCAGCGCGTGCACCGGCACGTTGTCGACCATGCCGCCGTCGAGCACCGGCCGCCCCGCGCGCCGCAGGACCGGCGTGAACGGCGGGGTCGATGCGGATTGCAGCAACAGGTCGGCCAGCTCTTCGGGCGAGGCGCAATCCTGCGCGCGCACGAATTCGGGCGTGAAGCCCAGGCGCCGGCCCAATGTCGGGTGCAGCGTCTTACGGACGTGCTTTTCGATGTTGTACGCGATCAGCCCCGCCGCCACGGCCGTGCGCGCGCCCATCCAGCGTGGGATATGCGCCACGCCGATGCGGATCTCGGGCGCCTGCGCCAGCCGCGCAAAGCGGCCCTCGCCAAACACCGTCAGCAGCGCCGTGCGGTACATGCCGTAGTGCGGGAACACGCGCTCGCCGCGCAGCAGGTTGCCCCAGTGGGCGTTGCGCTTGTTGTGGCGCAGGGTCTCGCCGTAATAGTCCATCAGCTCGGCGGAATTCCAGGCGTGCAGCATGCAGGCTGTCGACGCGCCAGCCGAGATGCCGGTGATCACACGTGGCGCCAGGCCCAGTTCGGGCTGCACGACATCCCACCATCCGGCTTGCCACCAGCAGCGGTTGCCACCACCGGCAAACACCATCTGATCGAAAGTGGGCGTGCTCATGCGGAGGCCTCGGTACGGGCGGAGCCAGTAGCCGGCTGCGGCAGGCGCAGCGCGGGCGAATATTTCAGGGTGTCGATGCAGGCGTCCATGAGGCGCTCGCGTTTGCTGGCGAGGGAGGAGGCATCCGGATAGAACAGGAAGTCGCCCATGATGCCGTTGAACGTGGCATGGAAATGCGACACCGCCAGGGGAATGTCCAGGTCAGTCGGCAACTGCCCGCGCCGCGTTGCCTGTTCGATGATGCTGGTCAGGTGCGTCATGCCTTCCTCAAAGGATTCCTGCTGGCGCTTGAGGATGGGGCTCGTGTCTTCCACGAACTCGCACTTGTTGAACATGATCTCGAAGACTTTGCGCCAGTGCGCGTCTTCCACCAGTTGGCGCAGCAGAAAGTTGCCCACTGTGCGCAGCTCACCCAGTGGGTCGTCGGCTTCCACCCCCAGTGGCGTGCACATGGTCTCCATCGGCAGCTTCACACGCTCGCACATGGCGGCGAACACGTCCGCCTTGTTGCGGAAATGCCAGTAGATGGCGCCGCGCGTCACGCCTGCGGCCTGTGCGATATCCGATAGCGACGTGCGTGCCACGCCACGTGCATAAAACACGTCTTCTGCCGCATCCAGAATGCGGTTGCGTGTTTCCAGTGCTTCTTCCTTGGTTCGTCTGACCATGATCTTCCAGAGGAATGCCGGCTCACCCTGCCAGCGTTCTTTCGATTCGCTTTTGTGCGTCGCACAATCTTTGGCAACGCATTATTTCATACTGCGCAACAATGCGCCCAGTGCTTCAGGCGATGCAGGCCTTGATGGATCGCACCTTGCCGCGATCCCGCGCCGTTCCGCCATTGCAACGAATTTAGCCAAAGTTGCAACAATGGCCCTGCTTCGCCCAAGGATCCTGCTTACATACATGCGTGAACGTATCTATAATAGCGCGCACTTCGCCTGTTGCACATCGCAACATTCGCCAGATCAACTTGGTCAGTTCTACAGCCCGAGCGTCTTGTGACTGGGGGAAGCACTGCAGCAAATCGCGCTCGTTCTCGCGTCGTTGAGTCCGTTTTGTTGCGACTTCGTCGCAAACGCCGTATCGCATGCCATCGGATGCGGCTAGGATCGTGCGTTTCAATTGTATTTTTTGGTTTCGCTGACGGTTTGCCGATACCGCACTCGCACTCGTTTGCGCGGCGGCGCGGCGCCCGGCATTCCGCTTATCGCCACATGGGGTCATCTATGACGAACACCCGCCGTTATCACCAACTCGCTGCCGCCGCATTCATGGTGGTGGCGCTTGCAGCCTGCGGCAACAAGCAGGCACAAGGGCCGGGCGGCGCCGGCATGCCTCCGGCCGAAGTCGGCGTTGTGACCGTGCAGCCGCACGCTGTCGGTCTGACCAGCGAATTGCCGGGTCGCCTGGAAGCCACGCGTGTGGCCCAGGTGCGCGCGCGGGTCGCGGGCATCGTGCTCAAGCGTTCGTACGCTGAAGGCAGTGACGTAAAGGCTGGTCAGCAGCTGTTCCAGATCGACCCGGCGCAGTATCAGGCCTCGCTCGACAGCGCCAAGGCGCAACTGGCACGCTCCGAAGCCACGCAAACGCAGGCGCAACTGAAGGCCGAGCGCTACAAGCCGCTGGTCGCCACCAACGCCATCAGCAAGCAGGATTACGACGATGCGACGGCCGCTGCCAAGCAGGCCACCGCTGACGTAGCTGCCGCGCGCGCTGCCGTGGAAACCGCCAAGCTGAATCTTGGTTACGCCAGCGTCACTTCGCCGATCGCCGGCCGCGCCGGTCTGGCACAGATCACTGAAGGCGCACTGGTTGGCCAGGGTGAAGCCACGCTGCTGACCACCGTGCAGCAGATCGACCCGATCTACCTGACCTTCACGCAGTCGAGCACTGAAGTGATGCGCCTGCAGGAAGCACTCAAGGCCGGCAAGCTGGCCAAGGTTGGCGGTGATGCCGCCAAGGTCACGCTGGTGACGGAAGACGGCCGCGCCTATGCGCAGCCCGGCAAGCTGTACTTCTCTGACCTGACGGTGGACCCGGCCACCGGCACGATCACGCTGCGCGCGATCGTGCCGAACGCCGACCGCACGCTGTTGCCAGGCATGTACGTGCGCGCCCGTCTGGAGCAGGCCGTGGACGAGCAAGCCATCACGGTGCCGCAACAGGCCGTGACGCGCAGCCCGGATGGTGCCTCGGTCATGATCGTAGACGCCGATGGCAAGGTGGCGGTGCGTCAGGTTCAGGCGGACCGTTCAACTGGTACGGAGTGGATCGTCTCCAGCGGACTGAAGGCGGGTGACAAGGTCATCGTCGACGGCCTGCAGAAGGTTCGCCCAGGCGCGCCGGTGAAGGCTGTGCCGTGGCAACCGGGCACAGCGCCGGGCCAAGGTCAGGGCCAAGCCAAGCCAGGTCAGGGTGCAGCACCTGCTGCCAGCGCCCCAGCAGCAAGCGCCCCCGCTGCCAGCGCACCGGCAGCCAAGCAGTAAACAAGGAGCCATCGCATGGCAAAGTTTTTTATCGATCGCCCGGTCTTTGCCTGGGTGCTCGCGCTGTTCATCATCCTGGCTGGGGCGATCTCGATCACCCAACTGCCGATCTCGCAGTACCCGACCATCGCGCCGCCGTCCATCATCATCACGGCAACGTATCCGGGCGCCAATGCGAAGACGCTGGACGAATCCGTCACCAGCATCATCGAGCAGGAAATGAACGGTGCGGACGGCCTGCTCTATATGGAGTCGGTCAGCCAAGGCGGTAACGGCCAGGCCACCATTACCGTGACGTTCAAGGCCGGTACCGATCCGGCGTTGGCGCAGGTGGACGTGCAGAACCGTCTGAAGCGCGTGGAAGCGCGTCTGCCCTCGCAGGTGACGCAGCAGGGTGTGCAGGTCGACAAGGCCCGCGCCAACTTCCTGCTGTTCGCCACGCTGGCGTCGACCGACGGCAAGATGGACCCGGTGGCGCTGGGTGACTACATCTCGCGCAACGTGCTCAACGAAATCAAGCGCGTGCCGGGTGTGGGTCAAGCGGTGCTGTTCGGTACGGAACGCGCCATGCGCGTCTGGATCGATCCGGCCAAGCTGGTCGGCTACAAGCTGACCCCAACCGACGTCTACAACGCCATCCGCGCACAGAACTCGCTGGTGTCCGCCGGTACGATCGGCGATCTGCCGTCCGTTTCCGACCAGCCGCTCGCGGCCACGGTCGTGGTGGAAGGCCAGCTCACGACCACCGAGCAGTTCGGCAATATCGTGCTGGTGTCCAAGCCCGACGGTTCGCTGGTGCGCGTGAAGGATGTGGCGCGCCTGGAACTGGGCGGCCAGACCTACTCGACGTCGGCCCGCATCAACGGCCAGCCGATCTCGGCCATTGGTGTGCAGCTGTCGCCCACGGGTAACGCGCTGGGCACCGCCAAGGCCGTGAAGGCCAAGCTGGAAGAGCTGTCGAAGTACTTCCCGGCCGGCGTGGAATACAAGGTGCCGTATGACACCTCGAAGTTCGTCCAGATCTCGATCGAAGAAGTGGTCAAGACGCTGTTCGAGGCCATGGTGCTGGTGTTCCTGGTGATGCTGCTGTTCCTGCAGAACATCCGCTACACGCTGGTGCCGTCGATCGTGGTGCCGATCTCGCTGCTGGGCGCGTTTGCTGTGATGAACGCGTTGGGCTTCTCGATCAACGTGCTGACCATGTTCGGCCTGGTGCTGGCGATCGGTATCCTGGTTGACGATGCCATCGTGGTCGTGGAAAACGTCGAGCGGATCATGGCCGAAGAAGGCCTGCCCCCGCGCGAAGCCACCCGCAAGGCCATGGGCCAGATCACGGGCGCCATCATCGGGATTACGCTGGTGCTGATGGCCGTGTTCATCCCGATGGCGTTCTTCTCGGGCTCGGTGGGCGCGATCTATCGCCAGTTCTCGCTGTCGATGGTGTCGTCGATCTTCTTCTCGGCACTCATGGCACTGACGCTCACGCCGGCACTGTGCTCGACGCTGCTCAAGCCGATCGAGAAGGGTTCGCACCACGAGAAGAAAGGCTTCTACGGCTGGTTCAACCGCATGTTCTCGAGCACCACGAACCGCTACCAAAGCTTCGTGGAGCGCATGCTGAAGAAGACCTTCCGCTACATGGTCATCTATGTTGCGCTGATCGCAGCGGTGGTGCTCCTGTTCCTGCGCCTGCCGTCTTCGTTCCTGCCGACTGAAGACCAGGGTTACATCGTGACCAACATCCAGTTGCCGCCGGGTGCATCGGCCAACCGCACGTTGGAAGTGATCAAGCAGGTCGAGAACTACTACAAGCAGGAAAAGGCGGTCGAGAACATCGTTGCCGTGCAGGGTTTCAGCTTCTCGGGCAACGGGCCGAACGCCGGTATCGTGTTCACCCCGTTCAAGGACTGGAGCGAGCGCAAGGGCAAGGATCAAACCGCCGATGCGGTGGCCGGCCGTGCCTTCGGTGCGCTGTTCGGTGGTATTCGCGATGCGATCGTGTTCCCGCTGAACCCGCCGCCGATTCCGGAACTGGGTAACGCAACGGGCTTCACGTTCCGTCTGCAAGACCGCGCGGGTCTGGGGCATGACGCCTTGATCGCAGCCCGCAATCAACTCATGGGGATGGCGGCGCAAAGCAAGGTCATCACGGGCATGCGTCCGGAAGGTCTGGAAGACTCGCCGCAGTACCAGGTCGATATCGACCGCGAGAAGGCCAATGCGCTGGGCGTGTCCTTCACCGACATCAACGCCGTGCTGTCGACGGCGCTGGGTTCGGCGTACGCCAACGACTTCCCGAACTACGGTCGTCAGCAGCGTGTGATCGTGCAGGCGGACAAGATCAACCGCATGCAGCCCGAAGACATCATGAACCTGTACGTGCGCAACGGGCAGGGCAACATGGTGCCGATGTCGACCTTCGCGAAGGGCCATTGGATCGTCGGTCCGGTGCAGCTCGTGCGCTACAACGGCTATCCGGCGGTTCGCCTGTCGGGTGCGGCCGCGCCGGGTGCCAGCTCGGGTGATGCCATGGCCGAGATGGAACGCCTGGCCGGTAAGCTGCCGGCGGGTATCGGTTACGAGTGGACGGGCCAGTCGCTGCAGGAAAAGGCCTCGGGCTCGCAAGCGCCGGCGCTGTACGCGCTGTCGCTGCTGGCGGTGTTCCTGGTGCTGGCTGCGCTGTATGAGAGCTGGTCGATTCCGGCGGCGGTGATTCTGGTGGTGCCGCTGGGCGTGCTCGGCGCACTGCTGGGCGTGACGCTGCGTGCCATGCCGGATGACGTGTACTTCAAGGTCGGCCTGATTGCGGTGGTGGGCTTGTCCGCCAAGAACGCGATTCTGATCATCGAATTCGCGAAGGACTTGCAGGCGCAAGGCAAGGGCCTGATCGAGGCCACGCTGGAAGCCGTACACCTGCGGTTCCGCCCGATCATCATGACGTCGTTCGCCTTCATCCTGGGCGTGGTGCCACTGGCGATTGCCACGGGTGCCAGCTCCGCCAGCCAGCGCGCCATCGGTACCGGCGTGATGGGCGGGATGATTACCGCGACGGTGCTGGCCGTGGTGCTGGTGCCCGTGTTCTTCGTGGTGGTCCGCCGCATCTTCAAGGGCAGCGAGCGTCAACGCCGCCTGGATGCCGCGCACCGTCCGTTGGACGAGGAAATCTGAACATGCAGAAAACGATGACCTTCTCTTTGGCCTCATTGCCAACGCGCGCCCCCGCGCTGCTGCCGGCGCTTCTGCTGGCCGCCGGTGTATTGTCCGGCTGCTCGCTGGCGCCGACCTATGAGCGCCCGGATGCTCCGGTAACGAGCACCTACCCGCAGGCACCGGCCGGCTATGCCGTGCCGGCTGACAGCGCCAAGCCGGGCGAGAACGCCCCGCGCGCCACCGATCTCGGCTGGCGCGAGTTCTTCCCCGATCCGCGTCTGCAGAAGCTGATCGGCCTGTCGCTGGAGAACAACCGCGACCTGCGCATCGCCGTGCTCAATATTGAGGCGGCGCGCGCGCAGTACCGCCTGCAAGTCGCTGAACTGCTGCCGCCGGTCAACGCATCTGCCACGTACACGCGCAGCCTGACGCCGCAGTCGATCTCGCAGACCGGGCAGGACATCATCACCAAGCAGTATCAGCTTGGTGTGGGCATCAGCAACTACCAGGTCAACCTGTTCAGCGTGGGTGACGTGACGCGCTCCGCGCGCGCCAGCTATCTGGCGACCGCAGAGGGCCAGCGCGCCGCGCAGATCAGCCTGATCTCGCAGGTGGCCAAGGCGTACCTGAACGAGCGCGCCTATGCCGAGCAGCTTGAGCTGGCCCAGCAGACCCTGAAGGGTCGTGAGGACTACTACAAGCTCGCCAAGCAGCGCTTTGACGTGGGCGCCTCGTCGGCACTGGACCTGCGCCAGACCGAAACGCTGGTGGAATCGGCGCGTGTGTCGGTCGCCCAGCTCACGCGCCAGTACGCCCAGGCGACCAACGCCCTGGTGCTGCTGGTGGGTGCGCCGCTGCCGGCTGACTTGCCGCCGCCGACCACCGTGTCGTCGGAGAAGATCGTGGCCGACATTCCGCCGGGCCTGCCGTCGGAACTGCTGGAGCAGCGCCCGGACATCCGCCAGGCCGAGCAGAAGCTGATCGCGGCCAATGCCAACATCGGCATCGCGCGTGCGGCGTTCTTCCCGAGTATCGGGTTGACGTCCAATGTGGGCACGGCCAGCGGCGCGCTGCATGACCTGTTCAAGGCCGGCACCGGGCTGTGGTCGTTCGTGCCGAACCTCACGCTGCCGATCTTCGACTGGGGCACGCGCGTCTTCCAATTGGACTCCACCAAGGCCAACCAGAAGATCGCGGTCGCCACCTACGAGAAGACCATCCAGACCGCGTTCCGGGAAGTGTCCGACGCCCTCGTGGCGCGCGGCACGCTGGAAGAGCAGGTGGCGGCGCAAAAGCGCTTCCGCGATGCCACGGCCGAGCGTCTGACGCTGTCTGACCAGCGCTACCGCAACGGCGTGTCGAGCTTCCTCGACGTGCTCGATGCGCAACGTGACCTGTTCAGCGCTGATCAGACCCTGGTACAGACGCGCCTGGCCCGCCTGACCAACGCCATCGATCTGTACACGGCGCTGGGCGGCGGTCTGCAGGAGAGCAGCACCATTGCGGCTGCCAAGCAGGCGCAACCGACGGCTGCGCCGGGCCAGGCTCCTGCCGCACCGGACATGACGCCGGTCCGCTGATCCTTCGGCACATATCGTCCGCCGTCGTCTCCACGCGACGGCGGACGGTGCAAAAGTGCCTGATTGGACACGCAAAACCGGTGCTTGCATCGGTAAACCAATTCAACTACACTGCACGCCCTCTGGGCGGTATATAATCCGCTGTTTAGCCGTCCACCCGAATACTGAGTAAGGGATACGATGACCACTGTCCGTCTGAAAGAAAACGAACCGGTTGAAGTCGCACTGCGCCGCTTCCGCCGTGAAATCGAGCGCACCGGCCTGATCAAGGAACTGCGCGCACGCACCGCTTACGAAAAGCCGACGACCGAGCGCAAGCGCAAGAAGGCTGCCGCTGTGTCGCGCACGCGTAAACGCCTGCGCTCGCAAATGCTGCCGAAAAAGCTCTACTAAGATCGCGCGATTGTTCCGGTAGCACCAACTGGGTGCTGCCGTTGGCGGCGTGAAGTCAGTCGACTTCCAGTTCGCCGAGCTTGGTTCGTAGCGTGCCTTGCACGCGCCCGAAAGCTCTTTCGGGACCCGGCCAACGCTCCAACCCCCGATACAGAAGCTCGCAAGATGCGGTTGATGGCCTAAGTGCCGTTCTCCGCGGCTTCGATGCGCCTTCGCGCGCATGTTCTGTTGCAAACGACTTCCGCCAGCGGTGATTGACCGGCTGGCTGTTGGCGTTTGTCGCGCAGAACTTTCCGCGCTCGCCTATCCATCGCGTCGCCATAGATGCGAATTTTGCGCGGCCCCCTCGCCTCTTTACGACTTTTTGACGGGCACAGCCGTACGCTGCAGGTATCCCAGACTGCAGACGCCATGCGTCTTCCGATCATGAACCTGATGAGCCATTGGCTGCTCGGCGCGGGCGCCCTGCTGGCCATCCTTGCCCTGTTTGTCATCGAGTACATTGGAGTGGAGCGCGCGGCGCGCCGCAACGCCGAGGCCGAAGCACACCTGCCCAAGCCCTCGAGCGAAGACGCGACCGTTCTCTGAACGCTATGTCTTGAGGCAACCATGCCCACGGATTCCAACGACTACTGGTTCCCTGCCAAGCGTTACGGCTGGGGGTGGGGGTTGCCTTCGCGATGGCAAGGCTGGGTGGTGTTTGCCATCTACGCCGTTCTGCTGGTGGTGGGCATCGTCGGGCTGCCGCCTACCCGCTCGCAGGCCGTTTTCACGCTGTACGTCCTGGGCGTGACGCTGCTGCTTCTGCTCGTGTGCTGGTGGAAGGGTGAGCCGCCGCGCTGGCGCTGGGGTGGGGATTGAGTCCCTGCGCTACCTGCGTAGATGCGGACCCACCCGCTTCTCGAGCAAAGCGATGAGTTCCGGCTGCATCAACGTGTAGTCGTCGGGGATGTCCAGGCAGATCACCCGTTTGCCGCGCAGGTGCCGTCCGAAGCGTTGTGATAGCCGTCGCTGATGGCTGCGCTCCATCACGAAAATCACGTCGGACCAGTCGAGTTGTTCGGCATCGAGCGGAACATCCGCATCGGGCGCCAAGCCGGCGGAGTCGGTTTCGATGCCTGGCTAATGTGCGAGCGTTGCCTTGGCGACTGGGGACTCCTACCGCGTCTGGAGCGATTGCGCTGGTCTCAGATTGCCTCGGTGGGTTCCTAGGCTGGCGCGACAGCACCGGCTCTCCACGGGCTGCGACGCGATTCCCTTGCGCCAGATTGTTGATCGCACCGCCTACATCGGCGTTGTCCTCGAAACCGCATTCGACGCACGCGAACTTCGCCCGCGTAAGCCGGTTGTCTGCACTAACGCCCGAATTCGAACCAGACCTTGTTGAGGACGGACTTGTTCAGGCCAGATTGGGCGCGAGCGTTCTTGCCCGGCTCCACGGCGCTGCCTGCCGCAGACTTGGGCATCTTTCCCACCTGCACGTCTTCGAACGCCATCGCATGGGCCTCAAGTCGTTCAGCGCGCCGTTTCGGCGCACCGGTGTAGCAAGGGCCCCACTCAGAACCGATATGACACCCCGACCTGTATTACGGGATACCAGCGATAGCGCGACATCTCGCTTCGCAGCTCCTGCAGGCCATTCGTGGCGATAAGCTGACTATTCACCGGGCCGACCTTTGCGGCCAATTGCGGCGACAGGGTGTAGGAAGATTTTGGTATGCCATAAGCGACACCGAGATCCGCAATGAAGCCGAATCCCTTTGACGCCGGCTGATGGCCGTAGCCGATACCGAAATAAGGCATCACGGTTGGATATCGGGCTTTTGCGACGGCATACATGCCCGGCAATGCGCGAACCTTTCTGCCGGCGAACGTGTATGTGCCATTGGTTGGCACCGAAGTGCCGCTGAGTTCGTCGTCGGAAAATCGTGCACCAGCAGTTGTTCGAAAGCCGCTGTCACGCAAGGGAAAGACGTCGGCGTAAACGCCCCCCTGCCGAAGCCGAATGTCGTCCTGATAGCGATTGCCGCCGAAGCTGAAGTTGTGCGACAAGTTGATCGCATTGACATCGACATGCGCGCCAAGCCTCGAATTGAAGCTTACTGCCGCTCCAATGCCGGCACCCTGTGTACCACCTTGCAGAAATATCTCCTGCGCCTGTGCGCTGCCAACGAACATCCCCCCCATTGCTACCCACAAATAGACGGTCTTTTTCACGGACGTCTCCCTAGACGTGTCTAGGCCGCGAGCGTTTCGACTTAAGCGGTTAGGTCTGTCACCGCAACGCGCTCGGCGTTTCACTCGCGCAACGTCCTCCGTTGTTTTCACTATTGATCGGATCGCAACTCACGCTACGGGTGCGCCATACAGATATGGCTGGGGTGCATAGCCCCCGCTGTCTGTCGCGCCCCTGCTCGATCCAATCCTGATTGCGCTCTCCCCTACGGCCGTCGTGCGTTGGTCGACATTGCTCCGTCAAGGCTCGCACCGGTCGCGTTGGGATAACTGCAAGGAGCGCGCCATCGGGCGCAAACCCAATCGGGGCGGACGTTTTCCATGGCGGTCACGGATCGCGAACGCGCCAGACGGGCTGGATGTATCAAAATTGATGCGTGGTATCCCGCGATCAGTTCCCGCTCGGGGCAAGCAGTCGATGACCTGGATGAGCACGTGGGGATCGCCACGTATGCGGAATACTTTCGTGTTGAGCCGGAACCGGAGCGTGTTGGTGTGCTGGTGGAGGGGCGCCGCCGCGTTGGCAGCGGGGGGGGGGATAGTCCGAGAGGTCGCGCCTAGCTAGCCGCCTGAAGGGTGTAGAGATGCACCTCTGACGGTGAAAATAACCGGATCGGCAGATCGCTCATGCCGATGCCGCGACTGGTCACCAACTGCCCACCTTGGGCCAGCCGAAAATACCCGCTGGCAAAGCGCCGATCACCGGAGCCTGATGGCAGCACGATCGGGCGGCCATCCGGGCGCGCAATCTGGCCACCATGGGTATGGCCGCAGAATGCAAGATCGAACGGATAAGCGCGTACGTGCCGTAAGCCCTGCGGCGAATGCATCAGCAACAGCCTGCGCGCACCGGCGCCGCTGAAGGTGCGGGCAGGGTCGGGTTGCCCAACACCCGGCTCATCGAGCCCACATACATAGAGCTCGTCATAGGGCGGCGGCAGACGCACCGCTTCGTTGACGAGCATGCGCACGTCCGCCGCCTCCAGTTGCAGGCGGATGAACGTGTCATCTACCCAAAGGTCGTGATTGCCGAACACCCCAAACTTGCCGGCCGGTGCCGGCAGTTCACGCAAACGCGCGGCCAATCCAGTGACATGTCTGTGATGCAGCGAAACGAAATCGCCGCCCAGCAGGATCACGTGCGGTGCGAACGCCGCGATCGCTTGCTGCATGGCATCCAGCAGACGTGGATCAGTCAAGGGGCCCGCATGGAAGTCCGAAGCGAAGGCCACTCTGAGCGGCTCGGCCAGCGGTGCACTCAAGGGCAAAGTCACATCGCGGTGATCAACATGCAGCCGTCCTTGAAGACGCAGTGCGTGTGCGAGGTGCGCCGCCCAGCCGTTGGCGTAGAAGAGCGCTTCCGCGGTCTCGCCGGCGCGCCGCCACCAGTTGTAGTACCGGCCTCGGCCCATGTCTGCTAAACCGGTTGGACCGACGCGCCGCACGCCGCCGCAATCGACGCACGATACCCGCCAGGCAGATTCATCGGCAGTGCATCCGGTGCAAACAGCCCGAGCCGCTTGTGCTCATGGCTCACCACCGGCGCAAACGCGCCAACCAACGTGCAGTCATACGTGGCGATGAACACATGCTTGCCTGGCACGACCTCGAACAGGTACGTATCGATTGGCGCGCCGACTTCCACGCGCAGGTTCAATTCTTCGGCAATCTCGCGGGCCAGGCATTCGGTGGACGATTCGCCCAACTCGATACGGCCGCCTGGCAACTCCCACGCTTCGCGTTCATTGAGCAGCAAAACGACCTCGCCGGTGGGCGCGCGCAGCACGCCTTTGACGGAGACGGGGTAGGTGGACATGGCGCTCTCGGTGATGGTCTGCTACGTGGGTTAGGGCCCGTCCGCCACGTTGGCGGTGCCGCTGGACGTGCCCAGATGCAGTTCCTGATCAAAGGCGCGGTTCACATCGCAGTATTGTGCGCGTGCGGGCTGCGACTTCTGCCAGCGGAACGACAGCTTGGGATGGCCCGGTGTGCCATCGGCGTTCTCGGTCAGCACGTAGTAGTCGAAGCGTACGTTGGCATCAGCCGCGTAACTGGCGCCGGCTTCGCGGTTGGCGAGGATGAGCACGGCGGGCTTGCCGCCTTGCGCGAGCAAGAGCCGAAAGTCGTGGAGCAGGCAATCTGCGCCGCCGCCGGTCGTCACGTGCAGTTGCTCCTGCTCGCCACTACCGCCACTACCGCCACCCTCGCTGCGGCGGAATACCGGTACGAGGCTCCAGGGTTGCGCACGGCCTGCCGCGCCATCGCGCACAAAGAAGGTGACCACATCGAAGCTGTGCGCGTTGAAGTTCTCGCGCCACGCACGCACCGCGATTGCATCGTAGCCGCGCAGCTTCAGCGCGTTGACGCCGTTGTGTATGGGCATCAGTGCATAGCCCGCTTGCGCAGCGGCAGGGCCCGAGAGGCCGAGCAACGCCAGGCTCAGGGCGACACTGTTGTTCAGGTAGTTGCGGACCTTGCGCACCGGTCTCTCCGTTGGTGAATGGGTTCGGCCTCTCAGGCTTGGGCCAGTATGTGAGGTACTTCATCGACGAGGGCATCGATGGCCACGCGCACTTTGAGCGGCATGTGTCGGGTCTGCAGCCACAGTACGTTGATCTCTGTATCGAGCACGCCCTCGTGGCCCATGACGACCGTGAGCTGGCCGGCGTTCAAGTATGACGAAATGAGCCAGCAGGGCAGCCATGCCAGGCCAGTCCCCGCGGCTGCGGCGTCAGCGATGGAGAGCAGGTCGTCCAGCCGCAGGCGCGATGCGGGCGGATAGGTTTGCAGCTCACCATCCGGCCCGGGAAGGCGCCACGGCGTATGGTGGGCACCGCGGGCATAGACGATGCAGGTGTGCGCGTCCAGATCGCGCAGCGTTGTTGGGCGGCCATGTTTGTCGAGATAGGCCGGCGACGCGCAGAGCGCCATCCGGTTGAAGCCCAACTGTCGGCTGACCAGCGTGGCGTGGTTCGGCAGCGGGCCCATGCGTACGGCGATGTCGAAGCGGTCTTCCACGAGGTCCGCCATGCCGTCGCTGAACGCGATCTCGACTTCCAACTGCGGGTGGCGCTCGATCAAGCGGCGCATGACTGGCGCAACGCAGTGCCTGCCGAACAGCACCGGCACGGTCATCCGCAACCGTCCGGTCGGCTCCTGCCGGCTGGCGAGCAAGGCGGCTTCGGTTTCGCTCAACTCGGTCAGCACGCGCTTGCATTGCTCGTAGTAGAGCGCGCCTTCGCCGGTCAGGTTCAGGCTGCGCGTCGTTCGCTGCAGCAGCCGCGTGTTCAGGCGTTGCTCCAGCCGAGCGATGACCTTGGCCACCGCCGAGCGCGTGACCCCCAACTGCGCGGCCGCCGCCGCAAAGCTGCCTGACTCGACCACGTTCACAAATTCGGCCACGCCGCTGAGCCGATCGTCCATCAAGCCTGCTCCGTTTCGGTTGATCAAATGGCGCCTGATAGGCGACGGTGAGTCTACCAAATGGAGTCAATGCGTCTCGTGTGGAAACAATAAGATCGGTGCTTCATTGGAACGAGGAATTCACATGAAAGCATGGCAAGTGCGGCCGGGACACGGCATTGAGGGGCTGCAGCAGATCGACATGGCTGTGCGCGAGCCGGGGCCCAACGAGGTGCTCGTGAGCATGCGCGCTGCCTCCTTGAACTATCGCGACTGGATGGCGGCGCGCGGCGACTACCCGGGCATTGATGACACACCGCGCATTGCGCTGAGCGATGGCGCAGGCGAGGTGGTTGCAGTAGGGGCGCATGTGACCCGGTTCAAACCGGGGGATCGCGTGGTCAACACCTACTTCCCGAACTGGATCGACGGCGAAATCGCACTTTGGAAGATTGCCGAATCGCCCGGTGCGACATTCGATGGTGTGCTGGCCGAACAGTTTGTTGCCGACGAATCCACGCTGACGGCGATCCCGGCGCACCTAAGCTTTGAGGAGGCGGCCACGATCTCCTGCGCGGGCATCACGGCCTGGAATGCGCTGTTCGCGAATACCGTGGTCAAGCCGGGGGCGACGGCGCTGCTGCTGGGGACGGGCGGCGTCTCGATCTGGGCGCTGCAGCTGGCGAAGGCGGCGGGGCTGCGCACCATCATCACCTCATCCAGCGATGAGAAGCTCGCGCGCGCAAGGCAGCTCGGCGCGGATGCAACCATCAACTACCGCGCCGTGCCCGAGTGGCAGCACGAAGTGTTGCGGCTGACCGGTGGCGCGGGCGCCGACGTGGTGGTGGAGGTGGGTGGATACGACACCATGGCGCGCTCGATTGCGGCTACCCGGCTGGGCGGCGTCGTCTCCATCACGGGTTTGCTGAGTGGCTTCGCAGGCGTGGATTTCGGTCTGCGCAGCCTGTTCGACGTGGCCAAGCACCTGCACGGCGTGATCGTCGGCAGCCGCTCGGTGCTCGACGAGGTGGTGCGGCTGGTTGACGTGCAGCAGATCCGCCCAGTAGTCGATCGCGTCTTCGGTTTTGATGCGGTGCCGGCCGCGTATGACTACCTGCAGTCGGGCCGGCACTTCGGCAAGGTGGTGGTTCGGGTGGGGGGGTGAGGGGGATGCCCTCGGCGGGCGGTCCTACGTTTCAGCGGGCCGTTCGCTACGTCGATACAGAACCTGGCGCCGAGCTGTGGATGGCTTACCTGAACTGTTTTCAGGCTTCCGAACGCTCCACGACCACCTCACTGATTTGCAGCACGGGTTGGATATCCGTGTATTTGGCGATGTCGGCCTGGATTTCCTGCGCGTGCGGGGCGCGGGCTGCCAGGAACGCTTCTACAGAAGGACAGATGAAGTCGCACTTGGCCACGTAAACAGGGTCTGCGCCCGGAGCACCCCCTGCGATGCCCTTGTCCACCGTGTAGTACAAACACGCAGCGCCGAGCAGCTGTTTCATCATGGGCATATGCCGCTCGCGGTAGTACGCATGATCGAATCGCGCGCCTGCGGCGTACGGGTACATGACACTGACTTTGATCATCGGGTTCTCCTGTTGCTGCGCGGTCATCGAGGCGCCGTTGCTCGCGATGACGACATTGACGTCGCCGATATGGGGCGTGGCCCAGGCTTCTTCCAACATCGGCGTGCTGATTCTTCTGATTGTAAGCACCCGGTGAACCCGTTGTGCCGGCTAGGTGGCGCTGGGTGTCCAGCGAAACCGGAGTTCCCCCGACCAATCATGGATCGTCACCCGCGAAATCAAGGCTGGTATGCTGACCGACACCATCACCAGTTGGAGGGCAACATGGCTGCAAAGAAGGTCACCAAGAAGAAGTACTTGAAGATCCTCAACAAGCGCCTGCGTGCTGAGCCGGATGTGTCGCACAACGCGCTGTTCGTCTTCTACCCTCTCGGGGCAAAGGCCAAGCACGCCACCGGCGTGGTCGCCAACGAGCCCTACAGCGAGCCAGAGTTCGCAATCATGGCCGCCATTCAACGCCAGGCGGCCAGCGAGTTTATCGTTGTCAGTGAGGAGGCCGCGTAGGCAACGGCCGACGTTCAACTGTGCCGTGTGATTCCGCTATGCGAAGGCGTGCCTTTGATGCAGGGTCTCACGGCATCAGCAGTCTCAATCATGGTCATGTGGATGATTGGGACGTCTCGGCAATCTTGGGCGCCTCTGGGCGCCTGACTACTTGCCGATACAGAACCGACTAAAGATCACCCCCAGCAGATCATCACTGGAAAACGCTCCCGTGATGCTGTTCAACGCCTCCTGCGCGAGCCGTAGCTCTTCCGCAAACAGATCGAGCGATTGCGCCTGCTGATCCGCATGCTCGGCCGCCAAGGCCAAATGCTCCTTGGTCGCGCGCAAGGCGGCGAGATGGCGTTCACGCGCCAGGTACAGGCCCTCGCCGCCGCCCTGCCAACCGGCAATCTCCAGCAACGCCGCGCGCAGAAGTTCGACACCCACGCCATCACGTGCTGAGAGCCAGACCTCTGGCGGCTCGGCATCCACGCGGCCCGCGACGCCCACACTCGTCAGGTCAATCTTGTTGACGACGCGTAGCGTCGGCACGCCCGCCGGTACGTGACTGGCAATACGTGCGTCGATGGCGGCGTCTTCAGCCGAGAGGCCGTTGGCGCGATAGTCCGCTGCGTCCAGTAGGTGCAGCACCACATCCGCACGCGCGATGGCCGCCCAGGTGCGCTCGATGCCGATGCGCTCCACTTCGTCTTCCGTATCGCGCAGGCCGGCCGTGTCGACAATGTTCAGCGGGATGCCTTCAATCTGGATGGTCTGCTGCACCTTGTCGCGCGTGGTACCGGCGATGGGCGTGACGATGGCAAGCTCCGCGCCGGCCAATGCATTGAGCAGCGAGGATTTGCCCACGTTCGGCTGCCCGGCCAGCACCACGTGCAGGCCTTCGCGCAGGAGCGCACCCTGTCGCGCCTGCGCCAGCACACCGTCAACCGCTGTGCGAATCCCGGCGAGCTGGCCGCGCGCATCGGACGCTTCCAGAAAGTCGATTTCCTCTTCCGGAAAATCCAGCGTCGCTTCTACCAGCATGCGTAGATGGATCACGCGTTCGACCAGCGCGTGCACCGCCTGCGAGAACGCACCGTCGAGCGAGCGCGCCGCCGAGCGCGCAGCGGCTTCGGTGCTCGCCTCGATCAGGTCGGCAACGGCTTCGGCTTGCGCCAGGTCCATCTTGTCGTTCAGGAAGGCGCGGCGCGTGAACTCGCCGGGTTCTGCCACGCGCAGGCCGATCTCGCGGCCGGCCGCCAGACAGCGTTGCAGCAGCAGTTGCATCACCACCGGGCCGCCGTGGCCCTGCAGTTCGAGCACGTCTTCACCGGTGTACGAATGCGGCGCCGGAAACCACAGCGCGATGCCGCGGTCGATGGCGCCGCCGTCGGCGTCAAGAAAGGGCAGGTAGGTTGCCTGGCGTGGCGTCAGCAGCCGGCCGCACACGGCCTGCATGACGGCGCGCACGTCAGGCCCCGACACGCGCACGACCCCAATGCCGCCCCGCCCAGGCGCAGTGGCAATCGCCGCGATGGGAATGGTGCGGATGGGTGCGCGCGGGGCGTCGGCAGTGTTCGGCAAGGTCGTGGGGTGGTCAGCAGCAGTCATGGGCGGTATTGTGCGGCAGCCGCGCAGTTGCGCGCCAGTTTCCAACCAGGGAGATTCGGATGATCGATCACACCGGCGTCGTCGTCAGCGACTTCGAGGCCAGCAAGCGGTTTTACGAACAGGCACTGGGCGCCATTGGCCTGGCCAAGGTGCTGGAGTTTTCTGCCACCGTGACGGGGCACACCGATGTGGCCGGCTTCGGCCCGCCGGGCAAGGCGGAGTTCTGGATTTCCGCCGCGACGGCCGGGCAGGGGCCGAACAAGCCGCCGCTGCACGTGGCGTTTCGCGTGGAGTCGCGTGCCGAGGTGGCGGCATTCCACGCTGCGGCTCTGGCAGCCGGTGGCACCGACAATGGCGCGCCCGGCGTGCGTGCGCACTACCACCCGAACTACTACGGTGCGTTCGTGCGCGATCCGGACGGCCATAACATCGAGGCGGTCTGCCACACGCCGGCTTGAAGCGCGTGAGACAGGCATGAAAAAAGGGCACCCGAGGGTGCCCTTTTTGCTGGAGCGCGATCGCCTTACTTGGCAGGCGCGGCGCCCTTGTTGGTGCCCAGCATGCGGTTGATCGACCATTGCTGCGCGATCGACAGGCAGTTGTTCACCACCCAGTACAGCACCAGGCCAGCCGGGAAGAAGAAGAACATCACCGAGAACGCGATCGGCATGAACATCATCACCTTGGCCTGCACCGGGTCCGGCGGGGTCGGGTTCAGCTTGGTCTGCACGAACATCGACACGGCCATCAGCACCGGCAGGATGTAGAACGGGTCCGGTGCCGACAGATCGTGCACCCAGCCCAGCCACGGCGCACCGCGCATTTCCACCGACGACAGCAGCGCCCAGTACAACGCCATGAACACCGGGATCTGGATCACGATCGGCAGGCAGCCGCCGAGCGGATTGACCTTCTCGGTGCGGTACAGCGTCATCATCTCCTGGTTCATCTTTTGCGGATCGCCCTTGTGGCGCTCGCGGATGGCCGTCATGCGCGGCTGCAGGTCCTTCATCTTGGCCATCGAACGGTAGCTCGTGGCCGACAGCGGGAAGAACACCAGTTTGATCAGCACGGTCAGTGCGACGATCGACCAGCCCCAGTTGCCCAGCAGCCCGTGAATCTTCTCCAGCAGCCAGAACAGCGGCTTGGCGACGATGGTCAGCCAGCCATAGTCCTTCACCAGATCCAGGCCCGGGGTGATGGCTTCAAGCATGCGCGCTTGCTGCGGGCCGGCAAACAGGCGTGCCGTGGCCGAGACGCTGGCGCCCGGCGCCACCGTGCCCAGCGGCTCCTGAATGCCGATGCGGTAGAAGTTGGTATCGACGCGGTCGACGTAGTACTCGCGCTTGACGTTGTCAGCCGGAATCCAGGCCGAGGCAAAGTAGTGCTGCACCATCGCCACCCAGCCGCTGTCGGTCGGGGCCGGCACGTGTGCCTTGCCCTTGTCGATGTCGGAGAAGGTGATCTTGTGGAACTTGTCGCCGTCGGTGTACACGGCCGGGCCGGTGAACGTGCTGTAGAAGCGCGATTGCTCAATCGCGCCGCCGTCGCGGGCCAGTTCCATGTACAGCGTCGGGTTGATCGGCGCCGTGCCGTCGTTGGTCACGTCAAAGCGCGTGTCGATCACGTAGCTGCCGCGCTTGAAGACGTACGTCTTGACCAGCTTGGCGCCGCCCTTGTCGGCCGTCAGCGTGATGGAGACATCGTTGCCGGTGCCCAGGTCACGCGGGCCGGCCGAGGCCGCAAACACCGTCGTGTGGTTCGGGAAATCGCCGCCGATGATGCCCGAGCGCGCCAGATAGGTGCGCTCGATGCTGCGGTCGAACAGCACCATCGGGTTGCCATCGTGGTCCTTCTGGTCCAACAGCTCCAGCTTGGTGACGATCGCGCCGGCCGTGTCGATGGCGGCGCGCACCACGTCGGTCGTGATGACGATCTTTTCCGAAGCCGGTGCCTGCGAGACTGCGCCCGTGGCCGGAGCGGCCTGGGTGCCTGCGGCTGCCGCTGCGGCGCTCTTCGGCACGTCGCCCGCGGGAGTGCTGCCCGGTGCGGCAGTCGTGGCCGTCTGCGGCGTCGGGAAGAACATCGACTGGTGGCCATTCGCGCGTTGCCAGTTGTCGAACAGCAGGACAACCGCCAGCGAGAAGATCACCCAGAGAATGGTGCGTTTGATATCCATGTCGGATTACGGTCTGGGAAGGTGAATCGACGGCCGCACAGCCTGCGTGTCGGCTGCTGTCGCGTCGGTCGATGCGGAATCGGTGGAGCGGGGCACAGCGTCGCCAGCGGCGGGCGGCACAGGATCATACCCGCCTTGTGCGAACGGATGGCAGCGGCATAGGCGTTTTGCCGCAAGATAACTGCCGTAGCCCGGCCCGTGCGTGATGACGGCGTCGCGCGCGTAGTCGGAACAGGTCGGCAGGAAGCGGCATTGTGCGCCCACGAAAGGGCTGAACGCCACTTTGTAGATGCGCAGCAGAAACAACAGCACGCGCGTCATGACGTGCTCCCGGCAGCAGGCTGGGAGGCAACGGGTGGGGCAGGCGGAGCAGGCAGCGGCCGTGTCGCAATCTCAAAGAGGTGCGACAGCTCTTCGTGGCAGATGCGCTTGAAGGCGGCCACGGTGGGCACGTCCTGGCGTGGAAACTTGGCGTGCAGGCGGATCAGCACGTCGCGGCCGCCCAGAGACGGCTGCCGCAGGCGGAACAGCTCGCGGCACTGGCGCTTGATGAGGTTGCGCTCGACGGCGCGCTTGGCGAATTTCTTGCCAATCACCACGCCCAGGCGTGCCTGCGGATGCCCATTGGCGCGCACATACAGCACAAAGTGACGACTGCGCCGGACGGGCCGCAAAGCAAAAACGGATGAGAACTCATCCGTTTTCGTCAGCCTTGCGGCTTTGGGGTAGGCGTGCAAGCCCATCGCCGGCTGGGGGTAAGACTGCGGCAAAGCCATGGGCAACGGCCAGGGGCCGCCACCCGGGGCGCGGCAGTCTTAGATGGCCAGGCGCTTACGGCCCTTGGCGCGGCGTGCGTTCAGCACGGCACGGCCACCACGGGTCTTCATGCGGACACGGAAACCGTGGGTGCGCTTGCGACGGGTAACGGAAGGTTGGTAGGTACGCTTCATGATGCACTCTCTTGTTAATTGGTGGTGCGGACGCTGCCGCACGCGCCGGGCCTAGGGTCGCCCCGCAAAGCCTGGTGTCGATTCATTAGGAGAAATCGCCCACGCAGACCGCCGTGCGCTGTGTTGTTCACGGGCACCGACGGTATCGGGCCTTAGCCGGATCAGGCGCGCTGGACGAATCCGGCGCCGCGTCTGACGCGAACAAGCGTGCGCTCCCCTGCCGCGCATCGCAGAACCCGCCATTTAAACGATGTTTGCCGAATCTGTCAAGCCTGGCAGATTGGGGATAACGTGTGCTCCACACCAGAAATCCACCCGTCTGCAAGTTGTCCCCAACGCCTTGTGCGGCCTGGGTCGTTTCGGTGAAAGCCTTGCCGGTATTGGGTTTGTGGGCAGGTGTCAAAAGTAGTTGTCCACTGCTACTCACAGCAGTTCCACAGGTTATCCACAGACTTATCCTTTGTGGATAACTTTCGGCCGGGGGTACAATCCCGTTCCAATAACGAATGCCACCCGGTTTCTGGCTTGTGCCAGAGGCCCGGCGGCCGGCCCCGCCCGGGGACGTCGACAGACGCGTGTGGCGCCGGTCAAACAACTAACGATAACGATGCAGGATTTCTGGCATGCGGCATCCGCTCAACTTGAGAGTGAGCTGACGCCGCAACAATTCAAGACGTGGATCAAGCCGCTCACGCCGCTGTCATTTGACGAGCAGGCGTGCACGCTGCGGATTGCCGCGCCTAACCGCTTCAAGCTCGACTGGGTCAAGAGCCAGTTCTCCGGCCGCATCCAGTCGCTCGCGTGTGACTACTGGGAGATGCAGGTCGACGTGCAGTTCGTGCTCGACCCGGCCGCCGGCCAGCGCCAGGCGGCCCAGCAGCCGGCGTTTGCTCCGGCGCCGATGCAGCCGATGGCCGCGCAATCGATTCAGCCGAGGCAGGCAGCGCCAGCCGCCATGCCGGCCGCAAGCAGCGCCGCACTGGATGCTGCAGCCATGCGTCCGGCCCCCGCGATGTACCGCGAAAATGCGCTCGCCACGGCCAGCCATGCTGTGGCCGAGATCGACGTGCCCGTGATGGACGCCGCCGAGGTGAGTGCCCAGTCATACCGCATGCCGCCGCAGGCACCTGCCATGGTCACGGGCCTGGCGACGCCGCCGCAGGCGCCTGTGGACGACACCGTGCACGAGCGCTCGCGCCTGAACCAGATCCTCACGTTCGACAACTTCGTCACCGGTAAGGCCAACCAGTTGGCGCGCGCCGCGGCCATCCAGGTCGCCAACAACCCGGGCAAGTCGTACAACCCGCTGTACCTGTACGGCGGCGTGGGCCTCGGTAAGACGCACTTGATCCATGCCATCGGCAACTTCATGCTGATGGAGAATCCGCGCGCGCGCATCCGCTACATCCACGCAGAACAGTACGTTTCTGACGTAGTGAAGGCTTACCAGCGTAAGGCGTTTGACGACTTCAAGCGCTACTACCATTCACTCGATCTGCTGCTGATCGATGACATCCAGTTCTTCTCGGGCAAGAACCGCACGCAGGAAGAATTCTTCTACGCGTTCGAGGCGCTGATTGCCAACCGCGCGCAGGTCATCATCACCAGCGATACGTATCCGAAAGAGATCACCGGGATTGATGACCGCCTGATCTCGCGCTTCGACTCCGGGTTGACGGTGGCCATCGAGCCGCCCGAGCTGGAAATGCGCGTCGCCATTCTGATGAAGAAGGCGCAGGCCGAGAATGTGACCGTGCCGGAAGAGGTCGCCTTCTTCGTCGCCAAGCATCTGCGTTCGAACGTGCGTGAGCTGGAAGGCGCGCTGCGCAAGATCCTGGCGTACTCCAACTTCCACGGTAAAGAGATCACGATCGAGGTCACGCGCGAGGCGCTGAAGGATCTGTTGACGGTGCAGAACCGCCAGATCTCGGTGGAGAACATCCAGAAGACCTGCGCGGATTTCTACAACATCAAGGTCGCGGACATGTACTCCAAGAAGCGGCCGGCCAACATCGCGCGCCCGCGCCAGATCGCCATGTATCTGGCCAAGGAGCTCACGCAGAAGAGCCTGCCGGAAATCGGCGAGCTGTTCGGTGGACGCGACCACACCACCGTGCTGCACGCCGTGCGCAAGATTGCCGACGAGCGTACCAAGGACGCCCAGCTCAACCACGAACTGCACGTGCTGGAGCAAACGCTCAAGGGTTGATGGCGCATCGCGCTGCCGCGTGCCACCAAGGCGCATGGCAGCGCCATCTGCCCAGAATTTGCCGCATGCAAACGCCCGCTCGAACGCGGGCGTCTTTTCATGCACAATAGACATATTTGCCGCGCGCGCGACGCTATCCAGCGCCCCCTTCTTTGCGGTATAATTTGTGATTAACCCCTTGATTTACAACAACTTTGGGGTTAATCGCGAATGCTCCTGCAGGCACAGGCCATGAGGGGCGCGCGCGGTGTCACCTCAAACTGCAAGGATCGCCTTCATGCAATTGGTCAAAACCTCGCGAGACAACCTGCTGCGTCCGCTGCAAATCGTGAGCGGCATCGTGGAACGCCGTCACACGCTGCCCATCCTGGCCAATCTGCTCATCACCAAGAAGGGTGAACGGGTTTCCTTCCTGTCCACCGACATCGAAATCCAGATCACCACGCACGCCGATTGCGGCGCCGGCGCCGGCGATATCGCCACCACTGTGGCCGCCCGCAAGCTGGTCGACATCCTGCGTGCCATGCCTGACGGCGAAGTGGCGCTGACGCTCAACGACAAGCGCATGACGGTGCAATCCGGCAAGAGCCGCTTTGCGCTGCAGACGCTGGCCGCCGAAGAATTTCCGACCGTGGCCGAGGCAACCGACTTTGGTGCGCGCATCACCCTGCCGCAGAAGACGCTCAAGCACCTGCTGGCGATGGTGCACTTTGCGATGGCCCAGCAGGACATCCGCTACTACCTCAACGGCATGCTGCTGGTGGTGGATGGCAAGCAAGTCATGGCCGTCGCCACCGATGGCCACCGACTGGCCTACTGCGGCGTGGAAACGGGCGAGCAACCCGCTGGCGCTGGCCGCCACGAAGTCATCATCCCGCGCAAGACCATCCTTGAGCTGCAACGCCTGCTGGAAGACGTGGACGATCCCGTCTCGGTGCAACTGGCCTCGAACCAGGTCAAGTTCACCTTCGGCAATATCGAGCTGATCTCCAAGCTGGTCGAAGGCAAGTTCCCGGATTTCCAGCGCGTGATCCCGAAGGGGTACCGCAACAGCTTCACGATCGACCGCACGTTCCTGCAAAGCGCACTGCAACGTACGGCCATCCTGACGACCGACAAGTTCAAGGGCGTGCGCTGCATGCTCGACACCAACGTCCTCAAGATCAGCTCCACCAACGCTGACCAGGAAGAAGCGCAGGAAGAACTCGAAATCGACTACCAGGGCGACGCGCTGGATATCGGCTTCAACGTCACCTACCTGCTGGACGTGCTGGCCAACCTCAAGGCCGAAAAGGTGCAGGTGAGCCTGGGCGACTCCAACTCGAGCGCGCTCATCACCCTGCCCGACGACGACACCTTCAAGTACGTCGTCATGCCGATGCGCATCTGACACGCATTTGCCAGATAAGCACTATCGATAGCAAGACGAGGGGCTGGATCGGAAAGATCCGCCCCTTCGCCGTTTTTAAGCAACCCCGCTGTGTGCGCTGAGACAACCATTTCCGTGCCCATGGCTGCGAGCAGAACGACATGACCGAAGAGCAGAAACCGCAATCCACCCCCGCCGAGGCCAGCAGCTCCAACAGCTACGATGCCGCCTCGATCCAGATCCTGGAAGGCCTGGAGGCGGTACGCAAGCGGCCGGGCATGTACATCGGCGATACCTCGGATGGCACCGGCCTGCACCACCTCGTGTTCGAGGTGTTGGACAACTCCATTGATGAGGCGCTGGCCGGGCATTGCACCGAGATCCAGGTCACCATCCACACGGACAACTCCATTTCCGTGATCGACAACGGCCGCGGCATTCCGACCGGCATCAAGTTTGACGACAAGCACGAGCCCAAGCGCAGCGCGACCGAGATTGCCATGACCGAGCTGCACGCCGGTGGCAAGTTCAACCAGAACAGCTACAAGGTGTCGGGCGGCCTGCACGGCGTGGGTGTGTCGTGCGTGAACGGCTTGTCGAAGTGGATGAAGGTGACCGTCCGCCAGAATGGCAAGGTGCACCACATCGAGTTTGCGCAGGGCGTTCCGCAAAACCGCCTGATCGAAACGGTGCAAGCGCCGGACGGCACGATGGTGGAGGTCTCCCCGCTGCACGTGACGGGTACCACCGACAAGCGCGGCACCGAAGTGCACTTCCTGGCCGACGAAGAAATCTTCACCAACGTCGAATACCACTACGAGATCCTCTCCAAGCGGATTCGCGAACTCTCGTTCCTGAACAACGGCGTGCACATCCGCCTGACGGACCAGCGCACCGGCAAAGAAGAAGACTTCGCCTTCTCGGGCGGCGTGAAGGGCTTTGTTGAGTACATCAACAAGAACAAGACCGTGCTGCACCCGACCATCTTCTTTGCCGCGGGCGAGAAAGACGGCGTGGCCGTGGAAGTGTCGATGCAGTGGAACGACGCCTACAACGAACAGGTGCTCTGCTTCACCAACAACATCCCACAGCGCGACGGCGGCACCCACCTCACGGGCCTGCGCGCCGCCATGACGCGCGTCATCAACAAGTACATCACCGACAACGAGATCGCCAAGAAGGCCAAGGTCGACACCTCGGGCGACGACATGCGCGAAGGCCTGACCTGCGTGCTGTCGGTCAAGGTGCCGGAGCCCAAGTTCAGCTCGCAGACCAAGGACAAGCTGGTCTCATCTGAAGTGCGCTTGCCGGTGGAAGAAGTCGTCGCCAAGGCGCTGACCGACTTCCTGCTGGAAACGCCGGTGGACGCCAAGATCATCTGCGGCAAGATCGTCGAAGCCGCCCGCGCGCGTGAAGCCGCCCGCAAGGCCCGCGAAATGACGCGCCGCAAGGGCGTGCTCGACGGCATGGGCCTGCCCGGCAAGCTGGCCGACTGCCAGGAGAAAGACCCCGCGCTGTCTGAACTCTTCATCGTCGAGGGTGACTCCGCAGGCGGCTCTGCCAAGCAGGGCCGCGACCGCAAGTTCCAGGCGATCCTGCCGCTCAAGGGCAAGATCCTGAACGTGGAGCGCGCGCGTTTTGACAAGATGCTCTCCAGCCAGGAAGTGCTCACGCTCATCACCGCACTTGGCACCGGCATTGGCAAAGACGACTACAACCTCGACAAGCTGCGCTACCACCGCATCATCATCATGACCGATGCTGACGTGGACGGCTCGCACATCCGCACGCTGCTGCTCACGTTCTTCTATCGCCAGATGCCCGAGATCATCGAGCGCGGCCACGTGTACATCGCCCAGCCGCCGCTCTACAAGATCAAGCACGGCAAGGAAGAGCGCTACATCAAAGACGACGTTGAGATGGCCGCCTACCTCGTGCGCCAGGCGCTGGACACCGCCGTGCTGGTGCGTGCCGACGGCACCGAGATTGCCGGCGACGCCCTGGCCGAACTCGCACGCCAGTACCAACTGAGCCGCGGCGTGATCGAGCGCCTATCCCGCGTGATTGACGCCGACGCCCTGCGCGCCATTGCCGAAGGCGTGGTGCTGGACCTCAGCAGCGAAGCCGCAGCCGAGGCATCTGCCCGCACGCTCAAGGCCCGCCTGCTGGAAATGCAAGGCAATGCCAGCAGCGCCAACGGCGGCGCCACCGCAGACGCCTTCATGCAGTACGACGAGAAGAGCGAGAAGTACCGCGTGATGGTGGTGCGTCGCCAGCACGGCAACCAGCGCCTCTCCCACATCGACGCCGACTTTGTGGCCGGCGCCGACTACGCCGCGCTGTCGGGCACCGCCGCCACCTTCCAGGGCCTGATTGGCGAAGGCGCCAAGGTGCGCCGCGGCACGGGCGACAAGGTGCGCGAGCAGAACGTTGCCGACTTCCACGCCGCCATGACGTGGCTGCTGAGTGAGGCCGAGCGTGGCGTGAGCCGCCAGCGCTACAAGGGCCTGGGCGAAATGAACCCCGAGCAGCTGTGGGAAACCACCATGGACGTCACCCAGCGCCGCCTGCTGCGCGTGCAGATTGAAGACGCCATTGCGGCGGACCAGATCTTTACGACGCTGATGGGCGATGACGTGGAACCGCGCCGGAACTTCATTGAGAGCAATGCGTTGGTGGCTCGGAATATTGATGTTTGAGGGTTGTTGTAGATAGCCTCATAACCTGAGAAAAACGGACCCATAAGTTGAGAAGCTTATGGGTCATTTTCTGTTGATAGCTCAGGGTTATGGGGAGCGCCGACGCCCCTGGCCGCTCTTAGCGCATTCCTCGAATCTGGTCGTTACCGCCATCGTCGCAAGGGCTCGGGTAAAACGCCCAACAATGGTTTCCGAGCGGCGCGTGTGAGCTGAACCGGACCATCAAGCGTTCAGCACCCAGAGCGGAGCAGCAATGAAAGGCGAAAGCGACGGACGGTCTCCTTACTGACCTGAACGATTGAGGCGCTAACGGTTTTGCCGTGTTGCTGCGCACACGACACCGAGGCGAATCAGTTCATCAACATGACGAGCGGCCTCGGCAGGAGCATGGCCACCCGAAACTAAGATACCAAGCTCGATATTCAGGTTGAACGCGAATTCCGTCAGGTTGGCGCTGGACACGAGCAGACGCGTGCGGTCAGCAACCGCAAATTTTGCATGCAGGCTGCCATACCGCCCACACTCGTCCCTAATCCGATTCTTCTGGGGCCAAACGTAAACCTCCACCTCGCGAAGCCCTGAAGCGCGAAGATGCGGCATCGGGTCGAAGTCGACCTTGCCACCGTTGTCTCCGTCGCTTTCGACGACAAAGACTACGCGGACGCCTCGCGCTTCAGCCGCTGACAAGGCCTCGGCCACAGCCGGCACCTTGTACGCCGCGAAGGTTACGAGATAGACCGACTCACGTGCGGATGCAATCAACTCTAGGAGGGCTGGCCCGGTGCTTCTCAATGTCGTAGAGATAAGCGCGGGGCCAGACCACACCAGCTCAAGCTGCTGCCGTTTTCGCTCCTCGTGGCTGGTAGCGCTTGCAGCGAGTAGCACCTGTCCTAACTGCGAATATTCAGCCGTCGGCATCTCGTGCCGCCAGGTCGCCATGAGCGCCAAGAACAGCCTCGCCGCATCGGCAGATAGAAACGATTGAGCCTCGACTGTTCTTCCGCGGGTAAGGCAATCTGACACGCGCAGCACGGTTTCCCGCGATACATCACAGGCGAAACGAGCCACGGCCTCGGGCCAAAGAAGTGCTTGCTGCTTGCTCACAGGAACAGAGGCACGGCTGAATTACCCAAGGTCTGGACAAGCAGGGAGCGGTCCAGGTACTTATTGCCGCGTTCGCACGACGTCTCAGGGGCGAACTGGCAGGCATGACACGCTGCTCCGTGAAGCGACGCAGTCCCGTCGTTCGCAGGCCGGTGCTCCCCGCACAGGGGGTCGGATGTACACAGTTGCATTGAATCCAGCGCTTGACGGACTAAAGCGCCGAGTCGAGCCGGTTCGGCTTGCGAGACAAGACCGCCCAAGGTGCCCTCGCTGTCTGGCGCGGCGGTGTACAACAGCAGGCCTGCCATCGGAAGCCCGGTACCATCGTCGCAGTATATGCGCTCACGGATGCTTGCCGCGCTATAGCCGGATTGGAGCGCCAACTGTCGCATCAAGGCATGCGAGAAGGAGTGAATCAGCGCGAAGCGAAGACCAGGGAAGCCGTCGGTCGGGTTGGGCATGTTGCGCGCCATCTTCCAGCCTGCGTGGGCCGCAAGGAACTCGCTTTTGCGCCCCATGTTCTTGGCTGCCCAGTCTAGCAGCACGTCACGTTTGAACTGAAGAAACAGCCCCTCACCCCGCACTTCGGAAACCGGCACCCAGGTCGGCGCGTTCCGCGACAACGGTGCGCGCATGTCGGGCGGAATATCGGACGGGTCGGCATAGTCACCGGGCGAGTCGATTCGCGTGAAGCCCACTAGGGCTCGCACTTCCCGCAGGCGTTCAACTCTCACCACCTTCTCGAAGAAACTTTCGAAGCCGACGGGCGGTGCCACAGGGGTCAACTCGAAATCGACCGTATTTCGAGTCGGGTCGGCGGTCGAGAAGACCTGCCACTCCGGCTCCTTGAGATTGGTGCTCGCTTCTTGCTTCGCCCTATCCGAACGCTTGGCCAGGATGGCCTCCCAGACCTTCGCGTCGTTGTACTCCTCAAGTCCACGCATGTTCCCCGCCGCCCGGAAAGCAACCAGCACTTCCGGAGACGTAACGAGTTGCAGCATTACCCACTTGTCCTCCACCAGTTGGGGCAGCGGGTCGGAATGCCGTGGAATCGACAAAGCGGAAAGGGAGATGCCGAACCAACTGTTCGAGGCACCCAACAGCATGGTCTCAGCATGCTCGGTGCAGCCACCAGGCTCAAAGTCCCGCAGGTGGGGACGCCGACCTCGACACGCGAAGAGCGGGTCGGCCTTTGCAGTGTCCCCGAAGGCCTCAACTAGAGAGCGGGTCTGCCCACAAGAATCGCAGTGGACAAAGAGGTTTGCCGCCTCGTCTCCTACTCCCATCTTCCGCAGCCTCAGAGGGCCATTGCAGTTCGTGCTGCCGCTGTGCACATACTGCAGCCACGGGAAGTCGTCGACATGTCCGTGCTTGCACGCCAGTTGGAAGCGGGTCGGCAGCACAGCAGGTGGATTAGGGCTTCGGTTGCAGGAGACGTGCCGGTAGCGAACCCGGTCGGGTCGATACGGGTCGGACTGGAGCTCGAAGAGTCCCGAGCTCAACGGTGCCACTAGGTCGCACCACGGGCAGCGGTACCACTGCGGAAAGGCTGCGACGGGCACGCCAATGCGCGGGCCGTTCAAGGGGTCACGAGAGCTCTCATCCAAGTCAACCGGCGGCAGCATCAGGCGTTCGACCTGCGGCCCCAGTTGACCGCGCACTGCAGCCAGCAGGCGCTCTTCGCCAACCGGAGTGGCGTACTGAAGCTTCCAGTCATCGAGGCCCATGACCATCGCCGCGATGTTGGGCAGGTCGACCATGGCGCCGACCCCGTAGGTGTGCAATAGTTGTGTCGGGCGTACGTCGCCCACGCGGTGTTCGGCCATCAGCCATTCCCTCCCGTTTGGCCGGCCGACCCGGCACTTGTATTTGCTGCTGCAGCGACCTGGATGGCCAGAGTCCCTGCAGGCTGGTTCACGACGGGCACCGAGTAGCCTTGGCCGTACCCATCATCAAGGGGGCGGTCGTCGAGTAGCAGGTTGACGCTGGGCTCCACGTCGCGCAGCGAGCCAAGGCAGGTGAACGTGTCCCAGTCGCCAAGCCCGGCTTTCTGCAGCAGCGGCCTTGTCAATCCGTCACGCTCAGACTGGTAGCCCAGCTTGGCACCGCCAGGCTTGGGAGCTGCCTCACGCAGCCAACGGTCGAGGCGGTTCTGCAGGTGTCGCTGCACCTTTTGCCCCTCGGCCACTGACTGAGTGACCTCCTCCGCGCGTCGCGCAATGGCTGCGACCGCCGCCTGAACCAGTGCCGCCGTCCTGTCGACCTGACCTGCCGCCTGGTTAGGGTTGTAGGTGGAACCGGGCAGCCGTACAAGTGCAGCGAGGATGGCCGACAGCCCGCGGTCGACAGCCCTGCTGGCGAACGGCGTCACCGACAGCGCCTCCACATGCTGATAGAAGGTGGCGTGGTAGTGGCCAAAGCGCTCGTAGTGTGACAGGTCCCGGGGTCTGGCCCAGTTGTAGACCGTGCACACGAGACCTGGCGCCGCGGCGTTCCGGCCGACACGGCTGGTTGCCTGGATGTATTCCGAAGTGCCTTTCGGTTGGCCGGCCACCACCATCAAGCCCAGGCGCTTAATGTCCACGCCGACTGAGACCATGTTCGTGGCCAGCACAACGTCCAGGGGCGACGGCGAACCCTTCTGCCCGGGCGGCCGCTTCGCGTGCGGAGGCAAGGTCGGGTCGTGTTGCACCTCCAGACGGTCCAGCAGCAGCGGAATCTCACCCGAGTTCTTCCGGGAGGTCAGCTCTTCTAGTGCTGGGCTATGGCGCCGTGCCAGTCCGCGCTGGTCCATGTCGCGCACGCGAGAGCGCACGTCGTCGTCAATGAGGCGGCGCATGCCCCCCAGCTCGCGCATGGAGTTGAAGTAGCCCAGCACCGTCATCCAGGGGTCGACTGGCTTGCCGTACTTCTGGAACAACGTCTGACCTGCGGCCAAGTAAGCCACGTACACGCGGATGAGGGCCAGCTTCAGCCGGCGTCCGAACGCTGCCACGCCGATGTAGCGCCGCCCCGGATACTTGTCGTTGGGCGTCCGCTGCACACTGAAGAAGTTGTCCTCCACGTCCAGACCCTGCGGCGGGAACACTCGCACATCCCGCAGAAACAAAGACCGCATCTGCTCACGGGCCTGGCGAACCGTAGCCGTTGATGCAATCAGCTTCGGCCGTACCGTCTGACCGTTCACGGCCCAGGTGCACAGCTGGTCGACTGCCGTTTCATACAGCCCCACCAGGCTTCCGAGCGGCCCTGAAATCAGGTGCAACTCGTCCTGGATGATGAGGTCGGGCGGACGCAGCGGTCCGTGGTCGACTTTTCGGACCGCGGCAAACCCGTTGCGGGCCGGATGTTGGCTCGCATCTTCCATGCAGGGGGACGTGAAACCGTGGCGCGGGCAGTACCCGTCCACCTGCCCGAACAGCATCTGCGTGCGGCCGTTCCAGGGCATCTGCGCGAACTTGTCGACCGTAGCAATCAGTAGCGCGGGAAGGCGACGATAGATTTCCTCGTCTACCGTTAGGACCGGAATGCCCTCGTCCGGCGACTTGGCTCGGCTGAAGTCGCAGCGACCCAGTTGGTCGCCGCAGAAGGTGAAGACTCGGGCTCGCCCACGGTTGTAGGTCTCCACGGTCACGTCCTGCCCTGCTTTGACCTCGCATCCGCACCACGGGCAGTTCGTCAGCTGCAGGGGAGAGCCGGTTCCCCGGCCAACCCCTGCGCCTTGAGTACGCAGGATGGCCTCGTGCGCATCCTCAATCGAGTTGGGCGTCGTGCGTTGCCCCACCCATAGTCCGATGCGGAAGGGCTCAGCCCCCCAGGTCGCGCTGTCGCCTCGGCGAATCATCTCGCAGGCGCAGATGAGCGCCGCAGCCCGCTGGAACTGCTGCAGGGTCAGCAGGCGCAGGGTGTAGCGCATGATGACGGCCACGCCGGCATGGCCCAAGCGTCCGCCCACGACGCCCTGAAGGCGACGCATTGCCAGCGTGTATGCCGTCAGGCCCAGATACGCTTCGGTTTTGCCGCCTCCAGTGGGAAACCACAGCAGGTCTGCGATGGCCGAGGCCGATTCGCTGCGGTCCGGGTGGTCCAGCTTGGTGACCCCTGGCAGATTAAGCAGTACGAAGGCGAGCTGGAATGGCCGCCAACTGCGGTTCTCGGGCACGTCCAGCTCGTCCGGCGTCTGCTTGGAGCCAGCTCGCCGCCGCTCCGAGTACAGCGCATGGATGCGTTGCTGCCACATCGCTTGATTCGCGAAGCGGAAGGAGCGCAGCGCTGCCGTATCGGTCTCCAGAAGCTTGATGCCGGCCTCGATGCGCTGCTGAGCCTCCTGGCAGTCGTCCAGCGCTTGCCTCGCGATGGCCTCGAACTCGTCCAGCCCATCGGCCTTGGCGTCGATGCGCGCCCGGTTGGTGGCAGTCCACTCGGAGTAGGCCGCCGTCAGCGACCGCAGGGAGGCAAACAACGCCGCCTCATCCATCTCGGCGAGCAGCTTCATGTCCAGCACCACGCCTGCCAGTGCCGGGTTGTCATCCGCGGTCGGCGGCGTCGTCATCGGCACTTCGTAGGTCGGGGTGACACGGGTCCGCAACCTCAACGCCTTCTGCGGCTCCGCTGCAGCCACCTCGGCGTCGACCGCAACGCCGTGCCCGGTGGCGAACTCCACATGCTTGCGGTAAAGCATCTCGAGACGCGCCTGCTCGTCAGAGGCCACTCCCGAACGGCGGCGTCGCTTCTGGAACACAGGGGCGCCATCTGGCGCGGCAACCTCCAACTCGGGCTGGAACAGCAATTCGTTGTCCTTCGAACGGCGGGTCGCCGAAGGTTGGGCATTGACGAGGAACAGACTGACCACCCAGTCGCCATCGAGCTTCCTGGCCCGACCACGAATCACCACATCGGGTTGAGTGGGGTCGGCCGACTTTGCCGGAATGTCTCCCTCGGTCAAGTCAACCACGACCGGCTGGCCGCCCATCGGGTAGCGCTTCCAGACCGCCTTGGGGTTGCCCTTTTCGGTTGTCGCCTTCGCGCTTTTCTCTCGCGCGTATCGCCCCCATCGGGGCGTGACCACCAGTTGAGTGGCGCTTCCGTTGACAGTGCAGGTCAGCCCGATTGCAGCAGGCGCCAGGGAATCAATCGGCAGCGCCAAATCATCGGCGTTGCCGTCCTCGACAGTCCCAGCACCGTCTGACGCGAGGGTGTCAGACTCGGCAGCACGGACCACCGTTCGCTTTGGCGCCAGGGTGCCGACCAGATAGCGGTCGGATACGCGTGGCTCATCGACCTCCTCATCGGGACCGCCCGCGGGGCCTAGAAGGTCCTTGACGACAAGGTCCTCCAGCTCGGCGCGAAGGTCGCGAGGCCTCGGCGCGGCCGCAGCCAAGGGCGCCAAAGGTGCCGCCGCTGGGGGGCTTGGAGTTGTCGGGGCTGTTGTGTCGGTCATAGAGTTCTTCCCCCCTCTTCAATTATCGAAATCAAAGGAATCTGGGTCCTTGCCAGCCTTCATACGTTCGCACTCAAGGACGAACTGCCGAACTGCCGGCAGATACACCTCGGGTACCTGCCCGGCATCGAGCAGTGTCTGGAGGCGTGCCCCCATGACCTGCACATCTCCATAGGGCGCGACGCCCTTCGGATTGACTCGCAGGTGCACGCTAACGGCGCGGTCCCCGAAGCCATGCGACGTCGACTCGGACTGAAACGCTACGATGAGCTTGATGAGCCCTTCGTCGGTGCTCGACGCCGTTGCCCACCAAGCTCTTGCCTGTGCATCTCCACCCCAGTGACACCAGCCACTGAGAAGACTCGCCAATGAAGGGTGGTCGATGAAGGTCGGCTCGCTGGCAAGGACTTCGACACGCGACATCCATGCCGATTTCATTCCGTCTACATCCTCCGCCCGAACGAGCGCGGGCCCGCCCTCACCCTTGGCTTCCTTCTCGACTTCGCCGACCAGTGACCCGACCAAGCGCTGGCCGCAACGCAACGCCCTGCCTTTCGTTAGAGCCGTTGAGACCACCCTGCAACGGTCGGCTTTGTCGACCTTCTTCAGCAGGTGATAGACCACGCGCGTAACGCGCGACTCGTTTCCAAAGTCAAACTCGCCTGGAATCCTGTCGGTCCGGACGAGCAGTTCGTCGCCCATATCGAACAGCGCGGTGACGACCGGTTCTGCCGCTGAGGCATCGAGTTCATCGGGAACATGGTCCATCAGACGCTCGAGCAACGCGCGGGCCTTTGACGTCCCTCTGGCTGTTTTCTGTGCCAGTGCTCCGCGCAGAACGCTGGCGAAAGCAACGGGGTCAGCGGCGGCCGAGAGCAGTGCATCGATATCGGCGCGCGTGACTGTCCCAACAGGCAGAGACAAGCGGAAGTAGGCCGGAAAGATGTCGGCAACGCAGACCCGCAGCTCGGCCCTCCACCTCTGCAGCGAGTCTCCGGAGTAATGCATGTTCGACCAGACCGACTCCAAGCGTGGGAACAGCCGATGCATCAGTTCCTGTGTCGATGTACGCAGGTCCTCTGGCACCTTCTGCAACCAGCTGTCGTGGAAGGCAATCGCACGGGCCTTGTCGTCGCCATTGCCAATGGCCTTGTAGCCGCAAAACTGCTCGGGCGAGGTTCGAATGACGTCGTACACGGCAGGCAAGAACACGCGCAAGCACTCGATGGCGATGAAGTCGACCGGGTTCACCTCGCCGACGACCGCCGGGTACGTCACGCTCAACGCGTTGGTCAGGCGGACGATGTCTCGAGGCACTGTGAACAGCCTGTGTAGCCCCGAGTAGAAGACATTGGTCCAATAGTGCGAGTCGAACCGACCCTCCGGCGTGGGAGCCATGACGGCGTCGAGACGAACGAATAGGGCCTGCAGCAGCGTGGAGTGGTCAACCCTCGGTAACTCGAACGGCACCTGAATAATCTTCTCGATGTACCTGTCGCCAGGCAGGCCCGTCTGCTCGCTGATGGCAGTGGCGGCCACTTCTCGGTCGAACGCCAGCAGGTAGGTGACGTACGGAAAGTCGGCCAGCGCCTTGATGACGGTGAATAGCTGCCTCACTTCCTCGGGGGCCAAGCGGTCGATATCGTCGATGACAACCAACACCCGCTTCTTCTGCTCGAGCAGCACGGAAGAAAGGGCCTTCTTCAGCGCAGGCACGTCCTTTGGTTTTGTTGCCAGTCGCTTCGCACCGGCTTCAATTACCTTGCCGATGAACGGAATGCCGTGACTCTTGCCAGCGAGGTCCGCGACACCCCCCAGCGCACCCGAGAATTCTGCGATGAGGTGGCCGACCTTCTCGAAGCCCTTGAACTTGGCGGGCAGCACGGCTTGTAGCTGGCCCAGAAAAGCCTTGGCCAGGTTCTCCTGCCCCGAGAACCACCATGGGTTGAAGCTCACGACGACAGGCCGCTCAGCCTCTGGACCTTGTTCGAGTTCATGCTCGATGTAGGCCAACACCGTCGACTTGCCTGAGCCCCAGGGGCCATAGAGCGCGAGCACGATGCCGTCGCTACCTCGATAGCCGCGGATGGTTTTGGCCAAGGTCTTGGCGAACGGCGCGTGGCCAAAGAGGTCCTGCGCGGGGTCCGTTGATGGGCGGTCGGACGAGAGCTCGGCTGCCTGCTTGTCAGTCATTCGACGGACCTCACTCGAACAACTGCGGCTGCATGCTCGGCGCCGCGGCCTTCTTGGCAGCTGGCCGCCCAGCACGCTTGCGTGGAGTCAAGCGCTCGGCTTGTGCGGCCTCCAGGCTACGGGCGGCGTCCAGCTCCTCTTGGTAGCGCTGGCGATTAAGAGCGGAGAGTCGGCGCAAGATTTCGAGACGAGCGGTCTCCGAGGCAGTGAAGCGCACCCGGTCGTTGGCAGGCAGTGATGCGACCTCATGGAATCCATGTTCCGGATTCAGGTCAGTCCAGCCATAGGCGGCCAGTGCGGCGCAGTCAATTTCAGCAAGCCGTGCGCGTATCGCCTTGACCGGGTTCTCCTGCCGACCTGGGTCGTGTAGGGCGTTGTAGAAAGTTGTTAGGCCGCCGTTGGATAGGCACCAATTCGCCCGTTCGACACTGAAGGCCCGTCCGAGTACAGCCAGCTGGCTCATCTCTCCCTCTGGACGTGGGAACGTCTCAAAAATCTCGCTCGGCAGATAGCGCAAACGCGATTCAAGTGAAGACGAGTTCTTTCGCGCCCAAACCTCATGCAGCGTTGAGCTCAGGAGGCCGATGTCTGCCCAATCAGTTGTTGCGAACACAGCGAGGGCATGTGAAAAGACCGCTTGAGGTGAGCAGGCCGCAATCGCTAGGTACTTGCTGTGTAGGGAGCATGCCAGCACATGTTCGGGCTCTGGGTTGCTACTCGACCAGCCGTCAGGATGCCTAGTAAATACGTGCCCTCGACCAATCGCGTGGTACAGCGCCGGGCGCTTCTCTGCGAAGTGCCACCACTTGTCGCGATAGACCGCCCGATTGTTCTGGTCGCGCTCGGGCTTTACGAGCCTTCGCACGATATCCAGCAGCTCCGGGAAGTCCCCCGCCACCCGACCAGGATAGTCGTCGGGCACCCGTCCATCTCGCAGCCAAAGCTCGCGCTGCCGAGCGTCGGCAGCCGACCAAGAGCCATCCTCCACGGACCGTTCCAAGGGCCAGTCCCAGAAGTTGATGACCCAGCGGGAAGCTTGCTGCCGTGGGTGTGAGTTCAGGTCCTCTCCGTTCAGGTAGGGAAAGAGCACTTCAGCATTGCGGGGGGCACGCGCGATGTGCGCCTGCGCATCTTCCGGCGACATTGTGAAGCCCATGCCCAGCACGATGGACCCCTGAAAACTCTTGCCGGTGTTTGCCCTCAAGGGCTTGGGACTCCACTCGTCCTCAGCGGACAGGAATGCCGAGATGGTGGGCACCGCCATGCCGTTAAGGCGACGGGCGCCAGACCATGAACCGCAGACACCGTGGACGGCACTTGCGGCAACCGCCGCAGCGCCCGGCCATTCGAAGTTCGGCCTCGCCGCATACAGAGCGACCCCCTGGCGAAGCATCGCCTCCAAGCCCACTTGCCGTGTGTCCCCTTCGGCGATGGTGTTCACCGCCAAGAGGCCAAAGGTTCCCCCAGGTCGCAGGGCTTGCTGGGCACGCAGGAAAAAGTAGGCGCAGAGGTCCGCACTACCTCGTCGGCCATCGGCCAGATACAGCACGAGGTGGTCGCGGTAGTCGGTTCCGAACAAGCCCGTAATCTTCTGTCCACCGACAAACGGTGGATTGCCTACCAACGCGTCAAAACCTCCCGAGCCGGATGCCATGAAGACCTCTGGGAACTCGACCAACCAGTGGAACGGTCGGCGTGGCTCACCGCTGCCATTGGCGGTACCCAGCATCTGGGTCGCAGACTGACGCAGCGGCCACAGCAAGGTGTTCGACGCACCTTCCGCGACGAGACGCTGCTCGACTGCGGGTGCCAGTGCTGTTCCTGCCTGCAGCAGTAGTTCCTCGAGTCTCGCATCCAGGAGCGCCGCGCTGCGGTCCGCATTGGAGCCCGCCGTTGACAGTGCCGCGCCCACAATGAGGTCAGCCAAGACACGCACCATCGCCAGAGAGGCCTCCGCCTCCCTGTGCAGCTGCGCCTTCAGCTCGGCATCGCGAACATCCAGTGCCGTGAATCTCTCCAGCGCTTCCCGCTTTCGCCGAGCTTCCGCGAGCAACTGCTGGACTTCGGTGAGCTGGTAGTCCACTACGCGTGTCTGGGTCCGCGACGGCACGAGGTGAAAGCGCTCCAGCTGAGCCGGGTCGTGCAGCCCGAGCAGGCTGTCGCCGCACTTGATGGCATGGTCCAGGAAGGTGAACGGCCGGTGCTTGTGCAGCGTGACCAGCCAGAGCGACAGCTTGGCCATCTCCACGGCCATCGGATTCAAGTCCACGCCGTACAGGCAGCGCTCGGCCACCAGGCGGCGGGCCAGCGCCAATCGTTCCTCGGGCTCGGGCGGCAGCAGTTGCTGGCTGTGGCTGGCTCCGGCTGACAGGGCCTCAGGCACTGTGAGCGGGCCGTTGCTTCCGGATTCTGCTTCGGCCTTGCCCCAGCCCTCGACCACGCGTTCGGCCATGTAGCGGCAGGCTTGGACGAGGAAGGCGCCCGAGCCGCAGGCGGGGTCGCAAACCTTGAGCGCCAGGACGTCGGCCGGCGTTTTCAGGGTCTCCAGGGACGGCTCGGCGCCCTGGCTGACGCCCGTGTAGAGCAGCGGGTCCAGGGTGGCCTTGACGACCTCCTCGGTCAACGTGCGTGGGGTGTAGTGCGTGCTGGTATTGCGGCGGTCGCTGCCCTTTGTGACGTATATGCTGCCGGGGTGGATGACCACCGGGTGGCCCAAGGAGTCATCTCGCAGCAGATGGGCAAAGCGCGCAATGCGGTTGAAGAGCCCGTCATGACCAGCGCACACCGCCTGAAGGGCTAGGGTATTGGGTGGCTCTTCACGACGGAGGTCGCTTCTCAGCGCGGTGGGGGTGCGGCCTGTTCGTTCTTTCAGATAGTTGACTACGGCTTGCTCGCTCTCAGCAGCCTTTCCCTCCAGCACGGAGAGCTCGACTTCTACATCGTCACCGCCGCTGCCCCGGAGGCCAAGAACCGTCGACGCAGCCCGGCGGGCCGTATGGTCGAGCAGACCTTCGTACACATGGCCAATCTGTTCGATATCGAGCGCGCGGAAGCTCAGGCGCCTCGGTTCCACACCGCCGCCCGGGATGCGCATCTGCAAGAACTGCAGGGCCTCCAGTAGGTGCAGCACGGTACGGTTGCTGACCGGTAGCGGTTGGGCGGGAACCTCTTGCCAGTTTGTCCCGGGCTGGCGCCCTTCCAGGAACGGGATACGGTCAGGGTCGAACAGTGCACCGCCGTAGGCAGGCAGGCGCATCTGGTCGTGCTCCACGCCCGCGTGGATGGCTCGGAAGGTGGAGAGCAGCCGCGACCAAGCATCGTGCCGGTAGGCCAGTAGGTTCTCGTCCGGCACCTCGCGCAGCTGGTCGCGCAAGGTCGACACGGCGTAGTGCCGATTCCAAAGCGGGTCGCCCAGGAGAAGCAGGCCCCGCTCTTCGGCGGAGAGCACGAAGACCAGCCGCATCATCACTGTGAGCGCAGCCTGGTACAGCTCTCTCTCACCCACACCGGTGAGCAGTTGGCCACCACGGTCGGCGTTGATGCGGTCGACAGCCTGGACCAGCACTTCCACTGCCTTGCGAACCTGCAGGCCAAGTTGGTCGGTGACTTCCTGCTGGTTCTGTGCACTTTCGGCCAGCAGGGCTGGTAAACGGTCGCGCTCCGCCACGCCGAACAAGCGCATGGACCCTACCAGCGAGCTGAACGCCCGCAGCGTGAGCGGCTCTTCGCTCCACAGCGCAGCATCCCAGGTCACATACGTGGCGGGCTCACCTGGACGTGCGCTCACCAGCATCCAGTGCGAGCCGTTAGTCACCAGACCCAGGGGGACCCCCGTTCCCTGCAGCAGGGCCAGCATGCGCGTGGCCGGGGAGGCTTGCCAGCGCGCGCTGTTGACTGTCCGGTCCAACTCCTGAGCGACCGGGTAGGCAACGACCAACAGCGCTGCGCGCTCGTCTTCGGCGCGCTTGACGACCCATTGGGGACGCAGCGTTTCACCGTGCTCAGCCACGGTGAACTCCATGCCAGGCGGGATGGCCTGGTCAGTGAATAGCACTTCGTCGGGCAGGCTCAGAATGCGTTTAAGTACGAACTGCAGCCAGGCATGGTGGACGGCACGGTCGCCTTCGGCGTCTTCCCATTCGGCAAAGGCCAGCCGTGTGTCGCGGCTGACCCCCGCATCAAGTGCATCCAACTGCTGGGGAAACACCCGCAACAGAACAGGCAGCGAAAGAAAGGGGCCGGAGATTTCGACCAGCGACAGCCATTCGGCGTGATGACGGGCTACGGACATGGGCTTATCGCTTGCTGAGCTCAGGGGGCACGAGGTAGGTCACGGAGACAGGGAACAGCCGCGGGGACGGACTGGCGTAGCGCGCACGGATGCGCTCTTCCTCGCGGGCCATCTCCTGCGGCAGGTCATTCAAGCGCCGTTCGAGCGCGCTGCGGTCTCGTTCTAGCTGTTCACGTTCAGGCGTGGAGAACAATTCCATCTGCGGCTGGGCGTCATTGAGCTGGGAGCGGATGCTGGTGATGAGCTCGCCGATGGCCGAGCGCATGGCGGTCACATCGGCCTCGGCTCTCTCATCCAAGCGGCTCTGCAGCGTCTTGGTACGGTCGCGCATGCGGGCTTCGAGGGCGCGCCACAGGTTCTCACGGTGCGTCGGCCACAGGGGCTCGACGCTCTCTTTGAACCAGTTAGGAGCGGGCTGTGGGAGCCCGGAAGCGGCCAAGCGCTCCAACTCGCCAACCCGGTCGATGCGGGTGATGCGTCCCTCACGAAGCTGGCCTCCAGCGAAGATGACTTCTTCGTGGATGCGCTGGTTGTCGGCACCGAGTACCACAAGGCGGGCATGTGCAATTGCGACTGGCATGTCCGTGGCGTTGGGTGGCACCAGCCTTGCTGTGATGCGGCTCAGCCGCTGCTCACCCTGAGACCAGACCTGGGCACGCAGTAACTGTAGGCACATCTGAACCAGGCGGTGGTTCAGGTGTACCAGGACCACATCGTCCCGCCCTTGCGTCAGAGCGTGGTCGAAGACGATGGGCCGAATCTCATGCGTGTGTGGGTGAGCGAGGCCGTCGTAGGCCGATTGCCAGGTGCCGACCAGCCGAGGCAGGCGGAAAACGGGGCATCGGTCACGCTGCCCAGTCGGGTCGGGCCAGATGCCAGGCAACGTGGCCTCGATAAGGGGCTGCTGACCGGCCAGTGCCAAGCCCGCCTCGACCACCGCATGGATGGAGTCAGGGGTGAGGTTCAGCTCACGCCGTGTGTCTTGCAGTTGGTGATGCAATCGAGCCAGTTGTGCATTGAGCTCGTTCTCTGCGCGTCGCACGCGAAGAAGCTCGCGCGCCGGCTGCGACTGCCGTTCGGCTTCGGTCGTGTCCAAGCTGCGCCGGCGTCCGAGCATTGCCTCGGTGACCTGACGGGAGATGACCGGTCCGACCTTGCCCAGGTCTTCGCGAATCGTCTCCACCTTGCGCGCTGCCCGCAGCAAGAACTCCAGGTCGCCCTCCAGGTCGCCCGGGTTGGCGTTTTGCATAAGGCGTGAGCGCTGGTGGTACCCCTGGCCGACGAAGTGGAAGATGTGGACCTGGGGCTGACGTTGACCGTGACGGTCGATACGACCGTTGCGCTGCTCCATTCGGTTCGGGTTCCAGGGAACCTCGATATGAACCAACTTGCTGCAGTGGTTCTGCAAGTCCAGACCCTCGGACGCCGAGTCCGTAGCCAGCAGGATTCGCACGTCTGACTGTGTTGGTGAAGCCTGGAATGCGTTCTTGGCCTGCTCACGCTCCTCCAGCGGCATGCCTCCGTACATGAGCTGAACCCGACCAGGACCTGAGAAGCCGGCGGTGACCAGCCGCTCCTGCAGCCACTTCTGGGTAGCACGGTACTCGGTGAAGAGGATGACCCGCTCCTCGTTCCATTGCCCGTTAGGCATCAGCGTTTGCTTCAGCCAGGCAAGCAGCGCTTGGAGCTTGGAATCGCCTCGGGCCGACATGCGGTCGGCATAGGCGCGCAGGTTGTCCAGCAGCGCCGCCTCTTCGTCGTTGAGTGGCCGGAACAGAGAGGCCGCAGTGGTCACAGCCTCGTCGGCCGCGGTGTCCCACTCGGCATCGCTCTCGACTTCGACCTCCTCGTCCAGGCCGTCAATCATTCGCCGCAGCAATCCTGGAGATGGCGACGCCTGGGCAGCGCGGCGACGGTTGACCAGCGATTCCACATGCTTGGCCAGCGTGGTCCGGAACGCTTCAGGCGACGAGAAGAGCCGCTTCTTCAGCAGCTTCAGAACGAACTCCGTGGCATAGCGCTCGCCGTCGTCGTGGGCTCCCGCCGCACGCAGCTCGGAGTAGCGCTTGAGGTCCTGGTGCGCCTGTCGCTCCTCGAGCGTGTAGTTCACTTCGAGCGCCTCGATGACACGCTCGGGGTACCGAGGGGTTCCGTCCCATCGGGGCGGGAGCTCGCGCTTAAGTCGGCGAACCATGACGGCGGCCAGTTGCTCGGGCTTCGGCCGAACAGCACGCGCGAAACGCTGGTCGTCGAGCAGTTCCAACAGTGCCGAGAAGCTCTCGGGGTAGCCGTTGTGCGGAGTAGCCGACAGGAAGAGCTTGTGCTCGAAATGCGGTGCCAGTAGACGAATGGCCTGGGTGCGCTGGGAATCGATGGCGTACTTGCCGCTTCCAGATGGTGCGACGTTGTGTGCCTCGTCTACCACCAACATGTCGAAGCGCCGAGGGTAGGTAGGCTGCCCTGCGGAAGGGAACACTTCGCGCATCAGCCGCAGCGGACGCTCGCGCTTCAGGAAGTCGATAGATGTGATGAGCCGCGGGTAGTGGCTCCACGGGTTCACATGCAAGCCTCGGCTGCGACGAAGCTGCTTCATCGCTTCGCTGTCGACGATGCGGAAGTCCAAGCCGAACTTGTCACGCATCTGCTCGCGCCACTGAATCTGCAGCCCCGAGGGGCACACGATGAGCACAGACCGGATGCGATGACGAAGCATCAACTCCTGGACGACCAGGCCGCTCTCGATGGTCTTGCCTAAGCCGACGTCGTCTGCGATGAGCAGATTGACCCGAGGCATCTGGATGGCGCGCGCCAGCGGGTCGAGTTGGTAGTCCTCGATTTCGATGCCCGCACGGAAAGGGGCTTGCAGGGTGCTAGTGTCGGTCTGCGACACGGCGCCCCACCGCACAGCGTTCAGAAATGCGTCCAACTGCAGCGGGACATCGAAAGCGGTCAATTCGGGCATGGAGGCCCGCTCGAGCACTGAAGTCCCGGGTTCCAGCTCCCACACGACCCGGAGTTCCTCGCCGAGCGCGTCATCTTCGACTGACGACATGGAGACCAGATGTTGCGGTGCCGAGTCAGTCCGTCCTGCCTCGACGGCAGTTACGACGAATCGACGGTTTCTGGCCTGCACGAGTTGACCAGGTGCCGGGAGCCCCCGCTCAATGCTGACGACTTCTGCCACGTTCCTACTTCTCCTTTATTGGCGGCTCAGCGGCTGCTTTATTAGCTCTGGACCTGCTGCTATGCCGAACTTCTCGTAGTGCTCGCGAACCAGCCCTTCGATGAAGTTTGCGATGGTGCGGTGGTCACGTGTGGCTGCGATGCGAACAAGGTCCTTCAACTCTGGGCTGACCCGCAGGTTCAAGGTTTTGGTCTTCAGGTCCATGCGCCTCACCGGAACTGTCGGTTCACACCTGTCATTGATACGCGATAGGTGTACATCCGCTTGCTCACGCCGTATTGCGCGACGACGTCTTCGTCGGGAATCCTCTGGCGCTTAATTTGGACAAGCGCATCTCGCGGCAGCAGAAGCACACCCGCCAACCAGTCCGCCTCTTCCTCCTGCTCCTTGTCATACGCCTTCAGCAGCATCAGGCCTTCGGAGGAGATACTCATCTCTTCCGGCTCATGATTGCGAATGCGATGAGCGAGCTCGTGCATCAGGTCGCTCGCCTGACGAGCGGGCGAATGCGACGAGTTCAAGATAACCAGCGTTTTCTCGCCAACAACCAGTGTTACGGCAGACCAGCAGCTCGGCGTGCCGTCATTGCGCAGCAGCACCTGCCTTGTTTCTGCTGACAAGCCGGGCACATTGTCGGGCGTCCATACACGGATTCCCAAATGGGCGGCTAGTTGTCGAGCGCCCAAGGGCGCAGTCGAAGACAAACCGAGCTCGCGGCGAGTGTCGGCCGAAAACCGCTCGCACCAGGCCTTATATCCACGCTGCACAGTAAGCTCAGACCTCTTCCTTCAAAAGGGCCTCCTGAGCAAGAACAATCATCTCGCTCAACGCTTTGGCGCTTTCCGGGCGTATTGCCGTTTCTTTTTTGAAATGAACCTGAGCTCGCGGTGCCGATGAGGATGCTTGCACCAAGCCAAGGAAGGTTGCAGGGTCCTCCCCAAGCCACGCGCATATCTTGCCGAAGGTTTCCAGGTCAGGAACCTTCTGGTTCTCTACCCGGGAAAGCGTAGCGGGACTGATGCCCACTTCCTTGGCGGCCTCCCGGACACCACGGCCATCTCTACGTCTGAGGATGTGCTTGGCCAGCACCTCCATCTTCACGTGTTCCATTTCTCTCCTGTCTTATATGTGCAACAAAAACCGTTTGACTAGAGAAACACCTCGTGCCACACTGTCTCACATGTAAGACGGAAGTCTGGCACCGGGCCGGTCGAACGTCAACATCGCCCTATGGCGCCTGTCCATCCGACGCAACGGAGTTTGAAATGTCTGCAAACGAGCAACGCATTGAAGAAACCATTATCGTTGGGGCCGCCAGCCACGACGGCGAAGAAATCATCGATGTGGAGATTTTCGTCCGGGAGAAGAAGCCGATTCCCCACGGTCACAAGTACAAGATTCGCATCGACAAGGCTTACTACGTTGTCGACGTCCCGCACATGAGAGCCGCAACGAGATAGGTGTGTCGTGTCGCACGAAACGTTGCTTGCCGCACGCCAAAGTGAACGACGTTCCCTCTTTCTCGCGTTCCTGCTTTGTACAGCGTGACGGTACGGCACTTCAGTTGAATAGCTACTGAGTTTCCGGTCTGCTTGTCGTAGAACAGCACATCCAGCCCGTCATCATCAGCATACGGCTGAAAAGGCGACAGCCTCCCGTCGCTCGCTTTCATGACGGCGTTGACCAGAAGGTTTTCGCCGATGGTGCCGATTTGCGTCGAGGTTAAGGCCATGCTTCAGTCGTCCAGTAGCCGCTGAGCGTGAAGGCCAACTTCGCTGAGTTCCGATGCGTTCGAGGCCATCAACTGAGCAGTCCTTCACGTTGAACATGAGCCTGCGCGTTGCTGCAATCTGCGCTAGGAATCTGTCCCGCGGGGGGGTAGTGAGAGAGCGCCTATCGTAGCGGCTTGCCTGTCTTGGTGAATCTGTCGAACGAGTACACATGTTCGGCAGGATATTCATCGCACTTTCCCACAAGGCGCCCGGGGAACTCTCGTCGACCGTCGTGCAGATGGACCGTCTCTCCGCATCTTGGGCAGGGAGCCGAGTACCGCACCAACCGTATGACGCGGACGTGCTGGCCGTCGTCCGCCGGTTCTTTTGCTGCCTCAAGTTGAACATGTTGGTCGCGGAACGACAGGAGTAAGTCGGGAGCCATGATGATGCGCAAATCAATCAGCCTCCAAAAGGGGCTCAGTAATTCGTAGCCCAGCCATCCGACCAGAGCAGCGGACAGAATCAGCGTAACAATGTCTCCAGTACGTATCCTCGCTGACTGAGTTGTCAGCGCGAGCCACAGCAGGATAAGGAACGCCCCGATGACCACAATCCCGCCGACGCCGTACAGCAGGAAGGCGACACGTCGCCATCCCTTGAGTGCAAAGCCAGTCTGCATGAGCGGTTTTACCCAAAAGGCGGGTTTCAATGTCAGGTCTGGCACGTAAGCGATACCGCCCGGTGCCGGTGCAACCGGCTCGGCATCCGACGCGGGAAGGTCGAGAAATTCGATGTCATACGTGGAGTTGTTTCCAGCGCCACCTGCGCCAGCAATCTTCCTGGGCCGCGCGTAAATGGATAGACCGGCCTGCCGGGCAAATTCCTGGATGCCGGGTTCCCATTCTTCGAGGCGCTTTTCAAGAGTGGTCCAGTTTCTGGTGAGCCAGCCGGTGGCCCGGTCTGGTGGCACGTTGTGGCCGGCCATCCCAGCGACGTTGACTGAGTTGTAGGCAACCAGGACTTTGCCAGCATGTAGTCTTTCCAAGCTGCCTTCCGCGAGCGCACGTGCGACCCTCAGCGGCTGCGTCTCTTTCCCCTGGAGTTTGAGAAAGCCCAAGAACGCGTCAATCGCACCCTGCTTTTCGTCCGCATCCGTCCGGTCCGCTTCAGTGTCTACGTCTTTGATTTCAATGGAAATATTTCCGTCTCGCACAGTTTCTTCCACTGTTGGTGACTGTTTTCGATGACTCGTGCTGACTAGGCTGGCCTCGTTACCAACACAGGAGGTCAACATGTTCGAACGGAACGGAGTATGGACGTTTTCTATTCTGGGCGTGTCGGTTCACGTGCGTGAATTGCCCGCAAACAACATCGCAGTATTCCATCCAGTCTGCGAGCCCGTTCGGCAACTGGTCGAGCCAATTTGCCGAGGTCGCGGATATTGGAACGCTCAGTTCAGGAATTGGATTATCTTCGAGGTATTCAAAGATACGGTCCTGGCCGAGCTTGGGCATATTGCGGGCGGGCGTTGACACCGGGGCAAGGGCGCCGGCCCCGAGCCTAACATTGGCGCTTGGGTCTGCGTGGTGCGCTAGTGGTTGGCGGTCTCAACCACTGGTAGTCAACTTGTCCAAGACGGCGCGCTCCTTCGGGCTCGCCTTTTGATACATGCGCTCCAAAAGAATACCCCATTGCATGCGCTGAATATCTTTCTCAGCGAGGGGGCCGGGCTTTGTCAGCTTATAAGTAAGAAAGGCGGCAATCATAGCCAGTGCGAAGCTCAGGAATATCGCGATGACCCAGGGCGCCTTGCTCATGCGCATTGCGCTTCGGAGATTGTTGGCGGCGTCATTTGCTGCATTCACTGATGTAGTTAGCTTTGTGTTCAGCTCTGCCACAGCCTTGTTTACCGTTTCCGTGCTCGCCTTGGCTGCGGTTGCGCCCACAACCTTGGCGAGGCTCTCGGAATGCTCCCATATGTCGCCGAGCCTTTTCGCACTTTGCTGCAAGGCATGAATATCCGACTGGGCTCTGGCCACCAACTCACCGGCAAGGCGAAGCTGCTGCTCCGACTGTGGCAGTTCGTCACCGAGCCTGTCCACATCTCGAGCAAGCAGGCGCGATATGTCTCTCAAGTTCCTGAAGACTTGCTCGAGATTCTGCGGTTCTTGGAGGGACGTGAGCAGGTCCGTCTGCGGTTGGTCCGATGGTGCCATGTTAGTTGCGTACGTTGACGAACATTGCGGTGCCGGCAAGGAAAGGGTGTCTAGCGCCCAAATCCCTTTCCCAAATCGTTATCTTTCGTCTTCTCCCGGTCCTTGACTTTGCTCTTCTCCCGGCTGACGGCTAGCTCTTTGGTCAATCGAAACAGATGTTCTATTCCGGTGAATTCGATGGAAAGGAGTTCGGCGGGTGCGCCGTCCGATGGTGGAACGAAGACGTAGACGGTTCCTTGGAAGCCATCTTTCCCGTTTTTTTCATCGGTCTCGGCTAGCTTAAACAGCTCGCCAACGTATTTATCAAATCGCTTTGCATCTGAGCCGACGACCTCGCCATCAATAAATTTGTCGATAAATGCATCTTGCGTCATCGTTTCAAAGGCGGACGCCCGTACGTTATGGCCAATTAACGGGCATACCTTTCCAGGGTACGCTGACAGTGATACTCCCAGGAGCGTTTCGGGTTGCGGCAGGCTCGGCGCGCGGAGTTCCTGCTTCGTACCCCAACCAATGAAGTGAATGTCCTCCGCGCGTGCCATCGTGGCAGCTCGCTTCTGGAAGGTTCTGCATAGCGCATGCCGCAGCGGTTTCTTGGTCTCCGCGAGTGCTGCATCCTCATCTGCTTTGAACTCGATTAAGCAGTATCGTCCCTTCCCGGCCAGCAAGTAGTCCGCGAGCGCTTTGTCTTGCCCTCCGAGGGGTGTGGCAGCGAAGTTTGGGTGCTCCTCGTTACGAGAGAACACTTCGCCAAAGCGTTTGTGTAGCCTTCTGGAGAAGCGGTCAACGACGTCATCCTCACGCTTGTGGTCAACGGTATTTGTCATCCTGAGCTTCCGCTTGAATTGATGGACTGCATCTCGGTGAGGCTTAACCCGGTCCAGCGCGTCCCATTTCAACCATGTAAGAACCTCTGTGAGGTTGGGGGCGTTGCAGTTTCGCCATCCAACTGCAGCTCTTTCCTCTGGTGCCAACAAGGCAGCATTTTTTACACGTGGTCATCGAAGTCGCAGACAAGGTGTTCGACGACTATCACCGCAGAGTTGTGGGAATAGCTGATGTGGTTGTCCTCAGCACTTGTATCAACTCCCCGCCTTAGTAAAGCCAAAGCCGGCATCTCTTTCCGGCATGCCACGCCGAATCCATTCTTCGTACTCGACCAGGACGTTGGTCTCAATCGCCCACACGACGAGCAGCACGTTCGCGGCGGCCACGACGACGACCGCCCAGAGCCATCGGCGCTCAAGTCGAAAGGTGAGTGCCAGCACCACGGACGCAACGGAAAAGATGTCCAGAAAATGAGGCGTCAGTCCAACGTGGTTGACCTGTACGAAGGCTGCGCGGTACAGCACGTACACGATAGACAAGAGCGCTGGAGCGGCGGCAATCAGAGCCAATAGCTTATTTTTCATTTCGCTGGTGTGAAGATTTTGTCTGGCATCGCTTCCCCGTCCCCAAAATATCCGTTCTTACCCCACTTGTAAGGGTGCAGATAGACCTCGGTGGAGCTGTCGGTGATTTTGACGTGCTTGTCGCGGGACGTAGAGAAGTATGCGTACCCAGTCGTGCCGGAGGTCTTCACGCCCTGGGCGTCTGCGAAAGCCTGTGCCGGAGTCCAACTGCGGCCTTCGCCTGCTCTCCCGGTGTTGCAACCGTACAAGATTAGCTCTCCAGCCTTCTGCCAGGGGAGCTTGGCGAGCTGGGACACCTCCTCGCGCGTAATGGTGCCATCGCCGGTTCCTGGGATGGCCGCGAACTCGAGCCCACCGCGACCGCCTTTTGGCTTGCTGGCGTGGGTGAACAGGTGACCTTCGGCAACGACATAGCCCTCGTCCTTGGCCTGCTTCATCACACGTGCCCATGCGGCACGGAAATCCGCCTCTGTTCGCACTTCAATGGCCACGAAGGTATCGCGGGCAGGTTTCCAGTCTGAACGGCCCTTTATCTCGCGCTCCTTGGTCTGGGAGGCACGTTTGAACGCGTCATCCTTGGTGTAGTAGTAGATAGAGAAGTAGAGTCTTTTCGACGGGACATCGACCTTGATGGCGTTGCGGTCCTCAGTGGGCGTGAAAAGCAGGTCGGCGGAGTGGACTGGACTCATGCCTCTTCGTCCGTCAAGACGTGAATCTCGGCGGTTTCGGCCTGGTCGCTGCGGATGAGCATCGTATGTCCCGAGGCGCTCGTGATGCCCTCGACCGTACCGCCTGACCACGTCATCCGATAGCGTTGGCCTACGAGCGGCTGCTGCGTTTCCGCATCGACCAACTGTGCGCGCTGGTCGAAGTCGTGCGTGACCAAAGCTATCGGCTCCGCAGTCCTGCCAGCAGTTTCCGAATTACCAGAGCCGTGCACCTCATCCGCGACCATGTTCACGCCGGGAGCTATCACCCGCGGCTTCTTCGGGCACTTGCACAGCACAAGGTCGTTGTGTCGGGCGACGGGAACACCCTGGACGGTTTGGATGGGGAAGGTTTCCCCTGTGATTTTCCCGGTCGATTTGCATGCAGGGCACGTTGCGACGTCTCCCCACAATGCAGCAGACTTGCCGTCGATGGTCATGAATGAGCCACCGCCGCCGGCAATTATTACGCCCCCTGTTGTCGTTCTATCGCCGACGACTGCACACGCTCGCGACATAAGCCCCGCCTTCCATAACGCCGGAATGATTGCCGTCCTCGAGAACGGCGGCCGTTAATGTGAGTCAGCTCGGGGTGTATGACAATTGAATCTTCTTCAGACCTGTTCTTAGCACCTACAAGTGGGCTGTGGCAACCACGAACCCATCTTCAACGGCTGGCGCAGCTTTCCCCAAGCGTCAGTAAGAACTCAGGGCGACTGGGGCCATTCTGCTGCACGAGGCTTGGCTGTCAGGTCAAAGCCGCCTCGGGGCAACTCCTTCGCGAGAAGGTCCGAACGCTAGGCTAAAGGACCACGCCGGATTGCTGCTGGTCGAGAGAAATGGTCGCGATGATGGATTCAAACTCCACCATCAAATCCGGATGGCGCTGGGCAACATACTGCCGCGCCGATTCGTTCTCGAGGAGCTTCGCGAGATACCCTTTCGCAAGCACAAGATTCAATACGTCTTGACCGTAGGTCTGTTCCACGAGCTTGTACTGCCCCTGCAGATTGCTCATTTCCTGCTCCATCTTTGCCATCTGCTCCGGGCTGACTCCGGTCAGCTTGTGAGGCTTTTTTCCCTCCACAAGACGCGCCGCTGGTGTGGCCACCAACAACGCCTCGGCATAGGAGACGGACACGTTGTTCGCTGCCACCATAAGCTCCACGCATTCGACCTGGCGCGTGGGCTTCATTTTGCGAAGGGCACGAACGAGCTCCGGCGAAAACTGACGGTCTCCGAGCAGTTCGGCAGCTTCTGGGCAAATGCCGTCTAGCAACGACATCCTTTTTACAATCTGAGAGACGTCGACGGAAAGCGCTTTCGCCAATCGCTCAGGCGAGACACCTCGGTCAATGACGCGCCGTATCATGTAGTGCTCCTGAATGGTCGACAGGCGATTGACACGGTTGTTATACGTGTAGCTCTCGTCATCGGTAGCCACAAGGCAGGCCACCTGCTCGTATCCCAGGTCCTGAATAGCAAGTAAGCGCAGATGCCCATCCAGCAGGACATGCTGCCCGGAAGACTGGTCTGCAGGCGTGACAGAGAGTGGTTCGATGAGGCCCACCTCCGCAATGGAGGTTCTTATCTGTTGAAACTTGCGCGATTCCAGTACAGGCGCCGGTATTCTGCGTGACGGCAGGATGCTGGCCACGGGCACGGACAAGGGCTCGGGGATGAACCCGAGAGTTATGCCAGTCATGTGCCACTTCCGGCGGGCCAGACGCGCTCGGCAAGGTACTTCGGCAGGCTAGCCAAGCCCTCGGCACGCAGCAGATTGACGAAGTTCTCATCGGCAAACAGTTGTCGCAAGGCGCCGACCACAAATAGCAACCGCTGTTGCGTGAACTCGGCTTTTCTCACCATGGCCTTCTGCCGTTCCACCTCGCGTTCGTACGTCCGCACGAGACTCGATGTCGTGACCGCGGCGGACTTGTGCGTCATATTGCGGGCTGCGCTTCGCCCGAGTGTTTTTCTGCGCTCGATGACGCGGCGAGCGTTCATCAGTTGCTTGCCCCGCAATTTTCCGGACTCGTAGGCTTCTTGAAGTGCCGCTTGGATTTCGGCGTCGTCGTTGCCAGCACCGACAATCGTGAGGGCTGCGTTCAAGGGGACGAGGCCCTTCTCCACCGCCAGCACAAGCCTCTCTTCTCCCTGGCGCAGGAGCGTGAGAATGCCTTGAACGTAAGTTGGCGTGAGACCGGTCTTTTCGGCAATGACCTTCGGTGTGTATCCCTGGTCCTGCAATTGACGAATGCCGGCAAGCCGTTCGAGCGGGCGGCACTGTCGACGCGCGATGTTTTCCGTCAGGCTCATGACGAACGCGTCCTCATCGCTCACGCTGACGACGAGCGCAGGGATGGTCTCTTCCCCCAGGGAGCGGAACGCCTTCAACCGTCCCTCACCGCACACCAGCAGGTATTTTTCGATGCCGCCGGCCGTCGCCCGCGGCGTGACCACGATAGGCTTTTTGAGACCGATGGTCTTGATGTTGTCGACGATTTCTTTGAAAACCCGACCATTGCGTCCACGCGGATTGATGACCTCAATCTGAGCGACGGGGACCATGCGGATTTCTCCGACCTGCTGCCGCGCGTTCACGCTACTCTCCTGAGACGGGCACGCGCGGCCAGGCCATACAAGTAGTCCAGCGTATCGAAGCGATAGCTCTCAAACTCGATTGGATTTTGGTCGGCGAGATGAATGCGCGGTTGTCCAAAATCCAAACGTGGCAGCAGGTAGTAATCCAATGCCGACGCATTCGTGTGGTCGAGCCGCACCGCCACCGTGATGTCCGGCAGGAGGCTTGTGTCGAAGCGGACTTTCCAATGATTTCGGCCATTTTCATGCGCCTGGCAACGCGAGAGCACGATGCAGGCCGTGAACTCGTCATTGACCGTGAGCAGGTCGGTGGCCGGGTCGCGTATCACCGTGCCGCCCAAATCCGCGATTTTCCGCTCCGTCTGCGCGATGATTTCCGGATGCAGTTGTCGCAGGAAGCGGTTGGTTTCAATGTATCGATAGTCTCGACCAGGCGTAAAGCCGACGGTCTGGTAGGCGCGAATCAAACTGCCGAATCGGTACACATAGACGGACGTCGAGGGCATGCCATCCGTTTCATCAATTACGACGCCGGACAAAAACCCGCGGCTCCGGTACAGATTACGCAGTCGTTCGATGAGCTCCTCATTTGAGTAGCGACGTGCTCTGGCTCTCATAATGCCTTGCGCCGTGTAGAACGTTTCGCTCGGCACAATGCCCTGAAATGCGCCTTCTTTTCGAATCCACATATCAGGTGTGTTGGTCACGCGTACCTTTTTCAGTTTGAACGACACCCGGTTGTAGACGTTGTTGCCGATGTATTTCTCGTTCGTTAATACCTCCCGCACGGTAGCTCGCGTCCACTCCCGGTTCAGGTCCGTCCGCACACGCATGCCATTCAGGCGCGCTGCGATTTCATGTTCGTCGAGCGATTCATTAATAAACCAGTCGTAGATTAGGTTGACGATTCGCACCTCGCTGTCCGGTCCAGGCATAAGGACGACTCGGTCGGTTTGAAGGCTTTTGCGTTCACCACGGCACAGCTCTGCCTTCATGAGACCGTGCTCATCGACCAAAACCCGGCGCAGCCCGTAGCCGGCAGGTCCTCCTTGCCGGAAGCCCATCTCAATCAAGCGGCATTGGCCGGCAAACACCTTCGCGGACAGTTCTCGGCTGTATTCGCCGGCCATGGCCCGCTTTACCCCTTTCACGATGGTCGAAACAGGGGAGCCATCGTTCTCGAACTGCTCGGCGCAGTACGCCACCTGAATGCCGGCGCGGCGGCAAATGTACTCGTAGTACGCGCTCTCGTCGGCATCCTGGAAACGTCCCCATCGACTCACGTCATAAACCAGGATGACCGAGAAATCGGCCTTGCCATTGGCCACATCGGCGATGAGATTCTGCAGCGCCTGGCGCCCATCGATTCGGAGCCCGCTTTTTCCTTCATCGGCATACGTGCGGACGATTTCGAATCCGCGGCGGGCTGCGTAGTCGCGAATTTTGTCGCGCTGGTTCTCGGTCGAATACTGCTGGTGCTCAGTCGACATGCGGACATACTCTGCCGCCCGTCCTCCAGAGGAGCCGGCTCCAACTGCTGCAGCAGCGGTATTGGATGACATTTTTCACTCCGCAACTCAGGCATAGGCCGCGGCAGGCACCGAGGGTGTGGGGCCTCATGCTCACGCGCCACGATTTCACATCAGGCGGTGGCGTTCGAAAACGAACTTTGGTGAGGCCAGCGTAGCAGGCACGGCGCCAATGAGAATCACGTCATCTCTTTGCAATCACTCCGGCGGCCCTGTCGGCGCAGACAGCACGGCGATGTGGACGGTCCACGCGTCCATCTTTGCAACGCGGCTTTCATCCGCATGAGACAACACGTAGAAGCCAGAACCCAGCGGCCAACGGCGCCCGATGACGTCCATCTTTGCAATCGGCCTGCAACTCCGCCGTGCATTGCGCATCCGCTGCATGCTGCGGTTGCGCTCGCGGTACGCCGGATGTGCAGCCCGATACTCGCGCCAATAGCCTGAGTGGCCGGCGCGCCATTTCGCTTGCGCCCGGGCTTGGTTGTCGCGGTAGTCCTTGTCGATGCGGAGCCGGTGGTTCTGCCAGTCGCGCCGGCGAGCACGCTGGCAAGCCTCCGACGAGCAGTAACGCTGGTGAGGAACATGCGGCAACGGGACGAACGCGTTACCACAGGCGAGACATAGGCGGGTCGATTTCATAAGCCACCCTCCAGGCCGGGTTGCGATGGGCGGGTGGGACGGGTGGGTCTCGACCGGCCACGGAAATCACTGGCCTGAGACGGGGTAGAGATGGGGGAGACAACTCGGTAGCTGCCTCGCCAAACGACCATCGCAATTTGCTAGACGCGATAGTGGGCCAGTCGCGGAAACTTAGACATTTCCGGAGCGCCGGCGTGCATCGAAGGAGGGTTCGCTCACGAGTGCAATTTGCTAAAATTGCCTTGTTTCAAGCGCAATTCTTGCGGCGGCCAATACAAACCTTGGCGACAGCTGCTGATGGGATGGCTCCGTTCCATCGCGCGCTCCCGCGCGCATCGAAGCTGGTCGGGGAAGGAAGTTCTCGGGTTATGCGTCGACTTTTCTCGCCTTTTGCTTCCCCGTTGGCTTGAACGCCTTGTCCCACAAGGGGCAGTTTCTCGGGTTATGAATCCATCTACAGTTGTGTCGGACCTCAAAATAGTTGATGTGGTTCACAAGTAAGTGAATCGATTTGAGGCAGACGCATCGTTGTGGATCGTCAGATCCATCCACTGGAAAGCTATGCGATTAGAAATAACCGGGCCCAAAGAAGCCCGGTTTTTTTTAGGTTCCAGCAGCAGCACACGCATTTGAAGATATTGGCGAGCGGATCCTGCGCCATCTTTTCGCTCAAGACCTTGAAGGTTGGCACCGCCAATCACGGACCGATGACGGCCTCAACCAATTTGATTTCGTGTGTCGAATCAAGCCACACCGGCAATTCTGGAAATTTCTCGTTGACCACCTGAATAGCCGCTACATCATTTTTGAGTTCAAGAACTATGCTGAACCGATCTCACAGGGCCAGGTTCTGACAACAGAGAAATACCTGTTGGAGCGCGGTCTTCGGAGAGTTGCCATTATCCTTGCACGTCGTGGCGCAAACGAGAGCGCGCTGAAAATGGCCCAGGGTGCGATGCGTGAGCACGGAAAGCTAATTTTGGTCATTGACGACAAGATCGTTAAAAGCATGCTAGCGCTACTTGACAGCGGAGCGGACCCCAGCGACTGCCTGTTCGACCTTGCGGATGAGTTCCTCCTGACACTCCCCCGCTAAAGCAAGCCTGTTCAAACCTGATCTTCTCGACGCGTTCTGCTTCTTGCCCAGGTAGTAGTCCTCAATCAAGAACGCGGTGGCGGACGGAATTAATTCCCGCAGTCGTTGGCATGGGTGCGTTTCGAAGAACCACGCTCGCGCCTCTTCGGCGTCGATTGTCAGTTTGATGACATCCCGCGCGACGCGCCTTGACTGTGCGATGCCCCGATGCGGCTCTGGGCTGTAGGGGTAGAAGGTCGGACTCGTCGTCATGCGTCTAAGTTATCTATCTTGCCTAACGAGGTCACGTTTCTGGTGACGGCACTATAGCTCCTTCGCTCTGCAGTCGATGCGTTGCGAGGTAAGGGCGCGCTTCCCCAAAACGATGGGCCGTCCCAAATCGGTGCCACCACGCACCAACTCCAAGCCGCCGATGCCCCCATCGGGCTGCGCGTGCCTCACGCAAGGGCATCGCCCAGGCAACCAACGCCTCGCCAACCCGCACAACCGCTATTTTTTGCTGCATGGCACAAAACTCGCATAAGCCGTGGGCGACCGGTCAGACCACGACCGTGTCTTTCTCCCAATTCGGCCCATGCACAGCATTCCCTCTTCCGTTGCGCAAGCACTCCAGCAAGGCATCTTGAGCGGCGCTTACCCCAGCGGCAGCCGTCTGCCGCCGCAGCGTGAGCTGGCAGAAAGCCTGGGCGTGAGCCGCGCGTCGTTGCGCGAGGCGCTCACGGTGCTGGAGACATTGGGCCTGGTCGACATCCTGCCCAGCCGGGGCGTGGTGGTGCGCGGCCCGCAGGTGGGCGCCGATCGGGCAAGTGCCGATCGCCTGCATCGCCCGTTTGCCACGCCGGCGCTGGGCACGCTGTCGCCGCGTCAGTTGATTGAGCTGCGCCTGGTGCTGGAGCCCGGCTGGACGGCGCTGGCCGCCGCGCGCATGCAGGCTGCCGGCCTGCGCCACCTGCAATGGCTGCAGCAGCAGTTGGCCCATGCGCTGGCGCGCAATGACCTGCTGAGCGCGGCGGAGGCGGATTTGCACTTCCACATGCTGCTGGCGCAGCTGTCGGGCAACCCGGGCCTGATGGCGATAGCGGGCCAGTTGGAACACGCCATCGGCCACAGCCTGCGCCTGCCCTTTGCCCGCAACGGCGCAGACGACCACCCCGCGCACGAGCACGACGCCATCGTGCAGGCCATTGCCGCGGGCGATGCCGCCGCCAGCGCAGAGGCCATGCGCGCCCATCTGCTGTCATCCGCACGCCGCAGCGGCATCGATCTGGCCGCGTCCGATCGCGCGGTTGCCGATCCCGTTTCCTTTCGCCTTGTTTCGCCTGTCTCGATTTCTGAAGGAGTTTTTGAATGACCCGCATCGCCGCTTTCTCCCGCTTGCACCACACCTCGCGCCGCACCTTCCTCTACGCCGTCATGGCGGCCAGCGCGGTGGTCGCGTTGCTGCCGGGCCGCCCGGCGCATGCCGATGTGCTGGCCAACATCCAGAAGGCGGGCGTGATCCGCGTGGCGATCCCGAATGACTTTCCGCCGTTCGGCTCGCTGGGGCCGGATCTCAAGCTGCAGGGCTATGACATCGACATGGCCAACCTCGTCGCCAAGGAACTGGGCGTGAAGGCCGAGCTGGTGCCCGTCACCAGCACCAACCGCATTCCGTTCCTGACCACGGGCAAGGTGGACATCGTCATCTCCAGCCTCGGCAAGAACGCCGAGCGCGCCAAGGTGATCGACTTCACGCAGGCGTATGCGCCGTTCCCCAAGAGCGTGTACGGCCCGAAGGATGCGTCGATCAAGAAGCCGGCGGACCTGGCCGGCAAGACGATCGGCGTGACGCGCGGCTCGACGGAAGACCTGGCCCTCTCGGCCGTGGCGCCGGCGTCGGCCACCATCAAGCGCTATGAAGACAACAACGCCACCGCGCAGAGCTACCTGATCGGCCAGGTGCAGTTGGTGACGGTGGGCAACATCGTGGCCAACGCGGTGAACGAGCGCACGAAGCTGCGCCAGCTCGACCTGAAGTTCCCCGTGGAAGACACGCCCTGCTATGTGGGCGTGGCCAAGGGCGAGCCCGCGCTGCTCGACAAGGTGAACGCCGCCATCACCAAGCTGAAGACGGACGGGCGCCTGAACGATCTGTCGCAGCGCTGGATCAAGATGCCGCTGCCCGCCCAACTGTAAAACCGTAAGCATGTCAGCACGCCAGGCGTGCCCGGGCCCGCATGCCGCGGAGCCCCGTCATGGCCTGGCGCGTGGAGTTTCGTTATGGCTTATCAATTCGACTTTGGCGCGGTGTTCGATTACAGCGGCCAGCTGGCGCAGGGTGTGGGCTTTACGCTCGCGCTCACGGCGGCGGGCGCGGTGGTGGGCGGTGCCATCGGCGTGGCCGGGGGCGTGTGCCGCGCCTGGCGCATCCGGCCCTTCAACGCGCTGTTCAAGGTGTATGTGGAGGCCATCCGCAATACGCCGTTCCTCGTCCAGCTGATGTTCGTGTTCTTCGGCTTGCCGTCGCTGGGGGTGCAGATCAACGAGTGGCAGGCGTCGGTGCTGACGGTGGTGGTCAACCTGGGCGCGTACATCACCGAGATCGTGCGCGCGGGCATTCAAGAAACACCGCGCGGCCAGCTGGAAGCGGCCAACGCGTTGGCGATGAGCCGCTGGGCGATCTTCCGGCACGTGGTGCTGCGGCCCGCGCTGCAGAAGGTGTGGCCGGCGCTGAGCAGCCAGATCGTGATCGTCATGCTGGGCACGTCGGTTGTCTCGCAGATTGCCGCGCAGGATCTGACCTTTGCCGCCAACTTCATCCAGTCGCGCAACTTCCGCGCGTTTGAAACCTATCTGATCGTCACCGCGCTGTACTTTGCGCTGGCGTTGCTGCTGCGTCAGTTGCTGGCGTGGATCGGTCAGCGCTTTGTTGTGGGGCGTCGCGTGCCGGTGGCATCGGTGGTGCCGCGTGCCACCACCACCAACCCAGCGGAGACCGCAGCATGATCGCCGACATCCCTCTGTTGCCGATTCTCCTCAAGCTGGGGGAAGGGCTGCTCGCCACGCTCATGCTGTCGCTCATGGCCTTTGTGCTGGGCGGCACGGCGGGCCTGGTGGTGCTGTTTGCCCGCGTGGGGCGCAACGCCACGCTGCAGCGCGTGAGCAAGGCCTACATCCAGGTCTTTCAGAACACGCCGCTGCTCATGCAGATGTTCCTGGTGTTCTTTGGGGCGTCCATGGCGGGCTTCGAGATGTCGCCGTGGACGGCCGCCGCCATCGGCCTGACGCTGTACACCAGCGCCTACCTGGCCGAGGTGTGGCGCGGCTGTGTGGAAGCCATTCCGCGTGGGCAGTGGGAGGCGTCTTCCAGCCTGGCGATGGGCTACTTCCAGCAGATGCGGCATGTGGTGCTGCCGCAGGCCGTGCGGCTGTCGATTGCGCCCACCGTGGGGTTCTCCGTGCAGATCGTTAAGGGCACGGCGGTGGCCTCCATCATCGGGTTTGAAGACCTGTCCAAGCTGGGCTCGGTGCTGGCCAACGCCACGTTCCAGCCGTTCCTTATTTATGGGCTGGTGGCGCTGGCGTATTTCGCGCTGTGTTGGCCGCTGTCGCTCTGTGCCTCTCATCTGGAAAAGAAGCTCTATGCCGCTCGTTGATCTGTGCGCCGTACACAAGCATTACGGCAACAACCATGTGCTCAAGGGCGTGGACCTGCGCGTTGAAAGCGGCCAGGTGGTCGCCATCATCGGGCGCAGTGGCTCGGGAAAGAGCACGCTGCTGCGGTCCATCAACGGGCTGGAAGCCATCGACGACGGCCAGATCGTCGTGGACAACGCGGTGCTCCAGGGCTCGCAGGCCACGGCCGCGCAGTTGCGCGCGCTGCGCCTGAACGTGGGCATGGTGTTCCAGCAGTTCAACCTGTTTCCGCACCTCACGGCGGGCGAGAACGTGGCGCTGTCGCCCGTGGTGGTCAAGGGCATGAAGAAGGCCGATGCCAATGACCTCGCACGCCAGATGATGGCCAAGGTGGGCCTGGCCGATAAGTTTGATGCATACCCCGACCAGCTCAGCGGCGGGCAGCAGCAGCGCGTGGCCATTGCGCGCGCGCTGGCCATGCAGCCGAAGGTGCTGTTGTGCGATGAGATCACGTCTGCGCTGGATCCGGAGCTCGTCAACGAGGTGCTGGCCGTGGTCAAGCAACTGGCCGCCGAGGGCATGACGCTGATCATGGTCACGCACGAGATGCGCTTCGCGCGCGATGTGGGCGATCAGCTCGTGTTCATGCACCAGGGGCTGATCCATGAAAGCGGCCCCGCCAAGGACGTGTTTGCCAACCCCAAGACGGCGGAGCTGGCGGCGTTTATTGGCGCGGTGCAGTGAGCCTGCGCACCATGCGTCCACACTAGCCATCACAGCACCACAGCACGTCGGCGCCCGTTGCGGGGCGGGGATATCACCCAACGGGTGCCATGCCACGCCCTCGGCGTCGAGCCCGTGCGCGATAGGCCATCTGCGATAATCCCGCCCTCCCGCCTCTGCTTCCCCACCATGGTTGTCCGCCCCCACCTGCACTGGTTCCGCATGCTGCTTGCATGGCGCGGTTCCGTTCTGCCGCAGCTTCTGCCGCGCCTGTTTCTGATCTTCTGTATCTCGCTGGTGGCCATGGCGGTGCATGCGCATTGGCTGCCCATCTCCGTCAACCTCAGCACCACGCCGTTCTCGCTCGTCGGCATTGCGCTGGCAGTGTTCCTGGGCTTTCGCAACAACGCCAGTTATGACCGCTACTGGGAGGCGCGCAAGCTCTGGGGCCAGTTGCTCAATTGCGCGCGCGCGCTCACGCGTCAGGCGCTGACGTTGCCGTCGCAGTTGCCGCAGGGTGCGGTGTCCGCAGACGATGTGCGCGAGTTCACGCAGGTGCTGAGCGCGGTGCCGCATGCGCTGCGCCACCAGTTGCGCCGTACTGACCCACGTGAAGACCTGGCCACCCGTCTGCCCTCGCCGCTGCTCGATCGCGTGATGGCCGCGCGCTACCGGCCCGCCATGCTCACGCTGTGGCTGGGCGAGTGGGTGCAACGCCGAACGCAACGCAACCCGCAACGCGACCCGCAGCACAACGGCCAGGCCGGTGCGTTGGATGCCTATGCCGCGCTGGTGTTTGATCGCAGCCTGACCGAGCTGACCAACGCCATCGGCGGGTGCGAGCGCATTGTTTCAACGCCGCTGCCGTTTGCGTACTCGGTCATGATCCACCGCACGGTGTACTTCTTCTGCGCGGCGCTGCCGTTTGGGCTGGTGCAGAGCATCGGCATTTTCACGCCGGTGTTTGCGGTGTTTGTGGCGTACACCTTCATGGCGCACGAGGCCATCGCCTCGCAAATCGAAGAGCCCTTCGGCACCGAAGACAACGACCTTGCGCTCAACGCCATGTCCATCGTGATTGAAGACGCCGTGCGTGACCTGATGGGCGAGCCGAGCCTGCCCAGCGGCAGCGCGGGGCAGCGCGTCATCTTCGATTGAGATAGCGCTGGCGTGCTGGGCTGGGCTCAGTCCAGTCGAGTCCAGTCCCGTCCAATCGGCAGGGCGCCGGTATTACGCCGTCAGCGCCCCAGGCGCGTGCCAGCTTGTCCAGGCGGCCGGGCCGATGGGCGCGGCGGTGTGCGTGTCGTCAGCGGTGGCGGCCATCAGTTGGAAGAGCGCAACCCCGAACAGGCTGGCGCAGGTGTCTTGCAAGGTGCGGGCAGATCGCAGGCAGGTGCGCCGGGCAAGCTGTTCCAGCGCCTCGGTGGGGCAGGCGGTGTTCCCTTCCAGCGCGGCCAGTGCGTAGAGCGCCCGCGCGGCCCGCTGCTCGCGTACCAGTGCAAGCAGCGCTTCGCCTTCGGCAAACAGGCGAGCGCGCACCTGTCGCGGGCCGATCTGCCAGCACTCGCTCAGCAATGCCGCGTTCCACGCCTGCGCGGGGTGTTCGAACACCAGGTTGGCCAGCGTGCGTGACCAGGGCTTGTCGTGGTGGATGGCCGCCATGCGCGGGCAACCGGCATCGGGCACGGCCACCAGCGAGATGGCGCTGGGCTGCCACAGCGTGCCCGGCAGCTCGCAGCCGAAATGCGCGAAGGCGGGCACCACAAACGGGTCGCCCGGGCGCACCTCGCGCCGGCCATTGGCATCGCGCAGGCAGGCGGTGCCCAGCTCGGCCTGCACGCGCACCGCAAAGGGAAAGCGCAGGCGCGAGATGCGAACGTGGGCACGGCTGATGAGCGGCATGGGGGCGCGGCAGGAAACGGCAGAGAACAGCGGGCAAACCAACGGCCCGCCACTGTCGCAGGATTCTAGGCCTGCGCGCAACCCTGGCAATGTCGCGCGGGTGACACTGCGCGGTGTTGCACTACAACTCTGAGAGACCAAAGAGCCGCAGGCGTGCCAGATCGGTCACGCGAATGGTCTGGTACGACAGCGTGATCAGCCCAGCTTCGGCCAGCCGCCGCAGCGCCTGGTTCACGCGCTGGCGTGAGAGCCCGGTCAGCAGCCCGATCTCTTCCTGGGACAGCTCCAGCACGGTGCTCGTGCGTGGGTACAGGGCGGGGTGGAAGAGCTGCGCAATCGCTTGCGCCACGCGTGCATCGGCGCTGAGCAGCCGGTCGTTCTGCACGGTGGCGATGAACTGCCCCATGCGTTCGTTGAGCTGTCGGACCACGAAGCTGGCAAACGGCAGGCTCTGCGCGAGCAGCGTGTTGAACACGGGCTCGGGCACCAGCAGCACGTGCGAGGTGCGGATGGCGATCACGTCATAGCGGCGGTCTTCGCGCTTGATGACGCTGCCCTCGCCGCACCAGCCGCCTTCGGGCACGCCGGAGAACGTGCAGCCGCGCCCGTCGGCGGTGTACACGGCCAGCTTGATGAGGCCGCTGTCCACGCCGACCCAGTAGCGCGAGGGCTCGCCGCGGCGGGCGATGAAGGCGCCGGGCTCGAACTGCTGGAGCAGGGTCTCGCGCGCGGCCAGCGCCTGGTGTTCGGGCGCCAGCGCGGTGAACCACGCGTGGAGCGGCAACTGCGTGGTGGGCGACAGGGTGTCGGGTGCGGTCATGGCAAAGGCGGGTGGGTGAGGGCGCGTGGGGCTCCGCCTTCGCTTTGTAAGAATCCTGTCAGCCTTTGTCTGGCTTGGGTTTCCGGGTGGTTTGTCATCCGGATGACAGAGTGCGGGAGCTGCCCGATGATAGCGTTGGCCCATCTAAAAGCAACAGCGGCAACCGTGGCCCCAGCGCCCGTCGTGCCCGCCGCACCGGAGACCCAGCCATGCCCACCGACTTCGATACCGGCCTCGCCCGCAACGCGGCCAACTTCGTTCCCCTCACCCCGATCGAGTTCCTGGCCCGCGCGGCCGACGTCTATGGCGACCGCCTGGCCATTGTGCATGGCCCGGTGCGGCAGAACTGGCGCGACACCTATACCCGTGCGCGCCGCATGGCCAGAGCGCTGGCGCAGGCGGGTGTGGGGCGCGGCGATACCGTGGCCGCGCTGCTGCCGAACACGCCTGCGATGGTGGAAGCGCACTTCGGCGTGCCGATGGCCGGGGCGGTGCTCAACGCGCTCAACATCCGCCTGGATGCCGCCAACCTCGTCTTCATGCTGCGCCATGGCGAGGCGCGCGTGCTGCTGGCCGATACCGAGTTTGCCGACCTGGCGCGGCAGATGGCGCTGGAGATTCCGGGCCTGAAGGTGATCGCCGTGCACGACGCGCTGGGCCCGCAGGCCGAGCGGTTTGGCGACACCGATTACGAGTCCTTCCTCGCTTCTGGCGATCCGCATTACGCGTGGCAAGGGCCGGTGGATGAATGGGATGCGATTGCGCTCAACTACACCTCGGGCACCACGGGCGACCCGAAGGGCGTGGTCTACCACCATCGCGGCGCGGCCATCAACGCGGTGTCGAACATCCTGGAATGGGATCTGCCCAAGCACCCGGTCTATCTGTGGACGCTGCCGATGTTCCACTGCAATGGCTGGTGCTTCCCGTGGACGATTGCGGCGCGCGCGGGGGTCAATGTGTGCCTGCGCAAGTTCGAGCCCAAGGTGGTGTTCGACCTCATGCGCGATGAAGGCGTGACGCACTATTGCGCCGCGCCCATCGTGCACACCGCGCTGGTCAACGCGCCGGCATCGTGGCGTGAGGGTTTGCGCGGGCCCGTGCGCGGCATGGTGGCCGGTGCACCGCCGCCCGCTGCCGTGCTGGCGCAGATGGAGGCGATGGGGTTTGAGCTCACGCACGTCTACGGCCTGACCGAGGTGTACGGCCCAGCCGCCGTCTGCGCAGAGCAGGACGAATGGCGCACGCTGCCCGAGCACGACCGCGCCACCATGAAGGCGCGCCAGGGCGTGCGCTATCACCTGCAGTCGCAGGTGGCGGTGCTCGATCCTGACACCCTGCAGCCCGTGCCCGCCGATGGCGAAACCATTGGCGAGATCATGTTCCGCGGCAACATCTGCATGAAGGGTTATCTGAAGAACGAGCGGGCCACGCGAGAAGCCTTTGCGGGCGGCTGGTTCCACACCGGTGATCTGGGCGTGTGCATGCCCGACGGCTACATCAAGATCAAAGACCGCAGCAAGGACATCATCATCTCGGGCGGCGAGAACATCTCCAGCGTGGAGGTGGAAGACGCGCTGTATCGCCACCCCGCCGTGCTGGCCGCTGCGGTGGTTGCCCAGCCCGATGCGAAGTGGGGCGAAACGCCGTGCGCGTTTGTGGAGCTGAAGGACGGCGCCACCGCGACGGCGGAAGAGTTGATCGCGCACTGTAAGACGCTGCTCGCCAACTTCAAGGTGCCGAAGGCAGTGTTCTTCGGCCCGCTACCCAAGACATCGACCGGCAAGATCCAGAAGTACGAGCTGCGCCGCAAGGTGAAGTCGACTGCGGCCATCGATGTGTGAGACGTGCCCGCTCAAAAACGAAGCCCCTTGCACAAGCAAGGGGCTCCGGGCGGCCGCCTGACTGAGTCACCCGACCCGCCTCACGGCACCGCCACAATCGCCATCCCGCGTGGGATTTTGCCGGTGGCCGCCGAGCCGTTGGCCACAGCGGTCAGCATGCCCGTCGAGGCGTTAATGCTGTAAGCCGTCACCGAGTTGTCGATGGCACTCACCACGTAGGCGAAGGTGCCCGCGGGGTTCAGCAGCACCGTGACGGGCCCATGACCAACGCTGTTGCTCGCCGTGCTCGTGGCGGTGGTATCGACGGTCTGCACCAGCGTAAGCGCACCGTTGTTTGGGTTGATCGAGAACACGTTCAGATTGTTGGTCAGCACATTGGTCTCGTACAGGAAGCCTCCTGATGGGGAGATCGCGATGTAGTTCGGGCCGCTGTTGGCCCCTGTTGACACCGTTGTGGGCGTCGCGGCCAATGCACCGGCGGTGATGCTGTAAATGCCGATGGTGCTGTCCCCCGAGTTGGCCACATAGGCAACGCTGCCTGCCGGGTTGACGGCGATGAACTCCGGCGAGTTGCCGGCGTTGACCGTGCTGCCGGTCTGCGTGAGGAGGCCTGTGCTGCTGTTGATGGCAAACGCCATGGCAGTCCCGGTCGTGCCGCCGCTGTTGTTGTTCACCACATAGGCGAAGGTACCCGCGCTGTTGATGGTGACGGTGTACGGGTTGGCACCGGCGGGGATGCTGGTCGCGGCCGAGAGCGCACCCGTGCTCGCGTTGATCGAGAACGCCGAGAGCGTGTTGCTCCCAAAATTGGCCGTGTACGTAAACTTGCCGTTGGGCGTGCGCGCAATGCTATAGGGCGTCGTGCTCGCGCCGGTGGTGGTGGGCGAGCCCACCACCGTCAGCACACCGGTATTCGGGTCGATGGAGAGCGTGGTGATGGTGCTGTCCACGGCATTGGCCACATACACAAACTTGCCCGCGGGGTCGATTGTGAGCGACAGGGGCACTTGCCCCACCGCTACCGGTGTCGTGCCGATGACCGTGGGCATGCCGGTGGTGGCATCCAGCGTGAAGGCGGAGACGGTGCCGTCGTTGGAGTTGACCGCATAGCCGAACAGCGGTCGCAGTGTGCAGGCCACGGCAATGGTGGTCACGTTGGCTGTGCCCACCGTGCCGCTGCCGTTGGTGACGGTGCAGTTCTCACCCGAGGGCCGTGTGCCCACCGTGGCAGCGTATGGCTTGCCCTGTGCGAGCTTGGTCGGGAACTGGAAGTTGCCGTTGGCATTGACCACGACGGCATCACCGCCGTTGTCCAGCAGTGTGACCGTCTTGCCTGCGCTCAGGCCGCTCACTGTGCCGCCCACTGAGTAGGTGGGGGCGGGTGCCGGCGCTGGTGCGGGTGCTGGTGCAGGTACGGGGGCCGGCTTTGGTGCCGGCGCGGGCGATGGGGTCGGTGTGGGCGCCGGTGTGACGTTGTTTGTCGGCGGTGTCGTGCTGGAGCTGGCATCGTCGCCGCCGCCACCGCAACCAGTGAGCCCGAGCGATAGCGCGGCGGCCATCACCAAGGCCGCGCCATGCAGGCTATGCGGGTATTGGGGGTGGGCCGGTGGGATTGGCGCCGGCAGCGGTTGTGCTGCAGCGCTGCCGATGTTCTCCCCTTGGGCGATTGATAGCTCGGCCATGGCTCCCCCCGTTCTTGTTGCGCTGTGTGTGTGGTCTTGCACTTTCCCGAAGCATAGAAACTCGGGGCCACACGCCGACATAGGCCAGTTGACCGACAAAGCCCTCCGCTGCATGGATAGGGACATGCGTTACACGCCCCTGCAAGCGTTTGGCGCGATACTGGAAGCCGCTCGTTGTTCGCCCGGTCAGTCACCGTCATGTCCACCAACGCCAACACCATCACCCTTCGCCAACTCTCGCCGTCTGATGCTGCCCACGTCGCCGACTACCGCGCCATCCGCCTGGCCGCGCTCAAGGATTCGCCCGAGGCCTTCGGCTCAACGTACGAGGCAGAGGCCGGGCTTTCGCAGGCGGCCTTTGCCGAACGGCTCGCCACGACAACGGTGCTGGGGGCGTACGACGGCGCGCGCATCGTGGGCATGGTCGGCTTCAAGCAGCAGACCATTGCCAAGCTGGCGCACAAGGGGTTTGTGTGGGGCTTCTACGTGTCGCCCGAGGTGCGTGGGCGCGGGGTGGGGACGGCGCTGGTGGATGGCATCGTGGCCGCGGCCACGGGCGTGGTCGAGCAGCTCACGCTGTCGGTGGTGCAAGGCAACGCAGCGGCGCTGGCGCTGTACGCGCGTTGCGGTTTTGAAACCTATGGCATCGAGCCGCGCGCGCTCAAGTCGGCCGGTGGTTACGCGGATGAAATATTGATGGTGCGCTTCCTGTAGTTCAACCGGTGACAGCTGGTGATGGTGACGGTCACAAAGCTCAGCGCGGAGATCTCTTCATCGCTCGGGTCGGCGGCCGGCGTGTGCGACACCAGCTCGGCCCAGCACAGTGCGGATGGGGCTGCCTGATGCCAGCGCATCCACGCGTCCTGCAGCACGTCTTCGGCATCGGCGCGCGTGCCGAGCATGCGGTAGGCGATGGCAAACAGGCGCGGGCGGGCCGCGGTGAAGGCCGTGTCCAGGCTGGTGGTGCGGATGGGTGAGCGCGTGGGCGCGGTCATGGTGCGGTGTGTCGTCCAGGAAGGTTATTCCCTAGATGGACAGGCACGGGGGCGTGTGACAGGGCTTGATGGTATGCCGCTTTCCGCCCACGCACCGTGTCGTCCGGGGCTGCGCTCAGTGCCGGCGCGTTTGCCGCCCGTACATCAGCGTCAGTGCGCCGGCGAGCATGGCCGACGCGCCCAGCAGGCCCACGCCGGCGGTCGCCGTGTGCGTCTTGTCCGTCAGCCAGCCGATGGCAAATGGGCTGACAAAGCCAGACAGGTTGCCGATGGCGTTGATGAAGCCGATGCCCGCTGCGGCAGCCATGCCGTCCAGCCGCGCGGTCGGCAGGTTCCAGAACAGCGGCAGCGCTGACAGGATGCCCGCCGAGGCGATCGTCAGTGCCGCCATGGCGGGCACCAACTGATCAACCATGAGCGCGCTCACACAGAAGCCCACGCCCGCGACCAGCGCACTGGTGCCCACCAGCGTGCCCCAGTTGCGGCGGCGGTCTGCCTGCCGCGCCACGAGGTTCATGGCCACCATGGCGGCTGCGTATGGCACGGCGCTCAGCCAGCCCACCGTGACAGTGCTGGCGATGCCTGCCGCGCGAATCACGCTCGGCAGCCAGAAACTCACGCCGTACAGGCCCGCAAGCAGCAGGAAGTAGATCAGCGCGAACAGCAGTACCGTGCCATTGAGGATGTCTGCCGCGCGGTGCACGCGTGCCTGGGGTGGCGCCGCCTGCGCGAGATCGGCCTCCAGGCGTGCCAGCGCGTCGGCATCGAGCCAGCGCACATCGCGCGGCCGGCTCGGCAGCAGGAAGAACACCAGCACGCCCACCAAGGCGGAGGGCAGGCCCTCCAGCGCGAACATCCAGCGCCAGCCCGCATGCCCAAGGTGCCCGTCAAATGCCGCCAGGATCCAGCCCGACAACGGGCCGCCCACGATGCCCGCCACCGCCGTGGCGCTCATGAACAATGTGGTCATGCGGCCCCGCCGGTGCGCCGGAAACCAGTAGGTGAGATACAGCACGACGCCCGGAAAGAAGCCGGCTTCCGCCACGCCCAGCAGGAAGCGCAGCACATAGAACCCGGTCGTGCTTTGCACCCAGCCCATGGCTGCCGACAGCAGCCCCCACGACACCATGATCCGCGCGATCCAGGTGCGTGCGCCCAGCCGGTGCAGCAGCATGTTGCTGGGCACCTCGAAGATGAAATAGCCGAGGAAGAAGATGCCCGCCCCCAGCCCGTAGGCGGTGGCGCTCAGGCTCAGGTCGGCGGCCATCTGCAGCTTGGCCGTGCCGATGTTGACGCGGTCCAGGTAGGCCAGCACCTGGGCCAGCAGCAGGATCGGCATTAGCCGCCAGCCAATGCGGCGATAGATGCCCTCGAGTGCCGGATCCGCCGGCGTGGTGCCAAGTATTGAGGGGGCAGCGGGCGCGGGCTGGGCCAGCGCACCGGCGTGCGGGTGCGAGTTCATGCGGTCTCCTTTGATGTTGTTGTGTGGGGTGTCGGGGGGCGAGCTAGCCCGGCGCGCGGGAGTCGGTCTTCTGGTACAGCGCCCGTTCGAGCGTTTCCACCAGCACGCAGCATTGCCACCAGCCGGGCGGCGCGTCGGCTGCAATGGCGTCGCGCAGCACGTTGTGGATGACGAGGGCCATGCTGTGCTGCAGCTCGGCCGAGCGCGGGTTGGTCAGCACCAGCCGGGCCACGATGAACTGGGCTTGCGCATCGTCGCCGGCCAGGAACGTGTTGGTGATGTGCACGCGGCTCTTGAGGTCATGCAGCCGCGCGCTGCCGCTATCGGCCAACTGGCGGTGGATCGTTTGCAGCAGCGCGGGGAAGTCCAGGCGACGTGCCAGCGGCTCGGTCGCTTCGATCACGATATGGGGCATGGCAGTGCTCGGGGGAGGCGTCAGGCAGAGGGGCGGGCATGCTGCGTTGCCCGCCGCGCCGGCTTCAGAGGGTTTCCTGCTCACGCACGGTCAGCGGGCTCGTGGCCGCATAGCGGGCGATCTCGTCTTTGCGCAGGAAGGCCACGCCGGGGTGTTGCTTGGCGTAGCGCAGGAAGGCATCCCACGCGCGCACCATCTGCGGTGTGCCGCTGATGCGGTCGTGCGCGCTGATCGACATCATGCGGCGGCGCGCGCCGGCCTCTTCGTAGAGCTGGTCGAAGTCCAGCTTGATCTGCTCCAGGAACGCCGATGGCGAATAGTTGCGGCCTTCCACCAGCAGGATGTCGTTATTGCGCAGCGTGTAGGGCACGACCACGAAGTCGCGGGCGTTGACCTGCTCGATGAAGGGCTCGTCCCGGCTGAGATCATCGATGTGGTAGAGGTAGCCCAGCTCCTGCAGCAGCGACAGTGTGTTGGGGCCGCGTCGCAGCCAGTTGCAGTTGTAGCCCACCGGGCGCTGGCCCGTCACCGCCTCGACCATGGTGACGGCCTCGCTCAGGAAGGCGCGCTCCTGAGCACGCGTCATGGCGTATTGCGAACTCCAGCGTGGGCCGTGCGCGGCGGCTTCATGGCCGCGTGCCACGATCTCGCGCGCCAGCTCGGGATGCCGTTGCACCGCCTCGCCGATCATGTGCGAGGTCACTTTCACGCCGTGGCGGTCCCACAGGTCCAGCATGCGCGGGATGCCCTCGCGGTAGCCGTAGGCAAACCACGTGTTGGTGGCTGGGTCGGACGGCATGCTGGCCGGAAAGTCGATCTTCGGGAACGGGCTGTCGGTGCCCTTGGGCGGCTGGCCGCCAGCCTCGAACTGCATCGAGATGGAGATGACCAGGCGGATGCCATTTGGCCAGAACTGGCCGGAAGCCGAAGCGGTCGTGGCGGCTGGGGCACTGCCTTGACGCGGCTGCGCAGCGGCGTTGCCGGCCAGCAGCGCACCGGCAGCCAGCGCGCCCGCTCCGGTTCCGGCACGAGCCAGAAAGGTGCGGCGGCCAGCGTCTGTCGGGGTGGCAGGGGTATCGACGCTGGCGTCGGTGGAGGGGCGGGCATCAGGCAATCGAGTCATGGCACAGGCAGGAACGTGAAAGACCGACGCATGCTAGTCTTCGCGAAATCGTGGAAATACCGCTGCCAATAGGAAACATCCTTTCCTGATTGCGAAGAATCTCCTCATGCTCGACAACTTGCCCGCGCTTATTTCGTTTGCCCGCATCGTCTCGGCCGGCAGTTTGTCGGCGGCGGCGCGTGAGATGGACCTGCCGCTGTCCGTGGTCAGCAAGCGGCTGGCACAACTCGAAGCGGCATTGGGGGTGCGCCTGATCCAGCGCACCACCCGCCGCCAGACGCTGACCGAAGAGGGCGCGTTGTTTCACAGCCGCGTGGTACGCATCCTGGATGAAATCGATCAGGCCGAGGCATTGCTGATGCAGCGGCGCCAGGCCGTGACTGGCCTGCTGCGCGTGACGGCGCCGGGCCAGCTGGGGCGGCGGCGCATTGCGCCCATCGTGGCGGCGTTTCAGCGCGAGCATCCGCAACTGAGCGTGCAGCTTGAACTGACCGATGCGGTGGTCGACCTGATCGACAGCGGTTACGACATGGCGATCCGCTTTGGCGCCCTGACCGACTCCACGCTGATCGCGCGGCCGCTGGCGCCCAACTTTCGGGTGCTGTGCGCCTCGCCGGCCTACCTGGCCGAGCATGGCGCGCCCGTGCATCCGTCAGACCTGGTGCGGCATCGCTGCATCCTGATCGGTGACCAGCGCCGTGCTGACCTGCACTTCAGCGGCGAGGGCGAAGCGCACACCGTGCGCGTCACCGCGTCCATTGTCACCAACGATGGCGAGGCCGCGCATACGCTGGCGGCCGAAGGTGCGGGCATTGCCGTCAAATCCATCTGGGATGTGGGCGACGATCTGCTGGCCGGGCGTCTGGTGCGGGTGCTCCCGGGGCATGCCGTGTCGGCCGCACCGCTGCATGCCATCTATCCGCACAGCCAGCACCTTGCGCCGCGTGTGCGCGTGTTTGTCGACTACGTACGGGATCGGCTGCAGCAGGCCTGGCGTTGGGATGCGCTGTGAGGACGACGCAGGCGCCCTATCATGAGCGTTCTTTTGCACACCCACGCATCGCCCCACCCAGGAGACCCCATGAAGCTGATCGGCATGCTTGATTCGCCCTACGTCCGCCGTACCGCCATTTCGCTCAAGCTGCTCGGCCTGTCGTTCGAGCATGCGTCGGTGTCGGTCTTCCGGCATTTCGACCGGTTTCACGAGATCAACCCGGTGGTGAAGGCGCCCACGCTGGTGTGCGATGACGGCACCGTGCTGATCGATTCCACCCTCATCATCGACTATGCCGAGACGTTGGCCGGCCGCAGCCTGATGCCTGCCGCGCTGCCTGCGCGTCAGCACGCGTTGCGTGTCATCGGACTGGCATTGGCCGCGTGTGAGAAGGCGATGCAGATCGTCTACGAACACAACCTGCGCCCGACCGAGAAGGTGCATGCGCCGTGGGTGGACCGCGTGCACGGTCAACTGCACGCCGCGCTCGACGCGCTGGAAGCGGAGTGGAAGGATGCGCCGCTGCCTGCGGATGCGAGCGCGCTGACGCAAGCCGGTGTGACGACCGCCGTGGCCTGGGGCTTTATCCAGTTGATGGTGCCGGACCGCGTGCCAGCGGCGAGCTACCCGCGCGTGGCGGCGTTCTCTGCCGCGGCGGAGCAGCTGGAGGTGTTTCGCGCGTGGCCGATCGACGCGGAGTGATGGATCGCGTGAATCAGCGGGCCGTTCAGGCGGCCTGCGGCTGGATCGTCGCCTGACGGTACAGCCCGCCCACCAAGTCTGATTCAGTAATGATGCCCGCCAGCCGGCCCTCGGCATCCACCACCGGAATGTGGTGATGCCCGGCGCTGGCAAACAGCGGCACCAGGTCGGACATGGGCGCGGTGGCGGCAATGGTCTGCACGTGCGTCTTCATGTGATCGGCCACGCGCGGCGGGGTGAGCGCGCCGATGCTGAACCAGTGGCGCAGCGTCTGGCGGAAATCACGCGGGTTCAGGCCGAGCAAATCCGCACGCGTGACGATGCCGATGACGCGCTGCCCGGTATCCACCACTGGCAGCGCCTTGATGCTGTGCTGACGCAGCAGTTGCAACGCCCGCGGGATCGACGTGGCCGGGGTGGCGGCAATCGCCGGCTGCGACATGATGTCGGCGCAGGTGAGCGCGTGGAAGGTGCGGCGCAGTTTTTCTTCCTGGGCCCGCAGCTGCATCTCGCGCAGCACGGCTTCGATGTCGTCGGGGTCGATGTCGAGCAGCTCGCTCTGGCGGCGCAGCGCGGCGACGATGTCGGCGCGGGTGAAGCCCCCAGCGGTGGGTGCGCGCTCAACGGCGGGCAGGCGTTGCGCGTGCGGATACCGGTGGCCCGTGGCGGCGTGGTACCCCAGCGCGCCCACCAGCAGCAGCGCTGACTGGATCAGGATTGGCTCCAGCACGAACGTGTACCCCAGCGCGTGCACGGCCGGCCCGCCAATCACGGCGGTCAACGCCACCGCGCCCGAGGGTGGGTGCACACAGCGCAGCGCAAACATGCCGGCAATGGCCATCGACACCGCCAGCGCAGAGGCCACCACCGGGTCTTTCACCAACAGCGCGCATGTCACGCCCACCGTGGCGGCCACCAGGTTGCCGCCGATGATCGACCACGGCTGCGCCAGCGGGCTGGCCGGCACCGCAAACAGCAGCACCGCCGAGGCACCCATGGGGGCCACCAGCAAGGGGATCAGCGTGGCGGCACCGGGCACGAGCTTCATCATCGTGCCGGTAAAGAAAATACCGATCAGCGCCCCAACGGCCGAGCGCACACGCTCGCGCCAACGCACCGTTACCGGTGCCGGGACGAAGCTGTGGAGCCAGTGGGCGAATGCGGCGCGTGACGTTGCGCGGGAAGCGGGCGGGGCAGACATGGTCAAGCGAGGTCGCACGGCGATTGCCCGGACCAGGCCTCACCAAGACAGATATGCGGGAAGAGTGCAGGCGCAAATTATATCATGCCATGACATAACGAGCGGGCGCGCACCGTGTCACTTCAGTGGTAACAGAATGTCGGTGATGGCCTCGTGTTCGGGCACGTCTGGGTAGAAGCGCACGCGCTGGAACAGCAGCGGCGCATCGCGCGGTTCCTCGCCGCTGGCGGGCAGCCATTCGGCATAGAGGTACGCGACGCTCTGGCCGAGTGTGTCGTCCGAGCCCGTGTGGCGCAGTACGGCGTAGCGGCCACCGGCCAGCGTTTTGGCGGTGACGCCGGCGGCGTTGGGGGCGATCGGTGCCTGCGTGGCGGCGCAGATGTCCATGCGGAAATCGTCCGGCGCCACATCGTCGGGGCTGTTGTAGACGATGTTGTAGGTGGCCGAGACGGACGGGTGCAGCCGGTGCGCGCGGCGCCAGGCGATGAACGTGCGGAGGGTCTCGCCCAGGCGCGCGGGGTCACCACAGTGCTCGATTGCAGCAACGGGTACGGCGTTGCGTTCAACGATCTCGACGGCATGGGGTTGCGGTTGTGCGGGCATGTGTTCGCTCCTGAGGGCGCGCAGCGCCTGTAGTTCGGTGGCCCAGGTGCGCCACTGTGGCGCCGCCCGAAAGTCCGACGGCGATTGTCCCGTCTGCTTGCGGAACGCACGCGCAAAGGCCTCCGGCGCCTCGTAGCCGCATGCCAGCGCGATGTCAGTGATGCGCGCCGCGTCGCGATAGGCGAGCTGGTGCGCGGCACGTTTGAGCCGCAGCAACTGCACATAGCGCCCGACGTTCATGCCGAACAGCAGCGTGAACTGGCGGTGGAAGTGGTACTTCGAGAACGCCGCCACTTCGGCCAGTCCATCCACGTCCAGCGCGTCCTCTAGATGCGCGTCGATGTGCGCGAGTACGGCGCGCATGCGGGCGAGGTAGTAGTCGGTGGTGGTCAATGGGAAAAGGCTCCTGGGTGGCGATACGGTAGCGCGTGGGTGGCGGGTGCGCCTGACCGAAATTGCGGAGTCGCCAGGGCGGTGATCGGTGTATCGCAACTGAAACGATTTCGACCTAATTGTGGCTGCATTTGCCGCCCGGCAGGGGCCTCACCGGCACGCATGGCATGTGCCTTCTAATATGGCGCGTTCATTGCGGCGTATTTCCTTCCGCGCGTTTCGGCGGCACGCGATGCTGCACCCCCCGGACTCCCGCCGATGAGGAGACGCACCATGGCAACTTTTCTGGCCCTGCTGAATTTCACCGACCAGGGCATCCGCACTATCAAGGACACCACCAAACGGGCCGCCGCGGCCCGTGAGCTGGCCAAGGCGGCCGGCATCGATATGAGGGAAACCTACTGGACGCTGGGCCAGTACGATCTTGTGGTGATTTGCGAAGGGCCGGACGACGCCGCGATGACGTCGTTCGGGCTGGCACTGGCTTCGGCCGGCAATGTCCGTTCCCAGACGCTGCGGGCGTTTTCCGCCGATGAGATGAACGGCATTCTCAGCAAAATCCCGTAAGCGTGGCGTCATTGCACACGCAACAAAAAACCGCCCCGAAGGGCGGTTTCGTTTTTGCAGCAACGCGGGCTCAGGCGAATGCCTTGGCCGGCTCACCCTTCAGGCCAGCCGCTTCGCGCAGCAGCAGGGCCTTGTCGGTGGCTTCCCAGCTGAATTCCGGCTCTTCGCGGCCGAAGTGGCCGTAGGCAGCCGTTTTTTCGTAGACCGGGCGCAGCAGGTCCAGCATCTGCACGATGCCCTTCGGACGCAGGTCGAAGTGCTCGTGCACGAGCTTGGCGATCTGGTCGTCCGGGATCACGCCGGTGCCTTCCGTGTACACGGTGATGTTGATCGGGCGTGCCACGCCAATCGCGTAGCTCACCTGCACCTGGCACTGGCGAGCCAGACCGGCGGCCACCACGTTCTTGGCGACATAGCGTGCAGCGTACGCCGCCGAGCGGTCGACCTTCGACGGGTCCTTGCCCGAGAACGCGCCGCCGCCGTGCGGGGCTGCGCCGCCGTACGTGTCGACGATGATCTTGCGGCCGGTCAGGCCGCAGTCGCCCTGCGGGCCGCCGATGACGAAGCGGCCGGTCGGGTTCACCAGATACTTGGTGTCGGCCAGCATGTGCGAGGGCAGCACCGGCTTGATGATGTCTTCGATCACGGCTTCGCGGATGGCTTCTTGCGACATCTCCGGCGCGTGCTGGGTCGACAGCACCACGGTGTCCACGCTGTGCGGCTTTCCGTCCACATAACGCACCGTCACTTGCGACTTGGCGTCCGGACGCAGCCAGGGCAGGCGGCCGTCGCGGCGCAGTTGCGACTGGCGCTCGACCAGGCGATGTGCGTAGTAGATCGGGAAGGGCATCAGCTCGGGCGTTTCATCGCACGCGTAGCCGAACATCAGGCCTTGGTCGCCGGCGCCTTGGTTCAGGTAGTCGTCCGATGCACGGTCGACGCCCTGGGCGATATCCGGCGATTGCTTGTCGTAAGCGACGAGCACGGCACAGCCCTTGTAGTCGATGCCGTACTCGGTGTTGTCGTAGCCGATGCGCTTGATGGTTTCGCGCGCAACCTGGATGTAGTCGACATTGGCCGACGTGGTGATTTCGCCCGCCAGCACCACCAGACCGGTGTTGCACAGCGTTTCTGCTGCGACGCGCGCATATTTGTCCTGGGCGAGGATGGCGTCCAGGATGGCGTCGGAAATCTGGTCGGCGACCTTGTCGGGATGGCCCTCGGAGACGGATTCCGAGGTGAAGAGGAAGTCGTTTGACACGGCTGTAAGCTCCAGAATGGCGAACTTGCTATTACGCGCCATCCGTTTGAGCCACGGCCGGCGACGCTTTAGCGGTATTTAGTAACCTTGCCCAGGTTTGTGGCCCGACAAGGATTCGCCCCGCAAGTTGTCAGTTAACTCGGCGAATCGCGCTATTATACGCGGCACTTTTTGGGGCCGCAGCACGGGCTGCCCAAGACCCTGCTCCTCTGTCGACTGCGACCAACACATTGCTGCGACCGCACGCATGACCTTCCTGTTCTGGCTGTTTTCACGCTTGCCCCTGTCAGTGCTGCAGGCGTTGGGCGGCTGGCTGGGAGCGCTGGCCGCCAAGGTGCCCGGCCGCTATCACGACCGGCTGATCGCCAACTTCCGCCACGCCTATCCGGACGCCACGCCCGCCATGCTCAAGGAGGCGGCCCGCTCTGCCGGCCGCATGGTCTTCGAGATGCCGTATTTCTGGGTGCGCAAGAACGGGGCGGATGTTGCTCCGCACTTGTTCAACGTCTGCCGACCGATCATCGAGCGTGCGCTCGCAGATGGGCGCGGCCTGATCTTCCTGACGCCGCACCTGGGCTGTTTCGAAGTGCTGCCGCAGGCCTATGCGCGTGAGCATCCCGTCACGTCGCTCTTCAAGCCGCCGCACAAGGCAAGCCTGCGCAGCTGGATCGAGACCATGCGCGCGGGACCGAACATGTCCATGGCGCCGGCCGACCCGCGCGGCGTGCGCATGCTGGTGCGCGCACTCAAGCGCGGCGAGGCCATCGGCATCCTGCCTGATCAGACCCCCACGGGTGGCGAAGGTGTGTGGGCGCCGTTCTTCGGCAAGCCCGCCTATACGATGACGCTGGTGCACCGCCTGCACCGGCTGACGGGTGCGCCTGTGGTCGCATTGTTTGCCGAGCGCCTGCCGCGCGGCGGCGGCTATCGCCTGCACGTGCAGGACATCGGCGATTTGCCTGAAGACGCAACGCAAGCCGCCACCCGCATCAATGCCGCCATCGAGCAGTTGATTGCCGTGGCACCGACGCAATATCTGTGGGGCTATAACCGCTACAAGCACCCCAAGGGCGCGGACGCTCCGCCCGCTGCCTGACGAGACTGCTGCACTTTATGGAACGTTTCACTGCCAAACTCGGACTCGGCTTTCTATGGCTGCTGTCCTTCCTGCCCTACAGCTTCGTCGCGCGTTTTGGCGAGGGGCTGGGCGGGCTGCTGTATCGCATTCCCAATGGACGGCGCCGTGTGGTGTTGGCCAACCTGAAAGCGTGCTTCCCTGAGAAATCCGACGCTGAGCGCGAAGCGATGGCGCACGAGGTCTTCCGAAAGGTCTTCCGCAGCTTTGCCGAGCGCTCGTTCGCGTGGTTCGCATCAGAGAAGCGCCTGATGCGCGTGGTCAAGATCGACGATCAGGCCAACCTGCCGGCGCTGCATGGTCAGCCGCATATTCTCGTCACGCTGCACCTGTCGGGTGTGGAGATCGGCGCGCTGGCGCTGACGGAATATCTGCGTACGAACACCGGCAACGCAGGCTGCTCGCTGTACACGCGCATGGCCAACCCGGCGCTGGATGATGCCGTGAAGGCGCTGCGCAGCCGCTTCGGTGCGACCATGGTGTCGCGTAACGAAAACATCCGCCAGATCATGCGGACCATCAAGCGCGGCGAGGCGCTGCAGCTGATCTCCGACATGGACTTCGGCGAGCGCGACTCGGAGTTCGTGCCGTTCTTTGGTGTGCCCGCGCTCACGCTCAACGCCATCCCGCGTATGGCGTCGATGACCGGCGCCAAGGTCATCCCGATGTACACCGAGATCCTGCCGAACTACGAAGGCTACGCGCTGCGCATCCTGCCCGCGTGGGAGAACTACCCCACCGGCGACCTGACCGCCGACACGCGTCGCATGAACGCCTTCTTTGAAGACGCCATCCGCCCGCGCATTACCGAGTACTACTGGGTGCACAAGCGCTTCAAGCACCGCCCGGAAGGCATGCCTGGCATTTATTGACGCCCGGGGCGGGCCGGCCCGGCTCGCTTTAGAATGGGCGTTTTCCGAACGCTCACCGCCGCCTGGGTCACCTTGGGCGGCCAACCATCGTGAAACTGCACTTCACCAAGATGCACGGCGCGGGCAACGACTTTGTCGTGCTCGACGGCATCCAGACCCCGATCGACTTCACCCCTGAGCAATGGGCCGCCATTGCTGATCGCCACTTTGGCGTGGGGGCAGACCAGCTCCTGCTGGTCGAGCGCTCGACGCGCCCGGATGTCGATTTCCGCTATCGCATCTTCAACCATGACGGTGGCGAGGTGGAGCACTGCGGCAACGGTGCGCGCTGCTTCGTGAAGTTCGTCACCGACCGGGGTTTGACCGATAAGCGCACCGTGCGCGTGGAAGTCATGAACGGCATCGCTACGCTGACGATGCAGGACGATGGCCGGGTGACCGTCGACATGGGCGCGCCCGTGTTCGAGGCTGCACGCCTGCCATTTCTGCCCGAGGGCTTGCCCACGCGCGCCGAAGGCCGCGACACGCTGCACGCGCTGCAGATCAACGGCCGCACCGAGTGGCTGTCGACCGTATCAATGGGCAACCCGCACGCGGTGCAAGTGGTGGACGACACCGAGGCCTTCCCCGTACTGGAGGACGGTCCGCTGATCGAATCACACGCCGTGTTTCCGCGCCGTGTGAATGCGGGCTTCATACAGATCGTCGATCGTCACGCCATCCGCCTGCGCGTGTACGAGCGCGGCGCGGGCGAGACGCTTGCCTGCGGCACGGGCGCCTGCGCGGCCGTGGTGGCGGGTATCCGCCGTGGCCTGATCGATTCGCCCGTCAAGGTAGCCACGCATGGCGGCGACCTGACCATCGCCTGGGCGGGCGAGGGCGAGCCGGTGATGATGACTGGCCCCGCCACGACCGTCTTTGAAGGCACGCTGGATCTGGATGCATTGAAGCTGACTGCTGCGCACTAGCCCCCGAGTCAACTGCACGGTTGGCTGCCGTACCCGTCAAAACAATAACGAGGAGAAGTTCATGGCATCGAACGGCAAGACACTGATCGACGAGTGGCGTTACGACGGCAGCAGCAAGTTCAAGATCGCCAAGGCGGATGCGGGGATCAAACCGTTGTCAACCGGTAGCAAGGCCACCGACCAGGAGCGCCTGGCCGAGATTGGCGCGCGGCTCGATACGCTGCAGGACATCCTTTACGCCGAGCACCGCCGCAAGGTGCTGGTGATCCTGCAGGGCATGGATACCTCCGGCAAGGACGGCACCGTGCGCAGCGTGTTCCGCGCAATGGACCCGTTGGGGTTGCGCGTGATCGGCTTCAAGGCGCCGACGCCGCTGGAGCTGGCGCACGATTACCTCTGGCGCGTCCACGCGCAGGCGCCTGCACGCGGCGAGATCGTCATCTTCAACCGCAGTCACTACGAAGACGTGCTCATCACGCGCGTGCACGGCGACATCGATGCGGATGAATGCAAGCGCCGCTACGGGCATATCAACGCGTTCGAGCAGATGCTGGTCGAGACCGGCACAACCATCGTCAAATGCTTTCTGCACATCTCCAAGGACGAACAGCGCAAGCGACTGCAGGAGCGCATCGACGATCCGCACAAGCACTGGAAGTTCGACCCTGCCGACATCTCGGAGCGCAAGTTCTGGGATGACTACATGGATGCCTATGAGGCGGCCATCAATGCCACGGCCACGCCTAGCGCACCTTGGTATGTGGTGCCGGCGGATTCCAAGACGCACCGGAATTTGATGGTGGCGGAGATTTTGTTGCAGGTGCTGGAGGGGATGAAGCCGGAATATCCTGAGGGGAATCCGGCTTTTGAGGCTTTGAAGATCGAGTAGGGATTGGGTATGGCGGGGTTGGGCTTTGGTGGTCCATCCCCGGCATGGGATTGAACAAAGGAAAAACCAGAAAAACAAAACCCCGGCGAACAACATTCACCGGGGTTTTTCACAACTTCAAGCGTTCAAATTGCGCTAACGCCGTACTTATCCCGATACGCCGCAGCCTTCTCGCGATACCCCGCCAGCGCCGGATCACCAGCGCCATCCAGATACCCCAGCAAGTCGTCCAGGTTCGCAATCGACACAACCGGCATGCCGTATTGAGCCTGCACATCCTGCACGGCCGAGCGCTCGCCGATATCCACAGCATTGCCGCTGCGCTCCATCCGATCCATCAGGATCAGCACTGCCGCCGGTGTGGCGCCCGCCGCGCGAATCAGCTCCACCGACTCGCGCACCGACGTGCCGGCCGAGATCACGTCATCAACGATCACCACGCGCCCTTGCAGCTTCGCGCCGACCAGGCTGCCACCCTCACCGTGGTCCTTGGCTTCCTTGCGGTTGTAGGCAAAACCCACATCGCGGCCCATGCCCGCCAGCGCCACGGCCGTGGCCGATGCCAGCGTGATGCCCTTGTAAGCCGGCCCGAACAGCATGTCGAACTCGACGCCCGAGTCCAGCAGGGTTTTCGCATAGAATTGCGCGACTTGGCCCAACAGTCCGCCGTTTGCGAACTTGCCGGCGTTGAAGAAATAGGGCGACGTCCGCCCCGCCTTGGTCACGAATTCCCCGAACGACAGCACGCCGGCTTCCACCGCAAAGCGGATGAAGGATTGGCGCAACTCGCTGTTTTGGCTCATCTTTTTTCTCTGGTCTGCAAAAAAGTCCCGCCATGTTACGCATCATTTCCGCCAACCTCAACGGCGTTCGCTCTGCCTCCAGCAAAGGCTTTTTCGACTGGATGGGCAAGCAGGACGCCGATTTCGTCTGCGTGCAGGAACTGAAATGCGCGCAAGACGACATGACGCCCGAATTCCTGGCCCCGCACGGCTACCACGGCGTGTTCCAGCACGCGGTGAAGAAGGGCTACAGCGGCGCAGGCATCTACACGCGCCACAAGCCTGACGAAGTCATCATCGGCTTCGATAACGGCGAGTTCGATGCCGAAGGCCGTTACGTCGAGGCGCGCTACGGCAAGCTGTCGATCATCTCGGTCTACGTGCCGTCAGGCTCCAGCGGCGAAGAGCGCCAGCAGGCCAAGTTCCGCTTCATGGACTTGTTCATGGCGCACCTGAAAGACCTGCGCCATGAAAAGGGCCGCGAGGTCGTGCTGTGCGGCGACGTCAACATCGTCCACAAGGAAATCGACATCAAGAACTGGAAGGGCAACCAGAAGAACTCCGGCTGCCTGCCCGAAGAGCGCGCGTGGCTGACCAAGCTGTTCGACGAGGTCGGCTACGTGGATGTGTTTCGCACGCTGGACCAGCGCCCCGAGCAGTACACGTGGTGGAGCAACCGCGGCCAGGCCTACGCAAAGAACGTCGGGTGGCGGATCGATTACCAGATCGCCACGCCGGGGATTGCCGCCACCGCACGCCGCACGTCGGTGTTCAAGGACATCAAGTTCAGTGACCACGCGCCGCTCACCGTCGATTACGACGCGCCCGTGCACTGGTAAGTGGCATAAGCATCACGTTGTTGCGCTGCCGCAGAAATTTCTTCGGCAGCCGCTACAATGCAAAACTCACGTGCCGGCGAGTGCCGGCGTTTTTTTTCTGCTCCAGTTTTTTTAGCGAGATCGCCATGGCATTCAAGGTTTTCGTCGACGGTCAGGAAGGCACCACCGGCCTTCGCTTGCTCGACTATCTGTCGCAACGTGACGATATCGAGCTGCTGCGCATCGCCGAAGACAAGCGCAAGGATTCGGCCGAGCGCGCCAAATTCCTGAATGCCGCCGATGTCGCATTCCTGTGCCTGCCAGACGTCGCCTCGCGCGAGGCCGTGTCGCTGGTCAACAACCCGAACACCTGCATCATCGACGCCAGCACCGCGTTCCGCACGGACGACAACTGGGTCTACGGCCTGCCCGAGTTGAACAAGGGCCAGCGTGAGCGCCTGCGCAACACCAAGCGCATCGCCGTGCCGGGCTGCCACGCCAGCGCTTTCGTGCTGCTGATGCGTCCGCTGGTGGAAGCGGGCATCGTCCCGGCTGATTACCCGGTTACCGCGTTCTCGCTCACCGGCTACAGCGGTGGCGGCAAGCAGATGATTGCCGACTACCTCGCCGCCAATAACCCGAAGCTCGACAGCCCGCGCCCGTACGCGCTGGCGCTGGCGCACAAGCACCTGCCGGAGATGCGCGTGCAGAGCAAGCTGAGCCTGCCGCCGATCTTCACGCCGGTGGTCGGCAACTTCCTCAAGGGTCTGGCCGTGACGATTGGCCTGCACCCGCAGCATCTGGCACGCAAGGTGAGCCCGGCGGATGTTGCCAAGGTGTTGGCCGACTACTACCAGGGCGAGCAGTTCATCCGTGTGGCCCCGGCCGACAATGTCGCGACGCTCGACAACGGCTTCTTCGACGTGCAAGGCGCCAACGACACCAACCGTGCCGATCTGTTCGTGTTCGGTTCGGACGAGCGCATGGTCGTCACCGCCCGCCTTGACAACCTGGGCAAGGGCGCAGCTGGCGCCGCGGTGCAATGCATGAACGTGCATCTGGGCGTGGATGAGGCCACCAGCCTGCACGTGGAAGCGCCGATTCCCGCTGCGGGCGCCGAGCATGCCGTGCGTGAAGCCGCTCCGGGTTTCGCAAGCTGATCGTCGGTTGAACCGATACGAAAAACGCGCCTTTGGGCGCGTTTTTCTTTGGTGCGTTGGCTTGCGTGTTAGTGGTTCTGCCCCGTCGCCGGGATGTTGAACAGCATGCTGCCGCCATTGCCACCCGCCATCACACTCGGCGTCACGCCGTTCCACTTCTCGATGGCGGCACGTTCGAGCTTCAGGCGTTCCCACGCCAGCAGGCGGTCATCCAGCGATGAAGCCAGCGCGTGGTTGGCAGCCGCTTCGCCTTCGGCAATCGCCACCTTCTTCTTGGCCTCGGCTTGGGCGGAACGCACTTCGTTTTCGGTGCGGATGGCGTCTTGGATGGCCTTGGTCTTGGCGCTCACGGCATCCAGCAATGCGCGCGGCGGGCGCAGCGAACCGACGATCCCGAATTGCTTGATCGACACGCCCAGCGGTGTGAGGCGCGCGTCGAGCTCGTTGGTCAGCCGTGCGACAAACTCCTCCTTCTTCGCGCCGTTCACGTCGTCGAAGTTGTATTCCGAGCCGATGGCGACGATCACGTTACGTGCCGTGTCGCGCAGATAGCCGTGTGTGAAGCTTTCGATATGGTCGGCGCGGAAGTTGGTGTAGAACGCCGGCACCTTGTCGCGGTCGAGCTGGTACGAGACAGCCACGTCCACGTTCACGGGCACGGCGTCCTTGGTGTTGAAGGTCAGCTCTTCGTTCATCGGCCGGCCTTCGTTCAGGTCTTGCGTCCAGACTACGCGTTGCACGAAGGTCGGGTACTGGATGATGACCGTCTGCACCGGGTTGTAGAACACGAACCCGGTGACCACGTTCTCACGCGAGATGCCGCGATCGACCAGCCGGTTGATCTTGATGCCCGTATAGCCGGGTGGAATGATCTGCCAGTTCAGCAGGAAGGTGCGCGCGATCACCAGCGCCGCAATGGCGCCAAAGACGAACGCGAGCAGTTTGACCGGCAGTTTGCTTGCCGTGACTTGAGGCATGAGGGTTCCCCTTGCTTGTTGGTTTGCTTCTGAGGTGTTGGCTGGCGGGGCGGACGTACTGCTAGTGCAGACGTCTGCTGCTGGCGCAGGAATCGTCAGCGATTCCCGTCAGGGATGGCCGCGCCCGGTGGGCGGGTGGTGGCAAGCGAGCTTGCCAATGGTGATGCGGTGGTGAGCGTCAATACGACCGAGGTGGCGCATTGCAAAACTCGGATGTTGCGATGCACAAAGTATAGGTCGGCGCCGGAATTTTGCTGCCTATTTTGTGGCTTAAGCGCGAGCGCTAGAGCCGTGCTTCACATGCACGAATGGTGCAGTGGGGTCAGGCTTGGCCCGGATGGACGCGTTCCGGATTCCAGCCGAGCGCGTTGTACACGTGATAGCGCGCAATGCCGATCCACTCGTGCAGCGCGTAGTCCATCAGCGCAAAGTTGTACGCCATCGGCAACGGTGATGCGGTGGCCTGCAGATCATCGGCGCGCACGGGAATCGGCGTCATGCCGAAGTGCGCGAAATACAGCAGGCTGCGCCGCAGGTGGATGGCGGAAGACACCAGTAGCGTGCGATCTGGTGCGTAGTCGGCCAGCGCCGCGCGTGAGAACTGCGCGTTCTGCCACGTGTTCATGCTCTTGGGCTCCATGAGCACGTCGTCGCTGTTGACGCCGAGTGCGACGATCTCGTGGCGATAGACCGTCGCTTCGGGTTCGCCGTGGTGGCGTGCATCACCGCCGCTCACGAGGATCTTGCATTCGCCGTTCGTTCCGGCGCTTGCCTTCCGGCAGGCCTGGTACAACTGCACGGCCTCCACGATGCGCGGATACGAGAAGAGGCCAGGCTCCACCGTCTTGCCGATGCGGAAGGTGCCCGCACCCAGCAGCACGATGGCATTGCGCGCGCCCCAACTGATTTGCGGCTCGTTCTCGAACGGCTTTTCCAGGGAGTCGAGCAGCCAGGCCGGCACCGGCCCACAGCCGATGGCCACCACCAACACCACGCAGAGCGCCGTCAGCGTGCGCGCAGCCCGGCGCCGTGCACGCGCCGCGCACACCATCGCCACGATCACCAGCACACACAGCACGGCCAGGCTCACAGGTTTCTCCCATCCAGCACATCAGGGCACGCCATGCGCGTGCATGAGGTGCCATCGTAAAGAGGAATGGCCTGTCACGCGACCCGTCTTCTTACGGGGTTGTTGCCGGTGCGGCAGAAGGCTGCGGATTGGCTGACGGCGCGGGCACATCTTGCGCAGCTTGCGGCTTGGTGTCGGGGCTGGCGTTGTCCTGTTGTTGTTGCTGACGCATCCGACCCTTGCCACCGCGTCCGCCGCCCTGGCGGTTGACCGGTGCGGCCTTGGCTTGCTGCAGGTCTTTGTTGATGGACTCCACCGAGCGTGGCGGTGGTGTCATGTGGGCGAAGTTGCTTTGGATGTTGTGCAGGGCCTCGTTGTCTTCAGCCGGTGCGGATGTTGTCTGGGCAACAGCCGGCGGCGGCAGCGCCGCAACGAGCGCGGCAGCGCAGGCCAGGGGGAGGAGGGTGGTGCGGAGCATGGCGACTCGCAATCAAGTGGGAGCGGTACCCGGATTGTGGCGCCGGATGCGGGCGGGGAGTTTGAGGGTTGTGTTGCGGGAAATTACTGCGGAAGGACGATGGGTGAGGTGCAGCATCGGCGTAAAAAACGCGCCCGAAGGCGCGTTCTTCCTGGGTGCTTTTGACGCCGGTTCAGGCTGCCGGATTGCTGGTGTCCTGCCCATTGCGAACCGGCGCACCATCGACCTTGTGCACCGCGTGCGGTTGCGGCGAGACACCAATCTTTGCCGCATCGGCTGTCACCACCTTTTCCTGACCAGCGACGCCCGGCACCAGCCCTTGCAGCGAACCGCCGCTCAAGCCGATCTCATTGAGCAGCGAGTCGATCAGCGGTGCGTGTGCGCGATACGACAGCGCGGCAGACATCGCTTGCTCGGCCAGATTGCTGCCAGTGTGGGCGGGGCCGGCACCGTCTGCGCCGCTGCCACCGGTACGGTTGAGTCCGTCCACCTGAATGATCTTGATGCCGTCGATTGCCTTCATCGGCTCGACGGTCTGCTGGATCACCGCCGGCAGTGCTTGCAGCAGCGCGAGCTTGAACTTCAGGCTGGTCTGGTCCGACGACAGCGCATTGATGGCGTCATTCAGCGCGCGTTGGGCTTCGGCTTCTGCCAGGCCCTTTTTGCGGGCAGCCTCAGCTAGTTCAACGATGGCAGTCGCCTGCAGTTGTGCGGCTTCCTTCTCGGCACGCGCTTGCGTGGTGATGTGCACGGCCTTCGTTTCGGCTTCCTGCGCGGCTTCGATCAGCGCCACCTGTTTGGAGCGGTCTGCTTCTGCGGTGCGACGCGTGGTCTCGACCAACTGTTCGGCCTTGACGGCTTCAGCCAGCGATTCGTTCGCGCGTGCCTGTGCCTGCGATTGCGCTTCCGACTTCTCGGCAATGACGATCGCCTTGTCCTGTTGCGCGATCTCCGTCACCTTGGCCTGCTCGATGGCGGCCATTTGCGTGACCTTGGCCTGCTCGATCTCCTTCACGCGCACCTCACGCTCGGCCTCGACCTTGCGTGTGCGCACGGCCTGCTCGCGCTGGATCTCGGATTCCTGAACCTGGCGCTCGGCCGCAATGCGGCTTTGCTCGGCTTCCTGATGGCGCTGGGCTTCGAACACGGCAATCCGCGCGCCTTGCTCGGCGGCACGCGTCTTCACCTGCTGCTCCTGCTCCAGCTTCATGAACGCTTCCTGCTGCTCGATCTCGAGCTTCTTGGACAGCGCATCGCGGTTCTTCTCGCGCACCGACACTTCCGTATCCTGCTCGACCTCGTTGCGCTCCCGGCGGCGGCGTTCGGTCTCTTGCGTGAGCTTGGTCAGGCCTTCGGCGTCGAACGCGTTGTTCGGGTCGAAGAACTCCTTCGACGTCTGGTTGAAGTTGGTGAGCGAGACGCTCTCCAGCTCCAGGCCGTTCTTCGTCAGATCTTCGGACACGGTGTTCTGCACGCCCTGCACGAACTTTTCGCGCGCGTCCTGCAGGTCTTGCATGGTCATCTGCGCAGCGGTCGAGCGCAGCGCGTCGACAAACTTGTCGTCAACCAGCGCGCGCAGGTTCTCGGGCGACAGTGTGCGCTGACCGAGCGTTTGCGCTGCGGTCGAGACACCTTCCGCCGTCGGCTTGACGCGCACGAAGAACGCCACCACGACGTCGACACGCATGCGGTCCTTGGTGATCAGGCTGTCGCGAGAAGCGCGGCTGACTTCGAGTTTGAGCGTGTTCATGTTGATCGGAATCACTTCATGAAACACCGGCAGCACGATGGCACCGCCGCTCATGATGACCTTCTGCCCGCCAAGGCCCGTGCGCACGAATGCGCGTTCGGCGGAGGCCCGCACATAGAGCCGCGCAAAGATCAGGCCGATGACACTCAACGCGATGATGACGGCGAGCCCCAGGGCTCCCCAGTAGATGATGGCGTCCATATGGATTGTTTGACTCCCTTGAAGAAAGGAACAGCGGCAAGTCTCAGGCTTGCATCGGCATCGAGTTGCGATGCCGCGGTTTACAGCAGATCAGGATGCGGGTTGGCGATGACACGGTAGTGCGAGCCCGATACGCGCGAGACCAGCAGGACGGTGGTCCCGCGTGCAAACGACTGCTCGGGCTCGTCAGGTTCAACGCGCACATAGTGCGGCTGGCCGAATTCGTCGACGAGCTTGGCTTCGGCGGGTACCCCTTCCGATGCCGTGCCGGTGACGATCTGCGCGGTACGGCCGACGAACGCCTCTTCCGACACCGCCGTTGTTTCGTTCTGCGGCAGGTAGCGGCAGATCAGTCCGCCCATCTGGCGCACGAACGGCAACGCGCCGGCAGCCGCCAGGACGGCAGCAAACGCCGGTGGCGCCATCCAGCCCGTGAGGACGCGCAGTACCTGCTGCAGCGACAACCCGACCACCGCAAAACCGAGCAGGAACAGGATCAGCACCATCAGCAGCGGAATGCGGCCGATGTGCAGCCAGCCGAGGAATTGGCCGACGGCGCCTGGTTCAGCGCCCGTGTCGCTGTGGTCCAGACCGAAATGCGTGACCAGCAGATTGCCGGCGTGCTCGGTCAGGCTCAGCCCCAGCAGCAACGAGAGGCTCTCCAGTGCGCCAATCACCACCATCAACCCGATGGCAACGACGAACGGCGCGTTGCCGGGCAGCAGCAGATCACCCATGACTGTCGATGGCTCCAAGTTGATCCAGTGACGACGGCGAGGCGGCATCGGCCTGGCCGGTGCGCGCATTCTTCAGGCGGGCAAGCCGCTCGCTCACGCGCTCGGCCTTGTGAATGGCTTCCAGCCGCTTGAGCAGGAGCGGATCGGCAGAGGATTTGCCGGTGCCGAGTCCCAGCGCGCCGGTGGCGCTGGCCATGGTGCGATTGAAGCCGGTTTCGAGTTGCTCCGCACGCGCACCGACCGTCGAGCCCGCGGCCGATTCCGTCTGCGACATGCCTTGCACCGCCGCGCGGGCCGCAATCATCTCGTTGAGCGCGGCCTCCATTTCGGCACGCTTGGCACGCAGGCCGAGCAGGTCAGACTCGGCGGTCTGGGCACGTTCATTGGATTCCTGCAGCGTTTGGTACAGCGCGCCGAACTGGTCTTCCAGGTCGATCTGCCGTTCTGCGCCGGCGCGGGCAGCGGCATCGTCGCCCTTGGCCAGCGCGGTGGCCGTCAATTCGGTCAGCCGCTCGATCTCGTTGTTGATGCGCGTAATGGCCTTGCCGGCCTGGTAGCGCGCGGCCTCATGCTTGCCCAGTTCGTTGCGGGCCTGCGCGATGACCTCGTCGAACTCGCGCAGGTATTGCTCGGCCACCGCTTGTGGGGCACGGCTTTCCAGCGAGCTGACAAGTGCGTGCACGTTGGCGCTCAGCAGCCGCTTGACGCGGGTTCCCAGGCGATCGGTTGTCATGGTGCTTGGCTCCTTTCCAGGCAAGAACAGCGGGGGCGGGGCGATGTGGAAATGCGTAGGAATGAGGGGCTTTCGCTCAGGAGGGCTCGCGCGCAGGCTGAATGATCTGCGCCAGTTCCTGAACCTCGGCCACGTAGGGGTTGAGTACCGTGCTCTGATACACCGGTGGGCGCTGGGTGACGGCCAGGCGCAGCAGGCCCAGCAGGATGCGCATGGCCTTGGCGGTCAACCGTGCTTCGAGCTCTACCGCTGTCTCGGCCAGCCGCTTGCTGTCTGGCGCCGACGTGATGAGGGTCGCCATGAGCTCCGGCAACTGCGCGGCCAGCAGCGACACGATCTCGGAATGGCTGTGCGAGGTGTGTTCGTGGATCTGGACGGCGTCTTGCAGTGGGCGGACCTGTTCGCGCAGCAACGCGACACAGCTCGCAAAATCGTTCTCTCCGCCGGCGCGCCGTTTGGCCTCAGACAGCAGCGCGCGAATCTTGTCGCTCGGGCTGGAGGCGCCGGCCAGTTGAAGATTCGACAACCACGCGAGGTCGTCTTCAGGGATGCGTACGGATACGGTTTGCATGACAGAACCCACTCTCAAGCTCGCTTGCAAACCAATATAGTGCAAACGCATACAAACGTATACGAATGCAATTGCCCCTTGAGATACAAAAAAAGCGCGTCCTAAGAATAGGCGCGCTTTGCTGATTCCGCTGGTTCGGTTGGCGTGTCAATCGGCTCCGCCAACCTTCCCCAGCAACTCCCGCAACATCGCCCGCTCGGCCTGACTCAGCGCCGCGAGCATCCGCTCCTCCGTCTCTACATGCGAGGCGACCAGGCCATCGACCAAGGCGAAACCCGCGTCGGTGAGCACGATCTGCAGCCCGCGCCGGTCTTCCGGATCGGTCTTGCGGGCGATCAGGCCGCGCTTTTCCAGCCGGTCGAGCCGATTGGTCATGGCGGAGGTGGACAGCATCATGTCCTTGGCCAGCGCGGAGGGCGACAGCGCCTGCTCACGGCCATTGCGGCGCAGCGTGAGCAGTACATCAAAGCCGGCCATGTCCAAGTCGGCGCTGGCGATATTGGCAATCACGCCCTGGCGCAGCCGCTCGCCAGCGCGCCAGACCTCGCCGCAGACGGCCATCGGGCTCGCGTCGACGTCCGGGCGCTCGCGCCGCCATTGCGCGAGGATGCCGTCCATCGGTCCCCCTTGTGTGGGTGTGGGATCACCTTGACCCATCGAAAACCTCGTCCTAGTATTTCGATATCAAACTATTTGATATCAAGATTCTTGAAAGCGTATCGGGTTTGCCGGTACGAAGCAATCGGGCATCCCGCCGCACTTTTACATGAGAGCCATCATGACTGAACGACTTGCTGATCACCCGATCGATCCGCTGTTCCTGGCGCGCTGGTCGCCGCGCGCCTACGACGGCCAGCCCATGCCCGAGGCCGATCTGCTGCGCATTCTGGAGGCGGCGCGCTGGGCACCGTCGGCCTACAACTACCAGCCGTGGCGCTTTCTCTACGCCCGTCGCGACGATGCGCACTGGACCGAATTCGTCAGCCTGCTCGTACCCATGAATCGTGATTGGGCGCAACACGCCTCGGCGCTGATCTTCGTGTTGTCCGACACGCGCATCCACCGCGACGACCCGGCCAACGCTGTGCCGTCGCAGACGCACAGCTTCGATGCCGGTGCCGCATGGGCGCAACTGGGGCTGCAGGCGGTCAGCCTCGGCTACCACGCGCGCGGCATGGCGGGCGTGGACTACGAGCGGGCGCGCGCTGTGCTGCACGTGCCGGAACGCTTTCGCATCGAGATTGCCGTGGCCGTTGGCCGCCGCGGCTATGTGGCGTCGTTGCCGGCGCCCCTGCAGTCGGTGGAGGGCCCCACGCCGCGCAAGCCGATCAGCGAACTCGCGTTCAGCGGGCGTTTTCCGGGCTGACTCTTCTGATCCATTTAATTCGATATCAAATTACGTGACGTGGAGATTTATCATGCCATTCAACCGCCTGACCGCAATGCTGGCCACCGCCGTGGCGCCCATGTTGTGGGGTACGACCTACCTCGTCTTCACGCAGACACTGCCGGTTGACCATCCGCTGCTGGTGGGCGCGCTGCGTGCGCTGCCGGCTGGCGTGTTGCTGATGCTGCTCGGCCCAGGCTTGCCGCCGCGCGACAAGCTGCTGCCGCTGCTGCTTCTCGGGCTGGCCAACATCGGCGTGTTCTTCGCGCTGCTGTTCGTAGCGGCGCAGCGCCTGCCGGGGGGTGTGGCGGCGACGATCATGTCTGCGCAGCCGCTGGTGGTGGCGTTGCTGGCGTGGCCGCTGCTCGCGCGCAAACCGCGTCCGGTGCAACTGGTGGTGGCGATGGCAGGGTCGCTGGGGGTGGGGCTGCTGATTCTTGGGCCGGCGGCCAAGCTGGATGCGATTGGCGTGGCGGCGGCGCTGGCTGCTGCGCTGTCGATGGCAATGGGCACGGTGCTCATCGAACGCTGGGGCCGTATTGGCACGCCGCTGGCCGTGGCCGCCTGGCAACTCGCGCTGGGCGGGTTGGTGCTGCTGCCGGTCGCGTTGTTCGTGGAAGGGCTGCCGCCTGTGCTCACAGCGCGCAATGCCGTGGGCTTCGCGTACCTGATCGTGATCGGCACGGCGCTAGGCTACTGGCTGTGGATTCGCGGTATCGGTGTGCTGGGCGCGGACGTGACGTTTCTCTCGCTGCTGAGCCCGCTGACAGCCACGGTGCTGGGTGCGCTGGTGCTGGGTGAGTGGTTCAGCCCGGTGCAGAGCGCGGGAGCGGTGCTGATCCTGGGCGCGACAGTGGCGGGGATGGCGTTGTCGCGGCGCGCGAAGGCCGTCGTGCAAACAACAAGCCCCGCGAGGCCGGTGAAGCCTGCGGGGCCGAGAGTGCGGTGATGCTGTGCTTATTTGACCGACTTCAGGTCTTGCGAGAACGTCTTCACGTAGTTCGCCGGAGCGGTGTCCTTGTAGGTGTAGGTCTGGTCGCACTTGACGGTGCGTTGGCCAGCGACGTCCCACCAGCAGCGCATATCGATGCCGTACGTACCACTTGGCAGATTGCCATCTGTGGACTTTGTAATCGATTGCACGTGGTGGATGCGCAGCGCGTTGAACGTGCCGGAGGCGATCGTCACCGGCTCATAGGCTTCCACGGTCGAGGTGGCGTTGACGGTTTCCTGATAGCCGGTGTCGCAGCTGTACATCCATGCCGACGTCCATGATTTGTTGACCGACAGGGGGAAGCTCACCAGCGTGCGCTTGGGGGTGTACGTGCAGATGCTGCCGTCCGTGCGCTTGCGCTTGATGCGGTTGCCGTCAGCATCTTGCGTGTAGGTTTCGTCGGCCACGCCGTCGACGGTTGAGGGCATCGTGGCATAGCCCGTCGTGCTGTCGACGTTAGTCGTCGTGTTCACGCGCTCGTGGACTTCTGGCGCGCCACCGCTCAGGCGTGCGGTCGTTTCCGTCCAGGTTGTGACGCGGCCAGCGGTTTGCGGCGCGCCGGAGGTGTACTCATGCGGCGTCACCGTTACCGTCACCTTGACCGACTTGCTCGCATCCTTGGCCGACGTCGCCGTCACCGTGAACGTGCCACCCGGCGGGCTCATCGAGCTAGCTGTCCAGCTTTGCGTGCTGGCGCCCTTGACCAAGAAATCGGTATAGCTTGTCTTGTTGCCGGCATTCCAGTTGACGTCCTTGTCGGTATCAAGGCGCAGATCCTGGCCCGACTTGACCGTCAGCGTGGCGGTCTGGTTGCCGCCGACGTTGATCGACTGAACCTTGGCGCCGCCAACGGTGGCGCTCACGGTGAAGCTATTCGGATCGGCAAAACCACCGTTGCTGCCGCCATCGCCGCCGCCGCAAGCGGCCAACGTGCAAGCCAGGACGATGCCTGTCAGTCCCTTACCCCATGTCTGCATTTTTCTTATCCCTGATTTTTGTAGAAATTTGTGTGCAGTAAAGCTGCGGTGCGCAGCGTACAAGGAGGGGAAATTTGTTTTCTTAGGATTTCCTTATGGAAATGAGGCTCCCCACTCGTTGGTGGGTATTCAGCGGTTTTCTGCGCTCGGGTTTCGTTGATGCCGTGGTGCCAAACAAAAACCCCGCAAAACCAGTTGGCTGGCGGGGTTGTGGGGTTGAGTTGGATTGGGCGGGCGAATCGGCGTCGTTATGCGCGTAGTGGCCGTGACGAAATCGGATGTCGCCATTGGCAGATGCGCGTTGATTAACGAATGATTATCTAAGGCCGCACCATCGGCCGCATCGGCGCCTCATCCCCATTATCAACAGGTGCTGCCCCCAGATACTGCATGTTCGACCGATAGGCCGAGAGCTTGGCCATCGGCATTTGCATGGCGTCGGCAAACAGCGGCAGCGTTTCCGGCAGATGGCGCGATAGCACCACCATGCGCGTGCGCCCCGACGGATGCGTCGAGAGGAACTGCTTCTGCTCCGCCCCGCCGATCGAGCCCATCTTCTGCCACAGCGTGAGCGCGGCACGTGGGTCGTAGCCGGCGCGCGAGGCGATGTCCATGCCGACCAGGTCGGCCTCGGTTTCCTCATTGCGGGAGAAGGCCAGCAGGTGCATCTTGGCCCCTTCGCCCAGGTCCGTATCGCCGCGGTTGCCGAAGCCGAAGAGCTGCGAGATGACATTGGCGCCCAGGTTGGTGACCTCGCGCTGGCCGGCGCGGGCGCGGGCATGTTCTCGCAGCGCGTGGGCGATCTCGTGGCCGAGCGCCATGGCGAGTTCGTCATCGGTCAGCTTGAACTGCTCCACCAGCCCCGAGAACACGGCGATCTTGCCGCCGGGCATGCAGAACGCATTCACCTGAGACGCGCCAATCAGGTTGATCTCCCACTGCCAGTGGGCAGCGTCGGGGTTCCAACGAGAGGCTTGCGGGGTGATTCGCGCGACGATGGCGCGGATGCGGATCAGGTCCGGCACGTTGTCCGGGGCAAGCGCCCCTTCGCGTGCGGCGTTGTCGATGACGCCCTTGTACTCGGCCTGCGCACGTTTCTCGATTTCTTCGGCCGGAATGACGAGGCGGATGTTGGGCGAGGTGGTGGTCGGCGCTTCCAGCTTCACGCCGTCGGCGGGCACGGGCAGCGGGCCGTCCATGGCGGTGGCCCATGTGGCCAGCGTGAAGCCGGCGATCGTCAGCAGGGTGCGTGAGACACGTGGCATGGAAGCGGTGGGCGGAATCGACTGAGACATAATATCGGCCAACGCACCCGGCCACGCTACGTGGCAACCCGCATCGCATCTCCGCCCGTCGCATGACCTTCCACGATTACCTTGACGTTTTCCGCAACCGCCGCATCGGCGCGATGCTGCTGCTGGGCTTTGCTTCTGGCCTGCCGCTGGCGCTCACCTCGGGCACGCTGCAGGCGTGGATGACGGTGGAGGGGCTGGATATCCGCACCATCGGGCTGTTCTCGCTGGTGGGGCAGGCGTACATCTTCAAGTTCCTGTGGGCGCCGCTGATGGACCGCTTCACGCCCCCGCTCATGGGGCGCCGCCGCGGCTGGCTGGTGCTCACGCAGATCGGGCTGGTGGCGTCGATTGCCGCCATGGCTTTCACACCGCCGCACGCCGCGCTGTGGGCGCTGGCTGGGCTGGCGGTGCTGGTGGCGTTTCTTTCCGCCTCGCAGGACATCGTCTTCGATGCGTACAGCACCGATGTGCTGCATACGAGCGAGCGCGGCGTCGGTGCGGCCGTGAAGGTGCTCGGCTACCGGCTGGCGATGCTGGTGTCGGGCGGCCTGGCGCTGTATCTGGCCGATCGCGTACTGGGCTGGAGCAACATGTATCTGCTGATGGCCGGGCTGATGGCGCTGGGCATTTTCACCACGCTGTGGTCGCCCGAGCCCGAGGTGGTGGCGCGCCCGCCGCGCAGCCTGCAGGAAGCGGTGGTCGGGCCGCTGAAGGATTTCTTCTCGCGCCGTGGCGCCTGGGCGCTGCTGGCGCTGATCGTGCTCTACAAGCTGGGCGATGCGTTTGCGGGCAGCCTGTCGACCACGTTCCTGATCCGCGGCGTCGGCTTCTCGGCCGGCGAGGTGGGCATCGTCAACAAGACGTTGGGGCTGGCGGCCACCATTGCCGGCGCGCTATACGGCGGCACGCTGATGGTGCGGCTGGGGCTGGTGCGCGCGCTGCTGCTCTTTGGCGTACTGCAGGCGGTGTCGAACCTGGGCTACTGGGTGCTGGCGGTCACGCCGCAGCACCTGTGGACGATGGCGGTGGCTATCGGCATCGAGAACATCTGCGGCGGCATGGGCACGGCGGCCTTTGTGGCGCTGCTGATGGCGCTGTGCAACCGGTCGTTCTCGGCGACGCAGTATGCGTTGCTGTCGGCACTGGCCTCCATTGGCCGCGTGTATGTCGGGCCCACCTCGGGCTACTTGGTGGAAGCCTACGGTTGGCCCGCGTTCTATCTGATGACCGTGGCGTTTGCCTTCCCGGGCCTGGTGGTGCTGTGGTGGATGCGCGGCACGATCGGCCGGTATGAGTCCGAGCAGAACGAGCGTGCCCTGGAAGCCAAGGCCGCCAAGGCGGCGTCAGCCTGATCAGCCCAAGCGGTTCGAACGGTCGGCATCCGCAAAGCCGGCCAGCGGCAGCGCCGCATCGATGCCCTTGCCCAGCGCGATGGCCTTGAACAGCTCGCCCATCTCCGCTTCCGATAGCAGCTTCTGCACGGCGTTGGCCGCCGGCAGGAACTGCATCGGATCGTGCGGATCCAGCGTCATCAGCAGCTCGCCCACACCCGAACTCAACAGGAAGCGCGCCTGGCTCGTGTAGCCGAGCAGCTCCAGCCCCGCCTCTTGGCCTGCCTGGGCAATCCCCGAAAAATCGACGTGCGCGGTGATGTCCTGCAGGCCAGGCAGCCAGAATGGGTCGTCGTGTGCGTGCTGGCGGTAGTGGCACATCAACGTGCCGTTGGCGCGATGTGCGTGGTAGTACTCAGCGGCGGGGAAGCCGTAGTCGATCAGCAGCAGCAGGCCGCGCGCGAGTGCCGCGCCCGTGCTGCGGATGAAGCCCTCGGCGGCTTCGTGCGATTCGGTGACAAGGTCACCGGTGCCGGGCAGGGCAGCGAGCTTGGCGGGCACCTCAGACGGGTCGACAAGGCGGTCTTTCCATTGCAGGCCGTGCTCGGCGTCGAGCACCACACCGCGCTGATGCCACACGCCACTACGCCGCGCCCACAGCGACACGGGCATCGCATCAAGCACTTCGTTGCCGACCATCACGCCGGTGAATGTGGTGGGCAGCGTGTCATGCCACTGTGCGAGCGCGCCCAGCTCGGAGCCGAGCGCCGTCAGCCGTTCCTGCTGGCGTTGGCGCAGTTCGCCGGACAGTTCGACAATGCCGTAGCTGTCGGGGCGCACACCCAGAGCATCGAGTTCGGTGAGGATGTCTGCGGCCAGCTTGCCGGTGCCGGCGCCAAATTCCAGCACGTGGCGCTTGCCTTCGGGCAGCGTTTCCAACACCTGTGCGATTTGATGCGCGACAGTGCGGCCGAAGAACGGCGTCAGTTCGGGGGCGGTAATGAAGTCGCCGCCGTCTTCCACGCGGCGGCCAAACTTGGCCGCGCCGCCGCTGTAGTAGCCCAGGCCCGGCGCGTAGAGCGCCAGTTCCATGTAGCGATCGAATGCCAGCCAGCCGCCGGCCGTCGCAATGGCGTCGGCGATCAGGGCGAAGAGGTGCGCGGATTGCGCCTGCGCCGCCTCATTGGGAAGCGGTAGACTCACGGTTTTGCTCATTGCCGGATTGTAAACAATGGCGCAGACGCCGACTCAATCGAACGCACAACCGCCCGTACAGACACGGGTGGCCCTCGTCACCGGCGCAGGCCGCCGCGTGGGCCGCGTGATCGCCCTGGCCCTGGCCCGCCACGGCTGGGATGTGGCCGTGCATTGCCATCGCTCGCGCGCCGAGGCCGACGCCGTGGCCGCCGAGATCATCGCCATGGGCCGTCGCGCTGCCGTGCTGCAGGCCGACTTGTCGGACGAGGCCGCTGCCAGCCGCCTGGTTGGCGACTGCATCGCTGCACTGGGTACGCCCACATGCCTGGTCAATAACGCCTCGCTGTTCCAGTACGACGTGGCGACCAGCTTCAGCTATGCGTCGCTCGATACGCACATGCGCACCAACGTGGCGGCACCGTTGCTGCTGTCGCGCGAGTTGCACCGTGCACTCACGGCCGGTGATGCTGAGCATCGCGGTGTTGTCATCAACCTGCTGGATCAGAAGCTCGACAATCTGAACCCGGATTTTCTGTCGTACACGCTGTCGAAGGCGGCGTTGTCGACGGCCACCATGCAGCTTGCGCAGGCACTCGCGCCCGCGCTGCGTGTGGTGGGCGTGGCCCCCGGCATCACGATGGTGTCGGGCGACCAGTCGAGTGGCGGGTTTGCACGCGCGCACCAGATGACGCCGCTGGGCCAGTCGTCCACGCCGGAAGACATTGCCGAGGCGGTGTGCTATCTCGCCACCGCACGCGCCGTGACCGGCACCACGCTGTTCGTCGATGGAGGCCAGCACCTGATGCCGCTGGCACGCGACGTGATGTTCCTCACTGAATAATTCTTTCCCCCGGACGCTCCCATGCTTTCCCTGCTATCCCACCCGCGCCTGTCAAACTGCCGCCGCATGTTTTTGCGCAACTACGAGGTGCAGATCAACATCGGCGTGCACGACTTCGAGAAGAAGGGCGAGCAGCGCGTCCTGATCAATATCGAGCTGTACGTGCCGCTGGAATACTCCTCGCCCACGCAGGACAAGCTGCACGAAGTGGTCGACTACGATTTCATGCGCGATACGGTTGCCCGCCGCATGGCGCAAGGCCACGTTCACCTGCAGGAAACGCTATGCGATGACGTGCTGACGGCCATGCTCAAGCACCCGCACGTGCGCGCCGCGCGGGTGTCGACGGAGAAGCCAGATGTCTATCCGGATTGCGAGTCGGTGGGCGTTGAGGTCTTTCGCATCAAAGACTAAGCAGCACTCGCATACTCACGGCGCTGGGCGTGCAACGCGCCCGCGACGCTGCCCAGCAGGTCGAGCGCCAGGTGCGCCGTGATCCCGCCCCCTTGGTTGTCGTGCTGATCGTGGCGCGGGTTGTATTCCACCAGTTCGAACGCCGCAAAGCGCGCATCGCGTGCGCAAGCGGCGAGCGCTTGCGTCATGCCCTGGGCGGTGAGCCCGTCCGTTTCCGGCGAGCCCACACCCGGTGCAACTTCGGGGTCGAAGGCATCCAGATCCAGCGTTACGCCAAAGGCCGCTGTGCCTGACGTGACCAGTCGGATTGCATCCGCCATCACCGCGCGCAGGCCATTCCGTGCCACCTCAGCGGCATCAATCACGCGTACCCCCAGCAGATCGAGCAGCGCCCGTTCGGCGGGCTCATAACTGCGCGCACCAATCACCACCACATGCTGCGGTAGCAGCTTGGGCGCGGCATCGCGCACCTGCGTGAGGGCCGGCGCACCGTGGCCGAGCAGCGTTGCCAGCGGCATGCCGTGGATGGCGCCCGAGTCGCTCGTCTGCGGGGTGTGGCTGTCGAGGTGGGCGTCGATCCAGATCAGGCCGAGCGGACCTCTCGGCCGCAGGGCGTTTGCGATGCCCGACCACGTACCGATCGCGCACGAGTGATCGCCGCCGATGACGACCGGCACATGCCCCGCGTGCACGCTGTGTGCCGTCGCATCGGCCAGCGCGCGCGAGAACCCCGCCACGCCCGGCAGCGCAGCCAGCCGCGCAGACCGGTTGTGCCCGGCCGACGTTGCCAGCTCAATGTCGTGGACCAAGCCACCGCGCGTATCCGGCGTCTGCAACCGCGCCAGCGCGCCGGCCTGCAGCAGCGCACGCGGGCCGTCCTTGCAGCCGTCGTCTTGCGCGCCGCAGCCGATGGCCGCGCCGATCAGGTCAATGATGGTCATGTGTTGCTCCCCTTGATGCAGTCGTCGTTGTTCATGCCGCTTTGCGGCGCGGCCAGTCGGCCAGCGTGCGGCGGATCACGTCGCGCGCCAGCTCCAGTTCGGCCTGACCGATTACCAGCGGTGGTGTGAGGCGAATCACATTGCCGTAGGTATCCTTGGACAGCACGCCGTGTTCGGCCAGCGCCGCGACAAAATCGTGGGCTTCGATGTCGGCATCGAGTTGCAGGCCGATCATCAAACCGCGCCCGCGTACTTGGCGCACGCCGTGCCCGACCAGCGTTTTCAGTTCGGCGATGAAGGCGTCACCCAGGCGCGCCGCACGCTGCGGCAGTTGTTCTTCGATCAGTAAGGCGAGTGCCGCGCGGCCAATGTGCGCCGCCAGCGGGTTGCCGCCGAAGGTCGAGCCGTGGTCGCCCGGCTGGAACACCCCGATGACCGACTCGCGCCCGGCAATGGCCGACACCGGCATCATGCCGCCGCCCAGTGCCTTGCCTAGTACCACCAGGTCGGCATCTACACCTTCGTGCCAGCTCGCCAGGACATCGCCGGTGCGGCCCAGGCCGGTTTGTACCTCATCGCAGACCAGCAGCACGTTGTGCTGCGTTGCCAGTTCACGTGCCAGCTTCAGGTAGCCCGGTGGTGGCACCACGATGCCGCCTTCACCCTGCACAGGTTCCATCAGGATGGCGCCCGTGTTGGGCCCGATGGCCGCGCGCAGTGCATCGGCATCGCCAAATGGAATGCGCCGGAATCCCGCCGCGAACGGCCCGAACCCATAGCGGTATTGATCGTGGGACGAGAAGCCGACGATGGTGGTCGTGCGGCCGTGGAAGTTGTTCTCGAAGACGATGATTTCGGCCACATCAGGCGACAGGCCTTTCACATCGCGCGCCCATTTGCGGGCGGCCTTGATGGCGGTTTCCACGGCTTCGGCGCCGGTGTTCATCGGCAGCGCGCGATCCATGCGTGTGATGCGGCAGACGTCGGCCAGGAAAGGGCCCAGCTCGGTGTTGTGGAAGGCACGCGAAGTGAGCGTGAGCCGGCCGGCTTGCTCCACAAGCGCCGCAACCAGCTTGGGATGCGAATGCCCGAAGCTGACGGCCGAGTAGGCGGACATCATGTCCAGATAGCGGCGACCATCGGTATCGAACAGCCACACACCTTCACCGCGTTCCAGCATGACCGGCAGGGGCGCATAGTTGCGCGCGCCGTAGGCGGCTTCCAGGGCATAGCTCGGATGTTGCAGTGCGGTCGTCATGATGGCCTCCGGGCACGTTGGTCGTTCACTTGCGGCGAATTCTGCGATCTGACAAACTCAAAATCAAATCGAATGTTTTTGGTTTTTCGATCCAAAAATTTGATCAATCAAGGAGCCGCTCACAACGCTCTCCTGGCTAGGCGCGCCGACGTAGGCAGTCCTGAAGTACGACAAGTCGGCGCAACGACGCCAGGGGCGCGTTGTGAGCGGCGATACCCATGTCCCACTCGCCGTTGCGCTATCTGCATAGCTTCCTGACCGTCGCCAACGAGGGCAGCTTCGTGCGTGCGGCAGACCGCCTGGCCGTGTCGCAGCCGGCACTGTCGTACCAGATGCGGCAACTGGAGCAATGGCTGGGCGTGCCCCTGTTCGAGCGCTCGGGGCGCAAGCTCGTGCTCACGCGGGCCGGTGCTTCCGTGCGTGCGTGGTGCCGCGACGCGTTTGCCGGGCTGGATGAATTGCGCGCCGCACTGCACAGCGGCGAGATAGAGCGCGTGTCGCTCAAGCTGGCCAGCGGCTCCAGCTTCGGGCGCTATGTGCTGATGTCGGCACTGCTGACACCGTCGCCGGAATCCGACGCACCGCTGCTCGATGATGTGCGACTGGAGTTGGCGTTCGGTAGCGACGACGAAGTCTTTGGCCATGTCGAGTCCGGCCGCGCAGACCTTGGTTTTGTCTACACACCACGCACGTCTCGCCTGTTCGAGCACCACGCTGTCTACACCGAGGAGTTCGTGCTCGCGTGCAGTGCGCGCGCGCTGCGTGAGCAGGGCGCCCCGCGCACGCTGACCGATTGCGCAGCGCTACCTTTCGTCACCTATGACGAGTCCGATGCGGTGTACGGCCTGTGGTTCAAGGCGCTCTTCCGCCGCTTGCCCGAGACCACCGTCAGCGCGCACCACGTGTCGGACCTGGAGGAGGTGAGTACGCTGGTGGAGGCGGGCGTGGGCTGGTCCGTGCTGCCGCTGCATGCCATTCAGGAAGCAGTGGAGCGCGGACGCCTGCAAGTGGTGCGGCCGACGACAACACGGCGCTGCCTGAACACCGTGTTTGCCGTGCGCCGCACGTCGAGCTTCCCGAGCGAAGCGCAGGATCGTCTGCTGGTACGCCTTGCCCAGCTCAATGCCGCGACCGCGAATGGCTGAGGCGTGAGCCGCGTCGAAGCGGATGCGGCTGTCGTAGCGGCAGTGCGGTGCCGTCGGTGACCGTGGGGCTATCTCGGCTCCGACCTTGCTTTCGGCCGCCGCCCGAGTCGCGCGCACCTCTTCGAATGCGCAGTCGATCTCTCTGAGTTGCTCGGCGCCGTGTCTTTGTCTTGAAATTAATTAATTCGACAATTAATATGCGGCGCATGGCAACCCGAAAACCTTCTCCACGCGGCCCAGGCCGCCCCCGCCGACGCGATGGCGCGACGCAGGATGACCTGCGCGACCGCTTGCTCGACATGGCCGTGACGCTGTTCGCACGGGATGGTGTTGGCCCGACCACGCTCGCCGCCATCGCGCGCGAGGCTGGCGTGACGGCGCCGATGGTGCACTACCACTTCAAGACGCGCGATCAACTGCTCGACGCGGTGGTGGAGGCGCGCATCCGTCCGCTGATCGATCAGGTGACGGGGCCGGCGCTGGAGCGCATTGCCGACGACAGTCACTTGCCTGACTTGGCGCAGACGATTGCGGGCGTGGCACAGCGCATGGTGGCGATGGCGGCGAGCACGCCGTGGTTTCCGCCGCTGTGGATTCGCGAGGTCGCCAGTGATGGCGGCCAGTTGCGCGAGCGCGTCTTCGAGCGCATTGCGCTGGAGCGCGCCAAGCTGATCGTGGGGCGCATCACCCGAGCGCAGGCTGCCGGCGCGGTGAACCCCGCGTTGCAGCCGCCGCTGTTGATGCTCTCCGTGATCGGCCTGGCGATGTTGCCGCTGGCCACACGGCCACTGTGGGGGCGCTTGCCCCAGGCAGACCAGGTGGACGACGAGGCCATCGGCCGGCATGTGGCGGCGCTGCTGCTGCACGGCATCGGCCCGGGCGCTGCGGTAGCGGATGCCGGCGGCAAGTCGACCAAGGCGGCCAAGAACAAGACGCACAAGTAGGGCATTGCAGCGGGTCAATCGCATCAATCCATTCCGGCGGAGCACGGTATGCGGCAAGTGTTGTGGAACGGTAGAACGGCGTGTCTGGCCGCAGTGGCGGCGGCAGTTGCAGCGTTGAGTGGCTGCGCGAAGCAGGACGCCAACACCTATCAGGGCTATGTAGAGGGCGAGTTCGTCTATGTCGCCTCGCCCGTAGGCGGGCGGCTGGACCACCTGGGCGTGCAGCGCGGGCAGACCGTCAGTACTGGGGCGCCGTTGTTCGTGCTCGAGTCCGTGGATGAAACCGCAGCGCGCCAGCAGGCGGCGGCGCAGTTGCAATCGGCCGAAGCACAACTGGCCGATCTGAACCTCGGCAAGCGTGTGCCCGAAGTGGATGCCGTGCGTGCGCAGTTGGCGCAGGCGGTGGTGGCCGACAAGCTCTCTGCCATCCAGCTCACGCGCGATGAGGCGCAGTTCCGCGCGGGCGGCATCCCGCAAGCGCAGCTCGATACCAGCCGCTCCACCGCACAGACCAACGCCCAGCGCGTGCGCGAACTGACCAACCAGCTGCGCATCGCCCAACTGCCGGCGCGCAATGACCAGATTCGCGCGCAAGCGGCACAGGTTGAGGCGGCACGTGCCGCCGTCGCGCAAGCGCAATGGCGGCTCGACCAGAAGGCGCAGAAGGCGACGCAAGGCGGCCTCGTGTTCGACACCCTGTACCGGGAAGGGGAATGGGTGGGCGCCGGCAGCCCGGTGGTGCGCATGCTGCCGCCGGCCAACGTGAAGGTGCGCTTCTTCGTGCCCCAGGGCGTGGTTGGTTCGCTCAAGCCGGGGCGGGCGGCGCGCATTCACTGCGATGGCTGCGCGGCGGATGTGAACGCCACTGTCACCTACGTTGCCAACGAGGCCGAGTACACGCCGCCCGTGATCTACAGCAACACCACGCGCGACAAGCTTGTCTTCATGGTGGAGGCCCGTCCGACGCCGGCCGATGGCCCCAAGCTGCGCCCGGGGCAACCCGTTGAGGTGACGTTGCAATGACCACCTCGGGCAATCACAACGGCAGCGGTGCGAGTGGGCGTGATTACGCCATCGACGTGCGTGGGCTGAACAAGCACTTCGGTGACAAGCACGTCGTGAAAGACCTCTCCATGCAGGTTGCGCGCGGTGAGATCTTTGGCTTTCTCGGGCCCAACGGCAGCGGTAAGACCACATCGATCCGCATGATGTGCGGGCTGCTCACGCCCGACAGCGGCAGCGGCACCTGCCTGGGCTACGACATCCTCAAGGAGTCCGCTCAGATCAAGCGCCGTGTCGGCTACATGACGCAGCGCTTCTCGTACTGGGACGATCTCTCCATCCGCGAGAACCTTGACTTCGTTGCGCGCCTGTATGAGATGCCCAACCGGCGCGAAGCGGTGGACCACGCGCTGGAGACGCTGGGGCTGGCCTCGCGCGCCAAGCAACTGGCGGGCGCGTTGTCGGGCGGCTGGAAGCAGCGGCTGGCGCTAGCGGCCTGCATGCTGCATCAACCCGAGTTGCTGCTGCTCGACGAACCCACCGCCGGTGTCGACCCGAAAGCCCGCCGCGATTTCTGGGAAGAACTGCATCGCCTCGCTGCACAAGGCATTTCGGTGCTGGTCAGCACGCACTACATGGATGAGGCCGAGCGTTGCCACAAGCTCGCCTACATCGCGTATGGCGAACTGCTGGCGCAAGGCACCGCCAGCGAGGTGATTGCCAGCCAGCGGTTGTCGACGTGGTCGGTGATGGGCGGCAATCTGGTGGACCTGGGGCGCAAGCTCGATGGCCAGCCTGGTGTGGACCAGACCGTTGCGTTTGGCTCCGTGCTGCACGTGACGGGCGCCGATGCGCAGGCACTGGAGGCCACACTGCGCGGTCTGGCCAGTGAGTCGGGCGTGCGCGTGGCGCCGATCGACACCGGCCTGGAAGACGTCTTCATCCACATGATGCGCGGCTCGTCCGACAACTACGGAGCGCAGCCATGAGCATCACCCTCAACGGCAATCGCTTTTCGGTCCAGCGCTGGTGGAGCGTGGTGCTCAAGGAGTTCCTGCAACTGCGGCGGGATCGCGTGACGTTCGCCATGATGATCGGCATTCCGATCATGCAGTTGTTCCTGTTCGGCTTTGCCATCAACGCGGATCCGAAGCACCTGCTGACCGGTGTCATTGCGGCGGACCAGAGCGAGTTCACGCGCAGCTTCCTGGCCGGCATGCGCAACTCCGACTACTTCGACCTCGCCAAAACCCTGCCCGACGAAACAGCGGGGCGCGAGGCGCTGGCCAAGGGGCAGTTGCAGTTTGTCGTCACCATCCCGCCGGACTTCACGCGCAAGCTGGTGCGCGGTGAGAGGCCCTCGCTGCTGGTGGAAGCGGATGCGACAGACCCGGCCGCGACAGGCCTGGCGGTGGCTTCACTCTCGCAACTGGTGCAAGGCGTGGTCGACAAGGACATGAAGGGCGCGCTGGCACCGCTGGCTGGTGGCACGAACGGTGCAGCGCCGCCATTCGACGTGCGCGTCCACAAGCTCTACAACCCGGAAGGCGTCACGCAGTACAACATCATCCCTGGCCTCATGGGCACCATCCTCACGATGACCATGGTGATGATGACGGGCCTGGCCATGACGCGCGAACGCGAGCGCGGCACCATGGAAAACCTGCTTGCCACGCCGGTGCATCCGCTGGAGGTGATGACGGGCAAGATCGTGCCCTACATCTTCATCGGGCTGGTGCAGGTGACCATCATTCTGCTGATGGCGTACTTCGTGTTTCAGGTGCCGTTTGTCGGCAGCGTGTGGATGGTCTACGTGTCTGCGCTGCTGTTTATTGTGGCGAGCCTGACGGTGGGGATCACGCTGTCGTCGCTCGCGCAGAACCAGTTGCAGGCGACTCAGCTCACGTTCTTCTACTTCCTGCCGAACATCTTGCTCTCGGGGTTCATGTTTCCGTTTGTGGGCATGCCGAAGTGGGCGCAGGTGATTGGAAACCTGCTGCCGATGACGTACTTCAACCGGCTCACGCGTGGGATTTTGCTCAAGGGCAATGGGTGGTTTGAGCTGTGGCCCAGCATCTGGCCGTTGATGGTGTTTACGGTGGTGGTGCTGAGTATTGCGTTGCGGTTTTATCGCAAGACGCTGGATTGAGGTGGCTATGCGAACGCTCTTGATTCGTTGCAGGAACGGGGTTGTTGGTCCATCCCCTGTTTCATCCCCTGCCGGGGCTGACTCACTTTTCTTTGTCTTGCCAAAGAAAAGTAAGCAAAAGAAAGGCGCGCCCGAGATGGCGAAAGACTCCTTGAATTTTCGTAACCGGGCGGAGACGGGAAAAACTCGCTGCGCTCAAACAGTTTCCCGTCTTTTTTCCGCCCGCTTACGAAAATTCAAGGCGCCATCAAGGGCAGGGTACGGCCAAACCGTCTGGGGGTGTGCGTTGGTGTTCAGTCGCGCTTTGGCGGGTCGTAAGCGGGCCGTTGGTGTTCTGCTGGTTTCCGCATTGGCGATGAGTGGCTGCGCCGTCGGCCCCGACTTCAAGACGCCTGCTGCGCCTGTGGCATCAGGCTACTCCGCACAGCCCGTGCCGCGCGAGACGGCATCGGCGCCCATCCCTGGTGGTGAAGCGCAGCATTTGGCTGATGCAAATGTGCCGGGCGATTGGTGGCATCTGTTTCAATCTCCCGCGCTTGATGCGTTGGTGGATGAAGCGCTGCGTGCCAGCCCGTCGGTCATGCAGGCCGAGGCGCGCCTGCGCCAGGCCCAGGCTGAAGCCGAGGCGCAGTTCGGCTACGCGCTGCCCACGGTGGATGGCACCGTGTCCGCCGTGCGCCAGCAAGTCAACCCGGAAGCGTTCGGTTTCAACACGCCCAAGCCGGGGCCGTTCACGTTGTACTCGGCGTCGCTGTCGGTGTCGTATGCACTGGACATTTTTGGCGGCGTGCGCCGGGCATTGGAAGCGTCACGTGCGGAAGTGGATACGCAGCGCTATGAGTTGGAAGCTGCACGCCTGGCACTCGCCGGCAATGTGGTGACGTCGGTGGTGCGCATCGCCTCGCTCGATGCGCAGATCGCCACCACGCAGCGGCTGGTGGCCGAGCAGCGCAAGCAACTCCAGATTACCGAGCGTCGCTTGAACCTGGGTGGTGTGGCGAACGTTGACGTGCTTTCGCAGCGCACCCTCGTCGCGCAGACGGAGGCGACACTGCCACCGCTCGCCCAGCAAGCCGCGCAGATGCGGCATCGGTTGTCGGTGCTGCTTGGTCGTGAGCCAGGGGCAGGGTTGCCGGACTTGCCCACGCTCGATGCCTTGCGCCTGCCAGACCCGCTGCCCGTGTCATTGCCGTCGACGCTCGCACAGCGCCGGCCCGACATCCGCGCGGCTGAGGCGATGTGGCACGAAGCCAGCGCCAACGTGGGCGTTGCCACGGCCAACTTGTTCCCGCGGATCACCTTGTCCGCAGGGTTGGGTTCTGAGACGACGGGTTTCCGCAACGTGCTGGGCGCCGGCTCCAGCATCTGGAACCTGGGCGCCTCGCTCACGCAGCCGATCTTCCATGGCGGCACCCTGCGCGCCAAGAAGCGCGAGGCCGAAGCCGCCTACGACGCAGCAGGCGCGGCGTACAAGCAGACCGTGTTGCAAGGCTTGCAGGAAGTGGCCGACGCCCTGCACGCCGTACACAACGACGCACAAGCACTGCAGGCGCGGGCGCTGGCAACCGATCAGGCCCAGCAGACATTGCAAGCCGCCCAAGCCCGCCACGCCGCCGGTGGCATCAGCACGCTCACGCTGCTGGACGCGCAGCGCCAGGTTGATCAAGCAACGCTGCAACAGGTACAGAGCCGCGCAGATCGCCTGCTGGACTCCGCCGCCCTGATGCAAGCACTAGGCGGTGGTTGGCAGCAATGAACGCTGCCGGCAACACGCGCATACAGATGGTGTGGCCGTACCCTGCCCTAGATGGCGCCTTGAATTTCTGTTGCAGGGAGGAAAAAGGAAGGGGAACTGTCTGAGCGCAGCGAGTTTTCCCCTTCCCCTCTGCGACAGAAATTCAAGGAGGGGGTCGCCATCTCGGGCGCGCCTTTCTTTGCTTACTTTCTTTGGCAAGACAAAGAAAGTGAGTCAGCCCCGGCAGGGGATGAAAGGGAGGTGAACCACCAAGCCCCAACCCTCCCCAAAAGCACCACCGCTCAAACAGCAGCCCGCAACAACCGCTGCTGATACGCCTGCAAATGCGCATAAGCCACGCGCAGGAGCGAAACATCCACCCCCAGCTTGCGCCCCCGCTGCAGCATGTCCCCGACGATATGCGCCGCCTCCACGCGGCCACCGTTCTCCAGATCCCGCAGCATGGATGCCGTCAGCGGTGACCCCACCTGCGTCAGCACCAACTGACCACGCTCACGCGCCTGCGTACGGATCGGGTAACCCGATGCAGCCGACACCGATTGGCACGCCGCAAACATCTCCTCGTTCAGCGCACGGCCCTCATCCGTGGCAACGATCTCGCCCACGTTGGCCCGCATCAGGCACGTCATCGACGCCAGCGAGGTCAGGAAGGCAAACTTCTCCCACATGTCCTGCATCACGTTGTCGGCCAGCACCGTATCAAAGCTGGCGGTGGCAAACACGTTGCGGATCGCCTCGGTGCGCTCGCGCGGGGCGTGCGGCGTGCGCTCGCCAAAGGTGATGGACTGCGCCGCCGGGCCTTGTCCAAAACCCAGGTGCAGCACGGCACCGTCAGGCGCAGTGGTGGCGCTGATATGGCACAGGCCACCCAGCACGCGTGATTCGCCAAACGCGGCATCCAGCAGCTCCAGATGCGCCAGCCCGTTGAGCACCGGCAGCACGACAGTGCGCTCGCCCACCGTGGGGCGGATCGCAGCAATCGCATCGTCCAGGTCATAGGCCTTGCAGCTCAGCAGGATGAGATCGGCATGGCCCCGTTGTTGGGCCCATCCTGCAGCCTCGTCGGCGGTAATGATCTGGACGGGCAACTGCGCATCACCCGCCGGGCTGCGGATCACCAGACCTTGTGCGCGCAACAGTGCCGCCCGCGCCGGGCGTACTAGAAAGGTTACGTCTGCGCCGGCCTGGGCGAGCCGTCCGCCGAAATAGCCGCCGGTGCCGCCGGCGCCGAGTACCAGAATCCGCATTGCTGTCTCCGTGTTGGGCAGGGGATGAAGCAAACGATTCTAGGCCGGTTCGTCCAAGCTTGCAGACGGTGCGCCCGCGTGGCGTCGGGGCACGCTAAAATACTGATTTTCCTCACGATTTGACGCCCGTTCGGCCATTATTCAGCGCTGGCGGGGTCAGCATGCCATGACGTTTTCCAATAACTTCCACCGCCTCGAAACCCGCCTGCAGTCGGCGGTCGGTCGCGCCATCGGCGACTTCAAGATGATCGAGGACGGCGACACCATCCTCGTGTGCCTGTCCGGCGGCAAGGACTCGTACACGATGCTGTCGATCCTGATGGCGCTGCAAAAGCGCGCGCCCGTCAACTTCAAGCTGATCGCCATGAACCTCGATCAGAAGCAGCCGGGCTTTCCGGAAGAGGTGCTGCCCAACTATCTGAAGAAGACGGGGGTGGAGTACGTGATCGTCGAGGCGGACACGTATTCGATCGTCAAGGAGAAGGTGCCCGAGGGCAAGACCACGTGCTCGCTGTGCTCGCGCCTGCGCCGTGGTGTGATCTACCGCACCGCCAAGGAGCTGGGCGCCAACAAGATCGCGCTGGGCCACCACCGCGACGACATCGTCAACACGTTCTTCCTGAACATGTTCTTTGGCGGCAAGATGAAGGCGATGCCGCCCAAGTTGGCCACCGACAATGGCGACCACATCGTCATCCGCCCGCTGGCGTACTGCGCGGAAAAGGACATTGCCTCCTACGCCCGTGCGATGGAGTTCCCGATCATCCCGTGCAACCTGTGTGGCTCGCAGGAAAACCTGCAGCGCAAGAAGGTCAAGGAGATGCTGCTGGAGTGGGAGCGCCAGCATCCGGGCCGCACCGACAAGATCTTCGCGTCGCTGCAGAACGTCGTGCCTTCGCACCTGGCCGATACGGAGCTGTTCGACTTCAACGGCCTGAGCACGGGCCTGGCCAAGATCGGCGAGGATTCGCTGTTCGGCCAGACCTCTTACGATCAGGCGCCGCTGGTGTTTGCGGGCTCGCATGACGACCGCATCGAATTCGTGCGCTTTGAGCGCAAGCCGTCCGACGCAGCGGCCGCCGACGAGGCTGCAGCAAACTGATCGCCGCGTTCAGTTGTTCTGCGCCTGAGGCGCGGCGCCAGCCTCACCCTCTCGCATCAGATCGCGTACGTCGTTGAGCCAGCCTTGCAGGCGCTCGCGCGCATGCTGTTTCTGGCGCGGTGTGGTCAGGTTGGCGATGGTGATCAGCATGGCGGTATCGGCCTCGCGGCGCAGGCGCTGGTGCACACCACGCTCGCCCGGTGCCTGCTGCCACTGGTCGGCATAGGCGGTGAGCCATTGCATGACAGTCGTCTCATCGGGGCGAGCCTGCTGCACGCGGGCAATCAGCGCCAGCCACGCCTGCTGCCGCGCGATGCGCTCCTCATACCGGGCCGGGGTGCTGTCCACCATCGGGGCGATGGCCGTGCGGATGGCCTCTTCCTGCTCGGACGAGAAGTTGCCATACACGATTCGTGCGTCTTCCATCACTTTCTTGAGGCGTGCCTGCATGCGTTCCTGGGCGTCGCTGCCCAGATAGCGGCGCTGGTATTTCTCGTTGCTTTCGGCCTGCTTCTTTTGCACGTGCGCAAGCTGGGCAGGCGTGGTGCTCAGCAGCAAACGGGAGATATCGGGCTTGGCCTGGTCAAAGGCGGCGCGCCCGAACTGCTGGAAGGCGTCCTGGTACGCGCGCATCTGCTGCGCTGTCATGGGTTGCTGCAATTCATCCTGCGCATGCCGCAGGAGTGCTGCCACGCGCGGCAGCTGGTCTTGCCGGTGCCAGGCAAAGAAGCGCGTGATGGCCTCGCGCGTGGGGCCGGTCTGGGCGTCCTGCAGGTCAAACTGGCCGTCGATCCACCAATAGGTCAGTCGCGCCCCCTGGCTGTAGCCCACTTTCACGGTGCTGCACGCCTGCAGGCAGGCCAACGAGACGACCGCCGCCAGCACGACCAGCCAGCGGCCTAGCCGGCCTGGCAATGGCGCAATTGCAACAATTCGACCATTTGACGGGTTCAGTTGGGGGGTAGGCCCCATGCTAAAATTTTTCATCTGTGTCTTATCCGCCGCAAATGCGCCCCATAGAAGGGTTTGCAGGCGGTTCAGCCAACTTGAGGGGAGGTGGCGGGCAGCAGGTTCCGGGTGGCCATGTGCGTGCTTGGGACACCGCCGCAGGCTATCGCTTCGAGTCACTCTAGGAACCTCCTTGTGAATATCGTCATCCTTGCCGCCGGCATGGGCAAACGCATGCGTTCCGCCCTGCCGAAAGTGCTGCACCCGCTGGCCGGCAAACCGCTGCTGGCCCACGTGATCGAAACCGCGCGGTCCATGTCGCCGACACGCCTGGTGGTGGTGGTGGGCCACGGCGGCGAGCGCGTGCGTGAGATGGTCGGCGCGCCCGATGTCACCTTCGCGACGCAGGAGCAGCAGCTCGGTACCGGCCACGCCGTCATGCAGGCAGTCGACCAACTCGATGAGAGCGTACCCACCCTGGTGCTCTATGGCGACGTGCCGCTCACCCGTGCAGAAACGCTGGGCGCGCTGGTTGGCGCGGCCGGCCAGGACCACCTGGGCGTGCTGACCGTACACCTGGATGACCCGACCGGCTATGGCCGCATCGTGCGCGACGCAGCCGGCCGCATCACCCGTATCGTCGAGCAGAAGGACGCCAACGAAACGCAGCTTGCCATTCACGAGGTCAACACCGGTATCTTGGTGTGCCCGACGGCCAAGCTCAAGACGTGGCTGGCCACGCTATCCAACAACAACGCGCAGGGTGAGTACTACCTGACCGACGTGATCGAGCGCGCCGCCACCGATGGCGTGCCCATCACCTCCGCACACCCGCTGGCCGAATGGGAAACGCTCGGCGTGAACAGCAAGGTGCAACTGGCCGAGCTGGAACGCATTCACCAGCGCAACCTCGCGCAGCAACTGCTGGAAGACGGCGTCACGCTCGTCGACCCGGCGCGCATCGACGTTCGCGGCAAGCTGTCGTGCGGGCGCGATGTGGTGATCGACGTCAACTGCATCTTTGAGGGCAACGTCACGCTGGGCGACGGTGTGCACATCGGCGCCAACGCGGTGATCCGCAACGCGACCATCGACGCCGGCACCGAGATTCTGCCGTTCTGCCATATCGAGCAGGCCAAGGTGGGTGCCGACTCGCGCATCGGCCCGTATGCGCGCCTGCGCCCGGGCACCGAGCTGGCCGAAGATGTGCACATCGGCAACTTTGTCGAGGTGAAGAACAGCCAGGTGGCCGCGCACAGCAAGGCCAACCACCTCGCTTATGTGGGCGATGCCACGGTGGGTTCGCGCGTGAACATCGGCGCGGGCACGATCACTTGCAACTACGACGGCGCGAACAAGTTCCGCACCATCATCGAAGACGACGCCTTCATTGGCTCCGACACACAGCTCGTGGCGCCGGTGCGCGTGGGCAAGGGTGCCACGCTGGGTGCCGGCACGACGCTGACCAAGGATGCGCCGGAGGGCAAGCTGACGGTCTCGCGTGCGCGCCAAGTCACTATTGACAGCTGGCAGCGCCCAGTCAAGCAGAAGAAGGACGCCTGACAGCTGTTCTCCTGCGCCGAACAGCGGATGCCGCTGCAGCGCACGAGCATCGATACTGAATGCATACCGAGTGCGGCGCACAACGGCGCCGTGCTCAAACTGGAGAAATCAACATGTGCGGTATCGTCGGCGCGGTTTCCACGCGCAATATCGTTCCCGTCCTGATCGAAGGACTGCGCCGCCTGGAATACCGCGGCTATGACTCGTGCGGCGTTGCCGTGCAGCGCGATGGCCAGCTTGAGCGCGCGCGCACCGTGTCGCGCGTGGCCGACCTCGACACGCAGGCGCAGACCAGCCACCTGGACGGCGCCATCGGCATCGCCCACACGCGCTGGGCCACGCACGGCAAGCCGGATACCGTCAATGCGCACCCGCACTTCTCGGGCGACACCATCGCCCTGGTGCACAACGGCATCATCGAGAACTACGAAGCGCTGCGCGACGAGCTCAAGGCCGTCGGCTACGGCTTTGAATCGCAGACCGACACCGAGGTGGTCGCCCACCTGATCCACCAAGCCTATACGTACCCGAGCAGCGCCACGCGCGGCAACCTGTTTGCCTCGGTGCGCGCGTCGGTCAAGCGCCTGCATGGTGCCTATGCCATTGCCGTGTTTGCCCGCGACAACCCCGACGTGGTGGTGGGCGCGCGTGCCGGCTCGCCACTGGTGGTGGCCCTGGGCGAGAACGAATCGTTCCTCGCCTCCGACGCGCTGGCCGTAGCCGGTACGGCCAGCCGCATGGCCTATCTGGAAGAAGGCGACGTGGTGGAAATCACCCGCGAGGGTTTCACCGTGGTGGACGCGCACGACCGCCCGGTCGAACGCGAGGTCAAGGAAGTCGGCACGTACGCAGCAGCGGTGGAACTCGGTCCGTTCCGCCACTTCATGCAGAAGGAAATCTTCGAGCAGCCGCGCGCCCTGGGCGACACGCTCGAAGGCATTCAGGGCTTTGGCCCCGATCTGTTCGGCCCGCGCGCAGCCGAGGTGCTCTCCAAGGTTGACAGCGTGCTGATCCTGGCCTGCGGTACGAGCTACTACTCGGGCTGCACCGCCAAGTACTGGCTGGAGTCGATCGCCAAGATTCCGACGCAGGTCGAAGTCGCCAGCGAATACCGTTACCGCGAGACGGTGCCCAACCCGAACGCGCTGGTCGTCGTGATCTCGCAATCGGGCGAGACCGCCGACACGCTGGCCGCACTGCGCCACGCACGCGAGCTGGGCCATACGCACACGCTGGCCTTCTGCAACGTGGCGACCAGCGCCATGGTGCGCGAGACCGAACTCAAGTTCCTCACGCGCGCCGGCACCGAGATTGGCGTGGCCTCCACCAAGGCGTTCACCACGCAGCTGGCTGCGCTGTACATGCTGTCGCTGACGTTTGCCAAGCTGCGCGGCCATCTGAGCGACGCGCAGGAAGAAGACGCCCTGCGCCACCTGCGCCACCTGCCGTCTGCACTGAACGCCGTGCTGGCGCTGGAGCCGCAGATCATTGCGTGGTCGGAAGAGTTTGCCCGTCGTGAGAATGCGCTGTTCCTGGGCCGTGGCCTGCACTACCCGATCGCCCTGGAAGGCGCGCTCAAGCTCAAGGAAATCTCGTACATCCACGCTGAGGCCTACCCGGCCGGCGAACTCAAGCACGGCCCGCTGGCACTGGTGACCGAACAGATGCCCGTGGTGACGGTGGCCCCGAACGACGCACTGCTCGAAAAGCTCAAGTCGAACATCCAGGAAGTGCGCGCACGCGGCGGCAAGCTGTACGTGTTTGCCGATGCCGATACGCAAATCCACTCTAGCGACGGCATCCAGGTGATCCGCATGCCGGAGCACTACGGCCAGCTCTCGCCGATCCTGCACGTGGTGCCGCTGCAGCTGCTGGCGTATCACACGGCACTGGCGCGTGGGACGGATGTGGATAAGCCGCGGAACCTCGCCAAGTCGGTCACAGTCGAGTAAACACGGTCGCTGTGCAAAAAAGATAACGGGAGACAAAAAAGTCTGTACCTGTACAAAAAAGTTTGTACCTGTACAAAAAAGTCTGTACCAGGTCCCGCTGTTGAGACGTATAGACACCGGTCTGCCCCGATTAAGCGGGGGACCGGTGTTTTTTTTCGAATAGGTGTTGGCTAAGCGGAAGCAGGCGTCGCCGCTGTTTCCCCAGACCTTAGTCGTAGGGCGACCAGTGGACCCCGTCGTAGAAGTTCGATGGCAATTCGATGCTCAGCGTGCCGAATTTATCCAACAGCTTCTTGGCGAGCTCGGGCGAGGCGACCTGTTCCGCGTAGAGGGTGTGGGAGTAAACCAAACCGCCGTCGTTGCTTTCGTTCGGCAAAATCTCCGCGTCCACAAGGGTTTCAGCTTCCTCCAAGCCGATGCCGAGTTCACTGGCTAGCGCCTGCGTGTTGATTTGCACCGAATCCTGACCCACCCG